>NZ_LFML01000001.1 GCF_001044425.1 Streptomyces roseus
ACACGAAAAACGTCGGTCCCCGAGACCAACCAGGTCTCGGGGACCGACGTCACGCTAGAGCGGCCCGCAATTCGCCAACAGCGTCCCCCCGGAGGGGTGCGGGCCACGCCCGTTTCGGCTATTCGAGGCTGGGCGCGATCCGCTCGGGCCGGTGGGCGGGATGCGCGCGCAGCCTTTCGCGCAGCTGCCGGGTCTCGTCGGTGAGCCGCTGGGGGCCGGCGAGCGGCGGGACCCCGGAGACGCTCGCGCCGGGCGCGACGGGGGGCTCGTACTGGCGGGGCGCGGTGACGGTGGTGTACGCGGTCGCGACGGCGATCACGGCCGTCAGGCCGAGGAACGCGCGGGTCAGGCGGGTGGCGCGGTACTCCGCGTCCCTCCGTACGGTGGCCGCGGGGCGGGGCTCCAGCGGAACGGCCGGAACGACCGCGCCGAGCCGCTCGCGCAGCACCGCCGACTGCTTCTCGGGGGGCGCGGCGGCCAGTTCCGGGATGCGGTCGGCGAGGGCGGCGTGCGCGTGCAGGATGCGGTTGCCGGTGGTGGGGGTGGTGGCCTCGGTCTCGGCGGCGGTGTCCGGGAGGTCGAGGCCGACCCCGTCGTAGAGCAGGACGGTGCGGCGGTGGGCCGCAGGGAGCGCCAGCATCGCGTCCATCAGGATCCGGTCGGCCGGGGCGGCCGGGGCTTTGTCGGGGTGCTTGTGGGCGCGGCGGAACGCGTGCCAGGGGGAGAGGGCGTACTCGTACGCGGCCGCGCGCACCCAGCCGACGGGATCGGGATCGGCCGCCACCTCGGGCCAGCGTGCCCAGGCGAGCTGGAAGGCCCGCTCGACGGCCTCGTGCGCGAGCCCGCGGCGCCCGGTGAGCAGGTACGCCTGGCGCGCCAGCGCCGGGGCGGCGTACTCGTACAGGGCATCGAACGCGGCCCCGGGCCCGTGCGCGCAGGGCGTCTGCGCGGCGGCGATCGGGTCGGTGTCCGGGGCGGGCCCGGGCCCGTCGGAGGTGGCGTCCCCGGCGGCCGGGTCCGCGGCCGGCACGGGCGCGGCGGCCTCGGCGGGGGGTTCGCCGCTCCCCTCCGGGGCGGTGGTCGTGGTGAGGGCGGGGGGTTCGCAGGGGGCCGCCGTGGCGGTCACGGCGGGGGGTCCGCCGGGACCGGCCGTGGTGGCTCCGGCGGGGGCGGGCTGCGGCGCGGGCCGATGCGGTACGGGCGCGGAGCTCGCGCGTCCGGGCGTGCCGATGGCCCGGGCGGTGGCCCTGACGGTGAACCGCGCCTCGTGGCGGGGCGTGGCGGTGGGCGGCTTCGCCGCCCGCTTGGCCGCGACCGGCGGCCGGGTCCGCGGCCCGTGCCCGGTCATCCCGAAGGGCCGCATGACCCCCGGCACGCGCGACGCGGAGCCCTCGGCCGCCGGGGAGTCGGCCGGCTCCGGCGAAGCGGGCACGGAGTCCCCGGGGCCCGCAGCGCCCGGCGCCTTCGCCTCTGCCTCCGCCCCGGCCTCTGCCTCCGCCTCCGCTGTCAGGGATCTGAGGAGCGCGGCGTACGCCTCGCGCTTGCGGCCGCGCGGGCTGGTGCGGGCCGATTCCCAGGAGCGGACCGTGTTGGCCCGGACGCCTACCGCCGTCGCGACGGCCTCGTACGACAGGCCGGCCGCCTCGCGCAGTCTGCGGCGTTCCTTGGGCGAGGGGAGCCTCGGCTCCTCGACGCTCTTTGTCATGCCACACTCCCCGTGACCTGCCGGCAGCCCTGGGCGAAAAAGTACATAAAACGTATATTGAGCGACACCACGGACATTCGCCTGTTACCCGCCCATAGCGCGTGTCGTTGGCACCATGGCGTGGTGACCCAAGTGACCGAACGCGAGACCCCGTTGCCGGCGGCCCCCCAAGCCGCCGCCGGGCGGCGCCGTTCGCCGGCTGCCGCCGCCTGTGTCCTGGGCGGGGCCGTCGCCGCCGGGCTGGGGCTCGGCTTCCTCGCCGTGCTCGTCATCGTGCTCTGGATCAGCTCGCCCTACCCCGACAGCGGCCCCGGCGGCGCCCTGCACCTGGCCGCCGGGCTCTGGCTGCTCGCCCACGGGACCGAACTCGTCCGCTACGAGACCCTCTCGGGGGTACCGGCACCCGTCGGCGTCACCCCGCTGCTGCTCGTCGCGCTGCCCGCCCTGCTCATGCGCCGCGCGGCACGGCTCGGCAGCGCCCCCGGCGACGGCGCGGACGCGGACGAAGTACTGCCCGCTTCCGCCATCTTCTCCGCCGTGACCTGCGGATACCTCTGCGTGGGAGCGCTCGCGACCGTGTACGCGGCCACCGGCCCGATGCCCGCCGACCCGCTCAGCGCCGCGTGGCACGTCCCGCTCGTCGCCGTACTCGCCGCCGCGGGCGGGGTCTGGTCGGCCAAGGGGCGTCCGGTCGGCCCGCTGCCGCACCGGATTCCGGCGGCCCTGCGCCGGGCCGCCGCCCGACCCCGCTACGCCCTCGCGCTGCGGGCCGGAGCCGCCGGGGCGCTCGTCCTGCTGGGCGGGGGCGCGCTGATCGTCGGGGCCTCGCTGGCGTGGCACGCCGCCGAGGTGCAGGCTTCCTTCCTGGCGCTGACCGGGGTCTGGTCCGGCCGCTTCGCGGTCCTGCTCCTCGCGGTCGCACTGCTGCCGAACGCGGCGGTCTGGGGCGCCGCCTACGCCCTCGGCCCCGGTTTCGCCCTCGGCGCGGGCGCCACCGCGACCCCGCTCGGCTTCACCGGATCGCCCGCCCTGCCGAGGTTCCCGCTGCTGGCGGCGCTGCCGTCGGAGGGCCCCGGAACCCTGCTGACCTGTGCGACCGCGGGGGTGCCGGTGCTGGCCGGGCTGGCAGTCGGGTGGTTCGCCGTACGCCGGGCGCGTGAAGTCTCGTACGGGGAAACCGCCCTGACGGCGGCTCTGGGCGCGCTGGTGTGCGGGCTGCTGCTGGCCGGGCTCGCGGCCGCCGCCTCCGGGCCGCTCGGCTCGCGGGACCTGGCCGGTTTCGGCCCGGTGTGGTGGGCGACCGGCGCGGCGGCCCTCGCCTGGACCCTGGTCCCGGCGGTGCCGGTCGCGGTGGCTGTCCACTCCTGGCGGACCCGGCCCGCCCGGCAGGCCGACGGCCTCGCCGCGGACGGCGACGACGAGTGGCACGACAGCGGCGTACGGGAACTGCGCTGGGAGGCCCTGCGCCGGGCGGCCGGCACCCTGGTCCCGGACCTGACCCCGCAGGAGCCGCCCCCGGCCGCGCCGCCTGCGGTCGAGCCACCCGCGGTCGAGCCGGCGCCCGCCGCCGCGCCCAAACCGGCCCGCCGGCTCACCGTCGTGACGGGTCTTCACCCGGGCCTGGCGGCGGCTGCGATCCCGGCGAAGCCGGCCGACGCGCAGCCCCGGCCCCTCGTGCCGCCGGTGGCCGGCGCCCGCGTACTGCCCCGCCGCAAGCCCCCGGCCTGAGACCCGGCGCCACGGCCGCGGGCGCGACGGCTACTGCTGCACCCTCAGGACCTTGCCCAGCACGTTGTCCGGCAGCAGGTTGTTGCACTGCAGCTCCGCCGACTTGGTGAGGGCGTCCTCACGGCAGACGTAGAAGTCCTTGTACGCCAGCTGCAGGCCGTACGAGCTCAGCGCCAGCAGGATCGCCAGCGAGGCCGTGACCAGCCCGCCGATCGCCGCCGTCCGCTGCGGGCGCGCCGCCGGACCGAGGGCCGCCAGGCCCCCCTGGGGAGCGGGGCCCGCCACGCCGTCCACGTCCGCGGCGGAAGGGCCCTCCACCGGCTTCCCGCGCAGCCCGCTGATCCCCCAGTAGAGGGCGAGGGCGCCGAGCAGCAGCCCCATCGAGGGGATCCCGAAGATCCCGAAGAAGAAGCCCCACATGCCGGACAGCAGCGCGTACCGGGCGCGCCGCTGGATCGGGTCCGTCGGGTCCCAGCGCGCCGGACCGCCGGGACCGGATCCGGGGTCCTCGTCCGGGCGGCCGCCGCCGTCGCCGTCGCCGTTG
The DNA here is from genome assembly GCF_001044425.1 of Streptomyces roseus. Classification (GTDB taxonomy): domain Bacteria; phylum Actinomycetota; class Actinomycetes; order Streptomycetales; family Streptomycetaceae; genus Streptomyces; species Streptomyces roseus. The sequence goes on from NZ_LFML01000001.1 coordinate 3,978, forward strand.
CCGCGCGGCTGCCACGGCTGGTCGGGGCGGCCTTCCGGGGGAGCCGCGAAGGGGTTGTCGTCGGTGGAGGAGTCGGGCTGGCGGCGATCCGGCATCGAGTGCGTTACTTCCCCTGTGTCGTGGACGTCCGTGGACGTCGCGGTCCTCGCGAGCGGCGTGCGTCGAAGGGCTTTTGACGTGCGGCACGGTGCTGCGCACCGCGCCGTATGCGGCTTGTATGCCAGACGCTACCCGTCGCCCGTCCCCCCGTCCCTCGGGGGCCGTGCGGTGTGCCGGTATCGTTGCAGGCGGTCGGCGGCTTCGTAGGGTCACCCGTATGGAAGGGGGCCCGGCGTTCGTCTGATCACACAAGTTGTTCCCCGCAGAAAGGGCCTCCCATGGCCGCCTCCCGCCTGGTCGTGCTGGTCTCCGGTTCCGGCACCAACCTCCAGGCCCTGCTCGACGCCATCGACGCCCATCCCGGCGGAGCCGAGGGCTTCGGCGCCGAAGTCGTCGCCGTGGGGGCCGACCGCGAGAACATCGCCGGCCTGGAGCGGGCCGAGAAGGCCGGGATCCCCACCTTCGTGTGCCCCGTCAAGGCGTACACGACCCGCGAGGAGTGGGACGCCGCCCTCACCGAGGCGACCGCCGCCCACGCACCGGACCTCGTGGTGTCCGCCGGGTTCATGAAGATCGTCGGGGCCTCGTTCATCGGCCGCTTCGGCGGCCGCTTCGTCAACACCCACCCCGCCCTCCTCCCCGCCTTCCCCGGCGCCCACGGCGTACGGGACGCGCTCGCGTACGGCGCGAAGGTCACCGGCTGCACGGTCCACTTCGTGGACGCGGGCGTGGACACCGGTCCGATCATCGCCCAGGGTGTGGTGGAGATCCGGGACGGGGACGACGAATCCGCTCTGCACGAGCGCATCAAGGAAGTCGAGCGCCAGCTGCTCGTCGACGTCGTGGGGCGCCTGGCCCGGCACGGCTACCGCATTGAGGGACGAAAGGTAACAATCCAGTGACCGCCGTAGAGAGCAGCACCACCTCGTCGAGCTCGTCGAAGCGGCCGATCCGGCGCGCGCTCGTCAGCGTCTACGACAAGACGGGACTGGAGGAGCTGGCCCGCGGCCTGCACGAGGCGGGCGTCGCGCTCGTCTCGACCGGCTCCACCGCCTCCAAGATCGCCGCGGCCGGTGTGCCCGTCACCAAGGTCGAGGAGCTCACCGGCTTCCCCGAGTGCCTGGACGGCCGGGTCAAGACCCTGCACCCGCGCGTGCACGCCGGCATCCTCGCCGACCTGCGCCTGGAGGACCACCGGAGCCAGCTCGCCGAGCTCGGCATCGAGCCGTTCGACCTGGTGATCGTCAACCTCTACCCGTTCCGGGAGACCGTCGCCTCCGGCGCCACCCCCGACGAGTGCGTCGAGCAGATCGACATCGGCGGCCCGTCCATGGTCCGCGCCGCCGCCAAGAACCACCCCTCGGTCGCCGTCGTCACCAGTCCCGCCCGCTACGCCGACGTCCTCGCCGCGGCCCAGGGCGGCGGCTTCGACCTGACCGCCCGCAAGCGGCTGGCCGCCGAGGCCTTCCAGCACACCGCCGCGTACGACGTCGCCGTGGCCTCCTGGTTCACGAACGCGTACGCCCCGGAGCCGGAAGCCGTACTCCCCGAGTTCCTGGCCGGCGCGTGGGACCGCAAGTCCGTCCTGCGCTACGGCGAGAACCCGCACCAGGCCGCCGCCCTCTACACGGACGGCCGGCCGGGCGGGCTCGCCAACGCCGAGCAGCTGCACGGCAAGGAGATGTCCTTCAACAACTACGTGGACACCGAGGCCGCCCGCCGCGCCGCGTACGACCACGACGAGCCCTGCGTCGCGATCATCAAGCACGCCAACCCGTGCGGCATCGCCGTCGGCGCGGACGTCGCCGCCGCGCACCGCAAGGCGCACGCCTGCGACCCGCTGTCGGCCTTCGGCGGCGTCATCGCCGTCAACCGCCCGGTGACCGTCGAGCTCGCCGAGCAGGTCGCGGAGATCTTCACCGAGGTCATCGCCGCGCCCTCGTACGAGGACGGCGCGGTCGAGATCCTGGCCCGGAAGAAGAACATCCGCGTCCTCAAGGTCGACGGCACCCCGCACCAGCCGGGCGACCTGAAGCCGATCTCGGGCGGCGCGCTGCTCCAGCAGAGCGACCTCTTCCAGGCCGAGGGCGACGATCCGGCGAACTGGACCCTCGCCACCGGCGACGCCCTCTCCCCGCAGGAGCTCGCCGAGCTCGCCTTCGCGTGGAAGGCCTGCCGGGCCGTCAAGTCCAACGCGATCCTGCTCGCGAAGGACGGCGCCTCCGTCGGTGTCGGCATGGGCCAGGTCAACCGCGTCGACTCGGCGAAGCTGGCCGTCGAGCGGGCGGGCGCCGAGCGGGCGCAGGGCTCGTACGCCGCCTCCGACGCCTTCTTCCCCTTCCCGGACGGGCTGGAGATCCTGACCGCGGCCGGCATCAAGGCCGTGGTCCAGCCGGGCGGTTCGGTCCGTGACGAGCAGGTCGTCGAGGCCGCGAAGGCGGCCGGCGTGACCATGTACTTCACCGGGACCCGGCACTTCTTCCACTGAGCCCGGCCCCGAGCACGGCGAAGGCCGCCACCCGCAGCGGGTGGCGGCCTTCGCCGTACGCGGTACGCCGTACGCCCGTCGCGGCGGCCCGGCCGTCGCGGGCAGCTCCTAGTACTGGGGGCGGCGGAAGTACGCGCCGGCGGCCGAGTTCGCCAGGCCGACGAGGACCCACAGGGACAGGCCGAACTGGATCAGTGCCAGGACCAGCGAGAACACGATGGCGCCCGCCGTGTTGTCGCTGCTCAGCGCAGCGAAGTTGATGATCAGGCTCAGTCCGGAGAAGAGGGTCATCAGCGATCCGTAGATCACGCCGGAGACCCGGACCCCGCCGCGGCCCTTGCCCAGCTTGGCGGCGGTCAGGATCGGCCACAGCGCGAGGGCCAGCGCGAAGATGCCGGCGCCGACGATCACGCCGCCCGCGAGCGCACCCGCGTCGCTCGCCGAGGAGCCGTACTCCGAGGAGCCGGAGGAGAACGCCGAGGCGAACAGCGCGCCGCCGAGGAGGGCGGCGAGCCCGCCCAGGGCCTGGAGGCCGCCGACGATGAACAGGATGACGCGGGCGGCCTTGACCCCGCCCGGCATGGGCATCTGGGCGCCCGGGAAACCGCCGGGGCCCGCCGGGTACGCCTGGTTCGGGTAGCCGTAGCCGGGCTGGGCCTGCTGCTGCGGGTAGGCGTAGCCGCCTTGCGGCGGGACGCCCTGCGGGGCCTGCTGCGGGTAGCCGTAGCCGGGCTGGCCCTGGGGGGCCGGCGGCTGCTGCTGCCCGTACGGGTTGTTCGGGTCGCCGAAGCTCATCTTGGGGTGTTCCTCCGTGGAAGTGCGGGGACGCACGGCACGCACGGAGGAATCACTGCGTTCTGCGGTCCGCCCCCCGGCACTGCCCGCGGCACTCATTGCCGTCATCGTGGTCCGATCGGGCCGGAGTTGTCCAGCCGCGGCGCAACCGGCCGGTCACTTGTTGTGCAAGTGCAATGAACGGGTCAAGCCCGTGACAAAGCGCTCGGCGGAGTCCGGCCCGGTCCGGCCGCGGCGCCCGCCGCGGCGCCTCGCCGGGTACCGCGACTGGAAGCGAGGCCGCTCCATCCGGGAGGATGGGTCCATGACCGCCCAGATTCTCGATGGCAAGGCCACCGCCGCCGCGATCAAGTCCGAACTGACCGCCCGCGTGGCGGCGCTCAAGGCCCGGGGCATCACCCCCGGGCTCGGCACCCTCCTGGTCGGCGACGACCCGGGCAGCCGCTGGTACGTCAACGGCAAGCACAAGGACTGCGCCGAGGTCGGCATCGCGTCCATCCAGCGCGAACTGCCCGCGACGGCCTCCCAGGAGGACATCGAGGCGGTCGTGCGGGAGCTCAACGAGAACCCGGAGTGCACCGGCTACATCGTCCAACTCCCGCTCCCCAAGGGCATCGACACCAACCGCGTCCTGGAGCTGATGGACCCGGCCAAGGACGCCGACGGCCTGCACCCGATGTCGCTCGGGCGGCTGGTGCTGAACGAGCCGGGCCCGCTGCCCTGCACCCCGTACGGGATCGTCCGGCTGCTGCGCCACCACGGGATCGAGATCAACGGCGCGCACGTGGTGCTCCTCGGCCGCGGCGTCACCGTCGGGCGCTCCATGGGCCTGCTGCTGACCCGCAAGTCGGAGAACGCGACCGTCACCCTGTGCCACACCGGTACGCGCGACCTGGCGGCCCAGCTGCGCCAAGCGGACATCGTCGTCGCGGCCGCCGGTGTTCCGCACCTGGTCAAGCCCGAGGACGTGAAGCCGGGCGCGGCCGTACTGGACGTGGGCGTCAGCCGGGACGAGAACGGCAAGATCGTCGGTGACGTGCACCCGGGCGTCGCCGAGGTGGCCGGCTGGATCTCCCCGAACCCGGGCGGTGTCGGACCGATGACGCGGGCGCAGCTGCTCGTGAACGTCGTCGAGGCGGCGGAACGGACGTCGACCAGTGCGGGCTGAGCACGAAGCGGAAGCGGCCGGCGCGGAGACCGGCCCCGGGGCGTCGGCCGGAACCGGGCCCGGGACACCTGAAGCCGTCGCCCGCGAAACCGTCGCCCCCGAAGCCGTCGCCGCTGAGGCGGTCGCCCCGGATGCAGTCGTCCCGGACGTCGTCGCGCCCGAGGGCGTGAAGTCGCGCCGCTCCCCTCCATCACCAAGGACACCGCCCGCCCCGAGGGCCACGGCCGCGCCGCCCCCGGCGACGCGCTCGCGGCCCGCCAGTGGCCGATGCTCAGCGTGCTCGGGGCCACCGCCGTCGGACTGCTCGTGACCGCACTGGGCCACCCCCGCATCGGCGTCCTGGCGATCGGCGTGGCCCTGATCGCGGCCGCCGTGCTGCGGCGCGCGCTGCCGCAGGTCGGGATGCTCGCGGTGCGCTCCCGCTTCACGGACATGGTCACGTACGGGCTGCTGGGCGTGGCGATCACCCTGCTCGCGCTGGTGATGGAGCCCAAGCCGGTGCTGGACATCCCGTTCTTGGAGAGCGCGGTCCGCTTCACCGTCCGCTGAGGCCGCGGGCGCCCGCGCCGGGGGACCTGACGTACTCCTGCGTGCTCGCGCCCACCCGTACACCCGTTTGACACCCGCCCGGCGGTTTCCAACGGCCCAAAGGCGGGGGAATCACCCCTCCGCGCCTTCGAACCCCCGGTCCGTGTGCCCTGCACCACACGGACCGGGGGAACGGGTCGCCGGAAGGTCGGATAGCCTGGCGCCGGATGTCTCTTCACGTCAAGATTCGCAGGGGAGCGGCGTCCGCCAGCACATGGGGCAGCGACGCCCCACCGCCAGCTGTCTAACGGAGAAGGCCATGACCCGCACTCCCGTGAATGTCACCGTCACCGGCGCCGCCGGCCAGATCGGCTACGCGCTGCTCTTCCGCATCGCCTCCGGTCAGCTGCTCGGCGCGGACGTGCCGGTCAAGCTCCGCCTCCTGGAGATCCCCCAGGGCATGAAGGCCGCCGAGGGCACGGCCATGGAGCTCGACGACTGCGCCTTCCCGCTGCTGAAGGGCATCGACATCTTCGACGACCCGAACGCGGGCTTCGAGGGTGCGAACGTCGCCCTGCTCGTGGGCGCCCGCCCGCGCACCAAGGGCATGGAGCGCGGCGACCTGCTCTCCGCGAACGGCGGCATCTTCAAGCCCCAGGGCAAGGCCATCAACGACCACGCCGCGGACGACATCAAGGTCCTCGTCGTCGGCAACCCGGCCAACACCAACGCGCTCATCGCGCAGGCCGCCGCCCCGGACGTACCGGCCGAGCGCTTCACCGCGATGACCCGCCTCGACCACAACCGCGCGATCTCGCAGCTGGCCGCCAAGACCGGCGCCGACGTCACCGACATCAAGCGCCTCACCATCTGGGGCAACCACTCGGCGACCCAGTACCCGGACATCTTCCACGCGGAGATCGCCGGCAAGAACGCCGCCGAGGTCGTCAACGACGAGCTGTGGCTCGCCGACACCTTCATCCCGACCGTCGCCAAGCGCGGCGCCGCGATCATCGAGGCCCGTGGCGCGTCCTCGGCCGCCTCCGCCGCGAACGCCGCCATCGACCACGTCCACACCTGGGTCAACGGCACCGCCGCGGGCGACTGGACCTCCATGGGCATCCCGTCGGACGGCTCCTACGGCGTCCCGGAGGGCATCATCTCCTCCTTCCCCGTCACCACCAAGGACGGCAAGTACGAGATCGTCCAGGGCCTGGACATCAACGAGTTCTCCCGTGCGCGCATCGACGCGTCCGTGGCGGAGCTCGTCGAGGAGCGCGACGCGGTCCGCGAGCTCGGCCTGATCTGATCCGATCCGATCCACCGGCCCCGACCCCGGGACCGGCCGATCCGATCCCGCACCACCCGAAAGGCCCCGGCGCACCCGCCGGGGCCTTTTGGCGTGAACCACCCTGTCCCGCATCCCCCGCGCGCCGTACGGTTGCCCTCCTCCCGAGCGAGGAGCACCCGTGAGCGGCACACCCGACGGCAGGGCCCCCGTGGACCCGACGGCGACAGAGGCGGGACGCCTGCTGTGCGCCGGCACCTACCTCGACCCCGCCTACCGCGACCGGGTGATCGAGGAGCTGTACGTCCACGAGGAACGGTTCCCCGCGCCCTCCTACGGGTTCGACGCCTCCCGCGTCCTGGCCCACGCCCTGCGCGCCCTGCGCACCGAAGTGGCCTGGTCCGCGGCGATCGTCGCGGCGTGGGCCCTCGGCCTCCTCCTCACCCGCTCGTTCTTCGTCTTCCTCCTCGTGCCGGCGCTGCTCCTGAGCGGAGCCGGCCGGATCAAGAAGCGCCGCGAGCGGACCGGCCGCGGCGGCCGGTTCTTCGAGTGGATCCTGCGCGGCTGCGCCGCCTACCTCCTCGGCCGGATCCTGTGGGGCGTGCTGCGCGGGTTCACGGGCAACGAGAGCGCCCTCACGGCCGAGATGGCCGCGCGGGGGAACCCCGGCCTGAGCTTTGTCGGTCAATACCTGGGGCGCGTCCTGGAGATCGACCCGCTCGCCGTCTTCACGGAGGTGCCCAGGATCGTCCAGTACTACGGGGAGGCCTACTCCTGGACGGTCGCCCTGATCGCCGTGCTGGTCACGGTGCTCGTCTACTTCCAGCGCGGGCACCTCGCGCAGACCATCGGATCCAAGCTCGGCCGCGCGCACTACGCGGACTGGGAGGCCGACCCGGTCGGCGGCCCGCGCTTCCACCGGGCCCAGGACCGGATCCTTCGGATGCAGCACGCGCCGGTGGTCCTGTACGACGTCGCCAACCCGTTCTGCGGCGCCGGCCAGGCCCGGCTGCCGTGGCAGCTGACGGTGGAGCTGCGCCCGCGCGCCGGAGAGACGGCCCGCCGCCTCGACAACGCGGGGATCATCGAGCGGATCCGGCCGAGGCTGGAGGCCCTGCGGATCCCCTCGCCGGGCGGCTCCGAGGCCGCGGAGGCGAGCGTGCTGGACCGGCTTCGCGAGCTGGTGATCGACGAGTGCGTGTTCCTGCCGGCCGCCGGACTGCCCGACGTGGACGCGGTCGACGTGTCCGCGGAGGCCTTCGCCGAGCACCGGGCCGCGGCGGTCGAGGAGGGCGGCGAGCGGCGCCGGCACTTCCTGCGCGTGCGGATCGGCGGCTGGGACGAGAACCTCGTCATCACCGTGTTCATCCGGGTCCACACGCAGGGCGGCATGCTGATGCTGGAGGTCGCGCCGCACGTGCTGCTGCCGGTGCGGCAGGATTTCCAGCGGGCCGACGACATCGCTCGGCGCCACCGCCGCAACACCCCCTTCGCCAAGGTGCTGCTGGCGCTCAGCAACGCCCCCGGCTCGCTCGGGGTGGCCGTCGCCACCCTGGCCGGGGCCTGCCGGGTCCCGTGGCGGCTGGCGACCGCCGGACACGGGGTCGCGTACGCGGCGGGACCGGGGGTGTCCGTACGCGAACTCGGCGCGCAGCAGGACCTCTCCCTGTTCCAGCTGATGGACATGGACCGGTACGTGAAGACGATCCAGGAGCGCATCGTGGGCGGGGTGACCCAGGCGCTGCACGACGCGGGCTGGCTCACCGAGGAGTTCGCGGAGCGCGCGGTCACCGTCGCCGACGGCGGGGTGTTCATCCAGTCGGTGAACAACAGCGCGTTCGGCATCAACGGGGTGAGCCACAACAGCACGGTGAACCAGGGCAAGGACACGGCGGACCGGAAGGACGGGCGCGTGCGCGCGGGCAAGGAGAGCAGAAGTGGCCAGTAGCGGTGGCGGAGGCGAAGGCGACGGGCTGTCGGCGGTGCGGATCGGCGAGGTACGGGGCAGCGCCTTCAGCATCGGCGGCAGGGACGTCGCCAACAGCACGGTCAACCACGGGGGTACGGGGGCGGACGCGGGTGCGGCCGGGCCGGGGGCGCAGGAGCTGCTGGAGGCCGTACGCGACCTCCGCGCGGCCCTCGTACGCCTGCCCCGGAGCGACGGCAGGACCGCCCTGGACGCCGAACTGGACCAGGCGGCCGATGAGTTGGAGTCGGGGGGCGAGGAGGTCCGGCCGGGCCTGCCCGCCCGGCTGCGCGGGGCGCTGGAGCGGTGGGCCCCGCTGGTGGACTCGGTGAGCGCGGCCACCGCGCTGGCCGCCCTGCTGACCTCGTTCGGGGGGTGATCCGTGGCCCCGGGGAGCGGCCCCGCCCGCTGGAACCCCCAGTCGCAGCAGTGGGAGCATCCGCAGGATCCGCAGCGGCGGGGCCGGCGGGAGAGCCCGGAGCCCGAGCCCCCGCGCGAGCC
>NZ_LFML01000010.1 GCF_001044425.1 Streptomyces roseus
GGGTCCGGGGACAACGGCGGCGACGCCCTGTACGCGGGCGCCCGCCTCGCCCGGCGCGGCGCCGGGGTGACGGCCGTACCGGTGGATCCGGAGCGGGTCCACGCGGGCGGGCTCGGGGCGCTGCTCGCCGCCGGGGGCCGCCTCGCGCAGGCCGTCCCCGGCCGGGCCGACCTCGTACTGGACGGGCTCGTCGGCATCGGCGGCCGCGGCGGGCTCCGGCCGGCCGCCGCGGCGCTGGTGGAGCGGATCCCGGCCGGCGCCACCGTCGTCGCGGTGGACCTGCCGAGCGGGGTCGACGCGGACACCGGCGAGGTGGCCGGAGCGGCCGTCCACGCCGACGTCACCGTGACCTTCGGGGCGTACAAGCCGGGGCTGCTCATCGACCCGGGGGCCTCGCGCACCGGCGCGCTGCGCCTGGTGGACATCGGGCTGTCGCTGCCGGAGCCGGACGCCGAGGCCCTCCAGCACGCCGACGTGGCGCGGCTGCTGCCGGCTCCGGAGGCGTCGAGCGACAAGTACCGGCGGGGCGTGGTCGGCATCCTCGCCGGATCGGTGCAGTACCCGGGCGCGGCGGTACTCGCCGTCGCGGGGGCGCTGCGCGGCGGCGCGGGCGCGGTGCGCTACGTCGGCCCGGCGGCGGACGCCGTGCTGGCGCGGTACCCGGAGACGCTGATCGGGCGGGGCCGGGTGCAGGCGTGGGTGGTCGGGCCGGGGCTCGGCGAGGGCCGGGCGGCGGAGGTCGCCGAGGCCTTGGCCGACCCGGTGCCGGTGCTGGTGGACGCGGACGGGCTGCGCGGGCTGGACCCGCAGGTGCTGCGGGCCCGCCCGGCCGAGACCCTGCTGACCCCGCACGCGGGGGAGGCGGCGGCGCTGCTCGGCACCTCCCGGGAGGCGGTGGAGGCGGCCCGGCTGTCGTCCGTACGGAGCGTGGCGGCCCGGTACGGGGCGACGGCCCTGCTGAAGGGGTCGACGACGCTGGTGGCGCGCCCCGGAGGCGGTCCGGTCCGGGTCAATCCGACGGGGACCGCGTGGCTGGCGACCGCGGGTAGCGGCGACGTGCTGTCCGGTCTGGCCGGATCCCTGCTCGCCTCGGGGCTGGCGGCGCCAGACGCCGCGTCGGCGGCGGCCTACCTGCACGGCCTCGCGGGGCGGCGGGCGGCCGCCGGAGCGCCGCTGCTCGCCCTGCAGATCGCGGAGTCCCTCCCGGGGGCCTGGCGCGACGTCCGCGCGGAGGCCGCGGACGGCACCGGCCACGCGGGCCACCGCCTTTGATGCGTCATCAGGGGTGAAAATCATCCAGTATGTCGACGTATGAACGGCGGTCGCACAGGCCACGGCCTCGCTCTGAGAGACTGGGGGCGATGAACGAGACACCGACGCGCGTGTACGCCGAGATCGATCTTGACGCCGTACGGGCGAACGTACGCGCCCTGCGCGCGCGGGCACCCCGGGCCCAGCTGATGGCCGTCGTCAAGGCGGACGCCTATGGCCACGGCGCGATCCGGTGCGCCCGGGCGGCCCAGGACGCCGGTGCCACCTGGCTGGGAACCGCCACCCCCGAGGAGGCCCTCGCCCTGCGCGCCGCCGGGATCGGCGGGCCGATCCTGTGCTGGCTGTGGACCCCCGGCGGGCCCTGGCAGGCGGCCGTCGAGGCCGACCTGGACATCTCCGTCAGCGGGATCTGGGCCCTCGACGAGGTGCGCAAGGCCGCGCTCGCCGCCGGCCGCACCGCCCGGGTCCAGCTCAAGGCCGACACCGGCCTCGGCCGGGGCGGCTGCCAGCCCGCGGACTGGACCGAGCTCGTCGGTGCGGCCGTCGCCGCCCAGGCCGAGGGCACCGTCAAGATCACCGGCGTCTGGTCCCACTTCGCCTGCGCCGACGAACCCGGCCACCCCTCCATCGCGCTCCAGCTGGCCGCCTTCCGCGACATGCTGGCGCACGCCGAGCAGGAGGGCGTCGAGCCCGAGGTCCGGCACATCGCCAACTCGCCCGCCACCCTGACCCTGCCCGAGAGCCACTTCGACCTCGTGCGCTGCGGCCTCGCCGTCTACGGGGTCTCCCCGGCCCCCGAGCTCGGCACCGCCCGGGAGCTGGGCCTGCGGCCCGCCATGACCCTCAAGGCCTCCGTGGCACTGGTCAAGACCGTGCCCGCCGGCCACGGGGTGAGCTACGGGCACCACTACGTCACCGAGGCCGAGACGAACCTCGCCCTCATCCCCGCCGGGTACGCGGACGGCATCCCCCGGCACGCCTCCGGGACCGGCCCCGTCTCGGTCGGCGGGAAGATCCGCCGCGTCGCCGGCCGCGTGGCCATGGACCAGTTCGTCGTCGACCTGGGCGATGACCTGGTACGCGCCGGGGACGAGGCGGTCCTCTTCGGCCCGGGCGAGCACGGCGAGCCCACGGCCGAGGACTGGGCTCAAGCGGCGCACACGATCGCCTATGAGATCGTCACCCGTATCGGGGGGCGCGTCCCCCGGGTCTACCTGGGCGGCTGAAGGCCGAGTGAGGACGGCGGCGTGGACGGCGTGAGCGAGAACTGGCGCAAGGCGGGGTGGGCCGGCGCCGCGATCGGTGTGATAGCCGCAGGCGCGGCCGCCGGGGTCGCGGTCGAGCGGATCACGGTAGGGCGCGGCATGCGCCGCAAGGCGCGCCTCGCGCTCGACGCCACCGGCGACTACGGCTCCCTGCGCGGGACCCCGGGCGCCTGCTACGCCGAGGACGGCACCGAGCTCTACTACGAGGTCGACGAGCCGCCCGAGGGCCCCAAGAAGCGGACCCGGATGCGCCGCAAGGACGCGGCCGCGCCGACCGTGGTGTTCTGCCACGGCTACTGCCTCGGCCAGGACTCCTGGCACTTCCAGCGCTCCGCCCTGCGCGGGCTGGTCCGCGCCGTGTACTGGGACCAGCGCAGCCACGGCCGCAGCGCGCGCGGCTTCTCCCAGGCCGACGGCGAGCGCGTGACCATCGACCAGCTCGGCCGCGACCTGAAGACCGTCATCGAGGCGGCCGCGCCCGAGGGCCCGCTGATCCTGGTGGGCCACTCGATGGGCGGCATGACGATCATGGCGCTGGCGGAGCAGTTCCCCGAGCTGATCCGCGACCGGGTGATCGGCGTGGCCCTGGTCGGCACCTCCAGCGGCCACCTCGACCAGGTGACGTACGGACTTCCCGCGGTCGGCATGGGCGCCGTGCGCCGCATCCTGCCGCCGGTGCTCAAGGCGCTCGGCTCGCAGGTGGAGCTCGTCGAAAGGGGCCGCCGGGCCACCGCCGACCTCTTCGCCGGCATGATCAAGATGTACTCGTTCGGCGTCCCCCGCGAGGTGGACCCGGGCGTCGCGCGCTTCGCCGAGCGGCTCATCGAGGCCACCCCGATCGACGTGGTCGCCGAGTTCTACCCGGCCTTCCAGATCCACGACAAGAGCGCCGCCCTCCAGCGGTTCGCCGACATCCCCGTCACCGTCATCGCGGGCGACCGCGACATGGTCACCCCCGCCGCGCACAGCCAGGCCATCAAGGACGCGCTGCCGGCCGCCGAGCTCGTGGTCCTGGAGTCCGCCGGCCACCTGATGATGCTGGAATACCCCGACACGGTGACCGGGCTGCTCGTCGACCTGCTGGCGCGCACCGGCGCCGTGCCCGCAGCGACTAACGTTGGCGGGCATGGAAGAAGTACCGCTGGAAGCGCCGCGAGCACCGCTCAGTCAGACTCCGCAGCAGGAAGCTGAGGCGGCCGCCGCCCGGGCGCGCATCACCGTCGACTCGCCCGAGGCCATGCAGGAGCTCGGCCGCACCCTCGCCGGGCTGCTCCGTCCGGGCGACCTCGTCCTGCTGACCGGGGAGCTCGGCGCGGGCAAGACCACGCTGACCCGGGGCCTGGGCGAGGGGCTGGGCGTACGGGGAGCCGTGACCTCGCCGACCTTCGTGATCGCCCGGGTCCACCCCTCGCTGAGCGGCGGGCCGGCGCTGGTCCACGTGGACGCGTACCGCCTCGGCGGCGGGCTGGACGAGATGGAGGACCTGGACCTCGACGTCTCGCTGCCCGAATCCGTGGTCGTCGTGGAATGGGGCGACGGCAAGGTCGAGGAGCTCTCCGACGACCGGCTGCACGTGGTGATCGCGCGGGCGGTCGGCCACGAGGAGGTCCTGGACGACGTACGGGAGGTCTCGGTGCGCGGCATCGGGGCCCGCTGGTCCGCGCCGGACGCGCTGGCGGCTCTCCAGGGGGTGTCCGCGCGGTAGTGCCGTCCGCCCGCGGGGCGGGCGGGCGCCCGGCGGCCGGCCCGGCTGCCCCGAGGCCCGGCTGCGCCGACTGCCCGGCAAGACGTACCGACAACTCGTCGGCAAGATATTGCGCCGATCGAGTCCGGCGTGGTCACATGGTACAGAGGCTGGTTAGGTATACCTAAGTACGGGCCGGCCCGAGCCAGGAGGAGCCATGTCCGCAGCAGGAGTGCAGCGCGACCCCCGCCCGTCCGTCGTGTCCATGGGGACGCTGCTCGCCGCGGGCGCCGCCGCCACCGCCGTCTCGACGCCACCCGCGCGCGAGCCGGCGCCCGTACCCGGGGCCGGCGCGGCGGACGTACGAGAACAGGCCGCCCCGGAGTCCGAGGCGGCCTGAGGGGCCGTGCGCGTTGGTCCGTTCGCGTGAATCCGCGGCGGGCCCGTCAGGGGACGACGACGACCTTCGAGTTGATCGTCGCGAACGCCCACATGGCGTCGCCGTCGGCCCGCGTCATCCGGATGCCGCCGGTCTTCTTGCCCGGGTCGGGCTCCGGCATCTGCCCGTCCACCCGGGAGCTGAACCCGACCACGACCCCGTCCGCCGTGGCGAACCGCACGACGTGCTCGATCGGCACCCCGTCGGAGCCGGTGACCGCGCCCGAGCGCGAGTTCACCAGGTACGTTCCCGGCTTCGGGTGCGCGGTACTGGGCTTGACCGCGAACGACTTCGGTTCCGGACCGTTCTCGCCGACCAGCCACACCCGCTTCTGTCCCACCGAGTACACGACGCGCGAGCCCGTGCCCGACCCTTCCGGCACGGCCACCGGCTTCGCCGGGTCGGCCGCGCGCGCCGAGGGCGCGGGGGAGGGGGCCGCGGACTGCTCCGCGTGGGCCTTCGGGGGGTGCGCGGGGGCGGTCGCGGAGGCCTGGTAACCGAGGAAGCCGACGGCGGCGATCGCCGCGACGGTGAGCCCGGCCACGATTCCCGAGCTGCTGCGTGCCACCTTGCTCCACCTCTCCCGTGCTTCCCCTGTGCCGGGACGCGCCTTCCGGGGGCTTGCGCGCCCCGGCCCGCACCTCGGCCGATACCTGGGTCGAAGGTAGCAGCCGGGGTGCCCCGCGACCGGCCGCGAGGGCCCGGCCCCCCGGAGTCGTAGGCTGTTCGCGTGCTCTTGCTCGCTGTAGATACCGCCACGCCCGCCGTCACCGTCGCCCTGCACGACGGCGAGTCCGTCCTCGCCGAGTCGAACCAGGTCGACGCCCGCCGCCACGGGGAGCTCCTGCTGCCCTCCGTCGACAAGGTCCTCGCGGAGGCCGGGCTGAAGCTCGACGCCCTCACCGGCATCGTCGTCGGCGTCGGCCCCGGCCCCTACACCGGGCTGCGCGTCGGCCTGGTCACCGCCTCCACCTTCGCCACCGTGCTCGGCATCCCGGTGCACGGCCTGTGCACCCTCGACGGGCTCGCGTACGCCGCGGGCGCCGCCGGGATCGAGGGCCCCTTCACCGTCGCCACCGACGCGCGGCGCAAGGAGGTCTACTGGGCCCGGTACGAGGACCCGCGCACCCGCGTCGGCGAGCCCGCCGTGGACCGCCCGGCCGACATCGCCGAGCGGGTCGCCGGGGTGCCCGCGGTGGGCCAGGGCGCGCTGCTGTACCCGGAGGTCTTCACCGACGCGCGGGCCCCCGAACACCAGAGCGCCGCCGCGCTCGCCTCCCTGGCCGTGGAACGGCTGGCGGCCGGGCAGGAGTTCCTGCCGCCGACGCCGCTCTACCTGCGCCGGCCCGACGCGCAGGTGCCCAAGAACTACAAGGTGGTCACCCCGCAGTGACGGCGCCGACGGCAGTGACAGCGGTCCTGCGCGAGATGCGCTGGTGGGACATCGAGCCGGTGCTGGAACTGGAGCACGAGCTGTTCCCCGAGGACGCCTGGTCCGCGGGCATGTTCTGGTCCGAGCTCGCCCACGCCCGCGGCCCGCACGCCACCCGCCGCTACGTGGTGGCCGAGGACCCCGGCTCCGGCCGCCTCGTCGGCTACGCCGGGCTGGCCGCCGCCGGTGACCTCGCCGACGTACAGACCATCGCGGCCGCGCGCGACCAGTGGGGGACCGGGCTCGGCGCCCGGCTCCTCACCGACCTGCTGCGCGCCGCCACCGCGTTCGAGTGCGCCGAGGTGCTCCTGGAGGTGCGGGTGGACAACACGCGTGCGCAGAAGCTCTACGAGCGCTTCGGCTTCGAGCCGATCGGCTTCCGGCGGGGCTACTACCAGCCCGGCAACGTGGACGCCCTCGTGATGCGCCTGACCGACCCCGCACAAGCGACGACTGAAAGCACTGAGAGCAATGGCTGACGAACCGCTCGTCCTCGGCATCGAGACCTCCTGCGACGAGACCGGCGTCGGCGTGGTCCGCGGCACGACCCTGCTGGCCGACGCGATCGCCTCCAGCGTGGACGAGCACGCCCGCTTCGGCGGCGTCGTGCCCGAGGTGGCCTCACGGGCGCACCTGGAGGCGATGGTCCCGACCATCGAGCGCGCCCTGAAGGAGGCCGGGGTCAGCGCCCGCGACCTCGACGGCATCGCCGTCACCGCGGGCCCCGGCCTGGCGGGGGCCCTGCTGGTGGGCGTCTCCGCCGCGAAGGCGTACGCGTACGCGCTCGGCAAGCCGCTGTACGGCGTGAACCACCTGGCCTCGCACATCTGCGTGGACCAGCTGGAGCACGGGCCGCTGCCGGAGCCGACCATGGCCCTCCTGGTGTCCGGCGGTCACTCCTCGCTGCTGCTGGCCCCGGACATCACCTCGGACGTACGGCCGCTGGGCGCGACCATCGACGACGCGGCGGGCGAGGCCTTCGACAAGATCGCGCGCGTGCTCCAACTGGGCTTCCCCGGCGGTCCGGTCATCGACCGGCTCGCCCGGGAGGGGGACCCGAAGGCGATCAACTTCCCGCGCGGGCTGACGGGGCCGCGCGACGCGGCGTACGACTTCTCCTTCTCCGGGCTCAAGACGGCGGTCGCCCGCTGGATCGAGGCGAAGCGGAACGCGGGCGAGGAGGTGCCGGTGCGTGATGTGGCGGCGTCCTTCCAGGAGGCCGTGGTGGACGTGCTGACCCGCAAGGCGATCCGCGCGTGCAAGGACGAGGGCGTGGACCACCTGATGATCGGCGGCGGTGTGGCGGCCAATTCGCGGCTGCGCTCGCTGGCGCAGGAGCGCTGCGACGACGCGGGGATCATCCTGCGGGTGCCGCGGCCGAAGCTGTGCACGGACAACGGCGCGATGGTGGCGGCGCTGGGCGCGGAGATGGTCAAGCGGAACCGGCCGGCCTCGGACTGGGACCTGTCGGCGGACTCCTCGCTGCCGGTGACGGACCCGCACGTGCCGGGTACCGGCGAGGCGCACGGACACGCACACTCCCACGCGCACGGTCACGACCACGACCACGTGCACGAGTTGAGCAAGGACAACCTCTACTGATGAGCACCGTCGCGCTGATGTGGGAGGCCCGGGCCGCGGACGGCCGGGGCAACGAACTGCTGGAATGGGCCCGTTCGCAGGTGCTGGAGCGCGAGCCCGTACGCCGTGAGCTGCTGCGGGCCGCGCAGGACCGGGTGCTGGTCGTCACCTGGTGGGAGGCGGCCGAGGGGCTGGCGGCGCAGCTGCCCGAACTCCCGGAGCCCGCAGCGGACTTGATTACCCGTCCGGTGCACCGCTGGCGGTTCGAGTCGGTGGAGACCAGCGGGACCTGACACACGAGGCGGGCTCCAGCGACTCGTGAGCGGGGCTCGGGCCCGCTGCCGTTATCGTCATGAGCATGCCTCGCCGTGACCTGCCGCCGCCCCCGCCCCCGGCCCACTTGCGCGACTGGCTGGACGAGAACGCCGTACGCGCCGACCGCGCCCGCTTCCTGAAGGACCTGGGCCGGCGCAGCCTGGGTCTGGGGCGGCTGCTGCTGCTCTGGGCCGTCGCCGCCGTCTTCGCGCTCGGCTGGTCCTTCGTCGCGATGGCGCTGATCTCCTTCGAGACGCCGGGCGACCCGCTCTCGTACCTCTTCGGCCTGATCTTCGGCCTGCTCGGCGCGGGCGTGCTGATCCCGGCGGGGTTCTGGTTCGCCCGGGGCGCCCGGCGCGACCGGCTGGTCCACCAGCTGCTGTGCGCCTGGGCCGAGTCGGACCGGGACCCGGCCGCCGACGCCGGGGTCCGCGCCCCCGGACTGAGCCTGACCTGGCTGCTGGCCTCCTTCGCGATGGGCGCGCTGGGGCTGTACGTGACCTTCGGGTCGGCGGCGTCGGCCCGCCCGGGCGTCACCACGTACGGGGAGATCACGTACTACATGGGCCTCGGCATGATCCTGTGGATCACCGGCCTGCTGGGCCTCGGCAAGGCCGGCGCGCACTACCGGTGGGCGGTGCGCGCCTTCCGCGGCGGCGGCGGCGCTACGGCGCGCTGACGGGAGCGCCGATCAGCATCGAGGGGGCGCCCGCGACCCGGGTGAGGAAGACGGTCGCGGAGTGCGGCCCCTGCGGCTTGACCTTCCTGCGCAGCTCCTCGGGCTCGATGGCCGACCCGCGCTTCTTCACGGTGAGGATGCCGACCCCGCGCTCGCGCAGCAGGGCCTTCAGCTTCTTGAGGCCGAAGGGCAGCACGTCGGTGATCTCGTACGCCGTGGCGTACGGGGTCGCGCGCAGCTCGTCGGCGGTGACGTACGCGATGGTCGGGTCGATGAGCCGGCCGCCCAGCTGCTCGGCCACCTCGGCGACGAGGTGGGCGCGGATCACGGCCCCGTCGGGCTCGTAGAGGTAGCGGCCGACCGGCCCGGCCACGGGGTCGGGCAGCGGATCGACGGTGTGCAGGGTGCGCGGGCCGGGCAGCAGGGTGGCGCGTACGGTGCCGGGCGCGGTCCCGAACCACAGCACGGCCTCCTTCACGTCCCCCTGGTCCGAGATCCACTCGGCCTCGGCCTCCGGCGGCACGGCCTCGTGCGGGATCCCGGGTGCGATCTTGACGGCCGCGTACTTGGCCGTACGGGCGGTCTCGACGGCCCACGACAGCGGCGGCGAGTAGCTCTCCGGGTCGAAGATCCGGCCGCGGCCGCCGCGCCGGGCGGGGTCGAGGAAGACGGCGTCGTACGCGGAGGTGTCCACCTCCGTCACGTCCGCCTCGACGACCTCGACGAGCTCGGCCAGCCCCAGGGCCTCGGCGTTGGCGCGGGCGACGGCGACGGTCAGCGGATCGCGGTCGACGGCCAGGACGCGGATGCCGGTCCGGGCCAGGGCGAGGGCGTCGCCGCCGATCCCGCAGCACAGGTCGGCGACGCTGCGCACGCCGAGCTCCGCGAGCCGTGCGCCCCGGTACGAGGCCACCGGGGCGCGGGTGGCCATCTCGCCGCCGCCGGGCGTGAAGTACATCCGGAACGCGTCCTCGGCGCCGAACTTCGCCACCGCGCGCTGCCGCAGCCGGGCCTGCCCGAGCGCTGCGGAGACCAGCGCGGCCGGGTGCTCGCGGCGCAGCCGGGTGGCGACGGCGAGTTCCTCGGCGGGGTCGTGGTCGCGGAGGGAGTCGAGGAGGGCGCGGCCCTCGGGGGTGAGGAGCGCGGCGAAGTCTTCGGGGGTCACGCCTCCATTGTCGGCTCCCCCATCGGCGGGGGTGCGTGTGGGCCGGTCGGAGGAACGTGGCGGCCCGGTGCGAGGTGTCGTCCGGGAAGTGCGCGTGTCGGGTGCCAGGATGCGCTGCTATGCAGCTAGTCGGACAAACGGAACATAAGACGCTTCATGGTCACCGGTCCGCGGTGGGTCCGCGCGGCCGCGTCGGGGTGGCACTGGCCGCACTGCTGGTCGCCGCCCTCGGAACGGGATGCGGCTCGGCCGCCGACACCGCGCCCGCCCGCAAGGGCGGCAAGGCCGCGGACGCACCCGCGGGCGCGGCGGGCGCGGTCGCGAACCCGGCCGAGCAGCAGAAGGCCGCCAGGCAGGCCGTGATCGCCGCGGCGAAGCGGTGGAAGCTGGCCAAGCCGCCCCTGGTCGCCCCGCCCGCCCCGAAGACGAAGCCGGAGATCACCACCCGCGAGGGCTTCGAGGTCGAGGGCCAGGACGACCTCCCGCCCGTCTTCACCACCGTCCCCACGGAGGACAAGGTCGTCTTCCTGACGATCGACGACGGCGCGGAGAAGGACCCCGAGTTCCTGAAGATGATGCAGGAGCTGAAGATCCCGTACACGGCGTTCCTCAGCGACTACCTCGTCCGCGACAACTACCCGTACTTCAAGCAGATGCAGGCAGCCGGCGTCTCGCTGAACAACCACACGCTCAACCACCGCTACATGCCGGCGCTCTCCTACGAGGAGCAGCACGAGGAGATCTGCGGGCAGCAGGACACGATCCAGAAGCAGTTCGGCAAGCGGCCGACGCTGTTCCGGCCGCCGTACGGCAACTACAACCAGGACACGCTGCGCGCGGCGAAGTCCTGCGGCATCAAGGCGGTCCCGCTGTGGAACGCGGAGGCCTTCGTGAACCGCATGGACTGGCGGGAATGGGACCGGGACCTCCACCCTGGAGACATCATCCTGACCCATTTCCGAGGGCGGGAGGACTGGAAGGGAACCATGCCTGACATGATCCGTCATGTCATGAAGACCGTCACGGACAAGGGGTACGCCGTGGCCCGCCTGGAGGACTACTTGTGAGGTACGCGCGCCGGTTGACGACCGCAACGCTGGCGGCCGGCGCGCTCGCGCTGTCCCTGGCGGGGTGCGGGGACAGCGTGGACCCGGTCGAGAGGCTGGGTACCAAGACACCCCAGGCGGCGCAGCCGACGGCGACTGCGCCGCCGTCCCCGTCGGGCGTGCCGGGGGACGAGGCGTACAAGAAGTGGGGCCTGAAGGCCCCCCTGGAATTCGCCCCGAAGCCGGCGCAGAAGCCCGCGCCGGCCCCGGCGGACCCGGGCAAGGCCAAGGTGGTGGACCGAATACCCGTCCAGCCCACCGACAAGGTCGTCTTCCTGACCTTCGACGACGGCGCGGAGAAGGATCCCGAGTTCCTGAAGATGGCGGCCGACCTCAAGCTGCCGATCAGCATGTTCCTGACGGACAACATCGCCTCGTCGGACTACGGGCACTTCGAGAAGCTCCGCGACAACGGCTCCGGCAGCACGATCAACAACCACACCCTGACGCACCCGAACCTGCGGACCCGGCCCTTCGCGGCGCAGAAGAAGGAGATATGCGGCCAGCAGGAGCGCCTGGAGAAGCGCTTCGGCACCAAGCCGGTCCGCTTCCGCCCGCCGTACGGCAACTACAACGACGACACCCTCAGGGCCGCCTCCGAATGCGGGATATCGCAGGTGATCCTGTGGCGCGTGTCGATGCAGATCAACAACTTCCAGTACGCCGAGGGCTCAGCCCTCAAGCCGGGCGACATCATCCTGGCCCACTTCCGCGGCCCCTCCGAACTCAAGGGCTCGACGGAAATCCAGATGACGACCCGCATGCTCCAGCGCATCCAGGAGCAGGGCTACCGCATAGGCCGCCTGGAGGACTACCTCTAGCCGTGGCGGCAGCCTTTGGGCCGTCCGCACCGCTCGCCGGTGCGCTCCTCAGGCCCGAGCCGCCGGCGCCACCACCGGGGTGATCGTCGTCTCCGCCGGGCCGCGGGCGTCCGCCTCGCGCTGGCGTTCCGCGCTGTCGCTGATGCGGAGGAGGAGGGCGATCATGATCCAGTTGGCGAGGAGGGAAGAGCCGCCCTTCGCCAGGAACGGCAGCGCCTTGCCCGTCAGCGGGATCAGGCCCGTCACCCCGCCCGCGACCACGAAGACCTGGAGCGCCAGCGCCGCCGACAGGCCCACCGCCAGCAGCTTCCCGAACGGGTCCCGGGCGCCCAGCGCCATCCGCAGCCCCCGCTGGACCAGCAGCGCGTACAGGAGGAGCACCGCCATGACCCCGGCCAGCCCGAGCTCCTCGCCCACCGTGGTCAGGATGAAGTCGCTGCGCCCGGCGAAGCCGATCAGCTCCGGGTGCCCCATCCCCAGCCCCGTCCCGGACATGCCGCCGGTGCCGAAGCTGAACAGGGCCTGCGCGGACTGGTCCGAGATGACCCCCGGCGGCCGCTCCTTCCAGTAGTACGAGAGCGGCTCCAGCCACGCCGCCACGCGCCCCTTGACGTGCGGCTCCGTCGAGCCCACCACGAAGGCCCCGACCCCCGCCATGAGCAGGCCCGTCACGATCCAGCTGGTGCGCTCGGTGGCGACGTACAGCATCACCACGAAAACACCGAAGAAGATCAGCGACGTGCCCAGGTCCCGTTCGAAGACGAGCACCAGCAGCGACACGATCCACACCGTGATGATCGGCCCGAGCTGGCGCATCGGCGGCAGCCGCATCCCGAGGAACTTCCGGCCCGTCAGGGCGAGCGAATCGCGGTGGATGACCAGGTAGCCCGCGAAGAAGATCGCGATCATGATCTTCACGAACTCGCCCGGCTGGAGCGAGAACCCGAACAGGATGATCCAGCGCTTCGCGCCGTACGTGTCCGCACCGAAGAAGGCCGGCGCGATCAGCAGCACCAGCGCGACCACCATCGTGATGTAGATGAACCGCTGGAGCAGCCGGTGGTCGCGCAGCAGCGCCACCACCGCCAGGCAGGCGGCCACGCCGATCACCGTCCACAGCAGCTGCCCCGGCGCGTTCGCGTCGCCGCCGTACCGCGCGATGTACGACTGGTCCAGCCGGTGCAGCAGCACCAGCCCCAGCCCCGACAGCAGCATGGCCACCGGGAGGATCAGCGGATCCGCGTACGCGGCGAACCGGCGCACGCCCAAGTGCCCCACCAGTGCCAGCAGCGTCATGCTCATCGTGAAGCCGGTGAGGTTGGCGGGCAGCTCGCCGTTCATCGCCAGGCCGGCGCTCACGTGCCCGAAGACGGTGAGGGCGACGACGAAGACGAGGAGCAGCGCCTCGGTGCGGCGGCGCACGCCGGCCGTCGTCAGCGGCCTCAGTCCACGCACGGAACGCCGCCGCCGTCGATGGCGGGGGCGGGGCCGCCCGCGCCCGCCGAGGGGGTGGAAGCCGTCCCCGAAGACTCCCCGGCAGACGCCTCCGCAGACGCCCCGGGTGACGTCCCCGGCGCGTCGCTCGGGCCCGCGCCCGGGCTCGGAGCGGACGCGGAGGCGGAAGCCCCCGGTCCGATCTGCTCGGCAATGAGGCGCTTTATCTTCATATCGTCTACGACGTTTATGTCCTCTCCATGGTTCCTGCCGAACCGCTCGACGGGCAGTGTCGTGAACGACACTTTTCCGCCGGACAGGTTCTTCGCCTGCTTCACGAACGACAGCAGGTCCCAGCCGGCATCCGTCACGACGTCCTGTTTCGCGGCCTCGATCAGCTTCATCAGCTTCACCGGATCCGTGAAGGTCCCGGCCGAGTTCAGCTTCTGCGTGGCCCCGGCCAAAAAGGCCTGCTGCCGCTTCGTCCGGTCCAGATCGCCCCGCTCCAGGCCGTGCCGCTGCCGTACGAAGGCCAGGGACTGCCGCCCGTTCAGGCTCTGGCGGCCCGCCGGGAAGTCGGCGCCCGAGTACGTGTCCCGCACCGGCCGCTTCAGACACACCGGTACGCCGCCCAGCGCCTCCGCCAGGTGGTGGAAACCGGCCAGGTTGAGTTCGGCGAAGTGATCGATCGGAACGCCCAGGAAGTTCCGCACCGTCTCGATCTGCGCCCTGCGGCCGGCCTCCCGCCCCTCGCGCTCCAGCTGCCTCCGGTCCTTGACCCCCTGGCCCGAGAGCCGGTCCTCCTCCTTGGCCTTCGCCAGCCCGTACGCCTTCTTGATCTTGTCCTTGCCCTGCCCCGGGATGTCGACGAAGTCGTCGCGCGGGACCGAGAAGGCCTTCGCCCGGCTGCCGTCACCGGGGACGTGGAGCAGGATCAGCGTGTTCGCGTTGTAGCCGCCGATGTCGGAACCGCCGGCGTGCAGTGCGTCGAGGACCTCCGCCGGCAGCTCCTCGCCGTTCTGGTCGCGGCGGCTGTCCAGGCCCATCAGCAGCACGTTGGTGTCGCCGTACTCCGACTTCTCGGCGCCCTCCAGGGCCCGGGAGCTGCCGATGCCGGCGGCGAGGTCCCGGTACACGTACCAGGCGCCCGCGGCCGCCGTCACCGCCAGCGCGCAGACGGCCACGAGCAGGGTGCGGGCGATGCGGCGGGGGCGGGGCCGCCGACGGGGCCGGCGGGCGGGGTGGCTGGTCTTCCTCCGGTGCGCGCTCATGCCACTCGATGGTGGGGGAGGGGCGCTGAAGGAATCCTGAGAGACCTGAAGGGGCGTTCAGGACCCGGCGGACCGGGCCGGCCGCGGCCCGCCGGCCGCCGCGCGCGGGCCGCCGACCGGCACGCGCAGGACGAAGCGGATGCCGCGGCCGCCGCCCGCCCGGGGCGCGAGCGCCCGCGCCTCGCCGCCGTGCGCTCGGGCCGTCTCGCGGACGATGGCCAGGCCGAGCCCCGTACCGCCGCCCGCGCGCCCGCGGTCCGCGTCCAGGCGCACGAAGCGCTCGAAGACCCGGTCGCGGTCCTGCGCGGGGATGCCGGGGCCGTCGTCCTCGACCTCCAGCACCGCCCAGCCGCCGTCCGCGGGCTCGCTGGCCGCCCGTACGACGACCCCCGTACGGGCGTGCCGCAGCGCGTTGTCCACCAGGTTGGCCAGCGCCCGCTCCAGCCGCGCCGGATCCCCGGCCGCCGGTACGGGAGCCCGCGCGTCCAGCCGGAGCGGGACCCGGGGCTCCGGGCGCCGGGCCAGGTCCTCCGCGGCCAGCAGCGCCAGGTCCACCGGCTCGGTGCGGGGTACGGGGCCGCCGTCGAGCCGGGCGAGCAGCAGCAGGTCCGCGGCGATGCGCTGGAGCCGCTCGGTATCGGCCAGGGCGGCCGCCACCGACTCCCGGTCGGGGCGGTCCTGGGCCAGCGCCACTTCCAGCCGGGACCGGACGGCGGCCAGCGGATTGCGCAGCTCGTGCGAGGCGTCGGCGGTGAACTGCCGCTGCCGGGCGTCGGATCGCTCCAGCCGGTCGAGCGTGTCGTTGACGGTCCGGGCCAGCTGGGCGATCTCGTCCGCCCCGCCGGGGTCCGGAACCCGGCGGTCCAGCTCGCTGGCGGTGACCGCCGCGAGCTCGGTGCGGATCGCGGTGACCGGGCGCAGGGCGTGCCCCGTCACCCACCGGGCCAGGGCCGCCGCGAAGCCGATCAGCGGGGGCGCGCCGGCGAGCAGGCCGAGGGCGATGGCGCCGGTCGCGTCGTCCACGTCGCCGAGCACGGTCACGGCGTACACCTCGTGCCCGCCCGGCGCCTGGACCGCGACGACCGCGCGCCGTTCCGCGCCGGGGTGCGCGGGCGCGAGGACGGCGGAGCGGGAGTCCTCGCCGGAGGCGGTGGGCGGCGGCGGGCGCAGGCCGCCGAGGTCGGGGGCGTCGGCGAGGTCCCCGGTGGAGGCGACGGTCCGCCCGTGCGCGTCCCGTACGAGGACCAGGTCGACCCCGCTCTCCGGCGCGGGCAGCCGCCCGCCGGGGAAGGCGTGCCCTTCGAGCTGGGCGGCCACCTTGCGGGCGGCCAGCTCGGTGCGGCCGGTGGTGTTGTCGAGCAGGTTGGCCCGCAGCAGGGCGTACAGCCACAGCCCGCCGGCGCCGAGTACCGCGGCCATGGCGAGGGCGGCGGCCAGCGCGGCGCGGCGCCGGAGCGGGCCCGAGCTCGTCCTGGCCTCAGCCACCGTCGGCGGCCATGCGGTACCCGGTGCCGTGAACGGTGAGGATCGAACGGCGGCCGAAGGGGGCGTCGATCTTCCTGCGCAGCGAGGAGACGTACACCTCGACGATGTTCGGGTCGATGGCGTGCGGGGCGTCCCAGACCTGGTCCAGGATGTCCTGCTTGGCGACGGCCCGGCCGGGCTGCTCCATGAGACAGGCGAGGACGCCCAGCTCGCGGGCGGTGAGCTCGATGTCGTGGGGGCCGCGGCGGCAGCGGCGCCCGGCGGGGTCGAGGACGAGGTCACCGGCCTGGAGGGTGGGGCGGGGGCCGGCGGCGCCGCCCGCCGTCCGCCGGGCGAGGGCGCGCAGGCGGGCGGCCAGGACGACGAACGAGAAGGGCTTGGTGAGGTAGTCGTCGGCGCCGCAGTCCAGGCCCTCGGCCTCGTCGTACTCGCCGTCCTTGGCGGTCAGCATGAGGACGGGCGTCGGGTCGCCGTCGGCCCGCAGGCGGGCGCAGACCTCGTACCCGCTGAGGCCGGGGAGCATCAGGTCGAGCAGGACGGCGTCGTACGAGCCGGTGCGGGCGAGGTCCAGCCCGCGGTGGCCGTCGTGGGCGAGGTCGACCCAGTGCCCGTCGGCGCAGAGGCCGCGCCGCAGGGACTCGGCGAGGCCCTCTTCGTCTTCGACCACGAGGATGCGCACCCCGCAACCCTCACATACCGCCCACCGCGCCCGGGGGGCCGGGTCGCGAGGAGGGCACCGCGGGCCCGGGGAAACACCCCCGATCCGGACCACCCGGGGGAGCGTGTTGGCACTCCGCTTGACCGAGTGCTAATCACCGGAATAGTCTCGCACCTGGCACTCACCCCCGGTGAGTGCCAACACAGCGACGGGCAGGTCCGGCACCCGCGACGACGGATCCACCTGGTCGCCACCCAGACAGTTAGCCCCGTGAGATCTCCGAAGGGGGAGGTCGGATCGTGACGACCACCAGCTCCAAGGTTGCCATCAAGCCGCTCGAGGACCGCATTGTGGTCCAGCCGCTCGACGCCGAGCAGACCACGGCTTCCGGCCTGGTCATCCCGGACACCGCGAAGGAGAAGCCCCAGGAGGGCGTCGTCCTCGCCGTGGGCCCGGGTCGCTTCGAGGACGGCCAGCGTCTCCCGCTGGACGTCAGCGTCGGCGACATCGTGCTGTACAGCAAGTACGGCGGCACCGAAGTGAAGTACAGCGGCGAGGAGTACCTCGTCCTCTCGGCCCGCGACGTGCTCGCGATCATCGAGAAGTAATTCACCGAAGCATCAAGCATTGCTTTGAGCTGCGCCCCTGGTCACCCCGCTGATTGCCGGGCGGCAAGGGGCGCAGTTCGTTAAACCCGAGTTTTCGAGAGGGCTGAACCGCTCCCATGGCGAAGATCCTGAAGTTCGACGAGGACGCCCGTCGCGCCCTCGAGCGCGGCGTCAACAAGCTGGCCGACACGGTGAAGGTGACGATCGGCCCCAAGGGCCGCAACGTCGTCATCGACAAGAAGTTCGGCGCCCCCACCATCACCAACGACGGTGTCACCATCGCTCGCGAGGTCGAGCTGGACGACCCGTACGAGAACCTGGGCGCGCAGCTGGTGAAGGAGGTGGCGACCAAGACCAACGACATCGCGGGTGACGGCACCACCACCGCCACCGTGCTGGCCCAGGCGCTGGTCCGCGAGGGTCTGCGCAACGTCGCCGCCGGCGCCTCCCCGGCCGCCCTGAAGAAGGGCATCGACGCCGCGGTCAAGGCCGTGTCCGAGGAGCTCCTCGCGACCGCCCGCCCGATCGAGGACAAGTCCGACATCGCCGCCGTGGCCGCGCTCTCCGCGCAGGACCAGCAGGTCGGCGAGCTCATCGCCGAGGCGATGGACAAGGTCGGCAAGGACGGTGTCATCACCGTCGAGGAGTCCAACGCCTTCGGCCTGGAGCTGGAGTTCACCGAGGGCATGGCCTTCGACAAGGGCTACCTCTCCCCGTACATGGTCACCGACCAGGAGCGTATGGAGGCCGTCCTCGACGACCCGTACATCCTGATCAACCAGGGCAAGATCTCCTCCATCCAGGACCTCCTGCCGCTGCTGGAGAAGGTCATCCAGGCCGGCGCCTCGAAGCCGCTGCTGATCATCGCCGAGGACGTCGAGGGCGAGGCGCTCTCCACCCTCGTCGTCAACAAGATCCGCGGCACCTTCAACGCGGTCGCCGTCAAGGCCCCCGGCTTCGGTGACCGCCGCAAGGCGATGCTCCAGGACATGGCCACCCTCACCGGTGCCACCGTCATCTCCGAGGAGGTCGGCCTCAAGCTCGACCAGGCCGGTCTGGACGTACTCGGGTCCGCGCGCCGCGTGACCGTCTCCAAGGACGACACCACGATCGTCGACGGTGCCGGCAGCTCCGAGGAGGTCCTCGGCCGCGTCAACCAGATCAAGGCCGAGATCGAGTCCACGGACTCCGACTGGGACCGCGAGAAGCTGCAGGAGCGCCTGGCGAAGCTCGCCGGCGGCGTCTGCGTCATCAAGGTCGGCGCCGCCACCGAGGTGGAGCTCAAGGAGAAGAAGCACCGTCTCGAGGACGCCATCTCGGCGACCCGCGCCGCGGTCGAGGAGGGCATCGTCTCCGGCGGTGGCTCCGCGCTCGTCCACGCCGTGAAGGTGCTCGAAGGCAACCTGGGTCTGTCCGGCGACGAGGGCACGGGTGTCGCGGTCGTCCGCCGCGCCGCCGTCGAGCCGCTGCGCTGGATCGCGGAGAACGCCGGCCTCGAGGGCTACGTCATCACCTCGAAGGTCGCCGAGCTCGACAAGGGCCAGGGCTTCAACGCCGCCACCGGCGAGTACGGCGACCTGGTCAAGGCCGGCGTCATCGACCCGGTCAAGGTCACCCGCTCCGCGCTGGAGAACGCCGCTTCCATCGCCTCCCTGCTGCTCACGACCGAGACCCTGGTCGTCGAGAAGCCGGCCGAGGAAGAGGCCGAGGCCGGTCACGGCCACGGTCACGGTCACAGCCACTGATCGCGCCCCACACCGGGAAGGCCCCGTTCCGCACCTGCGGAACGGGGCCTTCCCCGTTGGCCGGGCGGCGCGGGCCGGGTGGCGCGGGCGGGCGGCATCGGGCGAGTGGCTCAGGGCGGGCGGTCTCACATCGCGCCCAAGTCCCTCATCAGCCGCATGGCGTCGTAGTGCCACCAGCCTTCCTTGATCATTGCGTCCTCGCACCGGAAGACCGTCGTGCCGGTCATCGTGCAGTCCCTGCCGGTCGGGGCGATCCCCATGAACTCGCCCCGGTGCTTGCCGCTGAAGGTCCACAGCGTGGTGACGTAGTCCTCCTGCGCCGTCTGCGCGTCCAGGGTGAAGGCGAAGTCGAAGGCGCTCCGCCACATCCGCACGTCCTCGCGGATGCCGTCGCGGCCGATCTTGACCTCGGGCCGGCTGATGTCGTGGTCCCGGTAGTCCGTCGCGAAGATCTCGTCCACGACGGACAGGTCGCCCTTCATCGCGATCTCGCCGAACATGCGGTTCGCCAGCAGCGTGTTGAGGTGCTCGTCGCGGACGACGTCGAGGTTGGTGAACCGGGGCATCCCGTCGCAGAGGGCCGTCATCTCCTGGAACATCGTGTCCGTCTCGGGGAGGTGAGAGTTCTTCATGGCCGCTTCGTACGACGGGAATTCGACGACGTCGACGAAGTGGGTCTCGGATTCCCGGTCCCTGCCCACCACGGTGTGGGACACGGTGCGCCTGCCCTTCGTCTTCTCCAGGTAGCGGTCGATGACCTCGTCGACCGCCTCGGGCCTGCTGGTCTCGTAATCGACTATCTGTACGAATGTCATGGCGCACTCCCGCACTGGAAGGGACGTATCCAGTTTAGGGAGATTTCACCCGTTCGGCGGGTTTCGGGGCCTGACTGCCCGGAGGTCGCCCCGGACTACTGCGGACCGTACTTGCGGCCCGTGCGCGAGGACACCCCGCCCAGCAGCCCGCGGGGCGTCAGCTTCACCACGCCCATCAGCGCCTTGTAGCGCGGGTCCGGGACGGAGACCGTCTTGCCGCGCGCCAGGTCGTCCAGGGCCGTCGCCACCAGCTTGTCCGCGTCCAGCCACATCCAGTTGGGGATGTTGTCCGTGCCCATGCCGGCGCGCTGGTGGAACTCGGTGCGCACGAAGCCCGGGCACAGCGCCATCAGCCGTACGCCCGTTCCGGACAGGTCCCGCGCCGCGCCCTGCGTGAACTGCACGACCCAGGCCTTGCTCGCCCCGTACGTGCCGCGCGGTACGAACGCCGCCACCGAGGCCACGTTGACGACGCCGCCCCGGCCCCGCGAGCGCATCGACTCGGTGGCCGCCGAGGTCAGCCGCAGGACGGCCTCGACGTGCACCTTGAGCATGGTCAGCTCGTCGGCCATGGAGACTTCGAGGAAGCGGCCCTTGTTGCCGAAGCCCGCGTTGTTGACCAGCAGGTCCACCGGGTGCGTGCGGTCGCCGAGGCGGCGCTCGACGGCGGCGATGCCCTCGTCGGTGGACAGGTCGGCCGCCAGCACCTCGGCCTCGATGCCGTGCCGGTCGTGCAGTTCGGTGGCCTGCTCGCCGAGCCGCTTCACATCCCGGGCCACCAGCACGAGGTTGTGGCCCTGGGCGGCGAGCCGCCGGGCGAAGGCGGCGCCGATGCCCGCCGTGGATCCCGTAATCAACGCAGTCGTCATAAGCGCAACCTAGCCGCCCCCGGCGACAGCTCAAGGGGAGCCCGCCGGGCGGTACCCCTTCGTGATCGTCGGCGCCGCACACCGTCGCTTCCCGCTGCGGAACCGCTACTTCCGGCTACGAAAACCCCTGTTCCCGCCCTACCGCCCGTACTTCGCCACGTGCGCCGAGGCCATCTCGTGCCACTGCGGAGCCATGGCCTCGCCCGCCGCCCGCGTGTCCGGGAGCAGCGACCGGTCGGTGGTGAAGGCGCGGAACCAGAGCTCCACCGTCACGTCGTGGTCCGGCCGGTGCACGACCTCGACGCGGTCGCCGGGGGAGACCGGACCCTCCCGGACCACGCGCAGGTACGCGCCCGGCCGTACGGCTTCCGTGAACCGCTTGACCCAGCCCCGCTCGCCGAGGGCGCCCTGGAAGGTACGGCACGGGATGCGCGCCGAGGCCACTTCGAGGACGAGGCCGCCCGAGCCGACCCGCCAGCGCTCGCCGAGCCGTGCGCCCGTCAGGTCCAGGCCGGTGGTGGTGAGGTTCTCGCCGAAGAGCCCGGCGGGCAGTTCGCGGCCCAGTTCGGCCTCCCACCAGTCGAGGTCCTCGCGCGCGTAGGCGTAGACCGCCTGGTGGTCCCCGCCGTGGTGGCGCAGGTCGCAGACGGAGTCCCCCGCCAGGCCGCTGCCGCCGACCCCTTCGGGTCCGGGGGCGAAGACGTCGACCGGGCCGGGGACGGGCTTCTTGCCGATGCCGGTCAGCCCGCCCGCGGCGTCGGTGTGGTCGACGGCCGTCGCCCGGCCGAGGTTCACGGAGAGGACGCGACGGGGGGCCGCGGGGGCGCCGGGAGCGCCGGGAGCGAAGGGGGGCATGGAGTCACGGTAGCCGAGCCCTCAAAGGAGCGCGAGAGTATTCGCGCCGGGCCCAAAGCTGGGCTTATGCTCGGAGGATGATCGAGGCACGACATCTCCGGGTGCTGCGCGCCGTCGCCGGGACCGGCTCCTTCTCCGCCGCCGCCCGCGAGCTCGGCTGCACCCAGCCCGCCGTCTCCCAGCAGATGAAGGCGCTGGAGCAGTCGGCCGGCACCCCGCTCCTCGTCCGCGCCGGCCGCGAGATGCGCCTCACCCAGGCCGGGACGGCCCTGGTCCGGCACGCCGCCGGGATCCTCGCCGGGCTGACCGCCGCGGAGGAGGAGGTCGCGGCCATCGCCGGGCTGCGCGCGGGCCGGGTCCGGCTGGTGTCCTTCCCCAGCGGCAGCTCGACGCTGGTGCCGACCGCGCTCGCCGCGATGCGCGCCGCGCACCCCGGTACCCGGATCTCGCTGGTCGAGGCGGAGCCGCCGCGGTCGGTGGAGATGCTGCGCGAGGGCGACTGCGATCTCGCGCTGGCCTTCCGGTACGGCTCGGCCTCGCCCGCGGCCGCCGGGCCGGCCGACGCCGGCGAGTGGGAGGACCTGGTGGTGCGGCCGCTGCTCACGGACCGGCTCGTCGGGCTGGTTCCCGAGGGGCACCGGCTGGCGGGGGCCGACCGGGTGGGCATGGCCGAACTGGCCGACGAGCCCTGGATCGCGGGCTGTCCGCGCTGCCGCCGCCATCTGGTGGAGGTGTGCGAGGAGGTGGGCTTCACCCCGCGCATCGACTTCGCGACCGACGACTACCCGGCCGTGGTCGGCCTGGTGGGCGCCGGGCTGGGCGTCGCCGTACTGCCGGAGCTGGCGGTGGAGTCCGTCCGGGCCAAGGGCGTGAGCACGCTGGCCGTGGAACCCGCGGTGGAGCGGGAGGTCGTGGCGCTGACCCTGCCCGACCTGGCGCGCGTACCGGCCGTGGCGGCGACCCTGGCCGAACTGGAGCGGGCCGCCACGCGTTGACCGTACGGCGGTACGGCCGAACGCGTGACGTTCCGGGCCGGTCCCGGTCCGCGCACAGGTTGGGGAAACGTTCCTTCGTACGTTTCGGCGAACCGCGGATCAGTGGGGCGGCAGGGGGCCGATCGTGCTCGACGCGGGGATCAGGCGATGGCGTGCGCGTCCCATCAGTTCTTCGCGCTCGTCCTCGGTGAGGCCCCCCCACACCCCGTAGGGCTCACGGACGGCCAGTGCGTGCGCGGCGCATTCGGAGCGCACCGGGCATCTCATGCAGACCTCTTTAGCCGAGGCCTCGCGCGCGCTCCTGGCCGCGCCCCGCTCGCCTTCCGGGTGGAAGAAGAGGGAGCTGTCGACTCCTCGGCAGGCTGCCAGCAGCTGCCAGTCCCAGAGGTCGGCGTTCGGTCCGGGGAGGCGGGAGAAATCTGCCATGGGTAGTCCTCTTGGTGCCGGTACTGAGACGGATACGGTCCAAGTCTCCACACCTACTGTCGTAGTAGATGTAAATATGACTCATTGGGAATCTAGCCTCAGACACATGCCAAACGGAAGAAAAGCCGCCAAATAGGGCATAGCTCCAGATGGACGACACGCGGAGAGTGGCAGCCGCGCCGTATTCGCTTCCTCACGTAGAGTGCCGAAGGTGTCCGTCCGACCCGTAACTCTTTCGAGTGACCATCGTTGAGAGTGCGAAGGCGGTTGAACGAAGAAGTTCCCGGACAGGTGTCCGAGAGCATCGACCGCACAGGTGACGATACGTACCAGCCTGGAGGCTCAAGGTGACGCGCATCAGCAGCTGCGGAGGGCGGTCATGACTTCCGTCCTCGTCTGCGACGACTCCCCGCTTGCCCGAGAGGCGCTCCGTCGCGCGGTTGCCACCGTGCCCGGCGTCGAGCGTGTGACGACGGCTGCCAACGGCGAGGAAGTCCTCCGCCGCTGGGGTGCCGACCGCTCCGACCTCATTCTGATGGATGTACGGATGCCGGGGCTGGGCGGTGTGGAGACGGTGCGCCGGCTGCTCTCGGCCGATCCGGGCGCCCGCATCATCATGCTGACGGTCGCCGAGGACCTGGACGGCGTGGCCCTCGCGGTCGCCGCCGGCGCCCGGGGCTATCTGCACAAGGACGCCTCGCGCGCCGAACTGCGGGCCACGGTCACCCAGGCACTCGCCGACCCGACCTGGCGGCTGGCCCCGCGCCGGCTCCGCTCGGCCGAGATGGGCGCCGCGCCCACGCTCACCGCGCGCGAGATCCAGGTGCTGGAGGGCATGAGCCACGGCCGGTCCAACGCGGAGATCGGGCGCGAGCTCTTCCTCTCCGAGGACACGGTCAAGACGCACGCCCGCCGGCTGTTCAAGAAGCTGGGCGCCTCGGACCGGGCGCACGCCGTGGCGCTCGGGTTCCGCTGGGGCCTGGTCCGCTGACCGTGGGTCCGCAGGCCGGTCGCTGAGAGCGGTCCCGTCCGCCACCGGCGGGCGGGGCGGCCCGTTTCCCGCGCGGCTCGTGCCGAGCCGGGCTCCCGCCCGCCGCGTTCCCGTCCGTTCCGGTCCCGCCGTACCCGGTGCGCACCCGGGGACGGGCGGGGCACAATCGGGGAACGTGTCGCTTCGCGCGCGATGCCGCATGCTTGAGGTGTGGCGCATTTTCTGGGATGGGGCCTCGGGGAGTATCCGGTCGAGCGGGAGGGGAGGGCGCGGTGACGAGTTCAGGCGCACCCGCTCATAACGCTTCGACGCACAACACGGGCCGTGGCGGCGCGAATGCTCCGGCGCCAAGGCACCATGGATTGATGCGCGACGACGAGGCCCAGGGGTCACCCACGGCCACAGGCTCCACCGGCGCCGCCAAAAGCGGCAGCGCCGGGGCCGTCAGCGCGCTCGTACGCAGAGCGGTCGAAGGTGACGAGCAGGCGACGCACGATCTGCTCGCCTTCGTGCACCCGCTGGCCATCCGCTACTGCCGGACCCGGCTCTCGCGGCTCCCGGGCGACGCCCGCCACTTCGTGGAGGACCTCGCGCAGGAGGTCTGCGTCGCCGTCCTGATGGCGCTGCCGCGGTACCGGGACACCGGCCGCCCCTTCGAGGCCTTCGTCTTCGCCATCGCCGCGCACAAGGTCGCCGACCTCCAGCGCGCCGCCATGCGGCATCCGGGCAGTACGGCCGTGCCCTCCGACGAGATGCCGGAGCGACCGGACGACTCGCTGGGTCCCGAGGAGCGGGCGCTGCTGAGCAGCGACGCCGCCTGGGCCAAGAAGCTGCTGGCCAACCTCCCGGAGAACCAGCGCGAGCTCCTCGTACTGCGCGTGGCGGTCGGCCTGACGGCCGAGGAGACCGGCCAGATGCTCGGGATGTCCCCCGGCGCGGTGCGGGTCGCACAGCACCGCGCGCTCAGCCGGCTGCGCGCGCTCGCCGAGCAGTGACGGCCCCGATCTTCCCGCCAGGCTCGTAGGAAGAGACGAAACTTCTCCTTGACCTTGGTCGTGGAATGAGACGCCTCGGGATCCCGTTAGCATGGACATCCGCGCTGAGCAAGACCATTTGGGAAGGTGTCATGACCGCCGACGGAGTGCCCGACAAATTCGCCACGCTCGGACTGACCTACGACGACGTGCTGCTGCTGCCGGGCGCGTCGGACATGTCGCCTGACGCGATCGACACCTCCTCCCTCATCTCGCGCAACGTCCGCGTGAACGTCCCGCTGCTGTCCGCCGCCATGGACAAGGTCACCGAGGCCCGCATGGCCATCGCGATGGCCCGCCAGGGCGGTGTCGGCGTACTGCACCGCAACCTGTCGATCGCCGACCAGGCCAACCAGGTCGACCTGGTCAAGCGCTCCGAGTCCGGCATGGTCACCGACCCGATCACGGTGCACCCGGACGCGACGCTGGGCGAGGCGGACCAGCTGTGCGCGAAGTTCCGCATCTCCGGCGTCCCGGTCACCGATGCCGCGGGCAAGCTGCTCGGCATCGTCACCAACCGCGACATGGCCTTCGAGTCGGACCGCAGCCGCCAGGTGCGCGAGGTCATGACCCCGATGCCGCTGGTCACGGGCAAGGTCGGCATCTCCGGCGTGGACGCCATGGAGCTGCTGCGCCGCCACAAGATCGAGAAGCTGCCGCTGGTCGACGACGCGGGCATCCTCAAGGGCCTCATCACGGTCAAGGACTTCGTCAAGGCCGAGAAGTACCCGAACGCCGCCAAGGACAAGGACGGCCGCCTCCTGGTCGGCGCCGCGGTGGGCGTCGCCGGCGACGCGTACGAGCGCGCCCAGGCGCTGATCGAGGCGGGCGCCGACTTCATCGTCGTCGACACCGCCCACGGCCACTCCCGCCTGGTCGGCGACATGGTCGCCAAGATCAAGTCGAACTCCTCCGTCGACGTCATCGGCGGCAACGTCGCCACCCGCGACGGCGCCCAGGCGCTGATCGACGCCGGCTGCGACGGCATCAAGGTCGGCGTCGGCCCGGGCTCCATCTGCACCACCCGCGTCGTCGCCGGCATCGGCGTCCCGCAGGTCACCGCCATCTACGAGGCCTCCCTCGCGGCGAAGGCGGCCGGCGTCCCGGTCATCGGCGACGGCGGCCTCCAGTACTCCGGCGACATCGCCAAGGCGCTCGTCGCGGGCGCCGACACGGTGATGCTCGGCTCGCTCCTCGCGGGCTGCGAGGAGTCCCCCGGCGAGCTGCTCTTCATCAACGGCAAGCAGTTCAAGTCGTACCGAGGCATGGGTTCGCTCGGTGCGATGCAGTCCCGCGGCGACCAGCGCTCCTTCTCCAAGGACCGCTACTTCCAGGAGGGCGTGGGCGGCGACGACAAGCTCATCCCCGAGGGCATCGAGGGCCAGGTCCCGTACCGCGGCCCCCTCTCCGCGGTCGTGCACCAGCTCGTGGGCGGCCTGCGCCAGTCGATGTTCTACGTCGGCGGCCGCACGGTGCCCGAGCTCCAGGACCGCGGCCGCTTCGTCCGCATCACCTCGGCGGGCCTCAAGGAGAGCCACCCGCACGACATCCAGATGACGGTCGAGGCGCCGAACTACAGCCGCAAGAGCTGACCGACGGCGCCGAAGGGGGCGGGTCCACCCGGACCCGCCCCCTTCGCCGTGCCCGGGCGGACGTCCGTACAGCGGTCACCGGAACGCGCGGCGCCGGGGTTCGGGGATACTGGACGGGCAGACCCAGAGGAAAGGCCACCACACGTGACTGAGATCGAGATCGGGCGCGGCAAGCGCGGCCGCAGGGCGTACGCGTTCGACGACATCGCCATCGTCCCGAGCCGGCGTACGCGGGACCCGAAGGAGGTCTCGATCGCCTGGCAGATCGACGCCTACCGCTTCGAGCTCCCCTTCCTGGCCGCCCCCATGGACTCGGTCGTCTCCCCGCAGACCGCCATCCGCATCGGCGAGCTCGGCGGCCTCGGCGTGCTGAACCTCGAAGGCCTGTGGACCCGCTACGAGGACCCGCAGCCGCTCCTCGACGAGATCCGGGAGCTGGACGAGGAGTCCGCCACCCGCCGTCTCCAGGAGATCTACTCCGCCCCCATCCAGGCGGACCTGATCCGGCAGCGCATCAAGGAGGTCCGCGACTCCGGCGTCGTCACCGCCGCCGCGCTCTCCCCGCAGCGCACCGCCGAGTTCTCCAAGGCCGTCGTCGACGCGGGCGTGGACATCTTCGTGATCCGCGGCACCACCGTGTCGGCGGAGCACGTCTCCGGCGCCGCCGAGCCGCTGAACCTGAAGCAGTTCATCTACGAGCTCGACGTCCCGGTCATCGTCGGCGGCTGCGCCACGTACACCGCGGCCCTGCACCTGATGCGCACCGGCGCGGCGGGCGTGCTGGTCGGCTTCGGCGGCGGCGCCGCGCACACCACGCGCAACGTGCTCGGCATCCAGGTCCCGATGGCCACCGCCGTCGCGGACGTGGCCGCGGCCCGCCGCGACTACATGGACGAGTCCGGCGGCCGCTACGTGCACGTCATCGCCGACGGCGGCGTGGGCTGGTCCGGGGACATCCCGAAGGCCGTCGCCTGCGGCGCGGACGCCGTGATGATGGGCTCCCCGCTGGCCCGTGCCACCGACGCGCCCGGCCGGGGCAACCACTGGGGCATGGAGGCCGTCCACGAGGACGTGCCGCGCGGCAAGAAGGTCGACCTCGGCACGGTCGGCACCACCGAGGAGATCCTCACCGGCCCGTCGCACACCCCGGACGGCTCGATGAACATCTTCGGCGCGCTGCGCCGCTCGATGGCCACGACCGGCTACAGCGAGCTCAAGGAGTTCCAGCGGGTCGAGGTCACGGTCGCGGACTCGCAGCACAGCCGCTGACCCGTACGCCGCACGCCGTACCCCATACGCACGCGAAGGGCCGGCTCCCCGGATGGGGAGCCGGCCCTTCGGCGTCCGCCCACGTACGGGCCGGTCGAGCGGCCCCGGCACCGTCGGTCGGTCGGGAGCGTCAGTCGCCGGCCTTCTTCGCGGCGCCGAAGGCCACGAAGCCGCCGATGGCGAGGAAGGCGTAGTCCATCAGGTCCGCGCCCTCCTGCCAGATGTCGTTCAGACCGCCGACGCCCGCCTTGCCGAGGACTTCGCCGAGGCCGACGTTGCCGTAGTCGGCCAAGGCCAGCGCGATGAAGAACAGCTGGCCGAGGTAGACGGCGCCGAGGGAGAGGACCGCGCCGATCACGGGGAGCGCCGGGTTCCTGCCGCCGGCCTTGCCGGCGGCGAAGCCGATCAGCAGACCCACGCCGACGGCCGCGTAGCCGACCTGGCGGTCGATCGCGTTCATGATCCCGCCGTACGCGGCGGCCGCGATCAGGGCGGCGACCACGCCCGCGGCGATGCCCAGGCCGACGTTGCCGGTGCGGGCGGGATCGGCGGGGTACGGGACGGCGGCCGCCGCGGCGGGTGCGCCGGATTCCGGCGCGGGCGGCTGGGTGTGCTGGCTCATGGTGGAAATCCCCCCCAGGGATTCGGGCGTGCGCATACGTGTCCCCGGAGGTCGCCGAGGACGTATGGACGAGATGAGAGTCGCCGCAGGCTAGCAGGCGGCTCCGACTTCCGCTGACGCGTTTTCCGGGCGCGGTCCGGCGGGGGTCCGGCCCGGTCGGGGCCGGTCAGAGCCGGTGTGCCGCGCCCGCCGGGCTGGCCCCGCGGGTGTCCAGCAGCAACTGCGCCTTCACCGCGAGGCCTTGGAGGTCGTACGTGCGGTGGTGCTGGAGCAGGATCGTCAGGTCGGCGTTCGCGGCGGCCTCGTACAGCGATTCCGCCCGCGGTACCGGCCGGTCCCTGACGCGCCATCCGGCGACGAACGGGTCGTGGTAGCTGACCAGTGCCCCGAGGTCGAGCAGGCGGCTGGCGATCTCGCGGGCCGGTGAGCCCTCCTGGTCGGCGAGGTCGGGCTTGTACGTGACGCCGAGCAGCAGGACGCGGGCGCCGCGGGCCGATTTGCCGTGCTCGTTCAGCAGGGTGGCGCAGCGCTGGATGACGTACTGGGGCATCCGCCCGTTGATCTCCTGCGCCAGGCCGACCATGCGCAGGGGGTGGCCCGGGGTGCGGGTGGTGTGGGGGAGGTAGTTGGGGTCGAGGGGGACGCTGCGGCCGCCGACCCCCGGGCCGGGCCGGAAGGCCTGGAAGCCGTACGGCTTGGTCTCGGCGCAGCGGATGACGTCCCAGAGGTCGACGCCGAGGTCGTGGCAGAGCACCGCCATCTCGTTCATGAGGGCGATGTTGACGTGCCGGTAGTTCGTTTCGAGGAGCTGGACGGTCTCGGCCTCGCGCAGCCCGCGCGCCCTGACCACCTTCTCGGTGAGGCGGGCGTAGAAGGCGTGCGCGGACTCCGTGCAGGCGGGGGTGAGGCCGCCGATCACCTTGGGGGTGTTGGCGATGCCGTGCGTCCGGTTGCCGGGGTCGAGCCGGCTGGGGGAGTAGGCGAGGTGGAAATCCCGGCCGGCGCGCAGTCCGGAGCCGGCTTCCAGGATGGGGCGCAGGTAGTCCTCGGTGACCCCCGGGTGGGCCGCGGATTCGAGGATGACGGTGGTGTGGGGGCGCAGCCGGGCGGCGAGGGTGTGTCCCGCCTCGCCGACGGCGCTGAGGTCGAGTGCGCGGTCGGCGCCGAGTTGGGTGGGGGCGCAGATGACGGCGGTGCGGACACGGCCGAGTTCGGCGGGGTTGTCGGTGATCCGGAAGCCGGCGGCCGACATGCGGCGGATCTCGGCGGCGGTGAGGGTGGAGTCGGTGGCGCCGGCCGTGGCCACCGTCCCGGCGGGGCCCGCGGCTCCTGCGGGTCCTGGTGCTGCGGATGTCGCCGGACCACTGTCGTAGCCGACCGTCTCGATTCCGGCGGCGACGGCCGCCTGGGCCAGCGGGAGGCCGAGGTGGCCGAGTCCGATGACGGCGAGATCTGCGGGCATGGGGTGCCGTCCCTTCCCTGGCATGCATGAGGGGGCTGGGTGCGCAAGCCCTGTGGACCGTGCAGGTGGAGTGTGGAGCCGGCGCGATGTCAGACTAGGCGTATATATGACCGATGTGTCGTATTACGGGGTGATGGTCACTGTTGTGTTGTCCACAGGCGGTGGCTGATGTCGCTGCGGCGGGTCAGAATCGTGAGCGGGGGGATGTGAGCGGGGTCACCCGCACCGAGCCGGGACGACCCGCACCAACGGGAGGCAGCCGTGAGGACAGCGACACTGGGGCCGGTCCAGCGCGAAGAGGCGCTCGCCCGGATGGCCGAGCGGGAACTGGACGTGCTGGTGGTGGGTGCGGGCGTGGTCGGCGCGGGCACCGCGCTCGACGCCGCGACCAGAGGCCTCTCGACGGGGCTGGTGGAGGCCAGGGACTGGGCGTCCGGCACCTCCAGCCGGTCGAGCAAGCTCATCCACGGCGGGCTGCGCTATCTGGAGATGCTCGACTTCGCTCTCGTACGGGAGGCCCTGAAGGAGCGCGGCCTGCTGCTGGAGCGGCTGGCTCCGCACCTGGTGAAGCCCGTGCCGTTCCTGTACCCGCTCCAGCACAAGGTCTGGGAGCGGTTCTACGCCGGATCGGGCGTCGCGCTGTACGACGCGATGTCGGTCTCCAGCGGGCACGGGCGGGGGCTGCCGGTGCACCGGCACCTGTCGCGCAAGCGCGCCCTGCGGGTGGCACCGGCGCTGCGCAAGGACGCGCTGGTGGGGGCGCTGCAGTACTACGACGCCCAGATGGACGACGCGCGGTACGTGGCGACGCTGGTGCGGACGGCTGCGGCGTACGGGGCGCAGTGCGCCAACCGGGCGCGGGTGGTCGGATTCCTGCGGGAGGGCGAGCGGGTCGTCGGGGCGCGCGTGCGGGACGTGGAGGGCGGCGGGGAGTACGAGATCCGCGCGCGCCAGATCGTGAACGCGACCGGGGTGTGGACGGACGACACGCAGGCGCTGATCGGGGAGCGCGGTCAGTTCCACGTCCGGGCCTCGAAGGGCATCCATCTGGTCGTACCGAAGGACCGGATCCACTCCACGACCGGGCTGATCCTGCGGACGGAGAAGTCCGTGCTGTTCGTCATCCCGTGGGGCCGCAGCTGGATCGTGGGCACGACGGACACGGACTGGGACCTGGACAAGGCGCATCCCGCGGCGTCGAGCGCGGACATCGACTACCTGCTGGAGCACGTGAACTCGGTGCTGGCGGTCCCGCTGACGCGGGACGACGTGCAGGGGGTGTACGCGGGTCTGCGGCCGCTGCTGGCCGGGGAGTCGGACGCGACGAGCAAGCTCTCGCGCGAGCACACGGTGGCGCATCCCGTGCCGGGGCTGGTGGTGGTGGCGGGCGGCAAGTACACGACGTACCGGGTGATGGCGAAGGACGCGGTCGACGAGGCGGTGCACGGGCTGGACCAGCGGGTCGCGCCATGCGTGACGGAGGACGTGCCGCTGGTGGGGGCGGAGGGATACCGGGCGCTGTGGAACGGGCGCGCCGGGATCGCCGCCCGGACGGGTCTTCATGTGGTGCGGGTGGAGCACCTGTTGAACCGGTACGGCTCGATGACGGACGAACTGCTGGAGCTGATCGCGGGGGACCCGACGCTGGGGCAGCCGCTGGGCGGTGCGGACGACTACCTGCGGGCAGAGGTGGTGTACGCGGCCTCGCACGAGGGGGCGCGGCATCTCGACGACGTGCTGACGCGGCGGACGCGCATCTCGATCGAGACGTTCGACCGGGGGACGCGATCGGCGCGGGAGTGTGCGGAGCTGATGGCTCCGGTTCTCGGCTGGGACAAGCAGCAGATCGAGAAGGAAGTGGAACACTACGAGAAGCGGGTGCAGGCGGAACGGGAATCGCAGCGGCAGCCGGACGACCAGACGGCGGACGCCGCGCGGCTGGGGGCGCCCGACATCGTTCCGTTGTAACTCCGGGATCCGGAGGGGGGAACCGCGGACCCGGGGCGCCCGTCCGTTGCGGAGTGAGGAACAATGAGGGTTCTGCCGGGCCGGGTTACCGGGGATCCCCGGGGCAGCAGGCGGCACGATCGCAGAGGGGACGCATGTCGAAGCCGGAGCACACCGAGTCGCCTGCGGCGAAGCAGGAAGCTACGCGTGCCGAGTCGCCTGCGGCGGAGCGGGACCTGAGCGAGGCCGGGGCGGAGCCGGAGGCTGCGAACAACGACGCGCCGGCCGCGGCCGACGCCGCCGAGGAGGGCCCGTCCGTACGGGAAGCGGCCCGGGACGCTGCGCCCGAGGGGGCGAAGCCGGACCTGGTCAAGTCCGCGGCGAAGGCCGAGGAGAAGGCCGGCGACAAGAAGGCCGCCGAGAAGCCCGGCGACGAGAAGGTCGGCGAGAAGAAGGCCGCCGAGAAGGCCGGCGAGAAGAAGGTTGACGAGAAGGTCGGCGAGAAGAAGGCCGGCGTCGCGGTGAACCCCGTCGTCGAGAAGGCCGATGCGGTCGCCGCCGCCGTCAAGGCGGCCGCCGCCAAGGCCGCCGAGGACGGCCAGGACGAGGGCCGGCTGCTCGCGCGCCGCTACCGCCTGCGCGAAGTGCTGGGCAAGGGCGGCATGGGCACCGTCTGGCGCGCCGAGGACGAGACCCTCGGCCGCACGGTCGCCGTCAAGGAACTCCGCTTCAGCACCGGCGTCGACGAGGACGAGAAGCGCCGCCTCATCACCCGTACGCTCCGCGAGGCCAAGGCCATCGCGCGGATCCGCAGTGGCGGAGCCGTCACCGTCTTCGACGTCGTCGACGAGGACGGCCGCCCGTGGATCGTCATGGAGCTCATCGAGGGCCCCTCCCTCGCCGACTTCATCCGTGAGAACGGCCCGCTGACCCCCCACCGCGCGGCCGAGGTCGGCCTCGCCGTCCTCGACGTCCTGCGCGCCGCGCACGGCCAGGGCATCCTGCACCGGGACGTGAAGCCCTCCAACGTCCTCATCGCGCGCACCGGTCGCGTCGTCCTGACCGACTTCGGCATCGCCCAGGTCGAGGGCGACCCGTCCGTCACCTCCACCGGCATGCTCGTCGGCGCCCCCTCGTACATCTCCCCCGAGCGCGCCCGCGGCCAAAAGCCCGGCCCGCCAGCCGACATGTGGTCCCTCGGCGGACTGCTGTACGCCGCCGTCGAAGGCGTGCCCCCGTACGACAAGGGCTCCGCGCTCGCCACCCTCACCGCCGTGATGACCGAGCCGGTGGACCCGCCCAAGAACGCCGGCCCGCTGACCGAGGTCATCTACGGCCTGCTGGCCAAGGACCCGGCCCGCCGCCTGGACGACGAGCGCGCGCGGGCGATGCTCACCGCCGTCGTCAACGCGCCGGAGCCGGTGACCGCCACCGTCCTCGCTCCGGCCGTCGAGGAGACCCGCCAGATCTCGCTCGCCGACGCCAAGGAGGCCGCCGCCAAGGCCACCGCCGAGAAGGCCGCGGAGAAGGCGGAGAAGAAGGAGCGCGAACGGCTGGAGCGCGAGCAGCGCGAGCGGGCCCGCGCGGCGCTGAAGGCGACCCGCAAGGCCGCGGCCGCGGCGGCCGCCGCAGCGTCGGCCACGGCGGCCTCGGCGGCCGAGTCCCCGGCCCCCGCGCGGGCTCCGGGCAGGCCCTCGCCGGTCGCGGCGCCGCTCACCGATGTCATGTCCCGCCGCACCATCGCCCTCGCGATAGCCGGTATGGTCGTCGCGCTCGCCGTGATCGGTTCGCTCATCGCATACGCGTTCAGCGGTGACGACCCGAAGGACAAGAAGAAGGACGAGGGCAAGGGCGGACCGGGTACGGCAGTGTCCGGCAGCCCCAGCCCCGGATCATCGCCCAAGACCGGCGAGACCGGCGCCACCTCGGGCAAGGGCGGCACCGGCACCGGAAGCGCCAACGGCGGTCCCGGCAGCCAGCCGAGCCAGGGGCAGTCACCGGGCGGCCAGCAGGGCCAGAGCCAGGGGCAGGGCTCCGGTTCGGGCGGTCCCGGAACCGGACTCCCCGACGGGTACGCGAAGGTGACGGACCTCGGGTTCCACTTCTCGATGGCCATGCCGTCCGGCTTCAAGGTGACGGGGATAGCCGGCGAGAACTCCGGCGCGATATACAGCCGCGACGGCGGCTTCCCCCGCATCCAGGTCGACTACACCGCCAGCCCCGGCAACGACGCCCGCGCCGCGTGGGCCGAGGCGGTCGCCGGAACGGCGAGCGGCAGCACCAACTACCGCACGATCCGCATCGACGCGACGGAGTACAACGGCTACCCGACCGTCGCGGACTGGGAGTTCGAGCGGGAACAGAAGGGCATCAAGGTCCGCGTGCTCAACCGCGGTTTCAAGGTGGACGCGAAGCACGGCTACGCCATCATGATCAGCTGCGCGGCGGACCAGTGGGACGCCCCGGAGTGCACGACGATGCGCAACACGGCCTACCAGACGTTCCAGCCGCTGGGCTGACCCCCTCCTGCGCTCCGCCGGAACTTTGCTCCCGGCAGGGCCGGGTGACGAGCCTTCGCAGGCTCGGGACGCGGGCGCCCTGCGCGACGTATCGTGGCAGTGGGGCCATGGGGGACGTGCGCCCCGGCACTCGGGGGAGGCGAAGTGGAGGACTACGCGGGCCGGATCCTGGCCGGCCGCTACCGTCTGCCGCTTCCGCCGTCGGACGAGTACGAGCTGGTCGAGACCCGCGCCTTCGACACGCGCAGCGGGCAGGAAGTCCTGGTACGGCAGGTGCCGTTGCCGGAGATCGTGGACGCCGAGCTGCT
The DNA here is from genome assembly GCF_001044425.1 of Streptomyces roseus. Taxonomy (GTDB): domain Bacteria; phylum Actinomycetota; class Actinomycetes; order Streptomycetales; family Streptomycetaceae; genus Streptomyces; species Streptomyces roseus. The sequence goes on from NZ_LFML01000010.1 coordinate 34,665, forward strand.
GGACGGGGACGCCCCGCCCGTCGGCGGCCCGCGGCCCGCTGCGGCGGCCGGACGCCGGGCGGTGGGGGATCTGCCGGCCGTGCGCCGGGCGATCGCGGCGGCGCAGGCGGCCGCGTCCGTGCCGGACCATCCCCGACTGGACCAGGTCTTCGACGTGTTCGCCGAGGGCGGGTCGCTGTGGATAGTGAGCGAGTTGGTGCCGGCGCGTCCGCTGGCGGCGCTGATCGCCGAAGAACCCCTGAGCCCCTACCGGGCGGCGGAGGTCGCGGCGGACGTGCTGACCGCGCTGCGGGTGCTCCACGCGCACGGCTGGACGCACCGGAACATCACGGTCCGGACCGTGTTGATATGCGATGACGGCCGGGTCGTCCTGACGGGCCTGGCGGCGGGCGCCGCCGAGGACGCCCTGTGCGGCTACGACCCGATCCCCGCGGAGTCCGCGCTGCCCGCAGCCGAGACCTGGGACGCCCCGCCGCCGGTCAAGGGCTGGGCCGCGGGGCCGATTTCCGGCGCCGGTCCGGGCCGGAGCGCGGCGCCCGGCCCCCGGCCGGCCCCGGGCGGCGAGCCGGGGCCCGGCGCGGAACCCGAGCTGTCGTGGAACCCGTACCCGGACCTGCCACCGGACCCGGACCCGTACCCGGACGCGCTGGGTGAGGGCGGCGGCCGGGGCGCGCGGCCGGACGCGCAGCCCGGCGCGGGCCTCGCCGTACGGGGCGGGCCGGCGGCCGACGGCGCGGACGGCGGCCCGGGCACGGGCACGGGCCCGGGCGCGGACGCGGGCCGGGGTCCGGAGGCGGGCACGGGCGCGGGCGGGTACGCGCCGCTCGTGGCGCCGGGTTACGACACCGGACCGCGGTACTCCGACCACATCAACCCCCGGACGGCGGGGGAGCGGCCCGACCTCAAGGCCGCCGCCCGCGCCGGGGCCATCGCCGCGTACCGGGCCGGGGCGCAGGCGGCCGCCGCACGGGTCACCGAGCAGCGCAAGGGCGGCTCCGAGCCCGCGCGGGAGCCGAGGCCGCAGGGGTCGAAGCTCCCGCAGGGCTACTCGTACCCGTACGGGGGCCCGGACGGAGCCGGCCGTACGAACGCGCCGTGGCACGGAGCCACCCCGCGCCGGCCGGCCGCGCTCGCACCCGCCGATCCGGCGGAGCCCGAGCAGGAACCCGGGCAGGAACCCGGGCAGGAGCCGCATCCGGTGCGGGAGCCGGCGCAGGAGCTCGAAGCGCGGCCCAAACCGGAGCCGGTGCGCCCCGCGCTGCCCGCCCCACTCGCCCTGCCCGAGGGCTACCGCCAGGCCGAAGCCCCCGATCCGACCGCCTCCCTGCGCCCCGGCCGGCCCGGGCCGAACGGTTCCGACGGCTCGGACCCGGGCCCGTACCCGCTCCCCGGGCAGCCGGACGCCCGGCCCCTGCCGGGGCGCATCCAGCCCGGCCGGCCGGCACCGGAGCCCACCCCGTCCGTTCAGCCCGCCCCGCCCCTCCAA
>NZ_LFML01000096.1 GCF_001044425.1 Streptomyces roseus
TGTGATGGGTAGGGGAGCGTCGTGTGCCGGGTGAAGCAGCAGCGGAAGCTAGTTGTGGACGGTTCACGAGTGAGAATGCAGGCATGAGTAGCGATACACACGTGAGAAACGTGTGCGCCGATTGACTAAGGGTTCCTGGGTCAAGCTGATCTGCCCAGGGTAAGTCGGGACCTAAGGCGAGGCCGACAGGCGTAGTCGATGGACAACCGGTTGATATTCCGGTACCCGCTTTGAAACGCCCAATATCGAATCAGGCGATGCTAAGTCCGTGAAGCCGTTCCGGACCCTTCGGGGAATGGAAAGTGGTGGAGCCGACGAACCAGACTTGTAGTAGGTAAGCGATGGGGTGACGCAGGAAGGTAGTCCAGCCCGGGCGGTGGTTGTCCCGGGGTAAGGGTGTAGGCCGAGGGGTAGGCAAATCCGTCCCTCATATAAGGCTGAGACCTGATGCCGAGCCGATTGTGGTGAAGTGGATGATCCTATGCTGTCGAGAAAAGCCTCTAGCGAGTTTCATGGCGGCCCGTACCCTAAACCGACTCAGGTGGTCAGGTAGAGAATACCGAGGCGTTCGGGTGAACTATGGTTAAGGAACTCGGCAAAATGCCCCCGTAACTTCGGGAGAAGGGGGGCCATCACTGGTGATCGGATTTACTCCGTGAGCTGGGGGTGGCCGCAGAGACCAGCGAGAAGCGACTGTTTACTAAAAACACAGGTCCGTGCGAAGCCGTAAGGCGATGTATACGGACTGACGCCTGCCCGGTGCTGGAACGTTAAGGGGACCGGTTAGTGCACTTTCGGGTGTGCGAAGCTGAGAACTTAAGCGCCAGTAAACGGCGGTGGTAACTATAACCATCCTAAGGTAGCGAAATTCCTTGTCGGGTAAGTTCCGACCTGCACGAATGGCGTAACGACTTCTCGACTGTCTCAACCATAGGCCCGGTGAAATTGCACTACGAGTAAAGATGCTCGTTTCGCGCAGCAGGACGGAAAGACCCCGGGACCTTTACTACAGTTTGATATTGGTGTTCGGTTCGGCTTGTGTAGGATAGGTGGGAGACTTTGAAGCCGTGACGCCAGTCATGGTGGAGTCGCCGTTGAAATACCACTCTGGTCGTGCTGGATGTCTAACCTCGGTCCGTGATCCGGATCAGGGACAGTGTCTGATGGGTAGTTTAACTGGGGCGGTTGCCTCCCAAAGGGTAACGGAGGCGCCCAAAGGTTCCCTCAGCCTGGTTGGCAATCAGGTGTTGAGTGTAAGTGCACAAGGGAGCTTGACTGTGAGACCGACGGGTCGAGCAGGGACGAAAGTCGGGACTAGTGATCCGGCGGTGGCTTGTGGAAGCGCCGTCGCTCAACGGATAAAAGGTACCCCGGGGATAACAGGCTGATCTTCCCCAAGAGTCCATATCGACGGGATGGTTTGGCACCTCGATGTCGGCTCGTCGCATCCTGGGGCTGGAGTCGGTCCCAAGGGTTGGGCTGTTCGCCCATTAAAGCGGTACGCGAGCTGGGTTTAGAACGTCGTGAGACAGTTCGGTCCCTATCCGCTGTGCGCGTAGGAATATTGAGAAGGGCTGTCCCTAGTACGAGAGGACCGGGACGGACGAACCTCTGGTGTGCCAGTTGTCCTGCCAAGGGCATGGCTGGTTGGCTACGTTCGGGAGGGATAACCGCTGAAAGCATCTAAGCGGGAAGCCTGCTTCAAGATGAGTATTCCCACCTCCTTGAGAGGGTAAGGCTCCCAGTAGACGACTGGGTTGATAGGCCAGATGTGGAAGCCCGGTAACGGGTGGAGCTGACTGGTACTAATAGGCCGAGGGCTTGTCCTCAGTTGCTCGCGTCCACTGTGTTAGTTCTGAA
>NZ_LFML01000097.1 GCF_001044425.1 Streptomyces roseus
CCCCGCCGTCCCTCCGCAGCCCACACACGCCGACGGCGGAACCCACGCCGACCTCTTCGGCGACAGCCTGCCGCCCTGGCGGACCATGGGCGACGTCCTCGGCTGCCCTCCGGCCGTCGTGATCACCCGCGGGAACCACATCACCGGCGGCAGTCGCTTCCCCACCACCGGACCCTCCTGGGCGATCACCGGCCGTGCTCGATCGTGGATGCTCAGGGTCGGCAACCGGCCCGCCTCGACCCGTCGCCGACTCGATCAGCCGGCGCCCACCCTCCTGTTCGCCAAGGCACTCAACGACGTCTCCTGGATCGACGCCGACAGCACCCCGGTTCGACGGCTCTCCGTCGCCGAGGCAGCAGTTCTCCAGGGTTTCTCCCCGGCATACCCGTGGGCCGGCTCCCGCACCAAGCAGTTCCAGCAGATCGGCAATGCCGTCCCCGCGCCCCTCGCCACCGCCGTCCTGGGCTCGCTGGTACCGGTCGGATCCGAGGTGGCCGCGTGACCGACGCCGCCACCATGGCGGGCCTGGACCCGGCCACCCTGAGCGACCTGCTCAAGGTGGCCGGGGCCCCCGGCTTCGACCGCCTCCACGAACAGATCCGCCGCACCGGAGGATGCGCCGCCCCCATCCGCCTCTCCGGCGGCACCAAGCTCATCGACCCGGGCACCGGGACCCTGCTCCACTCGTACGACACCAGCGCCGAACCCGGCGGCGTGCTCCGGGTCGCCTGCGGCAACCGCCGGGCCTCCCGGTGCCCTGCCTGCGCCTGGACGTACGCCGGAGACACCTACCACCTGATCCGCGCCGGCCTCGTCGGAGACCCCGCCAAGGGCACCCCCGAGACGATCCGCGACCACCCGCGCGTCTTCGCCACCCTGACCGCCCCGTCCTTCGGCCCCGTCCACAACCGGCCCGGCACCCGCCCCTGCCGCTGCGGCACCCAGCACCCGGAAGACGCGCCGGAGCTGGGTACCCCGCTCGACCCGTCCACGTACGACTACGCGGGCGCCGTGCTCTGGAACAACCACGCCTCCGACCTGTGGCGCTACTTCACGATCTACCTCCGCCGGGAGATCGCCGCCCGCGCCGGACTCACACAGAAAGCCACCCGCGACCAGTCCCGCGTCTCCTTCGGCAAGGTCGCCGAGTACCAGAAGCGCGGGGCCGTCCACTTCCACGCGGTCATCCGCTTCGACGGACCGGACGGGCCCGACAGCCCACCGCCCGCCTGGGCCACCCTCGACCTGCTCACCGACTCCATCCAGGCCGCTGCCGCCCGCGTCACCGTCACAGTGCCGGCCACCCCCGAGCACGGCTTCACCAACGACTGGGTACTCCGGTGGGGCGAGCAGATCGACGTGCAGCCCATCGGCGCCTTCGGCAACGGCGAAGACCTGACGGAACAGGCGGTCGCCTCCTACGTCGCCAAGTACGCCACGAAAGCCGCCGAAACGACCGGCACCGTGGACCACCCCGTGGGCAACAAGGAAGCGCTGATCCTCCTCGGTGTACCCGATCATCCCCGGCGGCTCATGGAGGCCTGCATGGACCTCGATCGGGCCTACCCGGACCGGCGGCTGCGGGCCTGGGCTCACATGCTCGGCTTCCGCGGCCACTTCTCCACCAAGTCCCGCAGCTACTCGACCACGCTGGGCGCCCTTACGTCAGGTCCGCGCCGACTACCGCGCCGCCCAGCAACGGGCATCCCTCGGCCTGCCCAACCCCGATGACCACCCGGAGGCCACGCTCCTCGTCGTCGCGCACTGGGCCTATGCCGGCAACGGCCACACGCCGGGCGAATCCTGGCTCGCCGCCAACGTCCGGCGTGACCTTCAGCACAACCGTGAACACGCCCGCGAGTACCGGGCCCAACTCGAAGCAGACGACACAGGGGGCTGGGATGACTGAGGAGCTGTTGACCGTCCCGGAGGTCATGGGATGGCTCAAGGTCGGCCGTACGACCGTCTACGACCTGATCCGCACACACCGTCTGCCGTCCCTGACCATCGGCCGGAGTCGCCGTATCCCTGCTGACGGACTGCGGGACTTCCTCGCGGCGCGGCTCCAGTACGAGGAGGCCGCCTGATGGCCAAGCGTCGCCCCAACGGCGGGGGAACCGTCACCAGGCGGAAGGACGGCCGGTACCAGGGGGCCGCCTACGTCACCAACACGGACGGCCACCGTGTCCGGAAGTTCGTCTACGGCGCGACGTACGACGAAGCCGCCGAGAAGCTGGGCAAGCTCCAGGACCAGG
>NZ_LFML01000098.1:0-8355 GCF_001044425.1 Streptomyces roseus
CCACGTTCTGCGTGACGACGCGTACCGGGGTGCCGGCGCGCTCCAGCTCCGCCACGGCCAGATGCGCGGCATTCGGCTGCGCCCCCAGGGCCGCGACCTCGGCGCGCATCCGCCAGGAGCGGCGCCGGACCTCCGGATCCGCCATGTAGTGCGCGTACGTCACCAGCTTCTCGGCCTCCGGATCCCGGCGCCACAACCCCTGCGGGCCCCGGTAGTCGGGAATCCCGGAATCGGTCGACATCCCGGCCCCACTGAACACTGCGACGAGCGGCTTCCCCATGGTCGGACCCTACGTACGGCAGGACCGGAGCCGCGACCGTATTAACCGGCTCACGCCGCCCAGGGGCCCGGGAGGTGCGTTCCTGCGGTGAATCCCGCCCCCCACAGGAGTGAGATCCGCGGCCCACCCCTGCCCGCGAAGTCCCCGGGTGGTTACACATCCCGCATGAAGACCACCCCGTACAGCCTCGGCGCCCTGCTGCTGGCCCTGCTCGTGCTGCCGGCCCCGACCACCGCCGTCGCAGCCGTCGGCGACCCCACGCCGGTGGCCGCCGGCCGCCACCGGCACACCGCCTCCGAGATCAGTGCCTTCCTCACCGCGTTCTACGGCCACCACGGTCCGTCCGCGCGCGACCGCGAACTGGCCATCTCGCAGCAGCTCAAGGAGAAGCAGGCGCACGCCCCGACCTCCGACGTGCTGCTCTGCGCCCACGACGAGCCCCGGGACATCGTCGTCGGAGCGGTCACCGTCGCCCATACGGCGGGAGTCGGCTGGGCCACCGTCACCACCCACTGGGCAGGGGACCGCACCGACACCTTCACCGCGTACGTGCGCCTCGACTCCCGGCCGATCAAGCTCGACGACGTGATCTGCGCGGGCTGACCCCGCACGTACGCCGTCTGGTACAACACCGGGCATGACGGGATTCGAGATCGGCGGCGCGAGCGCCGCCGACATGGGACTGATCCGCCACTGGGCCGACGAGGAAGGGTGGAACCCGGGGGACTCCGACCGCTTCGCCTTCGCGGTCGCCGATCCGGCCGGCTTCCTCGTCGGCCGGATCGGCGGCGAACCGGTGGCCTGCATCTCGGCCGTGCGGTACGGGCCGGACTTCGGGTTCATCGGCTTCTACATCGCCCGCCCCGCCTATCGGGGACAGGGCTACGGGATCCGGCTGTGGCAGGCCGGGATGGAGCGGCTCGACGGACGGCTCGTCGGTCTGGACGGGGTGGTCGACCAGCAGGACAACTACCGCAAGTCCGGGTTCCGTTCCGCCTGGAACAACGTCCGCCACGAGGGCGTCCCGCGGCCGAACGGATCGGGTGGCGGTGGCGGTGGCGGTGGCGCCGGATTCGAGGTGGTCGACGCCGCCTCGCTGCCCTTCGGGCTGCTCGCCGCCTACGACCGGCGCTTCTTCCCCGCGTCGCGCGACTCCTTCCTGTCGGCCTGGACGGGGTTGCCGGGCCGTACCGCCCTCGCGGCCGTCCGCGACGGCCGTATCGAGGGCCTCGGCGTGGTCCGCCCGTGCAGCGGGGCCTCGCGCATCGGCCCGCTGTACGCCTCGTCCCCGGAGGTCGCCGCCGCGCTGCTGCACCGGCTCGCGGAGCACACCCCCGACGGGGTGGTCGCGGTGGACGTGCCGGACGCGAATCCGTCGGCCACCGCCCTCGTGGCGGGTCTGGGGCTGGAGCCGACCTTCGAGGCCGCCCGGATGTACACCGGCCCGGCCCCCGAGATCGAACTGGCGGGGTTGTACGGGGTGACCAGCCTCGAACTGGGCTGAGGGGCCCGGGGCGGGAGGGGGCTTGCCGGGGCGGGGACGGGACGCCCGCCGTGCGCTGGGCCCTCGCCGGGCGCCGGGCTCCCGCCCCGTGCGCCGGGCGGCGGTCGCACGACGCCGCCCGGCCGTTCGCGTCGTGCCGGTTCAGAAGCCGAACAGCGCGCCGCTGGTGTGCCGCAGGCCGCACGGGTTGCCGAAGGTGTACGAGTAGCTCATCCGGCGGCCCTGCCACACCCCGACGGCCGTCACCGTCATCGGGTTCCACTCCCGGGTGCAGTCGACGCCCGCGCCGGGCGCGGCGACCGCGTCCAACTGGTGCGCGCTCGCCCGCAGTTCCGCGCAGGCGGCGGCGGGGGACGGGTGCGTGCCGCCCGGGGCCGGCGCGCAGACGAGGGTCACGGCGCGCAGCACCGTGCCGTGCGTGGTGTCCTCCCCGGCGGTGAGGCTCAGGACGAGGGCGGAGGGCGCGTACAGGCTCTCCGCCCCCGACGGTGCGGCGTCGGCGGCTCCGGGCCAGGCCAGGGCCGTGAGGGCGGTGAGCGCCATGGCGGCGGAACCGAGGCCGAGACCCTTTGCGATGGACCGCATTTCGAACTCCCTTGAGTGGTTGCTTCGGATAGCGGACAGGAGTCTTGCCGACACGGACCGTGAACGCCCGTTCGCACCGCGATTTTCCGTCACCGATCGTGAGCGAATGCATGCAGACCGCAGTGGCCCGGGCCGCGCTGACCTGTGGCGGAGCAGTCCGCCGAAACGGCCGAACACACGCGCTGAAACATTCCCGGAGGCGGCTTCGGCCTCCGGGAACGCGTGCCGGGCGGGCCTCTCTAGCCGGCCGTCGCGATGCGCGGGGCGTAGAGGTCGATCAGCCGGGTCCGGGTCTGGTGCAGCCGCAGCGCGAGCACCCGTCCGACCCAGTGGCCGACGGCGGAGCCGAACGCGGGATCGGCGTCCATCAGCATGCGGACGGAGGTCGCGTCGAACTCGTACGAGCGCACCGGGGTCATCGCCTCGGCACTCAGCTGCCAGGTGTACGGCGGGAAGAGCCATGACCAGCCGACGAGTTCCCCGGGGCCGATGTTCTCGACGGGGGCCGGCCGCCGGGTGGGCAGCGGGATCTGGAGCGTCACCGTGCCGGATCGCACGATCCAGAAGGCCTCGGCGCGCGCGCCCTCCTCGAAGATCCTCGCACCCTCGGGGAAATTGACCTCGCGGGCCTGGGACATCAGCCGTCCGCGGTATTCGGTGGAGAGGACGGCGGCGATTCGGATGGGGGAAGGTGTGCTCACGACGGCCTCCGATCAGGGCCCCCCGTTACCCCCCAGTGTGACCGACATCCGGACGAATCCGGGTGCGGCGCATCAACCGGTTGTCCGGTACCCCCGCGGGCGGTCCGCCACACCCCCGGCGCGGTCGGGGCCCCGACTCCTCGAAGTCGGCCGGCGGCGCCCGGCGCGGGGCGCTCAGTCCTCGGCGTTGGCCTCCAGGCAGGCCAGCTCCATCGCGTCGAGGACCGCCTCGTGGCTGCGGCGGCTCAGCTCGGCGACGTTCTCGATCTGCGCCGTGGCCCAGGCCGCCAGGGTCATCACCAGGACGCGCAGCCCGTCGGTGCCGTGCTCGGCCAAGATCGCGTCGGCGACGAGCATCGCGTCCTCAGGTACCTGCTCCGGCGGCTCCAGCCCGGCGAGCCCGCGCAGCATCGTGAGGGTGCGGCGGGAGATCTCCGGCGTCATCCTCGCCAGCCGCATGTCCTCTTCCTCGTCCATCCGCCCCACCCTCCCGTTCGGTCCCGTCCCCCCAGGGCACGGTAGGCGCTGACGGTCCCGCGCGGGGCCGTTTCGCCAGGGTGACCGCACGTAAGGGAACGGCCCGGGCCGCGGAGGCCGGAAAGTCGGTGCCCGCGTGGCTTCCATGGTCGGCAACCGGCCGGTAACTTGTGCGCGGCATCCGCCAGTTGCGTCAGACCCCCCTTCGCAGGAGCGACATGAAGAGCCTCATCCGCGCGCTGTCCGGCGCCCTCCTGCTGCTGGCGGGAGCCCTGCCGGCGGTGGCCGGGCCGGCATCCGCCGCAGCCGCGCCCGCGCCGGCACTCGTGTCCAGGCCCGGCTCCCCGCCCGTATCCGCCGCCCCGGCCGAAGCGTGGACCCCGCCGCTGTCCACCCGCGGCCGCTACGTCGTCGACGCGCAGGGCAACCGCTTCCGGCTGCGCTCCGGCAACTGGGACGGCGCCCAGGGCTCCTGGAACGGCAGCGGCGACCGCAACGACCCCGCCACGCACCACGCCGGACAGAACTCCAACGGCATCCCCATCGGCCTGGACCGGGTGCCGATGTCCACCCTGCTGGCCGACTTCCGGGCCCTCGGCCTCAACAGCATCCGGCTGCCCTTCTCCAACGAGATGCTCCGCACCACCGCCCCCGTCCCGGACGCGGCCGTCGCCGCCAACCCGGCACTGCGCGGGCGCACCCCGCTCCAGGTCTACGACGCCGTCGTCGCCGCGCTCACCGACGCCGGCTTCGCCGTCATCCTCAACAACCACACCGGCACCACCCGCTGGTGCTGCGGACTCGACGGCAACGAGCGCTGGAACAGCGGCAGGACCACCGCCCAATGGGCCGACGACTGGGTGTTCCTGGCCCGCCGCTACCGCGACAACCCGCGCGTCGTCGGGGCCGACCTCTACAACGAGGTCCGCCGCGACGTGCTCGACGACCCCAACTGGGGACTCGGGGACGACCACGACTGGCAGGCAGCCGCCCAGGAGGCGGGCGACCGGATTCTCGCCGAGGCCAACCCGAACCTGCTCATCGTGGTCGAGGGCATCAACTGGACCGGCATCCCCCTGGACGGCCTCCCGCACGGCCGCCCCACCCTCACCCCCGTGCGCACGCTGTCCCACACCCTCGTGGTCTCGGGCAAGCTGGTGTACTCCGCCCACTTCTACGGGTACACCGGGCCCCGGCACAGCGGCGCGACCGGCATGGGGGAGACCCACGACCTCCGCTACCAGGACATGAGCCGGGCCCAGCTCGAACAGACCCTCTACGACCAGGCCCTCTATGTTTCCGCGGAAACCGGCAACCACTTCACCGCACCCGTCTGGGTCAGCGAGTTCGGCACCGGCGCCGACGAGAGCGGCGCCCTCCCGCGCGCCTGGTTCCAGAACCTCACCGGCTTCCTGAACGCCGTCGACGCCGACTTCGCGTACTGGCCGCTGGTCGGCTGGAGCACCACCGCCCAGGGGGCCCCGGGCGGCGACTCCTGGGCGATGCTCCGCTACGACGCCTCCGGCCGCCGCACCGGCGTACTCGACGCGGGCGACTGGCGGACCCAGCCGTGGACTGCCCTCGCCACCCCCGGGCGCACCGGCCCGATCCCCGTCACCCCCTCCTGGTACCAGCTGTCCACCGACCACCGCGACCACAACGCCTCCCTGCTCACGCGGGCCACCGGTGACTGGGACAACGCGGCCCGCAAAGCGGTGTGTCCCGACGGCTCCCGGCTGGCCGGACTCGGCCACACGGACGGGCGCGGCCTGTGCGCCACCTCCGGCCTGCGGGCCGCGACGGGCGGCCACACGGTGGTCCGCGACGAGGCGTACGTCCCCCCGGGCGGCGACTGGGCCTCCGGCTACACGAAGTTCCAGTGTCCGGCCGGCCAGTTCCTGATCGGCTACAGCGTGCGCGGCGAGCGGGTCTCGGCGGCCCTGTGCGCACCGGGCCGCACGGCACTCCCGGCGGGCGGCCGCACGCTCTGGTTCGACCGGGGCGACAACCGCCCGCCCGGCGGTCCCGGCGGCGAGTTCGCGTACGGGGACTACAAGGGCCAGTGCCTGCCGACCGAGTACGCGGCGGGCATCGCCTTCACCACGCGCGCGGCCGCCCGCCCGGGTCCGGCGGCCCTCCTCTGCCGCCCCCTGCCGACCGCCTGACGCTGAGCTCCGCCCCCCAACAGAAATGATCATGGCGAGAACCGGTTGTCGGCGCCGGACGCCTCCAATTTGGCATCCAATGCGTCAAGTGGGGTGAACGGGGGTGCGAACAGGCCTAGTGTGCGCCCGTACGCACGGCCGGTAACGGCGACTGAACGCCGGTTTTCGGCCATCACCGCACAGTGACACCGAACTGGGGGGTTCATGCGTAGATCCAGAGGGCTCGCGGCCGCACTCGCCCTGTCCCTGGCCGGGACCGGCGCGAGCGCGGTCCTCGGCCTCGTCCCGCAGGCGGCGGCCGTCACCCCGCCCGTCGCCTTCACCGCCGACGCGCTGTCCACCTGGCAGCCCAACGGCGTCGTCTGGGCCCTCGCCGAGACGGGCGGCACCGTCTTCGTCGGGGGCACCTTCTCCGCGGTCCGCCCGCCCGAGGGATCGGGCGGCGCCGAGCAGTCCGCGGTGAACTTCGCCGCCCTCGACGCCGCGACCGGCGCCCCGACCTCCTGCCACCTCTCCTTCACGGTCGGCGGCGGCACCGCCACCGTCCGCGCCCTCACCCTCTCCCCGGACAAGCAGACCCTCTACGCCGGCGGCTACTTCGGCGCCGTCAACGGCACCCCGGTGTCCAGCATCGCCGCCATCGACGTGGCGACCTGTACGGTCAAGACCGGCTTCCGCCCCGCCTTCGCGGCCACCGTGCGGGCCCTCGCCGTCACGAACGACACCGTCTACGCGGGCGGAGACTTCCTGACCGTCGCCGGGCAGCCGCGCCGGCGGTTCGCCGCCGTGGACGCGGACGACGGCGCGCTGCGGCCCTTCACCGCCGACGCCGACGAGCCCGGCCGCGCCGTCGAGGTCACCCCCGACGGCAGCCGCGTCCTCCTCGGCGGCGACTTCTTCACCGTCAACGGGACGGACACGCACGCGCTGGCCGTCGTGGACGCGGGCAGCGGCGCGCTCACCAAGACGTACGCCGGTTTCATCGAGACCAACTCCGTCGTCAAGGACATCGCGACCGACGCGACCGGCTTCTACACCGCCAACGAGGGCACCGGCGGCGGCGTGTTCGACGGCCGGATCGCGCTCGACCTCGGCGATTTCAACCAGCGCTGGCGCGACACCTGCCTCGGCGCGACCCAAGCCGTGCTCCCGTACCAGAACGTCCTGTACAGCGCCTCCCACGCCCACGACTGCTCCAGCGTCGGCGAATACCCGGACGGGCAGCGCCACCACCTGCTCGCCCAGCCGACCACCAGCGTCGGCAAGCTGGGCTGGGCCCCTGACACCAACGACGGCATCGGCGAGGGCATCGGCCCGCGCGTGATGGCGGTCGGCTCCAAGGGCGGGGTCCAGTACCTGTGGGTCGGCGGGGAGTTCACCTCCGTCAACGGTTCCGCACAGCAGAGCCTGACCCGCTTCGCCTCCACCGGCGACACGGGAGCGCCCACCGTGCCCGTCGCGACCGCGGCGAGCTTCAAACCCGGCGAGGTGCAGGTGCGCTGGCGCACCAGCCTCGACCTGGACGACAGCGCGCTGACCTACCGCATCTACCGGGGCGGCTCGGCCACCCCGATCGCCACCGTCACGGCGGACTCGCTCTTCTTCAAGCGTCCGCAGGCCTCCTGGACCGACACGACCGCCGCCGCCGGCCAGTCCTACACGTACCGGGTCACGGCCACCGACGCGGCCGGCAACACCAGTGCCCCGTCGGCGACCGCGAGCGTGACCGTGCCGACCTCGGTCGACGCGTACCCCCATCAGGTGCGAGCGGACGGCGCCCAGCTGTTCTGGCGCTACGACGACGCGTCCCTGCCCAACGTCGCCGACTCCTCCGCGGCCGGCAACCAGAACGGCGTGCACCTGAACGCCCCGGCCCTGCGCCAGACGCCCGGCGCGGTCTCGGGCGCGAGCACGGCGATCGGCTTCAACGGCACGGACACCCGGGTCTACGGGGACCAGCGCCAGACCATCGGCGCCGCGTACACCATCGAGACCTGGTTCAAGACGAACACCACCCGGGGCGGCAAGCTCTTCGGCTTCGGCAACAACCAGGTGCGCGGCAGCAGTCAGTACGACAAGCACCTCTACATGACCAACGACGGGCGCCTCGTCTACGGCGTGTACACCGGGGCCACCCGCACCATCACCACCGGCGCCGCGTACAACGACGACCAGTGGCACCACGTCGTCGCCACCCAGGGTCCGGGCGGCATGGTCCTCTATGTGGACGGCGCGCAGAAGGGCACCCTCGCCGTCACCACGCACGAGAACTACGCCGGCTACTGGCACGCCGGCGGCGACAGCCTCGGCGGCTGGCCGAACCCCCCGACCAGCGAGTTCTGGGCGGGCCGGCTGGACGAGACCGCCGTCTACCCGAGCGTCCTGAGCGCGGCGCAGGTACAGAACCACTACGCCCTGGCCACCGCCCCGGCGGACTCGGTCGTCCAGGTGCGGGCCGCCGAGGACACGTACGCGAACGCGGGCGCGCCGGACACCAACTACGGTGGCTCGTCCTCGCTCGCGGTGCGGGGATCCTCGCCGTACACCAGCTACCTGCGCTTCGACCTGCCCGCCGCGCCCGCGGGCACGGTGCTCAAGTCGGCCTCCCTGAGCGTCAAGACGAGCACGATGAGCGGGGCGGGT
>NZ_LFML01000098.1:8894-64630 GCF_001044425.1 Streptomyces roseus
CGGGGGCGCGGGCCGGTACGGTCCGCGCCCTTGTGCGCCCCCGGAACCGGAAGCCGGGCCGGTCAGCGGGGCGCTTCCACCTCCAGGAAGCGGCGCCGGCGCGGACCCCGGTAGAGCAGGCAGCCCCAGCCCAGGGGTTCCAGGGCGGCCGCGCAGGCCGTCAGACGTTCCTGCTCTTCCTCGGCCGCGCCGCCCCCGGGCGGCCCGAGCCAGGTCACCTCCACCGTCGCGGCCCCGGCCGCACCCGGCGCCACCCGGTAGCCGGTCCGCGTACGACGGCCCTGTTCGTCCACCGCCGACGGCGGGATGCCCGCCGCCTCCAGGACGAGGGCCACGGCGCGCGCCATCCGGCTCAGCTCCCACGGGGCGGGAACCGCCGTCCCGGCCGGGCCGTTCACCAGACGCCGGATCTGCAGCATGCCCTCGTACGCCGTGCGGACCTCGGCCGCACGCGCCGCGGTGGCCGGCGGCTGCGGCCCGTCGCCGGTGGCGGGTTCGAAGGACGCCATCGCCACTCCTCCCTCCGCGACGTTCTGAGTACCTCACACCCAACGACCTGAGTATCCGCCCCGATTCCCGGCCACCGCGCCGCTGGTCGAATGGGGCCATGACCTTCGACGCCACCGCCCGCCCGCGCCGCATGCGGCACGTGACCACCGCCGGCTCCGCCCTCGCCGTGGCCCTGGTCCCGCTCGTCGTCGGGGTCCTGGTGGCCAAGGGCATCGCCGCCGATCCGCACGCCCCCGTCAACGCCCTGATCACCGGCGGCGGCCAGCGGGCCGGCCTGCCCCGCGCCGAGTGGCGCCGGCGCGGCCACGCCACGCTGCGGCGCCTGCGCACGGCCCGCCGCCTCACCGCCCGCCGCCGCCCCGACGCCTGCGCCCACGCGTGCCCGCGCCGCCCCGCCGCCTGACGCGCTGCCGGCGGCGGGCCGGTGCCCGCCCGGGGCCGCTTGCTCAGATGCCCGGCACGAGGGGTTCCTGGAGTTCCGTGACCCACGCGTCGCCGTCGTCCGGGCAGGCGAGGGTCAGCTCGCGCGCGTAACCCGCCGAGCGGTGGCCGTTCGCGTCGATCCAGCGGGCGAGCGCCTGGGAGGTGGGCAGGACCCCGTCCATCGAACCCCGGTGCACCACGGTCGCGGCCCGCTCGACCCCGGGCAGTTCCACCACCCGTACCGGGCCCCCGAGGGCCTCGGCCCGCACCGAGGCCCCGACCGGCAACCCCGCGTGAACGAGGACGGCGCCGGCCTCCGCGCCCGGTGCTTCCTCGTAGTACGCGATCGCCGGGCCGGTCGGGACCACCCCGGCGGCCTCGATCCGGCGGCAGAGCTCCTCGTAGAGCGGGCCGATGACCGGCCCGATGTCCTGCGGCTCGTAGCCGGCCGCGACCCCGGTCATCTCGACGAGCCGTACGGGCGGAAGGCTTTTGACGACGACGTCGACAGTGGACATGGATCCCTCGCTCTCAATGGTCCGGAGCCTCGTCTCGACCTGGTTCAGCCGGGCCGCCGCGGCGGCCATGGCCGACTCCAGTTCCGCCCGCCGCAGCCGCAGCATGCCGCGCAACTCCTCCGCGCCCAGCCGCTCGTCGAGGATCGACCCCACCTGGTCCAGGGTGAAGCCGAGCTCCTTGAGCGCGATGACACGGTTGAGGCGGGCGAGCTGGCCGGCCTCGTAGTGGCGGTAGCCGGTGGCGGGGTCGACACGGGCCGGGCGCAGCAGTCCGATGGCGTCGTAATGGCGCAGCATGCGGACCGATACCCGGCCGTGCTTGGCGAAGTCTCCGATGGTGAACATGACGTCCTCCAGTGCAGGCCCTGACACGGGGGGAGGGTCAAGTCCTGAGCGATTCGTGCCGGTCAGCGGCCATACTGCCGGATGCAGAGATCCACGATGGAGGGCGGTACGGACCCCTCGGCGGCGGCGCACAGCTCGTCGGAGCGGGGCGGCGGGGGCGAGGCCTGCCGGCGCGGGGTGTGCGGCTGCGCGGGCCCCGGCGGGCGCGCCCGGCGGGGCGCCGCGGGCGGTGTGGCGCCGCGTACGGTGTGCGGCCGCTCGGGGGCGGTGGGCAGGAGCGGTGCGAGCGGCGGCGTGAGCGGCGGCTGCGGGAGCTCTCCCAGCCGCAGTGGCAGAGACCGCGCAGGAGGCGCCAGGCCGGGCGCGGGCGTGGCATCGGCCGTCGCCTCGGCGTCCGCGGGCGCCGACGTGCCCCGCCCCGGCGCCGGGGCCGCCTCCTGGCCGGAGCCGAGACAGCCCGCGCTCGCGAGCAGTGCGACGAGTGACAGGGGCAGAGCCCGGCGTAACCGCATCCGCCCACCATGCCGCACGGCGGGCCGCTGGAGAGCCCGCGCTCACGCGTCCGGGTGAAGGGGCGGGGGAGTGTGCGGCCGGGGCCGCGCGGAACGGATGGATGGGGCAGATCGGACACCCGGCTTGACCCGGGCCGTCCCGGGGGGAAAGAGTGCGCCGATCACGCACTCAAGAACCACCGCATGAGCTGCACTTCGGAGATGTCTCATATGTTCGTACCGGTCCGTGAGGGGCTTGACCCCATGACCACCGCCGGCGCCCCGCAGCCGGGCACCGCCACGGGAGCGGTCCTGGTCGCGCGGCGGCGCAGGGCCTGACCGGCAGGGTGGGGGCCGACACCGCACCGCCGCGCCGGTCCCCACCCCGCCGGGAGACGAAACCGTGTCCCCCCACCCCGATGAGAGCCCGGGCGCGCCCGGCGACCGGCTGTTCGTGCGCCCGTACGTGGCCGCCCCGAGCGACCGCCCGGTCCGGTCGGCGACGCCCGCCTGGCCGCACAGCGGTCCCGTTCCCGTGTCGTTCCGCGCGCCCGGGACCCTGGACGACGACGACTTCGGGCCGACCGCTGCCGGCGCCGCTCCGGAGCGCGGCGGCCGCCTTCCGCTGGTGGCCCTGGTGCTGCTCGCGCTCATCGCGGCCGGCGGGCTGGTGTTCCTGCCGAGCGGGCCCGACCCGGAGCCCCGGCGGGCCGTGAAGGCGCCGGAGTTGTCCCTTCCGGTGCTCCCGGCGCGCAGCCCCGGAGCGGGGTCCGACACCCAGCCCTCACCCGAAGGGTCCGTACGGGCCTCGGCGCCGACGGCATCGGCATCGGCTTCGGCGTCGGCAGCGGGGTCGGCGGGACCCGCCGCGGGGCAGAGCCCCAAGCCGGCGCCGTCGAGCGGCCCCTCGGGTGCCGTCTCCCCGGGGGCCTCGGGAACGCTGCGCATGGGGGACCGGGGGCCCGAGGTGCGCGCCCTCCAGGAGCGGCTGCGCGGGCAGGGGTTCACGTACGTCTCCGTCACCGGCGAATACGACAGCCAGACCAAGCGCGGGGTCGCACAGCTCCAGCGGGACCGGGACATCAAGGGCGACCAGCCGGGGGTCTACGGCCCGGCGACCCGGGCGGCGTTCGGAGGCTGAGGCGGGAGCGGGATCGGGCTCGGGAGCGGAACCCGGACCCGGAGCCGGACCCCGCCCCCGACCCGGCGGAGGTCCCGCCTCAGCGGCCGCCCGAGACCCGCAGGATCGCGCCCGTCGTGTACGAGGCGTCCGGGGACAGCAGCCACGCCACGGCCCCGGCCACCTCCTGCGGCTGCCCGGCCCGCCCGAGCGGGATCCCGGAAGCCGCCCGGGCGGGCCGGCCGGGGTCGCCCATCGCGGCGTGCATGTCGGTCTCGATGATGCCGGGCGCCACCGCGTTGACCCGGATCCCGTCCGGCCCGAGCTCCTTGGACAGCCCGACCGTCAGGGCGTCGGTGGCGGCCTTGGTCGCCGCGTAGTGCACGTAGTCGCCGGGGCTGCCGAGCGTGGCGGCGGCCGAGGACACGTTCACGATGGCCCCGCCGCCCGAAGCCGCCATGTCGCGGGCGGCGCGGCGGCAGCACAGCAGGTACCCGAGCAGGTTCACCTCGACCACGCGCCGCAGATCCTCGGTCGAGGCGTCGGCGAGCCGGCCGAGGGGACCGGTCACCCCCGCGTTGTTCACCAGCCCGGTCACCGCTCCGAACTCGGCCCCGGCGATGTCGAAGAGCCGCTCCACGGCGCACTCCTCGGAGGTGTCGACGCGTACGGTCGCACAGCGCGCCCCGGCCGCCCGTACGCGCTCCGCCACGGCTTCGGCCGCCGCGTCGTCGCGGAGGTATCCGAGTACCACGTCATGGCCGTCCGCGGCCAGGCGCAGACAGGTCGCGGCGCCGATGCCCCTGCCGCCCCCGGTGACGACGGTGACCGGACGACGTGGCACGGGGCCTCCTGGGCGGGCGCGGCGAACGGCGAGTGGGCTGCCGGCGACGGGCGACGGGCGCGTCAGGCTAGCACCGGGAATCCGGCTGGACCAGCGCAAATGCCGGACCGCACAGTGGACTTCGTCGCCTACGACGCCGTCACATCCGAGGAGTTGCGCACATGTCGACCTTGCGGGTCACCGCCGAAGAGCTGACCGTCCACGAGCATCCGAACGCCGACGCGCTGGAGCTGGCCCAGGTGGGCCTCTACCGTGCCGTCGTCGCCAAGGGCGCCTACCGCAGCGGGGAGTTCGCGCTCTACATACCCGAACAGGCCGTGCTGCCCGCCGACCTGATCGCGGAGCTCGGCCTGACCGGCCGTCTCGCCGGAGGCTCCGCCGACCGCGTCAAGGCGGTCCGGCTGCGCGGCGAGCTGTCGCAGGGACTGGTGTGCCGGCCGCGCGCGCTGGCCGGTGTGGACCTGGCGCGGGCCGCCGCGGAGGGCGTGGACTTCGCCGAGCTGCTCGGGATCACCAAATGGGTGCCACCCGTCCCGACGACGATGAACGGCGAGGTGGAGGCGGCGCCCGAACTGCTGCCGTGGGTGGACATCGAGAACCTCCAGCGCTACCCGCACCTGTTCGAGCCGGGCGAGCCGGTCGTCCTCACCGAGAAGCTGCACGGCACGGCCTGCCTGGCGACCTACGTCGTCGACGGGGGCCGGGTGCTGGTCTCCTCCAAGGGTTTCGGCTCGAAGGGGCTGGCCCTGCGGGAGGACGAGCGCAACCTGTACTGGCGGGCGGTGCGCGGGCACGGCGTACCGGAGGTGGCCGCGAAACTGGCCGAGCGGCTGGGTGCCACCCGGATCGGAGTGTTCGGCGAGGTGTACGGCGCGGGCGTCCAGGACCTGGCGTACGGAACGGATGCCCGCACGGCCGCCACCGGGCCGGGGTACGCCGTCTTCGACGTATCGGCGGAGATCGACGGACAGGTGCGGTGGCTGGACCCGCGGGAGCTGCTCCAGGACGGTGAACTGCCCCTCGTGCCACGGCTCTTCGAAGGCCCGTACGATCTCGACGCGGTGCTGGAGCTGGCGAGCGGCCGCGAGACGGTGTCCGGCCGGTCCGTGCACCTGCGCGAGGGCGTGGTCATCCGGCCGGCGACGGAGCGCTACAGCCCGGTGGTCGGGGGCCGCGCCATAGCCAAGGCCGTCAGCCCGGCCTACCTCACCCGCAAGGGAGGCACGGAGTACGAGTGACCAGGGCGCCCGGCGGGGTCCCGGGTAGCCCGCTGCCATGGCCGACCCCGCCGGAACGCCCCGGGCCCTCGACGCATCCGCGGATCCACCACTGCGCGCATTGCCGCCCGGCGTGAGCGAGTTGCTGCGCGAGCCGGCCGCCCCGGCCCGACTGGTCGCGCACCTGCGACTGGTCCACGACGTGGCCGCCCACCTCGCCGACTGGCTGGCGGCGTACTGCCCCGGCCTGCCCTTCGCCCGCGACGCCGTGCTCTTCGGCGCGGCCACGCACGACGTGGGCAAGGCCGTCCACACCGCCGAGCTCAGCGGACCGGGCTCCGCGCACGAGGAAGCCGGGCGGGAGCTGCTCCTCGCCCGCGGCTTCACCGCGGGGCAGGCCCGCTTCGCCGCCACCCACGCCGACTGGGCGGCGCCCGGCGTCAGCGTCGAGGAGCTGCTGGTGAGCACGGCCGACAAGGTGTGGAAGGGCAAGCGCGTACCCGGACTCGAAGACCTCCTGGTCGCCCGGATCGCGGAGGCGGCGGGTACCGAGCCGTGGGCCGTCTTCCTCGACCTGGACGAGCTGCTCGGCACGATCGCCGACGGCGCCGACCGGCGGCTGGCCTTCCAGGGCGGGTTCCCGGTCTGACCGCGCAGCCCGGCGCGGCCGTTGCCGGCCCGCCTCGAACGGGGCCGGGGGCGCCGCGGACCGGCCCGCCGAGCCCGGGCGGGGGGTCTCAGACGAGTCGGGCGCCGCCGTCCACGTGCAGGACGGTGCCGGTGACGAACGGGTTGGTCATCGCGTACAGCACCGACCGCACCACGTCCTGGGGAGTGCCGGACCTCCTCGCGGGGTTGCGGTCCGCGACCCCGCGCAGGAAGGAATCCTTGTCCCCGCCGAGCCGGTCCCACGCCCCGGAGTCGATGATGCCGGGGGAGACGGCGTTGACCCGCAGGGGCGCCAGCTCGACGGCCAGCGCCTCCACCAGGAAGGACAGGGCTCCGTTGGTGGTGGCCATCACCACCCGCTCCGGGGCGGGCCGCCAGGCCGCGAAGCCCGAGAAGAAGGTGAGGGAGCCACCCTCGTTCATCCGCCCCGCCAGGTGCTTGGCGAGCAGCAGCGGCCCGAACACCTTCGCGGCGAAGGCCCGCTGGACGTCGGCGAGTACGAGATCCGACACCGGCCCGTTGGCGGGGAGGGCCGCCGTCGAGACGACGTGGTCGGCGCGGCCCGCGGCTTCGGCGAGGGCCGCGATCGACCCCTCGTCGGTGAGGTCGGTCGGCTGGATGCGCGCCGGTCCGGGCAGGGCGGCCGCCGTCGCCGACAGCCGGTCCGCGTCGGGCCCGGCGAGGACGAGCTCGGCACCGGCCGCCGACGCCGTGAGGGCCAGCGTCCGCCCGATGTGCGAGCCGGCGCCGACGACGACGAGCCGCTTGCCGTCGAGGGAGTCCTGGAAAAGGCCAGTAGTGGTCATGGGATGTCCTGGGTCGGGGGTACGGGGTCGGGGTGGTGGCCGCGGCTCCGGACCGCGGTCTTGCGAGGTCCTCGTCCTGTGCCTCCCCGACTCTGCATCCGGCGGAGCCCATACGTCCAAGACATGGTTTCTACCGCTGCCATAAGATCTGCTCATGACTACCCTGCGGCAGCTGGAGTACCTCGTCACCGTCGTCGACACCGGCTCCTTCACCCGCGCCGCCGAACTCCTGCACGTCTCCCAGCCCGCCCTGTCCCATCAGGTCCGCGTGCTGGAGCGGGATGCCGGCGGGCCGCTGCTGGAGCGGCTGGCGCGCGCGGTCCGGCCGACCCCGATGGGCCGCGCCATACTCCCGCATGCCCGCGCCGCGCTCGCCGACGCCGAACGGGCCCGGACCGCCGCCCGCCGCGCCGTGGGCCTGGACGGGGGCGAGATCCAGGTCGCCGCCGTCTACTCGGTCACCCTCGGGATCATGCTCCCGGTGCTGCGCACCTGGCACGAGAACCACCCGCAGGTACGCGTCCGCCTCATGGAGTTCCCGCACACCGACGCCCTGCTCGCCGCGATGACCGCGGGCCGCGCCGACCTCGCCGTGGGCCCCCGACCGGGCCAATGGGAGGGAACCGTAACTGAGTTGGGCGAGGAGGAGTTCGTACTGGCCGTCCCCGCGGGCGATCCGGCCCCGGACCGGGTGCGCCTCACGGACCTGGCGGACCGCTCCTGGGTGCACTACGCCCCCGGCAACGGGCTGGCCGAGGTGGTGGACCAGGCCTGTGCGGCCGCCGGATTCCGGCCGCGGGCCGCCGTACGGACCGAACAGACCGCGGCGGCGCCGCTGTTGGCCGCCACCGGGCTCGGCCCGGCCCTGGTCCCCGAGAGCGTCGTACCGGCCGGCTTCGCGGGCCGGGTGCTGCGCCCGGAGCCGCCCGTGCGCCGGATGCTGGCCGCCTACACGCGTCCGCACCCCGACCCGCTCACCACGGCCTTCCTGGACACCCTCGCCCGGCACGCGGCGGAGGGCCGCGCCTGAACTCAGGCCGGTCGGGCCGGAGATCCGGCGCGGACCGCCAGGGACGTGTGCCAGCCCGGGGGCTCGGGCTGCGCGGGGCGGGGCGCGGGGCGCCCGCCCGTGGCGAAGAACGCCGACAGCGGGAGCGTCGCCGCGCCGACCGTCACCGCGTCCGGTCCCAGGGAGCCCAGGTCGATGGTGACCCGGTCGGCGGGGTGGCGCAGGGAGTACCGGGCCGCGTGCTCCCGTACGGCGGGCAGGATGTGCGGGCCCAGCAGCAGCCCCGCCCAGCCCCCGATCAGGATCCGCTCCGGCCGGAACAGGTTGATCACGTCGGACAGGCCCGCGCCGAGGTACTCCGCGGTCTCCTCCAGCACCTCCAGGGCTACGGGATCGGCCGCGACGGCCGCCGCCAGCAGCGCCGAGAGGGCCTCCTCCTCGTCAGCGGCCCCGCCGGCGCCGCCGCCCCGCTCCGACCAGCGCTCCAGCAGGGACTCGGCCCCCGTGTACGCCTCCAGGCAGCCCAGCGCACCGCACCGGCAGCGCCGGCCCCGTACCGAGACCGTCAGGTGTCCCCACTCCAGGGGGGTGCCCGCCGTCGTGCCGCCCTCGGGCGAGCCGTCCGTGATCAGGCTGGCGCCGACGCCCGAGCCGAACAGGACGACGACCGCCTCGCGCGCGCCGCGCCCCGCACCGAACCACATCTCGGCCTGGCCGAGGGTGCGCGCGCCGTTGTCGATGATGTACGGGACCTCCGGCGGCACGGCTCCCGTCGCGCGCAGCAGCGCCTCCAGCGGGACCGCGTCCCAGCCGATCGTCTGACCGTGGACGACCGCGCCGCCCGGCGCCTCGCGGTCCACGATGCCGGGGACGCCGACACCCACCCCCAGCAGCCGGTCCGTCCCGGCCCCGGCCTGTGCGAGGACGGCGGCGATCCCGGTGCGGACGTGGTCCACGATCGGGCCGACGTCGTAACAGCCGCGCGGCTGCAGCGGCAGCTCGGCGCGGGCGAGTTCGGTCAGGGCCAGGTCGAACAGCTCGACGCGTACCCTGGTCTCGCCCACGTCGACCCCGATCATGTGGGCGCTGCCGGGGGCCACGCGCAACAGGGTGCGCGGCCGGCCGCCGTCCGAGTCGACGACGCCGGCTTCCTCCAGGAGTCCGTCCGCGACGAGTTCGCCGACCACGTTGCTGACGGAGCCGGAGCTCAGCCCGGTGGCGGGCCCCAGTTCCTGCCGGCTCATCGGCCCGCCGAAGTACAGCCGTTGGAGCACGGCGCTGCGGTTGCCGCGCCGCAGGTCCCGCACCGTACGGCCGCCACGCCCTGTGGTCATCTGGCTCCTTCCGTCCTGCCGTCCGTCCTGTCGTCGCTCGCAACATACCCTTGCGAGACCCCTTGACGCGACCCTTTCACGAGGCTTAACTCACGTCCTGAATTAAGGCCTTGAGGCGCTGGACCCCGATGCGGTGGATGCCGCCGAAGCGCTGGCGCCGAGACATTGCCACCCGGGCCGAGAACATCCGCCAGGCCTTCCCCGACCCTGCCGAAAGGGGCCGATCCGCCATGCGCAGAACCCGAGCCGCCGCTGCCGCCGTCACCGCCTCCCTGCTCGCCGCCGCCGCCACCGCCTGCGGCGGCGGCACCGCGGACTCCGGCGGCGGCTCCAACACCGCCCCCAAGGAGCTCACCTACTGGGCCTCCAACCAGGGCCCCGACCTCGCGGCGGACCAGGCGGTCCTCACCCCGGAGCTGAAGAAGTTCGAGGAGCAGACCGGCATCAAGGTCAAGCTCGAAGTCGTCCCCTGGTCGGACCTGCTCAACCGGATCCTGGCCGCCACCGCCTCCGGACAGGGCCCCGACGTCCTCAACATCGGCAACACCTGGTCCTCCTCCCTCCAGGCCACCGGCGCCCTGCTCCCGTGGAACGCCGAGAACTTCGCCGCGATCGGCGGCAGGGACCGCTTCGTGGACTCGGCCATCGGCTCGGCGGGCGCCGCCGGCCAGGATCCGGCCGCCGTCCCGCTGTACTCCATGGCGTACGCGCTCTACTACAACAAGAAGATGTTCCAGGAGGCGGGCATAGCCAAGCCCCCGGCCACCTGGGACGAGATGGTCGCCACCGGCCGGCTGCTGTCCAAGGACGGCAAGTGGGCCCTCGGCGCCGAGGGCGGCAACCTCTCCGAGAACATCCACCAGGCCTTCGTCTTCGCCAAGCAGCACGGAGCGGACTTCTTCGACGCGGCCGGAAAGCCCGCCTTCGACTCCCCGGGCGCCGTCGACGCCGTCAAGCAGTACGTCGACCTGATGGCCAAGGACAAGATCATCGCGCCGGGCAACGCCGAGTACGCCCAGAACCAGTCCCTCCAGGACTTCGCCACCGGCAAGACCGCCATGGTCCTGTGGCAGAGCGCCGCCTCCTCCTTCAAGAGCCACGGAATGAAGGAGGGCGACTGGGGTGTGGCCCCGGTCCCGGTGCCCGCCGGCGGCGCGCCCGGCACCGGCACCCACACCAACTCCATGGTCGCCGGCATCAACCTCGCCGTCTTCAAGAACACCGACAACATCGACGGCTCGCTCAAGTTCGTGAAGTTCATGACCAGCGACGAGGAACAGAAGATCCTCAACAAGACGTACGGGTCCATCCCGCCCGTCAAGGCCGCCCAGAGCGACCCCGCCTTCGCCACCGACGACCTCACCGTGCTCCGCACGACCCTGGGCACCAGCGCCGCGCCGCTCCCGCAGGTCCCGCACGAGTCCCAGTTCGAGACGGCCGTCGGCACCGCCGTCAAGGAGCTCTTCGCCGACGCCGCGGCCGGCCGCCCCGTCACCACCGAGTCGGTCAAGGCCAAGCTCACCAAGGCCCAGCAGCAGATGGCGAGCTGAGCCCGGCCCGATGAGCACCGGAAGCCGCATGTTCCCCAAGTCAGCACGCCTGCGCCGCAGTTCCCTGCCCTATCTGCTGCTCCTGCCCGCACTGGTCCTCGAACTGCTCATCCATCTGGTCCCGATGGTCATGGGCATCCTGATGAGCTTCCGCCGGCTGACCCAGTTCTTCATCCGCGACTGGTCCCGTGCCCCCTGGACGGGCCGGGACAACTACGAACTCGTCCTGGACGTCAACCGGCCGGTCGGCGAAGCCCTCTTGCGCTCCTTCCTCACCACCTGCCTCT
Organism: Streptomyces roseus; assembly: GCF_001044425.1. Classification (GTDB taxonomy): domain Bacteria; phylum Actinomycetota; class Actinomycetes; order Streptomycetales; family Streptomycetaceae; genus Streptomyces; species Streptomyces roseus. The sequence continues at coordinate 20,018 of NZ_LFML01000098.1, forward strand.
TCACCCTGCTCTCCGTCGGCCTGTGCTGGCTGCTGGGCACCGCGGCGGCGGTGTTCATGCAGGAGAGCTTCCGCGGCCGCGGCCTCCTGCGGGCCCTGTTCCTGGTCCCGTACGCCCTGCCCGTCTACGCGGCCGTCATCACCTGGGCCTTCATGTTCCAGCGGGACAACGGCCTGGTGAACCACGTCCTCCACGACCAACTGGGCCTCGGCGGCGCCGATCACACCTTCTGGCTGCTCGGCGACAACAGCTTCTGGGCCCTGCTGACCGTCTCCGTCTGGAAGGGCTGGCCGTTCGCCTTCCTCATCGTGACCGCCGCCCTCCAGAACATCCCGGGCGAGCTGTACGAGGCCGCCGCGCTGGACGGTGCGGGCATCTGGCGGCAGATCCACCGGATCACCCTGCCCTCGGTCGGAGCGGTCAACCAGGTGCTGGTCCTCGTGCTGTTCCTGTGGACCTTCAACGACTTCAACACACCGTTCGTGCTGTTCGGCAAATCGGCCCCCGAGGCGGCCGACCTGGTCTCCCTCCACATCTACCAGTCCAGTTTCGTCACCTGGAACTTCGGCACCGGCTCGGCCATGTCCGTGCTGCTGCTCCTCTTCCTGCTGCTGGTCACCGCCGGGTACCTGCTCGTCACCACCCGCGGACGGAGGAACGAACATGTCTGAGCGCCCCGGCACCAACCCCGGCCCCAGAAGCGGCCGCCGGTCCTCGCCGCCGGCCCCGCCCCCCTCCTTCCGCGTCATCCGCGCCGTCTTCCTCACCCTGCTCTCCGGCTTCGTGCTGCTGCCCGTCTACGTGATGGTCACCAGCTCCCTCAAGCCGCTCCAGGACGTCACGGGCCGCTTCCGCTGGATCCCCAGCGGACTCACCCTCCGCCCCTACATCGACATCTGGCACACCGTCCCGCTCGCCCGGTACTTCGTGAACTCCCTGATCGTGGCGGGCGCGGCCACCGCCGCCTCCGTCGTCATCGCCGTCTTCGCGGCCTACGCGGTCAGCCGCCACCGCTTCCGCGGCAGGCGCCTGTTCACCGTCACCGTGCTCTCCACCCAGATGTTCCCCGGGATCCTCTTCCTCCTCCCGCTGTTCCTGATCTTCGTGAACATCGGCAACGCCACCGGGATCGCCCTCTACGGCTCCCGCGGCGCGCTGATCCTGACCTACCTGACCTTCTCCCTCCCCTTCTCCATCTGGATGCTCATCGGCTACTTCGACTCGGTGCCCCGCGACCTCGACGAGGCGGCCACCGTCGACGGCTGCGGCCCGATCGGCGCGCTCCTGCGCGTCGTGGTCCCGGCCGCCGTCCCCGGCATCGTCGCCGTCGCCGTGTACGCCTTCATGACCGCCTGGGGCGAAGTGCTCTTCGCCTCCGTCATGACGAACGACACCACCCGCACCCTCGCCGTCGGACTGCAGGGCTACTCCACGCAGACCGACGTCTACTGGAACCAGATCATGGCCGCCTCGCTCGTCGTCAGCATCCCCGTCGTCGCCGGATTCCTGCTGCTCCAGAAGTACCTGGTGGCCGGCCTCACGGCGGGAGCCGTCAAATGACCCCCTCGGCAGGAGCCGTCACATGACCCTTTCCGAAACCCGTACCGACACCGCCCCAGGGCTCGGCCCCCTCGACATCGACCTCGCCGCCCTGCCCCGCCGGTTCGCCTGGGGCACCGCGACCTCCGCCTACCAGATCGAGGGCGCCGTCGCCGAGGACGGCCGCGCCCCCTCCATCTGGGACACGTTCTCCCACACCCCCGGCGCCGTCGACGGCGGCCACACCGGCGACACCGCCTGCGACCACTACCACCGCTGGCGCGAGGACATCGCCCTGATGCGGGAGCTCGGCACCAACGCCTACCGCATGTCCGTCGCCTGGCCGCGCGTGGTCCCCGGCGGGGACGGCCCGGCCAACCCCAAGGGCCTGGCCTTCTACGACCGGCTCGTCGACGGCCTCCTCGACGCCGGCATCACCCCTTCCGTCACCCTCTACCACTGGGACCTGCCCCAGGCCCTCCAGGACCGCGGGGGCTGGCCCGAGCGGGCCACCGCCGAGCACTTCGCCGCGTACGCAGGGCTCGTCGCCGCCCGCCTCGGCGACCGGGTCACCCAGTGGGCCACGCTCAACGAGCCCCTGTGCTCGGCGTGGATCGGCCACCTGGAGGGCAGGATGGCCCCCGGCTGGAGCGACCTGACCGCCGCCGTCCGGGCCTCCTACCACCTGCTGCTCGGCCACGGGCTCGCCACCCAGGCCGTACGGGCCGCCGCCCCCGGCGCGCAGATCGGCATCGTCAACAACCTCTCCACCATCGAGCCCGCCACCGACGGCGAAGCCGACCGGGCGGCCGCCGTGCGCATGGACGGCCACGTCAACCGCTGGTGGCTCGACCCCGTCCACGGCCACGGCTTCCCCGCCGACATGCGCGAGGTCTACGCCGTCGACCTCCCCGAACGCCCCGGAGACCTGGCCGCCATCGCCACCCCGCTCGACTGGACCGGCCTGAACTACTACTTCCCCCAGACCGTCGCCGCCGACCCGGGCGGCCCCGCCCCGTACGCCCGCCAGATCGACCGTCCCGGCGTCCCGCGCACCGGCATGGACTGGGAGGTCGACGCGGACGGCCTCGAAACGCTGCTCATGCGGCTGACCGAGGAGTACGGGGCCCGGCGGATCCACGTCACCGAGAACGGCTCCTCGTACGCGGACACCGTCGCCGCCGACGGCAGCGTCCACGACCCCGAGCGCGCCCGCTACCTCACCGGTCACCTGGCGGCCTGCGCCCGGGCCGCCCGCCGCGGCGCGCCGCTCGCCGGCTACTACGCCTGGTCCCTCCTGGACAACTTCGAGTGGGCCTACGGCTACGACAAGCGCTTCGGCCTCGTCCGCGTCGACTACGCCACCCAGCGCCGCACGGTCAAGACCAGCGGCCGCCGCTACGCCGAGGTGATCGCCGCGCACCGGGCCCTGTGAGCGAACGGCCCCTCGCGCCGCGCCGGGCCCACCCCGCTTCTCGGGGTGGGCCCGGCCTTTCGTGATGGGATGGGCACGCGCTGATTCCACCAGCTCACGGCACGCGCTTGAGGGAGAGGTCGGGTAGATGTCCGAGGACACCATGCGGGCGATGGCGTACGAGACGTACGGCGGGACGGAGGTGCTCTCCGAGGCCCGGCTGCCCCTGCCCAAGCTGGCCCCCGGCGAGCTCCTCGTCCGGGTCAAGTGCGCCTCGGTCAACCCCGTCGACTGGAAGATCATGGCGGGCGGGCTCGACTCCATGATGGACGTCGTGTTCCCGGTGGTCCCCGGATGGGACGTCGCCGGAACGGTCGAGCGGGTCGGGATCGACACGCCCGAGTTCGCGGTCGGCGACGAGGTCATGGCGTACGCCCGCAAGGACTACGTGCACGGCGGGACCTTCGCCGAGTACGTCAGCGTCCCCGTACGGGCCGCGGCCGCCAAGCCGGCCTCGCTCGGCTGGCAGGAGGCGGCCGGCCTGCCGCTGGCCGGGCTCACCGCGTACCAGCTGCTCACCCGGCTCGCCATCGGCAAGGAGGACACCGTCCTCATCCACGGCGCCGCCGGCGGGGTCGGGTCCTTCGGGGTGCAGATCGCCCGGGCGCTGGGCGCCCGGGTCATCGGCACCGCCTCCTCGCGCAACCACGACCGGCTGCGCGAACTGGGCTGCGAGCCGGTCGAGTACGGGGAGGGCCTGGTCGACCGGGTGCGCGCCCTGGCCCCCGACGGGGTCAGCGTGGTCGCGGACTTCGTCGGCGGGGTCCTGGACGTCACCCAGGCCGTCCTCGCGGAGGGCGGCCGGCACGCCTCCATCGCCGATCCCGCCGTGCTCGGCGCGGGAGGCCAGTGGATGTGGGTGCGGCCCGACGCCGAAGGGCTGGCCGAACTGGGCCGGCTCGCCGAGAGCGGGCAGCTCAAGGTCACCGTGGCCAAGACGTTCCCCCTGGGGCAGCTCGCGGAGGCCTTCGAACTCAGCCAGACGGGCCGCACCGCCGGAAAGATCATCCTGGAGGTCTGAGCCCTCCTCGATCCGGCGTCCCGGTCGGCGGACCCGCGCCCCGCGCGCCGCTGGGCCGGGGCGCGCCCACCGGCTCCGGGGCGCGCCCACCGGCTCCGGAGACCAGGGTCTCCCGGAGCCGGTGGGGTGGGGTCAGGGGAAGGAGACGACCGTGGACGGGGTCGTCGACGTTCCCGAGGTGGGTGCGCCCGTGGTGTTGATGACGTGCTCGTACTGGCCCTTGCCGCCCAGCGAGACGACGAGCAGGTCGTGGAACTTCACGCCCGGCTTCACCGGCGCCTGGAATCCGTGGTCCTGACGGATCGTCGGGTCCACGTTGTAGTAGCAGTAGCTGCCCAGCCCCCAGCCCTCGTGGACGGTCACCGAGTCAGCCACCTTGTAGGCCGCGTAGCCCTTGGTGGAGCCGTTCTGGATCGCGGCCTGGTTGGGGGCGTCGTACGCCTTCTCGTTCTGGTAGAAGACCGTGCGGCCGCGCTCGCCGTTCCACTGCACGTCGTACTTGTTGAAGTGCTCGACGAACAGTCCGGTGGCCAGTACGTCGTCACCGTTCACGCGGAACCCGTAGTCGGCGCGGTTGGTCTCCCAGCCCACCCCGTCCCCGTGGTCGGCCCGCCAGATCCAGGTGTGGTCGACGATCGTGTCGTGGTTGTTGATCATCATGCCCACGGTCGCCTTGCCGGGGCCGGCGCCGCCGACCCGGATGAACACGTCCTGCACGGTCGTCGGGTTGCCGCCGTGGTCCGTGGCCGTTCCGGCCGGGCCGACCTCCAGCAGGCTCGGCGAGTTGACCGGGCCCGCGTCGATCAGGAACCCGGCGAGCCGCACCCCGTCCACGTCGGCGACCTTCATCGCCGTCACCCCGTTGTCCGGGACGAGCGTGGCCAGGCCAAGGCCGAGGACGACCGTGTCCGCGCGGTTCACCTGGAGGGTCTGGTCGACGTGGTAGACGCCGGGGGTGAAGAGCAGGTGCAGGCCCTGGGCCAGCGCCTGGTTCATCGTCGCCGCGGTGGTCCCGGGCTTGACCACGTAGAACCGGCTCAGCGGGAGCGAGGTGCCCTGCGGCGCGCCGTTGCCCCAGGAGGTACCGCGCGCGTTCACGCGCTTGGCCGGTACGAAGACCTTGTACTCGGACGCGTCGAGGTACAGGAAGGGCTTCTCCCGGGAGACGGGGGTGGTGTCGAGCGTGGTGTACGGCGGGTTGGGGAAGGACTGGGCGGGGGCGCCCTGGACCCCGGAGAAGACCTGGTTCCAGACTCCGTTGCCCCAGCCGCCGATGGAGCTGTCGCGCGTGTACCACTGCTGCTGCGAGTAGTTGCCGACCTGGCCGTCGATCTTCGAGTCGGCGATGTAGCCGCCCGAGGCCCAGCCGTAACCGTCGGGGGCCAGGTTGAGCCCGCCCTTGACGTGCATGCGGCGGAACGGCGCGGCCTGGGAGACGGCCCAGCGGTCGGTGCCGTTCACCGGGTTGAGCGCGAGGTTCTCGGCGGAACGCCAGAAGTTCTGGGTGGCGTTGCCCCCGAACCAGCCCGCGTCGACGGTCACGTCCCCGTTGATGGTGGTGTCGTCGGGGCTCAGACCCAGACCCGAGATGGAGGTGTAGAAGCCGATCTGGGCGTTGAGGCCGTTGTAGGTGCCCGGCTTCAACAGGAACTGGTAGCGGCCGGCGCCGAACTGGGCGGACTCCTGCTGCCGGAACACCTCGTCGAGCCTGCCCTGGATGTTCGGGGTCGACGGGTCGAAGACGATGACGTTGGGGCCGAGGTCGCCGCCGCCGGGGAGGGAGGGGCCCCCGCCGGAGGTGCCGAAGACCTGGAACTCGTAGAGCGAGTAGCCCCATTCGGTGGCGCGCTGGGTGCCGTACACGCGGACGTAGCGGGCGGTGCCGCCGATGTCGAGGGTGGCGACCCCGCCGGTGGCCGAGGTCGTGGAGTACGCGGTGCTCCAGCCGGCTCCGTCGGTGGACAGCTCGATCCGGTAGGCCTTCGCGTACGCGGTCTCCCAGCGCAGTACGACCTGGCTGAGCTGGGCGGGGGCGCCGAGGTCGACCTGGATCCACTGCGGGTCGGCGAACTGGCTGGACCAGCGGGTGGCGTTGTCGCCGTCGACGGCGGCGGAGGCGGGCGTGCCGCCGTTCTCCTGGCTGGAGGCGGTGACGGGTCTGCCCTGGGAGAGCAGGACGGGCGCGGCCTCGGCGGCGCTGCCGGGGAGCAGCACGAGGAGGGCGGCGACCAGGGCGGCGGCGAGGGCGGCCGCGGTGATTCGGGGTGGATGGTCGGAGAGGCGAGGCATGGGGGGGGCGCTCCTGACGTCTTGGATCCGGGGGATCGAAGCGTGAGTGAACTGCCCCGCCGCGAGGGCCGTCAAGGGGTTCGGCGTTCACGAAGTGAAGGCCTTCGGGTGTGTCAACTGGCTTTCATGCCCGTGAACTTGGGGTTTCTTCAATCCTTGTGAAAAGTGTTGACGAAAAAAGGTGGCAGGGCTCTACTGAGGCTCCTGACCGCTCCGTTCCGCCGCGCCCGCCGGGCGGGGCGCGGTGGTCGCCGATGTTCGGGGAATGACTTCGTTCCGGGGGCGGGTGCTGCCGTGCGTTCGCTACTTGTCGGCCGGGAGTACCCGGTTCACGAGAGGGTGGGGACCGCTCCGCACTCCGCCCAGGTGACCTCGACCCCCGGGAGGGCCGCCGCCCACGGGGAGCAGAGGGCCGCCAACCGGGCCGCGTCGGGCGGCGCGGCGCCGAGACCGATCGCGTACCGCGCCACGGTGTCGCCGAGCTCGAACGGGCGGGGCCAGGCGTGCGCGCCCCCGACGCCTCCGGCCTCCAGGGCGCCGATCAGGGCGCGCATCCGGCCCCGCATCCGCCCCAGGGACTCCTCGAACTCCGGGGGAGCCGCACCCCGTACGGTGACCACCGCCCACGCCGCGTGCCGGCGGTGCAGCGGCGGCGGACCGGCCTGCGGGCCCTCCCACGCCTCGTACAGCTCCCGCCCGAGCAGGTCGCGCAGCGCCGGGCCGACCTGCGGCGTACAGCTGCGCACCGGCTCGGAAGGGGTGAGGACCGTGACCGGGTCGTCGGGGCTCGGAAAAGTGGAGACGGGCGTGTGCGTGGACGGGCCGTGCAGGCCGATCGGGTCGCGCCAGTCCCAGGCGGCCCAGGTCCCGAAGAACTCCCGGAGCAAGGCCTCGGGGGGCAGGTCGTCGGCCCCGCGGACCGTACGGGCCGCCAAGACCGCCCAGGCCAGCCCCGGCAACCCGCCGAACGGCGCCGAGTCCAGGCCCCGCGCGCGGGCCCACGCCTTGACCTCCCGGGCCAGCCGCGCGAACCGCGCCTGCCGCTCCCCGCCCACGAACTCCCGTACCGCATCGGCGTCGTCGACCGCGCTGAGGGCCACCGCGGCCGCCGCGCCGAGCTCCGCCCGCCGTCGCACCGCCCGCGCCGGGTCCACCGCGCCCGTGCCGACGACCACCAGGTCCACGTCCAGCCCGGCCGCCCGCAGCCGCAGCCCCGGCACCCGCGCGCCGACGACCTCCCGCAGCCGCTCGGCCTCCGGGAGCGCTGCCGCGACCCGCGCCCGTACCTCCGCCATCCCGGCGGCGCCCGGGAGCGCGGCGACCAGGTCCAGGTCGGCTCCGGGCAGCGCGCAGCCCATGCGGCGGGATCCCGCTAGGTGCACCACACCGTGGCCCAGCGCCTGCGCGATCCGGGCGGTGAGGGCCTTCGCCCCGGCCGCGCCATCGGCCCCGGTCACTGCCCCGGCCGCGGCCGTGGCCCCGGCTGCGGCTGCGGTTTCGCGGGCCGGTGGCGCCCCGGGTTCGGGGTCCGAGGCCCACCGCCACGCACCCGTGCCGAGTTCCACCGTCGCCCGTACCCGCATCGGCCCGTCCCCGCGCCGGGAGAGCACCGCCAGCTCCCCGACGCGGGCCGCGGTTCCCGCCCCGGAGCCGCCCAGCCGCGCGGTGAACTCCGCCAGGGCCCGCTGCGGGTCCCGGCTGCGGCCGAGGGTCAGGTGCGGGGTGAAGCCGTCGCGTCCCCGGCACCCCGGGAACCGCTGCGCGAGCCCTCGCCTCAGCGCCTGCCACGGCTCGTCGCCGGACGCCGCCGGATCCAGCCACAGCGTGGCGTCCTCCCGGTGTCCGAAACTGTGCACTCCCGCCAGCCGGGCGGTGAACGGCGCCGACTGGCCGGCCACTTCGGCCAGGAGGGGCAGGGCCGCCTCGAAGGAGGACTCCGGTACGAAGCCGAACAGCAGGTTCACGTGCGCAGGCCAGCGGCGCACCGCCGGGTCGTGGCCGCGGCGCAGCTCATCGATCACCGGATCGTGCGGCGCGAGCCAGGCCACCGCGGTCCGCGCGGTCGCCCGTACGTCGAGCACCGCGTCGCCCTCGCCCCCCTCGGCGAAGTCCACCACCGCCTCCACACCGAAGTGGTCGGAGATGTAGAGCCCCTCCGGGCCGGGGGAGTCGCCCCGCAGCGCGGCCTCCCGCACCCGCGCTCCGGCCGAGCGCAGCAGGACCCGGTCCAGCCGGCCGGAGCGCCCCGACAGCGAGCCCACGGCGGCCAGCGGGTTGGTCACCGGATCGAAGGTCGGCGTGGTGTCCTGCGCCCCGTGCACCTCGGTCCAGGCATCCCGCATGCCCAGCGCCGCCGCGGGTCCGTGCGGTCCGGAGCGGCCGTCGTTGAAGTCGCCGAGCAGCGCCACATCCGCCTCGACACCGCTCAAACCCTCATGTATCCGGGCCAGTTCCTCACTGCGCCGCCCGGCGCCGTTCTCCGTGTGATCGCTCGTCAGGTGAACGGAAGCCACGACGAGCGGGCCGCCGGGCGCGTCGACCGTGACCGCCGCGACCGCCTTGTGCGGACCCAGCAGGTGCAGCCCCGCCTCCCGTACGGGCAGCCGGCTCAGCACGAGCAGCCCGCTCGCGGGCACGTCCTTCGAGCGTGGATCCGTGCCCACCGTGTACCCCGCGCGCACCCAAGGCTGCGCCAACAGCATGTCGAGCAGGGCCGGTTCGACCTCCTGGAGGGCGATCACACCGGCATCGGCGGCCGCCAGGTCGGCCAGCAGCATCGGCCTGCGCCGGGCGGTGTCGATGCGCGGGGCGTCGTACCGGTCCCACAGGGTGTTCCAGGTCAGCAGCCGTACGGGCCCCTGCGGGGGGTCCGGCTCGGACGCCGCGCGCCCGGTCCCGGCCGGCCGCCACGCGCCGCCGCCCGCCGGATCCCACGCGTGCGGGGTGCGGGCGGTGAAGAACGGGGCCCGCAGCAGCCGCGGTGCGCGGATCCGGCCCGCTCCGGTGGAGTCGATCCGGTCCACGCCGCTCGCCCGGTCCCAGACGAGCTCCCCGTCCGCCTCCACGAACAGCACCCGGTGCCAGGGGATGTCGCCGCCCGGCACGAAGGAGGGCAGCGGGACACGCTTGGGCGGCGCCCCGCGCTGGTGCAGCCCGAAGACGAAGCGGGCCGGATCGAAACGGGGGTCCCAGCGGACCTGGTGGTAGAGCTCCTCACTGGTGCGCATCAGCCGTCCTCGCCCAGTGCCGCGCCCACGGCCGCTGTCGCCGGCCGCGGCAGCGTCCGCACCGCGGCCCCGATGGTCCCCGCCGTGTCCTCGACCGTCCCGCCCGCCCCGACGTACCGGACGCGGTGCGCGGCCCCCTGCCCCGGATACGGCGGACTGAACCGGTGCAGCTGGGTGGTCAGTACCTCCGCCGGTACGGGATGGGCCCGCACGGCATTGCGCCGGAACAGCTCCGCCTCCTCGACCAGCACCACCACCTGGGTGACCAGCGCGTCCCGGCGCCGCGCGACCGCGCCCGCCAGCCCTCGCTGCTGCTCGGTGAGGGAGGTGGCGTCCCACACCACGGTGCCGCCGCCGGCAGCCGCGGCCGCCAGCGCGGCGTCCAGCCGGTCCAGGCCCTCGCGCAGCACGTCGGCGTTGGCCCGCTGGTCCGAGCGGGAACCCCGCGCGGTGCGCAGATCGTCGAGACTGATGTACGCGGCCGCGCCCGGCAGACTCCGGGCGTACGTGCTCTTACCGCTGCCCGAGGGCCCGCACAGCTGCACCAGCCGCGGGAAGCGCCCGTCCCGCCACCGCCAGGTCGCGCCCACCGCCTCCCCGGGGGTGGAGATCCCGCCCCGGCCGAAGGCCTCCCGGGCCTGCGCCCAGCAGCGGTCCGCCGCGTCCGGACCGAGGTCGCCGAGGGACTCCCGCAGCCCCTCCCGCAGGGGACCCAGCGGATCGGGGCCGAGCAGCCCGGCCTCCTCGGCGTAGAGGGCGGACCACTCGACGCGTTCGCGGGCCTCCGCGTCACCCGCCGCCGCCCCCGCGAGCGCGTGCAGGGCCCCGAGATCGGCGGCGACGGCCATCCGGACCAGCCCGGCCCGCCGCCCCTCGTCCGGGAACGGCCGCTGCAGGTACGGGTGGAGTCCGACCAGGTCGGCCACCCGCCGGGCCAGGGGCATCCCGAGCGGTCCCGCCGCCAGCCGCGCCGCGAGGCGGGCCCGCGGCGCGCGGTGCAGTACGGCGGCCAGCACCCCGGCCAGGCGGGCCTCGCCGGTACGGCCCGCCGCGTCGAGCCGGCCCGCCACCTCGGCGACGACCGGCTCGACGCCCGCGACGGCCGGCGGCTCGTCCGCGCCGACCGGAGCGGACTCCAGGCCGAGGGCGGCCGTCAACTGCCCCGCGTCCGGCTCGGAGCCCGAGCGCACCGCCCACAGCGGAGCCTGCGGACCGAGCCCGTTCGCCACCACCTGCGCGTACATCCAGTGCGTGTCGGTCTGTACGTGGCCGCTGCGCACCCACTTGGCGACGCACCGCCCGAACTCCGCCCGCGCGAAGGAGGCCACCGTCCGGACCACGTACCCCTCCTGGCGGGTGGTGTCGAGCCGCAGCCCGCGCAGCGCGCGCTCGTCGAAGATGCCCCGCCACAGCACCCGCGGGGTGGGTATCCCCAGGCCGTGCAGGAAGCTCACGGTCCGGTCCCAGTCCAGGCAGCGCTCCCCGTCCCACACCGAGAACCCGTAGAACCAGCTGTCGAGGTCCTCGTACGGGAGCGAGTGGCGTGCGTACAGGTTCTCCCCGCAGACCCGCCACCCGGCCGGGATGCCGGCGCCGATCCGGCTCTGGAGGCCCTTGACCCAGGCCCGCGAAGGGTGGTGGCCGGAGTCCAGTGAGCGCGCGTGGAGCCCGTCCGCGTACAGGGTGGTGTTCTCCCCGTCGAGCTTCTCGGTGACCACGACCTCGCGCCCGGCCAGCCCCGCGAGCCCGGCGGCCCGTACGTCGTCCGCCGCCGCCCCGGGGGACCAGGGCAGGTGCGGGGTGCGGGGGTAGTGCGTGCGCATGGCCGGCTCCGGCTCGACGACGGGGGATCGCCGTCACCCTATGCATCCGAAGCCGGGCCATCCACCCAATAACCGCCGAACCCGGTCGGTCCCTCAGGGCCGGCGTCCGGCCCAGGCCACGAGCCGGTCGATGGCCGGAGCGCCGGGGTCCACGGTCACCACCTCGCCGAAGGGGATCCGCCCACCCCGTGATTCGGCCGGCAGTGCGCGGCGTACGACGCCGATCACCCGCTCGATCAGAGCCGCATCCCACTCCGGGGCCTGCCCGGTCGCCGTGGCCAGGTCCCAGGTGTGCACGGTGAGTTCGTGGGTGTAGACGGCCGCGGCGGCCGCGCCGGGAAGGACCCCGATCGGCAGGCGCAGCTGCCGGCCGAGGATGCCCGGATCCCCCCACACCTGCGCGACCTCGCGGGCGCCCGGCCCCCACGCCGCGGCCCATCCGCCGTCGGCGATCTCGTCGGCGAAGGAAGGGACGCTGAACGGGTCCTCGCCGCGCCCGATCACCGAGATCCTGCGGACGACGGCGACGAGATGGCTCGACAGCCGCCGGACGTCGAACTCCTCGCAGGGCGTCGGGGCGTCGTACTGCTCGGGCCGGACGGCGGCCAGCGTACGGCCCGCCAGCTCCACGGCCGCGGCGAGGTCGGCTCGGGGATCGAAGGAGGAGGGGGCGAGGGAGCTGTCGGTGACGGCGTCGGCGTCGGCGTCGGTGGAAGCGGGCTGGGTCTCGATGAGCTTCTCGGTCTTGTTCATGGCTCCATCCTGGAAGGGAAAGTGGCCATCTCCTGGCCAGTTTTCCGAGGAGAATGAAAAGGTCACGACAACAACGCCCGCGCAGGAGGAAAGAGGCCCATGAGAGCCGACCGGCTGGTGGCGACCCTGCTCTTCCTCCAGGACCGCGGGCGCGTCACCGTCCCCGAAGTGGCGGCCGAACTGGAGGTGTCCGAGCGCACCGCGCGCCGTGACCTGGAGGCCCTCGCCGCGTCCGGCATCCCCGTCTACTCGCAGCGCGGCCGCGGCGGCGGCTGGTCCCTCGTCGGCGGGGCCCGTACCAACCTCACCGGACTGACCGCCGACGAGATCCGGGCGCTCTTCCTCGTCACCGGCCCGCTGTCCGCCACCCCCGAACTGCGCACCACCCTGCGCAAACTGGTCAGGGCCCTGCCCCCCACCCTGCGGCCGCATGCCGAGGCCGCCACCCGTGCCGGGGTCGTCGACGCCACCGACTGGTCCCGCAACGCCGTCACGGCCGACGCGTCCCACCGCTCGGCGCTCCAAGGCGCCGTCGTGGACGGGATCCGCGTCCGACTCGGGTACGCGGGCGTCGGCAAACCGGCCGGGGAGCGCACGGTCGACCCCCTCGGGCTCGTGGCGAAGGCGGGGGTGGACTACCTCGTCGCCGGTACGGACAAGGGCCTGCGCACCTTCCGGCTCAGCCGGGTCACCTCCGTCGAACCGACCGGAGAACCGGTGGTCCGGCCTCCCGACTTCGACCTCGCCACGGCGTGGCGGGCGCTGTCCGGGGCCTTCCAGGACGGCATGTACGCGGTCACCGCGCGGGCCCGCGTCCGCCCCGACACGCTGGCCCTGCTCCAGCGTCTCCTCGGCGGTCGGGTGCGCGTCGGCGGTCCGCTGCCCGACGGCTGGACCGAGGTGTGGGTCGACGGGCCGGCCGCCAAGGCCCTGGCGGGGCATCTGGCCGGGCTGGGGGCGGGGGTCGAGGTGCTGGAGCCGCCGGAGGTACGCCGGTGGCTCGCCCGGATCGGCGCCGAACTCACGGGGATGTACGCGGGGGAGAGGGCGGACCCGCCGCCCGGCCCGTAGCCGTCGGTGAGGCGCCACCGGCCCGCCGCCGTCGGTCAGTAGCCGATGGTGAACCGCTTCCCCGCATGCGCATCGCGCTCGATCTCGTCGACCAGGGCCACGGCGTAGTCCTCGGCTGAAATGCGGCTGAGACCGTCCTCGTCCACGACCAGGTCGTCGAGGGCCAGCCGGTACGTGCCCGTCCGCGCGCCCGGCGCGATCTGCGCGGCGGGGCTCAGACAGCTCCAGCGCACCTCCTCGACGGGCACGGTCCGCAGGAAGTCCAGCGCCTCACCGTGGGCCTGCATGAGCGCGCGGACCGGCTCCTGGATGTCCGGCGCGTCCCGGACCAGCGAACCCTCGGGGGTGCGCAGCGAGCCGGCCCCGCCCACGACGATCACCCGGGGCCGGGGGAGGTCCGGGTCCGGCGTGCAGACCCCGCCGATCAGGGACTTGGCGGCGCTCACGAGGACGGCCGGGTCTTCGGTGCCGGGGCCGACGGCACTGACGACCACGTCCCGGCCGGCGGCAGCCTTGGCGACGGAGTGCGGGTCGAGGACGTCGCCGAGCATCACCTCGGCTCCGGAGTCCGCGAGCTTCTCGGGATCGCGGACCACCGCGGTGACTTCGTGGCCGCGGTCGAGGGCTTCGCGCAGGACGCGCGTTCCGATGGTGCCGGTCGCGCCGAACAGGGCGATCTTCGCCATGGCGACTCCCTGGGGGTGGAGGCGGTACGGGCCCCGGGTCGGACCCGCGCCGCCCATCCAAGCGAACCCGCCCCGCCCGCTCCGGAAGCCGGGCCGAATCCACACGGATGATCCACATTCAGACCGGGGCTTTCGGATCAGGGCGCCCCGGGCTGATCCACCCTGATCCCAAAGACACGGCCTAGCTGTGTTGTCCCGGGACGTTGGTGACACGCGTGCCGGGGCAACACACCTAGCGGCACAGGGCGACGATGGACGGGTGGACGGTGCCCTTGGCGGCCTCGCACAGAGAGCTCATGTCGTACGGAAGCGGTTGCGCGGGCCGGGGCCTCGGCTGGGCGGGCCCGCGCTTGCGGGGCGCCGGTGCCGGGCGTACGGGCCGGGCCGGCGGGTCGGGCGCCCGCCCGCGGTTGCGGGGTGGTGCCACCCGGCCCTGCGATTCCTGCGCCTCGGCCGCCGTGGCAGGCTCGGAGTCCGGCGCGGGCGAGGACGGAGTCTGTGATGCCGGAAGCCGCCCCAGCGGCAGCGCTCCGGCCACCGTTCCCGGCTCCGCGGCCGGAGCCGTACGGGCCGCCCGCGCGGGCCGTTCGGACCGTACGGTCACGCACCCGGCGGTCAGCGCCACCGCGAGGATCAGGAGCAGGGGCAGGGCCGCCCGACGCAACAGCATCCGCCCACCCTGCCGTATGGCAGCCGTTGGAACCTACGCACGGTCACACACACGAGTGACGGACGGCGGGCCTGGAGGGCCGCCGAGGGGGGGCGCAGCCCCGCTCCCACCCCGTGTCACCGGCCGTTCCCACGGTCGGGGGGCGGCGGCCCCGCGTGGCGAGCCGGAGCAGTTGTCCCAGCGGGCCGCGGCGCAACGGGCAGTCCGACCAGCAGCGCTGCCGGGCCCATGCCGCTGACAGCGCCCCCCCGCGAAAGCGCGGCTCGGCCTCGGCTGGGCGGGTAACGGTCCGGCGCAGCGGATCGGCGAGGGCCGGGTCGGCCGGCAGGGTCTTGGCGTCGGGGGCGGGGGCGGGGCCGGACACCGCGGCTGGGCGCGCTCCCGCGGCGCCCGGTCGGTCTTCTGCTGCACGAGGCGGGTTCCGTCTTGGCCCCGCCCTTCTCGACGGCGACGGCGACGGCGACGGGGACGGCGGAGGCGAAGCGCCGACCGGTCGCGCTGACCGGATCGGAGCCGAAGCGGGCGGCCCAGCCGGGGGAGGCCGTTCCGCCGGCCGAGCCGCGACCACGGGCGCGCTCCACCGCCCGTCGGCGGCGGCCCTGTGGGCGGCGTCCGCGCCCACGCCCGCACGGGAAGCGCGTCGTGGGGTGTTGCTGTCCTGGCAGGTCCGGCGGGGTCGGGTCGGACGGATTGCGGTGCGGGGTCGGTCGGTGAGGTGGTCGGACCGGCGGTTTTCAAGCCGCCAGTCCGCGAGATGAACGTACCAACGAAGAGGTAACAAGGTAATAAGGAGGTATAGGGTCGGCAAAGCAGTGGTGGTGGCCGCGGGGCCGGGAGGGCCGTAACCCCATGGCGGCAAGGGCTGTTGCACAGGCCGCAGGCCCCCCACGGTGAACGGAGTTCCGATGCCGCAGCTGACCGACCAGGCCGTGAGCGAAGACGAGGACGAGGGTGGCGGAGGCCGGCCGGGCACCTGGATGACGCCCCAGGAGTACGGGGCCTCGCGCGCCGCGCTCTGGACCGGAGCCGTGGTCCTGGTCACCGACGCGGACGGCCGGGTGCTCGTCCAGAGCGTCGACTACCGCCCCGACCGGCTGCTGCCCGGCGGCGCGGTGGACGCGGGCGAGGCCCCGGCGGCCGCCGCCGCCCGGGAGGTGCGCGAGGAACTGGGCGTCGAGGGCCGCTACCCGCGCGGGCTCGCCGTGGACTGGATCCCGCCCGACACCGCCGGCATCCCGCCCGAGATGGGCTTCCCCGGGGAGATCATGCACGTGTACGACGGCGGCACCTGGGCCCCCGAGCGGATCGGCAGGATCCGCCTCCCGGCCCAGGAAATCACCGCCGTCCACTTCGCCGAACCGGCCGACCTCCCCGCCCTGATGGACCCGGGCGACGCCCGCCGGGCGCTGTCCGCGCTGCGCGCCCGCGTCAACGGCGGTGGCCCCGCCCTGCTGGAGGACGGCCGCCCCACCCTGCCGACCGCCCTGGACCGGCTCGGGGTGCTGCGCAGCCGCCGCATCCCGCTCCACGGCACCTGGCACCCGGGCCCGGTGCCCGCCGGGCTGCCCGTACGGGAGCCCGCGGCCTGGCTGTTCGCCCCCGACGGGCGGGTCCTGCTGCTGATCTCCCGCACCACCGGTTCCGCGCACCTCCCGCCCCCCGTGCCGGCCTCCGTGCCGCTCGGCTACCGTCACGCCGACGGGGCGGCCCATCCCCGCACGGTGGCCCGGCTCCCCTCGCCGCTCCCGGCCGGCGATCCGGCGTACGCGCGCCTGCTGGCCACCCCGGAGCAGGTCCGCGAACTCGCCGACTGGGGTCCGGCCGGGCACGCCGAACTGGCCGCGGTCCACGAGGCCCGCGTCCGCCTCTCCCTCCCGCCGGCACCCCGCACCCCCCTCACCGAGCTCCCGGAGGAGGGCCCCGACCGCTGACCGCACCGCACGCCGGCCCGCACGCCGGCCCGCACACCGCACGCCGCAGGCCGGACCGCCCGCCGGCCCGCGCCCCGCACGCCGGGCCGTACCCCCCTTCGTTGCGGACCCCCACCGAACGGACGTACGGCCCGGCTGCGATCATGCCGTGTAGCGTCCACGGAACTCGGAGGGCAGCCATGGGGTTTGAACACCACCGCGTCGTCATCACCGCCGCCGGTCGGGACTTCGGGCGGACCCTTGCCCTCCGGTTCGCCGCGAGGGGAGCCGAGGTCCACCTCTCCGCGCGGACCCCCGAAGCCGCCGCGCGCGTCCGCGAGGAGATCCTCGCCCAGGGCCACGACGCCGACCGCGTCCACGCGTACGCGTGCGACCTCGCGGACCCGGTCTCCGTACGGGAGTTCGCGGCCGGGGTCGGCGCCCGCACCGACCGTGTCGACGTGCTCCTCAACAACGGCTCCCGCTACCACCACGGTGCGGACCTGCTCTCCGCCTCCGACGAGGACGTCGTCGCCACCCTCGCCTCCGGGGCCACCGGCACCGTCCTCGTCACCAAGGCGTTCCTCCCGCTGCTCCTGAACTCCGACAAGCCCGACATCGTGACGATGGTCTCCATCTGCGGCGAGAGCGGCCACCACCGCTCCGACGCGCACGACTCCTTCTACGCCGCCAAGTCCGCGCAGGCCGGGTTCACCGAGATCCTCTCCCGCCGGCTGCGCGAACAGGGCGTCCGCGTCATCTCCCTCTACCCGCCGGACTTCGACAACCACGACCCGCTGTCCCCGCACTGGGAGGGCGCCCCGCGTACGGCGAAGGACCCGCTGACTGCCCAGTCGCTGGTCGACTGCGTCTTCTTCGCCGTGGGCCAGCCGCGGGACTGCTTCATCAAGTCCTTCCACTTCGAGCAGGTCTGACGGGCATGGGACGTACGCGCGACGCGCTCGCGGAGATCCTGGCCGCGGCGGCCGCCGGCGAGTTCCCGCCGGCCGACGGCGGAACGACGGTGGTGCCCCAGCCCAGTGCGCGCGACGCCGGGGTCATCGCCTTCACCGCCCACTCCGTCGTGTTCACCGACGAGGACCCGCGATGGGTGCGTTCCGCGCTCGCCGCCCTCGAATGCGACGCGCTGGCGGCCACCATGCACCCCCGCTTCCTCGCCGCCCTGATGGACCGCACCCACCGCACCACCGACACCATCGACCTGCTCACCGTCGCCGGCCCGCTGCCCGGCGACCCGCCGCTGGAGCTGCGCGAGGTCGACGACCCCGACCACCCCCGGGTACGCCGGGCCCTGCGCCGCCGCGACGGCGTGCGGGTCTGGTCGGCCGACGGGGGAGTACTCGTACTCGGGCGGGGCATCGGGGGCCGCTGGGAAGCGGCGATCGAGGTGGACGAGGGAGCCCGCCACCGCGGGCTGGGCCGTGACCTGGCCCGGGCGGCCCGCCACCTCGTCCCCGGCGGCGAACCGGTCTGGTCGCAGCAGGCCGCGGGCAACGCACGCAGCATCCGGGCCTTCCAGGCCGCCGGATTCCGCCCGGTCGGCTCGGAGGCCCTGCTGCTGGTGCCCCCGGGCCGGAGCCGGATGTGAGGCACCCCTGGACACCGGAGGTTCACAGGGGTCGTGTGGAATGGGTGCATGGGGAGAAGTGAGAACCACATAGGGGCCGAGGGCACGGCCACCGTGCCCGAGCACTGGCGGTACGGGCGCCACCTGGCGGCCCTGGCCGCCGCAGCGGCCGCCGGAGTGGGCGAGGCCGACGCCGTCGCCTCCGTACTGCGCGACCGCGACCCGGTGATGGCCGAGAGCGCGGTGGTCACCCACCTCGACCGCCGCGCCGCCCAGCTGCTGGCCGACCCGCGGTTCCCCGGCTGGGCGCACGCCCTGGGCGCCGCGATCGGCCCCCGCGCCTTCCCCGCCCGTCGGCTGCGCGAGTGGACCCTGCTCAAGACGATCACCGACGGCGAGCCGTGGTCCCCGGCCGAGCTCACCGCCGCCTCCGACTGGTGCCAGCGCACCGCCGCCCAGTCGCTCGCCTCGTACGAGGCGCTCGGCCTGCTCGCCACCACGGCCCGCACCCACCGCGTGCGCACCGTCGCCGCCGCCCGCCTGCGCCGCCGCAGCGCCACGGGCTGAGCCCGGCGGGAAGGGAGAGGCGGGAAGGAAGGGCCCGGTGGGGGCGCGGGGTGCAAGGGGGCAATCCGCAGCAAGACGGGTACGGGCGGCAGTGGTTTTGTCAGCTGGGCACAGGAGTCTCGTCACACGGCCGTTCGAGGGTTTAAGGTCTGCCTACCTGGCCGGGTATCAGCGTTGATTCCGATGCCGTTCCGCTGGAGGCTGCTCTCCGTGTCGCACGTTTCCCATGCTCCCGTCACCACCCCCGACGGCGAGCCGGCCCCGCCCGCACCGACCGCGTACAACCAGGTCAACGGTTGGTTCTCGGGCTATGACCAGGTGCTCTTCGACTGGTTCCTGTCCCGCCGCGGGGGCGGGGACGGGAAGCCGGGCGATCTGCTCGAACTCGGCGCCTTCATGGGGAAGAGCGCGATCTTCCTCGGGGGATACCTGCGGGAGGGCGAGGAGTTCACCGTCTGCGACCTCTTCGACTCGCCGGCCCCGGACGACTCCAATCTCGCCGAGATGCAGGACTCCTACCCGACGCTCACCCGCCGCGGCTTCGAGACGAACTACCTGGCCTTCCGCGAGACGCTCCCCACGATCATCCAGGCGCCGACCTTCGTCGTCGCCGACCGCGTCCGCCCGGCCAGCTGCCGGTTCATCCACATCGACGCCTCGCACCTCTACGAGCACGTCGTCCAGGACATCGAGTCCTCGCGCGTCGTGGCCGCCCCGGACGCCGTCGTCGTCTTCGATGACTACCGCTCCGAGCACTGCCCCGGCGTCGCCGCCGCCGTGTGGGCCGCGGTGGCCACCGGCGACCTGCACCTCATCGCCGTCTCGGCCTCGAAGCTCTACGCGACCTGGGGCGACGCGGCTCCCTACCAGGCGGAGCTGCTGACCTGGCTGGAAGACCGCAAGGACCTGTGGCACGGGGTGGATGTCGTGGCCGGGCAGTCCCTCGTCCGCATAGGCGACGAGGGGGCCGTTCCGCCCGCGCCCCCGCAGCCGCTGCGTCCGGCTCCCGAGCCGGCGCCGGAGCCCGTACGCACGGCGCACCAGCCGGGCCCGCGGCCGCGGGCCGGGGTCGCCTGGCGCAGGCTGGCCAAGGACCTGCTGCCGCCGGTGGTCACCCGCGCCATCGTGGCCTGGCGGCGCCGCCGCCGGGGCTGACCCGGGGGCCGGTCCGCCCGCGGACGCACGTACGGCGCCGGTCCCCGCCGCGGGGACCGGCGCCGGTGCGTCGGGACGGCATCCGCCCGGGACGGCATCCGCCCGGGACGGCATCCGCCCGGGGCGTCAGCCGCCGGGCGCGTCAGCCGCCCTTGCGGACCCGGGCCGCGCGCCGCGCCTCGGCCAGCTTGCGCGCCTCCGAGGTCTTGCGGGACTCCTTCCCCGCGCCGGGCCGGCCCGGCCGCGTGCCGATCCCGCGGAAGCCGAGGTCCGTGCCCGAGGGGCGGCCCTTGGCGTCGGTCGGCTCGGCGCCGGCGAGCGGCACTCCGGAGGGGGCCTTCGCGCCGGTGATCCGGCTCAGCGCCGCCTCACCGGAGCGGACCTGGGTGGTGGTGGGCCGGATCTTCGCGTCGGCCATCAGCCGGACCATGTCCCGGCGCTGGTTCGGGGTGACCAGGGTGACGACCTTGCCGGACTCGCCGGCGCGCGCGGTGCGGCCGCCCCGGTGCAGGTAGTCCTTGTGGTCGGCCGGCGGGTCCACGTTCACGACCAGGTCGAGGTCGTCGATGTGGATGCCGCGCGCGGCGACGTTGGTCGCGACGAGCACCGTGACCGCCCCGGTCTTGAACTGCGCCAGCGTGCGCGTGCGCTGGGGCTGCGACTTGCCGCTGTGCAGCCCTTCCGCCCGTACGCCCATGGCCCGCAGGTGCTTCACGAACTGGTCCACCCCGTGCTTGGTGTCCAGGAACATCAGCACCCGGCCCTCACGCGCCGCGATCTCGGTGGCGGCGGAGTACTTGTCGGCGGAGTGGATGTGCAGCACGTGGTGGTCCATCGTGCTCACCGAGGCCGCCGACGGGTCGACGGAGTGGGAGACCGGGTCCTTCAGGTAGCTGCGCACGAGCTGGTCCACGTTGCGGTCCAGGGTGGCGGAGAACAGCATGCGCTGCCCGGCGTGGTGCACCTGGTCGAGGATCTCGGTGACCTGCGGCATGAAGCCCATGTCGCACATCTGGTCGGCCTCGTCGAGGACGGTGATCCTCACCCGCTCCAGGTGGACGTCGCGCCGCCCGACCAGGTCGCTGAGGCGTCCGGGGGTGGCCACGACGACCTCCGCGCCGGTGCGCAGCGCGCTCACCTGCCTGCCGATCGACAGCCCGCCGACCACCGTGGCCATCCGCAGCTCCAGGGCCTGCGCGTACGGCGTCAGGGCTTCGGTCACCTGCTGCGCCAGCTCGCGCGTCGGTACGAGGACCAGGGCCAGCGGGCGCTTCGGGTCGGCCTTGCGGCCCGCGGTGCGCGCCAGCAGGGCCAGGCCGAAGGCCAGGGTCTTGCCGGAGCCGGTGCGGCCGCGTCCGAGGATGTCCCGGCCGGCCAGGGAGTTGGGGAGCGTCGCCGCCTGGATGGGGAACGGCTGCGTCACCTCCAGGTCGGTCATCGTCGTCACCAGCTCACGGGGCAGGTCCAGCTCCGAGAACGCCTCCACCGGCGGCAGCGCCGGCTCGACCGTCTTCGGCATCGCGAACTCGCCCATCAGGGGAGCGGTCCGGGGGGTCTTGCCGCCCGACTTCGCACCGCCCTTGGCGCCTGCCTTGGCTCCGGCCTTGATGCCGAAGCGCCCGTGAACCGACGGGTTCTTCATGCAGAACCTTCCGTGAGACGTGAAAAGTCGAATTTTACCATCGGGGACACGGCGCGCCGGGCCCGCTACGGGGCCGCGGGCCCCAGCCGGCCGCTGCGGACATCGGCGAGGTGGGCGGTCATCTCGACCGTCGCCCGCGCGAACCAGTCGGCGATGACGGCGACCTCGTCGGGGGAGTACTGCGCGAACACCGCGCCGAGCCGGGCGTAGAAGGGCTCGTACACGGCGAAGACCCGGGCGGCGGCCGCCGGGTCGGCCACCACGCGCACCCGCCGCCGGTCCGCGGGATCGGGCTGACGGCGGGCGTACCCGGCCCGCTCCAGGCGGTTGAGGACCCCGGTCACGGCGCCGGTGGTCAGGTTAGTGAGCTCCGCGAGGTCTCCGGCGCCCAGCGGTTCCTCGCCGGCCCCCAGGACGTGGCCCAGGCAGGTCAGGTCGGTGACGTTCAGCCCCAGCAGCTGCGCGACCTCCTGCTGGCCGATGAGGCCCAGTGCCACGTACCGGTCCATGCGCGACAGCGCCTCCTGGGCCGTGGCCGCGGGGCGGGAGTTGCCCTCCACGCGAAAACTCCTTAGTGTCTAAGTAACTTAGATCGTGAGATGCTTATCTTGTTCACTAAGGCATCTCCGCTTCCGAGCCTACTGCCGCCCGTCCGTCTGGAGAGAATCATGAGCGCGCACGGAGACGTCGACATGGGGCACACGGTCGCCGGGTGGACCGGTACCGCTCTGGCCCTGATCGGCTGCACCGGAGCGGGGGCCGCCGTCTGCGCGGCCTGGATGCCCGGGGTCTGGCTCGGCCTCGGCCTCGTCGCCGCGGCCGCGGTCGTCACCTGGGTCCTGCACCTCGCCGGCTGGGGCAAGCCCGGCGGACCCCGCCCCCGTACCGAATGGGACTGGCGCACGCGCGACGCCGGCGCGCGGACCGGGCACGCGCACTGCCTGGGCTGCCGGGCCGGGCGCCGGGCCGCCGCCCCGGCGCCCGGCCCGGTGCGGGGCGCGGGCCCGGCGCTCGGCCCGCAGTCCGTTGAGCCGGCCGGTCAACAGTTCGAGGCTGCCCCGATCGGCCGCGCCTGAGGTGTGGTGGGTGTGACAGATGGGCAGGATTGGGTCGGTTGCACCTCACGTGCGGCCCGCGTGGAACGTTGAGAAGGATCAGTACTGATGGCAACAGGCACCGTGAAGTGGTTCAACTCGGAGAAGGGCTTCGGCTTCATCCAGCAGGACGATGGCGGCCCCGACGTGTTCGTGCACTTCTCCGCCATCCAGGGCACCGGTTTCAAGGAGCTGCAGGAGAACGACAAGGTCGAGTTCGACGTCACCCAGGGACCCAAGGGCCCGCAGGCGGAGAACGTGCTTCTCCAACGGTGACGCCCGTGTGACGCCACTTCACGAGCCCAGGCCGTGACATGAGCCCCGCCGGTCGGTCCGGCGGGGCTCATGGCTGTCGCGGGCCGGGCCCGGACCATCGGGGGCCGGGCCCGCGGCTGTCAGGCGGCGGTGGGCCCGGCCCCCGCCCGGTGCAGGGCCAGCAGCAGCGGCCAGAGCCGGCCGGCCAGCTCCGCCGGGGAGCCGGGGATGCCGTCGTGCAGCCAGTCGGCGAGGATCCCGGTGAAGGTGGCGGCCACCGCCGTGGCGACCAGGTCGGCGTGGGGTGCGCCGGCCGCCGCCCGCTCGGCGCGGGCCCGGGCGCGCAACTCCCGGTGGAGCCGCTCGCCGAGCGGGCCGCCGCCGCCCGGAAGGAGCAGGGTGCGGTACAGGGCCGCGTGAGCCGAGGCGTCGGCCAGGAAGGCGGCCAGTGCGGCCGGGGGGCGCGCCGGGGCCCGCGCCCCGGGTTCCGTCTGCCAGGCGTGCAGGGCGTCGACCGCCGCGTGCACCACGTCGGCGCAGGCGTCGACGGCCAGCGCCGGGAGGTCCTCGTAGTGCAGGTAGAACGTGGCCCGGCCGACACCGGCCCGGCGGACCACGGCCGAGACGCTGACCTCCCCGAGCGGCCGGCCGGCGCACTCGGCGAGCAGGCTCTCGCGCAGCCGTGCCTTGGTGCGGGCGGTACGCGGGTCCTCGGGGCTCACGCGGCCGACAGCGCCGCGCCGAGGGCGAGAGCGCCGGGCAGGGCCTGGGCGAGGAGGATGCGCCGGTTTGCGGTCGCGCCCCCGTACAGCCCGGCGACGATCACGCAGACGAGGAAGAAGACCTGCGTGGCGAGCGAGTCGATGACCAGGGACCAGATCAGGCCGGCGGCCAGGAAGCCGTTGTAGAGGCCCTGGTTGGCGGCGAGCGGCGCGGTGCGGCGGGCCAGGTCCGCGTCGAAGCCCGACAGGGCCCGGCCGGGCGGCCGCTGCCACAGGAACATCTCCAGCACCAGGAAATACGCGTGCAGAGCGGCGACCACAGCTATGAGGACCTGAGCGACCGTGTGCACGACAACCTCCAGTTGACCGGATTTCCTGGACAACTGTACAGGAAGTCGTCGTCAGGTCCATGGCCGGCGCGCGGCTAGGCTGACCGCATGACTGTGCTCGTGTACGAAGACTTCGGAACCGGACGCCATCGCGAGGCCTCCCTGATCCGCCACGCCCTGGGCAGTGCCCACGACGAGGAGCTGATCGCGGGCCTGGCCGGCGGGATCGGCTTCATGTACTTCGTGTTCGAGTACGCGGGCCGGCTGCCCATCCCGACGATCGTCGCGCAGGCCCACCCCGAGCCCTGGGTGCAGGTCGCGCTGCGGCGCCTGCACATCCCCTACGACGCCACGCGCGCCACCAAACCGCGCTGGGGCCGGGTCCGCGCGGCGCTCGACGGCGGCCAGCCCGCCTTCTGCGTCGTCGACCGGTCGTCGCTGCCCTGGCACGAGGCCGACACCGACGCCGAGATGATCGGCACCGACCCGTACACCGTCGTCATCGCCGGATACGACGGCGACGACCTGCTGATCGAGGACGGGGCCGAAGCCCCCTACCGGATCGACCGCGAGGAGTTCGGCGCCGCCTGGACCGCGCACCGCAACGGGCGCCACCAGCTCGTCGTGCCCACCGGCCCGGCCGAGGGCGAGCCGGACGTCGAGGGGGCCGTCGCCGCGACCGTCACCCGCCTCACCGGGCCGGTGCTCGGCAACCAGTTCGACGTCAACTTCGGGTTCTCCGGCATGGAGAAGCTGGCCGCGCAGCTGCGCGACCGGACCACGGAGACGGGCTGGGAGCGGCGGTTCGCCGCCCCGGAGGCCTTCCGGGCGGGTACCGCGCGGCTGTACGCCTGCCTGGAGGAGGAGTGGACCGCCCCCGGCGCCACCCGCCCCCTGTACGCGGATTTCCTCGACCTCGCCGGACGGCCGGAGGCGGCCTCGCTCCTGCGGGACTCCGCCGGACACTGGTCGCGACTGGCGGACCTGGCCCGTACGGCCGAGCCGGACTCCGACGCCCCCGCGCGGCGGGCCCTGTTCGACGAATGCGCCGAACTCGTGGACCGCTCGCTGGACCTGGAGCGCCGGGCCGTCGCCCTGCTCTGAGCCGTACGGGCCCGCGCGCAGCCCTCACCCGGGTGCGCGCGGGGTCACTCCTCCCGGATGCTGATCGCGGCGACCGGGCAGGCCCGGGCGGCCTCGCGCAGCAGGGGGCTGCCGTTGCCGTCCTCGCGGCCCGGGAGCACCTGGCTGAAGCCGTCGTCGTCCTGGGTGAACACGTCCGGTGCGGTCAGGGCGCACTGCCCCGCGCCGATGCAGACGTCCGTCTTGATGTCGATGCGCTGTGGCGACATGTCCTCACCATGCCACGGGGAGTTCGATCATGCCCTGGATGGTGTCGCCCGGGCGGAACGGGATCCGGTCGGGTTCGGCCGCCAGACGGAGCCCGGGCAGGCGCGCGAACAGCGTCCCGAGGGCGATCTCCATCTCGGCGCGGGCCAGGTTCTGCCCGAGGCACTGGTGGATCCCGAAGCCGAACGCGACGTGGTGCCGGGCGGAGCGGTGCCAGTCCAGCGCGTCCGGCTGCGCGAACACCGCGGGATCCCGGTTGATGACGGAGGTGGAGAACACCACCCCGTCGTCCGGGCGGATCGTCACGCCACCGATCTCGATGTCCTCGGTGGCCACCCGCAGCATGCCGTCCGCGATGGACAGGAAGCGCATCAGCTCCTCCACGGCCACCGAGATCAGCGAGGGGTCGGTGCGCAGCTCGGTCAGCTGCTCCGGGTGCCGCAGCAGGGTGAACGTACCGAGGGAGATCATGTTCGCCGTGGTCTCGTGGCCCGCGACCAGCAGGATCGCGGCCAGCGCGACCAGCTCCTCGACGTCGGTCTCGCCGGTCTCCAGGCGGGTCGCGACGAGCTCGTCGAGCAGCCCGTCACCCGGGTCGGTCCGCTTGCGCTCGATCAGATCGGCGAGGTAGCCGTTGATCTGGTCCCGGGCGGCCTCCACGTCGGCGAGCTCGGGCCCGCGCAGCAGCCGTCGCGACGCCCCCTCGAAGAACTCGTGGTCCTCGTAGGGAACTCCGAGCAGGGCGCAGATCACCGTCGAGGGGACGGGCAGGGCGAAGTCGTTCACCAGCTCGGCCCGGGGGCCTCGGGCGACCATCTCGTCGATCAGCCGGTCCACGGTCTCCTGGATGGCGGGCCGCAGGGCCGCGGTCCGCTTCAGGGTGAAGCTCGGGATGAGCATCCGGCGCTGGGCGTTGTGCTCGGGGTCGTCGACGCCCAGCAGGGCCGTACGGCGGTTCTGGAGCCCCTTGAACCGCTTCGTGGGGGTGGGGAAGGCTTCGTTGCGCCGGTCGGCGGAGAGCCGTCCGTCCGAGAGCAGGGCGCGCGCCTCGGCGTGCCCGGTGACCACCCAGACCGAGCGGCCGTCGAAGAGGGTGACCCGGGAGAGCGGCCGGCCCTCGCGGAGCGGGTCGTACGCGGTCGGCGGGTGGTAGGGGCAGGTTCGGTCCTGGGGAAAGGCAACGGTCTCTGACATGCGACACCTCGTAAGCATGGTTCCGTGGGTCCGTCTCGCCGGAATCCATTACATGCCCAAGGCACCTATCTGACCTATGCCACTTTCGGCCAGATGGACCGCTTTCGCCCGGCAGGCCGAGCGGCCTGCCGGACGCTCAGAGATGGGCGTCCAGGAACGCGCGGAGCTCGGCGCGGCTCATCGCGCCGGCCTGGCTCGCCACGGCCTCGCCGTCCTTGACGAGGACGACGGTGGGGGCGCCGGTCACCGCGAAGCGCCTGGTCGGTTCGGGGCAGCGGGTCATGTCGGTGCGGACGGCCGTCAGGCGCGTGCCGTAATCCTCGGCCGCCTCGGCCACGAGCGCGTCCATCGCGCGGCAGGACTCCAGGGCCTTGGGCCAGGTGCCGATGAAGTAGGCGAGAACCGGCCCCTCGGTCATGCCGAGGATGAAGTCGAACTCCTGGTTCTCCAGCGGCTGGTGTACCCGACGTGCCATGGGCGGTGCTCCTGCTTCGTGTGCCGAGTGATGCGCGGTGGGTCCCCCATCATCGCCGCCGGGGCCGCCGGCCCCGCATTCCGTCCTCGCCGCGGCGGGCGGCGTTGCGGCGGGGAAGCGTGCCCGCCGGGCAGCGCCCGCCCCGAAGGCTGCGGACCGGCGCCGCGGGGCCCGTTGTCAGTGGCGGCTGTGAAGCTGGGCTCATGGACGACAGGATGCTCAGGCGCCGGGTCTACGGCGCCGACCACGACGACCCCGACCCCGGCGCGCGCCCCGGCCGCCTCTACGGCGAACTCGTGGGCGGCCCGCTGGACGGGCTCCTCCTGGACATCACGGGCTGGGGCCCGCGCCGGCTCGCCGAAGAGGCCCGGCTCCCCACCGAGATAGGCCGCTACGGGGCCGGCGGCCGGGCCCACTACCGCCGCCGCGCCGCCGATCCGGACCACTGGGACTGGGTGGGCGACAGCCGCTGATCCGCGGGACGGGCGTGGGCGATGGCGGGTGATCCGCCGGACCGGGTGGGCAACGGACTGTGATCGGCAGGAGGGGCGGCGTCAGCCGGCGGCGCCCCGGCTCACCTTGCGGGCCCACAGGACCAGCGGGACCTGGAGCGGCAGCCGGGCGAGCGTGGCGGCCCGGAGGGCGGGGGAGCGGCGCCCGGCGTCGACGGCCATCTTCACGTTCGCCGGGAACACGCCGACGAAGAACGCCGCAGTGGCCAGCGCCGCCACCCGGCGGGTCCGCGGATGGGCGACACCGGCGGCCAGCGCCAGCTCGGCCGCGCCGCTCGCGTACGTCCACTGCCGGGCGGTGCCGGGCAGGGCGCTCGGGACGATCGCGTCGAACTGCTTCGGTGCGAGCGCGTGCGCCATGCCCGCGGTCGCCAGCAGCCCGGCGAGCAGGAGGGGGGAAGAGGGGGTGCGCGGCATCGGGGGGTCCTCTCGGAGGGGGCCGGAACCCGCGATCCTACTCGCCAGTAGGGCTCTCGGGCCCGGAACAATCTTGAAGAATCTTTCTGAGGAAATCTCCGGGGAGCTGTCGATCCGGGCGCCTCCCGTTCGACGAAGCAGTGAGAGGCGGGGAAAGCCCCCCCCGTCCGACCGAGGAGCCACCACCATGCCGCGCTTCCTTTCCCTGATCCGCATCGACGAGCAGGCCCTTCCCGCCGACACCGAGTTCCCGCCGGAGTTCGGGGAGCGGATGGGCGCGCTGATGGAGGAGATCACCAAGGCGGGGGTCATGCTCGACACCGCCGGCCTGCTCCCCACCTCCGAGGGGACCCGGGTGACCTGGTCCGGCGGGAAGCTGAGCTACACCGACGGGCCCTTCACCGAGACCAAGGAGGTCGTCGGCGGCTACGCCATCCTCCAGGCGAAGGACAAGGCCGAGGCGCTGGAGTGGACCAAGCGGTTCCTGGAGATCCACCCCGAGGAATGGACGGTCGGCGCCGAGCTGCGCCAGATCGACGGGGGCTGACCCACCGCGCCATGGCGACCGCGGCAACCCCGCCGCGCGCCACGACCGCGCCACGGCCGCGCGGCGCCCCGCGCCGCGTTTGCACTGCCTCGTCACGGCTGCTCTGATGGGTGGCCGTGACGGCAGTGAGCGCGACCCAGGCGGTCGAAACGGTGTTCCGGATCGAGTCGGCGCGGATCATCGCCGCCGCCGCGCGCATCGTGCGCGACGTCGGCATCGCCGAGGAGATCGCCCAGGACGCGCTGGTCGCCGCCCTGGAGCAGTGGCCGGAGTCGGGTGTCCCGGACAGACCGGCCGCCTGGCTCATGGCCACCGCCAAACACCGCGCGATCGACCTCGTGCGCCGCAAGGAGACGTACGCCCGCAAGCTGGCCGAGGTCGGCCGGACCCTGGAGGACGTACCACCGCCCGCCGAACCCGCGGCTCCCGAGGACATCGACGACGACCTGCTGCGGCTGATCTTCACCGCCTGCCACCCCGTCCTGGCCACCGAGGCCCGGATCGCGCTCACCCTGCGCCTGATGGGCGGGCTCACCACGCAGGAGATCGCCCGGGCCTTCCTCACCTCGGAGCCCACCGTCGCCCAGCGCATCGTCCGGGCGAAGCGGGCGCTGGCCAAGGCGGGGGTGCCCTTCGAGGTCCCGTACGGAGCCGACCGCGAGCAGCGGCTCGCCTCGGTCCTTGAGGTCATCTACCTGGTCTTCAACGAGGGGTACTCGGCGACCGCCGGCGACGACCTCGTCCGCCCCGCCCTGTGCGAGGACGCCCTGCGGCTGGCCCGCGTACTGGCCGCACTGATGCCCAAGGAGCCCGAGGTCCACGGGCTGGCGGCGCTCCTGGAGTTCCAGGCCTCCCGGATTCCGGCCCGTACCGGCCCCGGCGGGGAGCCGGTGCTGCTGGCCGACCAGAACCGGTCCACCTGGAACCGGATGCTGATCCACCGCGGCGCCCGCGCGATGCGGGACGCGGGGAGCGGCCCGTACTCCGTGCAGGCCGCGATCGCCGGCTGCCACGCGGAGGCCGTGCGCTACGAGGACACCGACTGGGAGACGATCGCCACTCTGTACGGACGGCTCGTCGAGCTGGTCCCGTCCCCGGTCGTGGAACTCAACCGGGCGGTCGCCGTTTCGATGGCGCAGGGGCCGCAGGCCGCGCTCCCGCTGGTCGACGCCCTCGCCGCGGAGCCCGCCCTGCGCGGCTACCACCTGCTGCCGAGCGTACGGGGCGACCTGCTGGAGCGGCTGGGCCGCCGGGAGGAGGCCCGGGCTGAGTTCGAACGCGCCGCCTCGCTCACGCACAACGCGCGCGAACGGGACCTGCTGCTGGGGCGTGCCGCCCGCGCCTGAACACGGGCGGCCGGCGTCGTCAGGAGCGGCTGGTGGAGGGGGCGTACGCGGCCGCGCCGTCCAGGGCCGCGCCCTCGCGGGACGCGCCGTACAGCGGGGTCCCGAGCGGGCGGCGCGGCGCGGTGAGCGCCACCGGCCGCCGGAAGGATCCGTGCCGGGCGATCTCCCGGACCGTCGCGCGCAGCGCCTCCTGGAAAGCGTCCATCGTGCGACGGGCCGCCTCGGTGTCCACGTAGATCGAGTTCATGTGCAGGCCGTCGGCGTCCCGCTGGAACCAGGAGCAGGCGCCATTGGCCCGGGCCGACCACACGTGCGAACTCGGCCGCCAGTCCTCGTGCCGCTCGGCGCCGGGACACTTGCGGGTGTCGATGTACGAGAAGAAGTTCACCGGGTAGGGCCAGGAGCGGGCGGCGAACTCGGCGGGGGCCAGCAGCTGCCAGGCCCGTACGAACGGCACGTCGATGTGCCTCATCATCTCGCCGAACCCGGCCCGGACCGCCGCCATGACCTGGGCGAAGTCCCGGCCGGGCGAGGCGTCGAACTCGATCGGCATGGTGTTGACGAACCAGCCCACCGAATTCGCCCAGCCGGACCGGCCGCGCTCGCTGACCGGCATGAAGCCCCGGTACACGCCCGGGCCGCCCGCCTCGCGCAGGCAGACCGCGACGGCCGCCAGGACCCCCATGAACGGCTTGCCGTCGACCGCCCGGCAGGCCTTCTCGAACACCTCGGTCTCGGCCGCGTCCAGCAGCGGCGAGGCCTCGTTGACGATCGGGTACATCCGGTCCGGCTCCACGCCCAGTTCGAGGGGGAAGCGGGGGAAGAACTCGCCGCCGCCGCGGGCCATGAACGACTTCCAGTACCCGAGGCGCTCGTCCCCGGTCTCGATGGAGAGGTAGCGGCGGCGCTGCTCCTCGGCGAAGTCGAGATAGCTCGGCGCGGGCGGCAGATCGATCTCCTCGCCGCGGCGCAGCGCCTCGTACGCGCTCTGCACCTCGTGGACCACGATCGGCATGGACAGGCCGTCGCACACGATGTGGTCGAAGGCCAGGTAGACGGTCGCGGACTCCTCGCGCAGGACGGCGCCCATGGTGAACAGCGGCCAGGAGAGGGTGTCGATGCTGCGCTTGAACCGGTCGACGAGGAAACCGCGCAGGGCCGCGGAGGAGTCGAAGTCCGCCACGGGCACGGTGTCGAGGGCGAGTTCCGCGGCGGCGATCGGCTCGCACGCCAACTCGCCCGCGAGACGGCGGAATTCGCACCGCAGCACCTCGTGCCGGCGTACGAACGCCAGCAGGGCCCCCGTCAGGGCACGCTCGTCCAGTACGCCCGTGACCTCGAAGGTGACCGCGATCCAGGACGCGACGGGGTCGTCGGCGCCGCGGCTCTCCTCGGCGACGGTGAAGTGCTTGTCCTGGTTGAAGGAAGCCCTCCTGCCCGCCGCGTCGGCCGCCACCCCGCCCGGCGCGGCCGCCGGCACCCCGCCCGGCGCTTCGCCCGTGGCGCCGCTGTCCGCCGCCGTCCCGGCCGTGGACCGCAACCGCCACTCGACGACCCGTCCCGGTGCCATCTGGTGCATCTCCAGAGGAAACTGCCGCATTCCGTCATCCCTTCGCCCCCAGAGTCAACCCCGAGGCCCTAACGACACCCGCCCCACGGAAGTGACGCCCGCCAGTCCGCCCCCAGGTGGGGCCCGCTCACGCGGACGGTTCCTCGACCGGGTCGGGACGGACCTCGATGTGGTCCGAGGCCGCATGCCGGGCGGCGCCCGGGCGGGCCCCTGCGGCATCGACAACGGGGCTTCAAGGGCCCTGGGTTGCCGCCTTGGCCGGGTCGCGGACCGGCCGCCCGGGCGAGCGGTGAGGCGGCCGCCGCGCCCGCCTTGTGAGCCGTCAGCCCTCGCCCGTACGGCGCTCCAGCGGAGTGGCTACCGCCGAGTTGCTCACACTGAACGTGACGCTGCCGGCGCGGTAGCGGTCGTCGGTCCACTCGATCGGGCGGCCGGTGGCCGTGGCCGAGACATGCCGCTGGCGCAGCAGCGGGCTGCCGCGCCGGATCTCCAGCAGCCGGGCGTCCTCGCTGCCGGCGGAGAGCGCGTCGATGAGGTGCTCCCCGTAGTGGGCGACGATCCCTGAGTCGTTCGCGAGGCTGTCCATCACGGAGCGGACGTCGACCGGCATCGCCTCGACCGGCGCCGCGACCCAGTCGGCGAACGCGGTCCGCTCCACCATGGTGGGCTCCCCGTCGAGGAGCCTCAGCCGCAGCACGGACAGGATCGCGGTGCCCGGCGCGAGCGCGAGCCGCTCCGCCTCCTCTGCGGTGGCCGGCCGGCGCACCCGGGAGAGGAAGCGGCTGGTGACCTCCTGGCCGAGCCCCTCGGCCCACTGGGCGAAGCTGTTGAGCTCGCCGAAGCTGTGCCGCCGCTCGTGGCGCAGGACGATCCTGCGGGCTCCCTGCCGGGAGCCGATCAGCCCCTCGGCGGCGAGCGTGGCCACCGCCTGCCGCACGGTCCCGCGCGAGGCGGACCAGCGGGTGGCCAGATCGCTCTCCGAGGGCAGCTGGGCGCCCACCGCGTACTCGCCGGAGAGGATCGCGGTGCGCAGCGCGTCGGCGATCTCCAGATACCGGATCGTGCCCATTGCGTACTCCGCCCCCTCGCTGACCGCGCCGATGTCCACCGAACGCCGTCGACCGTATCCCGACGAGCCCCCCGACCCGGGGGTCGAAGATCATTAGACCCTTCCTGTCACGCCTTCTTTCGGTCAATCTCGTCTCTTCCTCGACTCGTGCCCCCCGGTCCAGTCCCCGTTCACCGTCCGTACAGCGAGGCCGGGCGAACTGGAGCCAACTTGTTCAGACAAGTAGACCCCCGTCAGGAACCCGTCTCCGGGAGAGACCGTGCTCAGTTCCTCCGCCCGCCGCGGTGCGGCCGTACTGCTCAGCGCCGCCGTCCTCACCACGCTCAGCGCGTGTGGCGCCGCTCCGGACCAGGCCGCCGGCACCGCCGGCGACGGCAAGTCCAAGGCCCAGCCGGGCGCCGCCACCTCGGCGGCCGACCTCGGCGGCATGGACGCCCTCGTCGCGGCCGCCCAGAAGGAGGGTCAGCTCAACGTCATCGCGCTGCCGCCGGACTGGGCGAACTACGGCGAGATCATCAAGGCCTTCGAGGCCAAGTACAAGATCAAGGTCAACAGCGAGAACCCCGACGCCTCCAGCGCCGACGAGATCGCCGCCGTGAAGTCCCGCAAGGGCCAGACGCGCGCCCCCGACGTCATGGACCTCGGCATCGCCTTCGCGCGCAGCGGGGCCGCCGAGAACCTGTTCGCGCCGTACAAGGTCACCGCCTGGGACAAGATCCCGGCCGGCCAGAAGGACGCCGACGCCCGCTGGTACAACGACTACGGCGGCTACGTCTCCATCGGCTGCGACGCGGCCAAGATCCCGAACTGCCCGACCACGTTCGCGGACCTGCTGAAGCCCGAGTACAAGGGCAAGGTCGCCCTCAACGGCAACCCGACCAAGTCCGGCTCCGCCTTCGGCGGCGTCTACGCGGCCGCCCTCGCCAACAAGGGCTCCTTCGCCGACATCCAGCCCGGCATCGACTTCTTCGGCCAGCTGCGCAAGAACGGCAACTTCATCCCGGTCGAGTCCACCCCGGCCACCGTGGAGAAGGGCGAGACGCCCATCTCCATCGACTGGGACTACCTGAACGCCGGCTACGCCGAGCAGTTCAAGGGCAAGGGCGTCGACTGGAAGGTCGCCGTCCCCACCGACGGCGTCTACGCCCAGTACTACTCGCAGGCCGTCAACAAGGAGGCCCCGCACCCGGCGGCCGCCCGCCTGTGGATGGAGTTCCTGTACAGCGCCGAGGGCCAGAACCTCTACCTCAAGGGCCACGCCCGCGCCGTCCTGCTCCCCGTCCTGACCCAGGACGGCACCGTCGACAAGGACGCCGCCGCCAAGCTCCCGCAGATCCAGGGCACCCCGGCCTTCCCCGCCTCCGCGGAGCTGGACAAGGCCAAGGCCACCCTCGCCGAGAAGTGGGACAAGGCCCTCTCCTGATGTCCCCCTCCACCCCCACCTCCCACCCGGAGGGGACCCCCGCCGGCGGCGGCACCACCAACCGCCGCCGGCGGCGCGGCCCGCGCACATGGCTCGCCGCCCTGCCCCTCCTCGCCTTCACCGGGCTCTGCTTCGGCATCCCGCTCGGCGCCATCGCGTTCGGCGCGGTCACCCGCACCGACCCCTCGACCGGCACCACGCAGCTGACCGGCGAGCACCTCGCGCGCTCCCTCCAGGGCCCGTACCTCGACTCGCTCATCGGCAGCGTCCAGCTCTCCGCCCTCACCGCGCTGATCGGCGGGGTGCTCGGGGTCCTGATCGCACAGGCCGTGGTCACCTCCCGGTCACAGGCGCTGCGCAGCGCCGCGCTGACCGCGTCCGGCGTGCTCGCCAACTTCGGCGGCGTGCCGCTCGCGTTCGCGTTCATCGCCACCGTGGGCATCTCCGGAGTCGTCACCCAGCTCGCCGACCTCACCGGATTCGGCTGGAACCTGTACTCCTTCACCGGCCTGACCGTGGTCTACCTGTACTTCCTGATCCCCCTCATGGTGCTCGTGATCGCCCCGGCGCTGGACGGACTGCGCCCGCAGTGGCGCGAGGCCGCCCAGAACAACGGGGCCACCGGCCGGCAGTTCTGGCGCCACGTCGGACTTCCGGTCCTGGCGCCCTCGCTGCTCGGCGGGTTCGTGCTGCTCTTCGGCACCGCCTTCGCCGCCCACGCCACGGCCGCCGCCCTGGTCGGCGGCTCCGTGCCGCTGGTCACGCTCAAGATCGCCGACGCGCTGTCCGGGAACGTGCTGACCGGTCAGGAGAACGTGGCGCTCGCCCTCGGCCTCGACATGATCCTGATCGCCGGCCTCGTCATGGCGGTCTACCTGCCCCTCCAGCGACGGAGCGCCCGATGGCTGCGATGACCCCGACGCCCGCACCGGCGACCCCGGACGCCACCCCGGACACCGCCTCGGGCACCACCGCGCCCGCCGCGGCGGCGCCGGCCGGCCCCTCGGTGAAGGCCCGTGCCCCGCGCCGCCGCCCCCGTCCCCGCGTCTGGCGCGCAGCCGTGTTCCTGCTGGCGGGCGCGTACTTCCTCGTACCGCTCGTCGCCTCCTTCGTGTTCACCGTGCACGTACCGGGCCAGGGCGTCAGCTTCGAGGCGTACACCCAGCTCCTCGCCGCGGACGGGTTCACCGAGAGCATGCTGCTCTCCCTCGGGCTGGCCGCCGCGACGATCGCGCTCTCGCTGCTGCTCGCGGTGCCCGCGCTGGTCGCCGTACGCCTCGGCTCGCCGCGGCTGCGCCCGGTCGTGGAGGTGATGTGCATGCTGCCGCTGGTGGTCCCGCCGATCGCGCTGGTCACCGGTATCACCACGGTGCTGCGCTGGGGGCCCGAGCACTTGTCGCGGACCCCGCTCTACCAGACCTTCCTGGCCGTGCAGGACGAGCGGTTCCCCGTCGTGCTCGTCCTCGCGTACACGGTGCTGGCGCTGCCCTTCGTCTACCGCTCCCTCGACGCGGGCATGCGCGCCGTCGACGTGCCGACGCTGGTCGAGGCCGCCCGCAGTTGCGGCGCGAGCTGGCCGTACGTGGTCCTGCGCGTGCTGCTGCCCAACCTCCGGGCCTCGCTCGCCGGAGCGGCGTTCCTCACCCTGGCACTGGTCCTCGGCGAGTTCACCATCGCCTCGCTGCTGGGCTTTCGGCCCTTCGCCGTGTGGATCGTCACCATCTCCGGGGCCCACGCCCGGATGTCGGTCGCCGTCTCCGTCCTCAGCCTCCTCATCACGTGGCTGCTGCTGCTCGTCCTCTCGCGGGCCGGGACCAACCCCGCCACGGTGTCCTCCGCCCCCAGTACCTCCCCCACCTCCCGCAAGGAGTCCTGACCTCCATGTCCACCACCCTTCCCGCGGCCAGGCAGTCCGAGGGTTTTGACGGCCGCACGGACTCCGCGCCGGGCGCGCGCGTCGAATTCCGCGGCCTGCGGCGGGCGTTCGGCTCCACCGTCGCCCTCGACGGGCTCGACCTGACCATCGAGCCGGGCGAACTCGTCGCCCTGCTCGGCCCGTCGGGCTGCGGAAAGACCACCGCCCTGCGCGTGGTCGCGGGCTTCGAGCAGCCCGACTCCGGTGAAGTCCTGGTCGACGGCGAGGACATCACCCGCGTCCCGGCCAACCGGCGCGACGCCGGGATGGTCTTCCAGTCGTACAGCCTCTTCCCGAACCTCAGCGCCCGCGACAACGTGGCCTTCGGCCTGCGCGTGCGGGGGGTCGGCGCCGCCCGGCGCCGCGAGCGCGCCGCCGAACTCCTCGACCTGGTCGGCCTGCCCGACCACGGGGACCGCTACCCGCACCAGATGTCCGGCGGCCAGCAGCAGCGCGTGGCCCTCGCCCGCGCACTGGCCCTGCGCCCCCGCGTCCTGCTCCTCGACGAGCCGCTCTCCGCGCTCGACGCGAAGGTACGGGCCAGCCTGCGCGACGAGATCCGCCGGCTCCAGCTCTCCCTCGGCATCACCACCGTGTTCGTCACGCACGACCAGGAGGAGGCGCTGTCGATGGCCGACCGCGTCGCCGTCCTGAACGCCGGCCGCCTGGAGCAGTGCGCGGCCCCCGCCGAGTTGTACGAGCGCCCCGCGACGCCCTTCGTCGCCGAGTTCGTCGGCACCATGAACCGGCTGCCCGGACGGATCACCGACTCCGGCCTGGTGGAGGTGGCCGGTGCCCGGCTGCCCGTCGACGGCCCCGTCCCGACGGCGACGAGGGAGGTGGAGGTGCTGGTCCGGCCCGAGAACGTCACCGCGACCGCCGACCCCGAGGGCACGGCCACCGTGGTCGCCGCCTCCTTCTTCGGCGCCGTGACCCGGCTCCACCTCGACCTGCCCGGCGGCACCTCCGTCAAGGCGGACCTGCCCTCGCGGGACGCGGGCGAGCTGGCGCCGGGTGCGCGGGCCGCCGTCGGTCTGACCGAGCGCCCCGTGCTCGTCGTGGCCCGGTCCGCGTGAGCGGCCTCGCGGCCGTCCTGTTCGACATGGACGGCACCCTCGTCGACACCGAGGTGCTGTGGTGGCGGTCCACCGAGCGCGTCGCGCGCGGTCTCGGGCACGAACTCACCGGCGCGGACGCCCCCGAGGTCGTGGGGCGCGCCGTCGAGGACACCGCCGCCCACCTCGTACGGGTCTGCGGAGGGGGAGACCCGTACGCGGTGGCGCGGTCGCTGACCTCGGACTTCTTCCGCGCGGTGGAGGCGGGGGCGCCGATGCGGCCCGGAGCCCAGCGCCTGCTGACCGCCCTCGAAGCCGAGGGCGTGCCCTTCGCCCTGGTCAGCGCCTCCCCGCGGCTGGTCGTCGACTCGGTCGTCGGCGGTTCGCTGGCGCACGTCCCGTTCGCGTTCACGCTGTCCGCCGACGACACGGACCGGACCAAGCCGCACCCGCAGCCCTACCGGAGCGCCGCCGAGCGGTTCGGCGCCGACGTGCGGGACTGCGTGGCGGTGGAGGACTCGCCCGACGGCGCGGCCTCCGCGGAGGCCGCCGGATGCGGGGTACTGGTGGTCCCGTCGCTGCTGGAGGTGCCGGCCTCGCCCGTACGCACCTTCGCGCGGTCCCTGGAGGACGTCACCGTGGAGCTGCTGCGGGCCTGCCTCGGCGGCGGCGTACCGCGCCAGGACCGCCCGGGGGCTCAGGAGTCCAGGCCGAGCAGCCCCTCGACGCCCTCCACGTAGGCGGCCGTCGGGGTGCCGGGAGCGGTGGCCGCCGCGTGGCGCAGCGAGGGCAGGCCGGCGCGGACGAACGCCGCGCACTGCCCGTACAGCCCGGCCTCGTGCGAGGACCCGTCGTCCTCGGTGCCGAGCAGTGCCAGCAGGGTCCACAGCAGCGCCTCGCGGGTGGCCAGCCGCGGCGGGCCCGCCGACCACACAGCCAGCAGCACCCCGCACACCGCGGGGGCGGGCGGGTGCAGGCGGCCGGACAGAAAGGCGTGTCCCTCCAGAGCACGGAACGCGGCGGGATGCCCCTCGGCCGCCGCCCACAGGGTGTCCACGAGATGCCCCGCATCGCGGCCGCAGCCGCAGGCGATCGCCTCCCACTCGTGCCGGCCGATCTGCGCCTCCACCGCGTCGGGCACCAGGGGGCTGGTGCGCGGTGTGTTGTCCGTCCCTCTCATGCGAGCAGTATGGGGATCGGGAACCGGCCCTGACCAGGGGGCTCCGCGAGTCGGAACGGGCCTGTGACCAGGGCCCGGTTCCGGCCGCGGATCTTGGCCGGAACCGGATCACGGGGGCCTTCGTCTGAGACCCCGTGTGGATGAAACGAAGAATCGCCGCCCTGCTGCTGGTCCTGCTCGCGACGCAGCTGGGATCCCTGATCAGCCCGGCGTACGCGTGCGGCTGCGGGGCGATGATCCCCGAGGGCTACGCCCGGATCGGCGTGGAACGCGAGACCTCCGTCGTGCGGTTCGACGGCCGTACGGAACAGATCGTGATGCGGTTCGTGGTCCGCGGCGACGCCCGGCGGGCGGCGTGGATCATGCCCGTACCGGGGCGGGCGACGGCGGAGCTGGGCGACGCGGAGGTGTTCCGTCAGCTGACCTGGCTGACCCGGCCCGAGTACAGGACGCGCACCTACTTCTGGCCGCGCGACCGGGACTGGCCGTTCTCCTCCACCACGGGCGACTCCGTGGGCGCCGCACTGCCCGGCGCGGCGGATTCCGCGGTGGGCGTCGTCGGCCGTGAACAGCTCGGCGACTTCGACGTCGCGCGCCTGACCGCGACCGACCCGGACGCGCTGCGCACGTGGCTGGGGGCCAACGGCTTCGCACTGCCCGACGAGCTCTCCACCGAGCTGAAGCCGTACGTGGACCAGAGGTGGGAGTACGTCGCCGTACGGCTCGCGCCCCGCGACCCCGGCAAGATCCTCAGGGGCACCCTCGACCCGCTGAGGATCCGCTTCGACAGCGAGCGGCTGGTCTACCCCATGCGGCTGTCCAAAACGGCCAAGACCCCGCAGTCCCTCGGCCTGTACATCCTGGCCGACCACCGGATGGAGCCGGCCTCCCCGATCGGCGGCGCCGAGCCGAAGGTCACCTTCGCGGGCGAGGTCGCCCCCGAGGGCGCTCTGGCCGCCCTCACCGGCGGCAGGCGGACGTTCCTGACCGCGATCGACCAGGAGTTCCCGGAGCCTGCCCGCATCGACGGGGACCACGAGCTGCGGGCCACGGCCGCCGACACCCCGTACCGCAAGGTGATCTACCACGGGGAACTGCTCACCGTCGGCGGGATCCCGGCCTGGCTGCTGACCGTCGCGGCCGTCCTCCTCGCCCTCGCGACCGCCCTGTTCATCCTCCGCCGCCGCAACTCCCTTACCAGGCACGGCTGGAGCGCCTGACCTACGCCCGTAGGGGGAGCCGGGAGGACATCCGGATCTTTGTGCGTTCTGCCAGTACGGGAGCCCCCTCGGCTTCGGTGAGACTGCCAGCCGAGACCGACCACGGGGAGGACGGCACGATGAGCGGACAGCAGTACGACGGGATCGGCGAGGCGTTCGAGGGGTTCAAGTCCCTGCCGATGATGCGGTACGGGGAGGTGCCCAGCTTCCTGGGCCTGGTGGGGGACGTGCGCGGCAGGTCGGTCCTGGACCTGGCCTGCGGAACCGGTTTCTACAGCCGGGAGTTCAGGCGGCGCGGCGCCGCGGACGTCCTCGGCGTCGACATCTCCGTCGAGATGATCGCCGCCGCGCGGGAGATCGAGCGGCGCGAACCGCTGGGCCTGCGCTACGAGGTCGGCGACGTGGCCGAACTGCCGTCCCTCGACAGGCGCTTCGACATCGCGCTGGGCGTGCAGTGCCTCAACTACGCCGAGGACCTGGCCACGATGGAGCGGATGTGCCGCAACATCCACCGGAGCCTCGTGCCGGGCGGGGAGTTCTTCGTGCTCGCGCAGAACCCCGACTACCGGTTCGACTGTCCGTCCCTGGAGACGTACGGGTTCCGCTGCGAGCCGGCCGGGGAGATCGAGACGGGCCGGCGCGTGCGGGTCACCGCGCTCCTCGACCCGCAGCCGATCACCATCGTCTCCTCGGCCCCGCGCCGCGAGGCCTACGAAACGTGCCTGGGGGCGGCCGGGTTCGGCGAGATCGACTGGGTCCCGCTGGAGGTCTCCGACGCCGGGATCAGGGAGTTCGGCAAGGAGTTCTGGGCGGACCTCCTCGCGTACCCGCCGCTCGCGATGCTGCGCTGCCGCGCCTGATCCGCAGCCCGCCGGCCCGGCTGTACGTCGGAGAGGGTGACCAGGGCCTGGTAGGCGGTGAAGCCGGAGATCGGCAGGGCCGCGGCGCCGATGTGGTCGAGGGTGCGGGGCTCGGGGCGATCCGGTCCTCCGTGACCACCACGTGCTCGGCGTGGCTGCCGTGCGGCGGGACCGTCCAGCCGTAAACCTCCTCGCCCACCGCGAAGCGGGTCGCGCCCCGCCCGCGCCCTCCACCGCCGGACCAGGACCTCGCCGGGGGCCGGCGAGGGCCGGGGCACCCGGCCGGCACCAGCACCTCGGAGCCGACGAGGGAGTGCTGCGTGATCACCCGTGTCGTCGTCGTGCGGATCATTCCGGTCCTGTCGATCATGGAAGGGGGGTCAGATCCCCGCGGACGCCGCCGGGAGGATGACCGTGACCCCGTGTCCGGGCGCCGTGCCCATCGCTGCCAGGGCCGCGGGGGCCGCTTCCAGGGGGATCGTCGAGGTGACCAGCCGGTCGGGCCGCAAGGCGCCGGAGCGGACCAGCTCCATCATCGGCGGATAGGCGTGCGCGGCCATGCCGTGGCTGCCGAGGACCTCCAACTCCCAGCCGATCACCCGCTCCATCGGCAGGACCGTTTCCCCCGCCGCGGCGGGCAGCAGCCCCACCTGGACGTGCCGCCCCCGCCGGCGCAGTCCCGCGACCGAGGCGGCCGCCGTCGCCGGCGAACCCAGCGCGTCGAGCGAGAGGTGCGCGCCGCCGCCCGTCAGCTCCCGCACGGCCTCGGCCGTACCGCCCGCCCGCGCGTCCACGCAGTGCGCCGCCCCGAACTCCCGCGCCAGTTCGAGCGCTCCCGGCGCCGTGTCCACCGCGACCACCCGCGCACCGGCCGCCACCGCGACCATCACCGCGGACAGCCCCACCCCGCCGCAGCCGTGCACGGCGACCCACTCGCCGGGCGCCACCCGCCCCCGCTGGGCCACGGCCCGGAACGCGGTCGCGAAGCGGCAGCCCAGGGCGGCGGCCGTCGCGTACGAGAGCTCCTCCGGCACCGCCACGAGGTTGACGTCGGCGTGCTCCAGGGCCACGTACCGGGCGAACGAACCCCAGTGCGTGAACCCCGGCTGCGTCTGCCACGCACACACCTGCTGCTCGCCCGCCGCGCAGTCGGCGCAGCTCCCGCAGGCGCACACGAACGGGACCGTGACCCGGTCCCCGGGCCGCCAGCCCACCACCAGGGAGCCCACCGCCTCCACCACACCGGCGAGTTCGTGCCCGGGCACGTGCGGCAGCACGATGTCCGGATCGTGCCCCATCCAGCCGTGCCAGTCGCTGCGGCACAGCCCCGTCGCCTCGACGCGCACCACGACCCCGCCCGGGGACGGTCTCGGATCGGGCACCTCGCGGACCTCGGCCGGCCGCCCGTACCGCTCGAACACCACCGCGCGCATGGAACCCGCCCTCCACTCGACTGCCCGCACGCTACCCCGGGGGCGGCGCCGCGTCAGGGGGCGCCCGTACCCGCCCGCGCCAGGGCCACCACCCCCGCGCAGACCAGCGCGACGCCCAGCAGCTGGGGCAGCACCCACCAGCCCGACCGCAGGTGCTCCTCGTACAGCACCACGCCCAGCGCCACGCTGACGCTCGCGTCGCCCAGTGTCAGCGCCGGCTGCGAGGCGACCAGCGGCCCGCCCTGCATGGCGTGTTCGAGCAGCAGCAGGGCGCAGATGCCGGACGCCCCGAAGGCGTACGTCTGCCAGGTGGTGAGGAAGGCGACGAGGCCGCTCTCCGTCAGCACGTACACGGAGTGCTTCATCAGCGCGGCCGTGATCGCGTAGCAGACGGCGGTGGCCGCGCCGAGGCAGCCCGCCCGGGCGCGCCCCGGCGGGCGGCGCAGCCCGGCCACCGCCAGCGCCGCCACGACGGCCGCGCACGCCACGAGGGCCGGGATCCACCGGTCGGCCGGCACGTGCGTACGGTTCCCGGCGGGGGAGGCCGCGGCCATGGCCACCCCCAGCCCGGTCACGACCCCCGCCACGGCGAGCCACAGCGCACCCGACAGCCGCTGCCGCGCCAGCAGCGAGGCGATCAGCAGTGCGAGCGGCAGCTCCAGCACGAACAGCGGCTGTACGAGGACCAGCGCGCCCGTGGCCAGCGCCGCGGCCTGCCCCGCCCCGGCCGCGATCACCGCCAGGATCCCGGCGATCCACACGGGTCGCCGCAGCAGGTCGAGGACCAGCCCGAGGCGGAAGCCCTCGCTCTGCGGCACGGTGAGTGCGGCCCGGCGCTGGAGCACGGTGGCCAGCGCGTTGCTGAGCGCCGCGAACAGCGCGAAGAGGACCGGCAGTACGACGCCCATCCGCCGATCCTCACGGCGCCCGCCGCGCCCCCGGCCCGCCGACACGCCCCGCGGCGCGGATTCCCCCTGTCCGGTCCCCGGCCGGAGCGGTCAGCGCGCGGCCCCGCCCCGGTCCAGGGCCAGCGCCGCCAGCGCCTGCGGGGCGCCGGCCTGGCCGCGGATCCCGGGAAAGGCGTTGACGTCCACGATGAGCGGGACGCCGTCACCCGTGTCGATCAGGTCCACCCCGTACACGTCGAGCGAGAACACCTCGCCGGTGCGGCGGACCAGGTCCGCCCAGCCGGGCGGCAGTTCGGCCGGGGCCGGCGGCCGGGTCGGCCCCCGGCCCCCGGGTGCGAGTTCCGAGCGGCGCAGGGCGGCGAAGACCCGGTCCCCGATCGCCCACAGCT
This sequence comes from Streptomyces roseus, assembly GCF_001044425.1. GTDB lineage: Bacteria > Actinomycetota > Actinomycetes > Streptomycetales > Streptomycetaceae > Streptomyces > Streptomyces roseus. Next base: position 62,696 of record NZ_LFML01000098.1, read on the forward strand.
TGTGGTCCCAGCCGCTGTTCGGCGCGAACTCCTGGACCACGACCGGCTCCTGCGGCCAGACCCGCGCCAGCTCGCGCAGCCGGACCGCGTCGTCGACCCGGGCCACCAGGTCGGCCCGGCGGCTGTGCCGGCTCTTGACCACCAGCGGCGAGCCCGCGAAGGGCGCGCCGGCGGCCCAGTCCGCGAGCGAGCCGTACGTACGGGTGCCCGCGAACGGCAGTCCGGCGCCCAGGGCCAGCTCCGCCATCCGGGTGCGGTCCTGGCAGAGCGCGGTGGCCGCCGCCGAGTTCAGCACCGGGGCCCCGCGCTCCTCCAGCTCCCGCGCGAGGTCCAGCGCCCGCGGCGTCCGCGCCTTCAGCAGGTACACGTCGGCCAGGGCGCCGGGGGCCGCGAGCCCCGCACCCGGATCCAGCGACTCCACCCGGTGCCCCCCGGCTTCGAGCAGCGCCGTCGCGGCGGCCAGCAGCGGATGGCCGGGTTCGGGCGTGACCAGGCAGATCCTCACAGCGCGGCCTCGCCGGCCCGCGCGGAAGCCGGCGCCGCCGGGGCCGGTGCCGCCGAAGCCCGCGCCGCGGAGGACTGCGGCGCGGGAGCCTGCGCCGGGATCGGCAGCGGAAGACCGGGAGCCGGCGGGCGGCCGACGGAGGGCGCCGCCCGGCTGCCCGTCCGGGCCAGCCCCAGCACGGCCCGCCCCACCCGGGCCGCCGCGTCCGGGACCTGACGGAAGCTCGGGAAGTCGTTCACGTCCACCACCACCGGCCCGTCCGGACCCAGCAGCACGTCCACCCCGTACAGGTCGAGCCCGTAGACCGCCCCCACCTGGGCGGCGATCGCGGCCACCTCGGCCGACAGCGGAACCCGTCGCTCCCGCACCGCCGGATCGGGGTGCAGGGGAGAGCAGCGCTCGGTGGCGAAGAGCTCCCCGCCGACCGCGTACACCTTGATGTCGGTGCCCGAGTTGGCCACGTACGGCTGGGCGATGAGCATGTGCTCGCCCGCCAGCTCCGGGAGCAGCGCTTCCAGTTCCCCGGGCGAGGACACCAGGTGCACACCCCGGCCGGAGCTGCCGTCCGCGGGCTTGACGACGAGCGGGTACTGCGCCGCCGGTACCTCCCGCAGCAGCTCCGGCCGCGCGACGGCGTACGTCGGCGGCATCGGCAGCCCGCGGATCCGGCCGATGGCCGCGGCCAGCGCCTTGTCCCGTACGCCCCGGATCGCGCGGGCGTCGTTGACGGTGGTCATGCCGGCCGCGGCGGCGGCTTCGAGCAGGGTGAGCCCCGGCCCGCCCGACACGGTCTTGAGCACCCAGGCGTCGTGCGCGCCCGAGCCCATGACCTCGTCCATGCGCAGCAGCGAGCCGCCCGGCCGCACCACGTCCACGTGGTGGCCCCATGCGGTCAGCTGCCGGATCACCTCGTTCGGCATGCCGTCGTGGCGGTAGTGCTCCTCCACCAGGAAGCAGAGCCTCATCGACCTTCCCCATATTCCCCGGACGTCCGCCGATTCCGTCCGGCGAGTTGTGACGTCACAGGATGTCATGGAGCGCAATGTGATGATCGGTCCGGATGGTGACCGGATCGGTGACACGACCCACCGGAGCGCCACCGCCGGTCACCTACGCCGGAGCCCGGGCGGCCCCCGTACTGCCGCCCGGGCTCCGGTGTGCGCCGCGGCGCCCGGCCCGTGGCCCTGGGCCGCGTCTTTCGGATCATGGCGGGCCCGGGGCGCCTGGCACCGCGCCTCGCGGCGTTCTCGTCGGTCGCCGACACACCACGTCGGCTTCCTCCTCGGCCTTGCGACGCACGGCACCAGACACCCCGGGCCGATCCACCCTGATCCGAAGGAAACGGCCTAGACGAGTAAGTCCGAAGTGCTCGGGTCAGTGGTCGTAGGCGATCAGCGAGCGGGTGGTGGGTGTTCCCGTGTGCCGGTTGT
>NZ_LFML01000099.1 GCF_001044425.1 Streptomyces roseus
CTCACCCTCTCGGGCTTTCCTCCGGGCTTTCGTTCTTCGTTCTTGCGTTTCCGACTCTATCAGATCCTTTCGGGCCTGACCCCCGGTCGAAGCGGGATTCGCTTTCCAGGTCCTCGCTTTCGCGTTTCCCTTTCCGGCGATGCCGACTCTATCAGAAGTTTTCCACCGGATTTCCCGGCTTCGGATTCCTGGATGAGGAGTCGAGTGCGTGCCCCCGGAATTCGATTCCGTGGACACGAGGGATCTTGCTGATGGCTGCCGAACTTGTCCAGTTCCAGGCAACCGTTCGACTCTACAACTAGGCCCTGGAGGTGTCAAAACGAGGGCGGGGCCCCGCGCACTGGGCCCCCTCACCCCGGGCCGCAGGCGCCGGCGTCGGCCTGGAAGCGGCCCCTGTAAGGGTGCGGTCGACGGCCCAGCCGAGGCCGCATCACGGCGACCACCCGCCTCACTACGCCAGACAGAGATCACCGACTCGCTGGTGGACCTGTTCGTCCAGCTCGCCTTGTAAATCAGCACCCGCACGGAGTGGAAGCCCGCTATCACTCACCGGATCATGTGCAGCAGGGGCTGGTCCATGCCACCCCGCAGTCGTCCCGTCATCTCCGTGTCCGAGCCTGGAGAGCGTGGACTGCCCAGTCGAGCACCGGCCCCAGGCTCTCCGGACCCGGCCAGCCGTTGATCACCGCTAGCAGCGAGGAGTACCGCTCCCTTCGGGGGTCATTCATACGTGCCAGCCGGACCAGCAGCTGCCCCCGCGACGCGGCATCGTCACCGCGGTCGAGGAGATGTGCGCAGCGGGTCATGAGAGCCGCGACGACCGGATCGGCCTCGGGCGAAGCCGGTTCGACACCCGCTGCCACGGTCGACGTGACCTGGTCACGGACGATCGCAGCCAAGTCGTCGTGCAGCGCGGGTGGTCGGCCCGCGATGTGCCTGGCCGTCTGCTCCTGGGCCAGGTCTCGTACCAGGGTGCGGAAGTCCGGGTCCTGCGACAGCTCGGCCAGTTCCACCCACGCCTGGATCTGCTCCGTATCGGGGTTGTCCGGCAGTTCCGGAGTCATCGAGCGCATGGCTCCCGCCAACATGGAGCTGGTACCCACGCCACCGAACGCGGCGTCGAGGAAGTCGCCGATCAGCTGTTGGCGTTCGGCTTCGGACAGCTTGGCCAGTTTGTGCAACAGAAGTGTCTCCTCAGGGGTAGCCCCGCGGGTCGCGACCGCAGTCAGCACCGCGCGCTGTAGCCGCAGGACTCGGATCTGCACGTCCAACGCGTCGGCATGCACCGCGGCGACCTCCGACAGCGCGAGTTCCCGGTCCATGACCTGCCGGACGGCCGCGAGGTCCAGTCCCAGGTCGCGCAGGGTTCTCACGAGCTCCAGGCGTGCGACGGCGTCGTGGTGGTAGAGGCGGTAGCCGGCTGGGCTGCGGTCAGCGGGCGGGAGGAGCCCGCAGTCGGAGTAGAACCGAATGGTCTTGACCGTGCTACCGGTCCGACGTGCCAGTTCGCCGATCGAGTAGAGCGTGCGGCCGTTCATGTCCCCACCCTCTGGTCTCCCGTAGCTGGAGACTCAAGCTCGTGAACTCGCGACGGTCGAAGTCTCACAACGGTCCTTTGCCCGAGCAAGATCGAAAACTGTCGCCAAGCACGGCGCACCGACCGCGACCAGGTGTTCTCCGAGAAGGCCCCAGTTCGAAGCCGCTCTCGCGCGCGGCCGCATCCTGGAGATACGCGCCGGACCGCCGCCCGGCATGTACGACCCCAGCGGACCGGGCCGGCTGCTCAGGGTCTTCGCCGCGACGGCGGAGACCGGGCCACGGCGGCCCGCAAGGGCAAGCAAAGTGGCCGGCGGCCCGTCGTTACCCAAGACAGACTGCACACTGTGCTGCGGCGCCGCATGAACGGCGAGTCGGTTGAGCAGATCCAACCCGATCTCCAGTCGCCATCGGCCGGGAGCTCGTACGGAGAGCAAGCCGACCCCAGGTCCGCGCGGCGGACGGCCAGGCCGTTCCGCAGGTCCGTGGCCGCCACGGAGCAGCCCTTGTCGTCGTCGGGCCGCCAGAGCAGGGGACCCCAGCGCCCCGCGTCCGAGGCGGGGTTGATGTCCGACACCTTGCCGACGTCGATGTCGAGAACCGGCTGCCGCGGGCGCTCGTCGATTCCCCGCGTTCCCGCCGGAGCGGCCGGCCGCCAGGGGGCAGACGGGGTCGGTCGTCGAACGCTCACAGCGCCATGCGGGAGCTTCGGTGATCGACGGCGGACTCGTGACGGACGTCCGGCTGGCTCAGCACGAACTGGTCCTGCCGACGTGCAGCGCGGAGAAGCCTCGGGGGCGATGGCGAGGTGCCGGCCCGGTCCGTCACGGCGGACAACCCGTACGCGCCGGCGTCGGCTTCCAGACCCGACTGCCCGTCCAGCCGGCCGCGTACCGGTCGCGGTCCACCCCCGTCGTCGGTGGGCCGTCACCACCGGCTCGTCCCGACCGCCGCCCGCCAGGACCCGCTCGGGGTAGGCGCCTATCGCCACCGCAAGAACCACGGCGGGCTGGGTCCTGGACGCCTTGACGACCTTGTTCGACCCGGCCACGGCGAGCCAGTTCGCCCCGAGCCCCACGTGGTCGTATGCGGCGTAGTCGAGGGGGCGGCGGGAAGGTCGCGGCCAGGCCCGGTGCTGCTGGGCGGCGCGGATTCCGTCGCGCCCATCGCGTAGTCCTGGATCTTCGGCTCCGGGGTGCTGTCACAGGCGGCCACGTCGCCGAGCCGGGCCAGAGCCCCCCGTTACCGTCTTCGTGGCTCCGCAATGGGGCTACCGGCCTTCGGGACCGGCATGACTTCCCCACTTGTTGCGGTTGATGACCGGGGGTGGTGTCACCGGGCCCGGAGGCATCGACGGACCGCTGATGAGGGGCTTGAGCACCGACTTCACCCGAGCCGGAAGAGCTCTCCGTAACGTGGGTGTGGCAGCTCGGTGCCGAGGCAAGGCCGGACGAAAGCGTGATGGAGGGGCCGGCACGTGATCGACATCAGCGACATCGACGTCTTCCTCGGCCTGGACGTCGGCAAGAGCGAACACCGCGCCACCGCCGTCACACTGGCCGGAAAGAGGGCGTTCGACAAGTGGCTGCCCAACACTGAACCGAAGCTTCGCGAGCTGTTCGCGAAACTCCAGGCCAAGCACGGAACGGTGCTGGTCGTGGTCGACCAGACGGCCTCCATCGGGGCCCTGACACTGGGGGTTGCCCGGGACATGGGCTGCCCGGTCGCCTACCTGCCCGGGCTGACGACGCGGCGGATCGCCGACCTCTACCCAGGCGAGGCCAAGACCGATGCCAGGGACGCGTTCATCATCGCGGACGCGGCCCGCGCGATGCCCCACACGCTGCGGGCTATCGACGGCGAGGACGAGACGATCGCCGAACTGGAGATGATCGTCGGATTAGATGACGACCTGGCCGGCGAGGCCACCCGGGCCGCGAACCGCCTGCACGGGCTGCTGACCCAGATCCACCCGTTGCTGGAACGGGTACTGGGGCCCAGGTTGCAGCACCCGGCGGTGCTGACCCTGCTGGAACGGTTCGGATCACCGGCCCAGATACGCAAGGCCGTAAGGCGCCGCCTGGTCACGCTGCTACGGCCAAAGACGCCGCGGATGGCCGAGCAGCTGGTCGAGGACATCGCTGATCGTCCCGATCCTGGCCGGATCCCTCGCCGCCGTCCTTGACCAGCGCATACTCCTGGCCGGACGGATCGAGGAACTCCTGGCGGCCCACCCTCTTTCGAAGGTCCTGACGTCGATGCCGGGCATCAGCGTCAGGACCGGAGCCCGGATCCTGATCGAGGTCGGTGACGGCAGCACCTTGCCGACCGCCGACCACCTCGCCGCCTACGCCGGACTCGCCCCCGCGACCCGCAGTTCGGGCTCCTCGATCCGCGGCGAACAGCCCTCCCGGAGAGGAAACAAGCAGCTCAAACGGGCATTCTTCCTCTGCGCGTTCGCCGCCCTGGGCAATCCGGCATCGCGGGCCTACTACGACAAGAAAATCGCCCAGGGCAAGCACCACACGCAGGCCCTGCTCTGCCTCGCCCGGCACCGGGCCGACGTCCTCTTCGCGATGTTCCGCGACGGAACCTTCTACGAATCGCGGCCGGCAGCACCGGTCACATGACCAACGGATCGGCCAGGAGGACGACCCGATCGGCCTCGACATCGAAACCGAGCACGGGATGGCCGTAGTCACCCTCCGGATCCATCAGAACCGGCTTGCCCAAGCGTTGCCCGATCTCCCGCAAGAAGCCGCAGAACACATCAAGTCGCTCCTGGCCCTGCAACTCCCGCAGGTCGACATCGAAGTCGATGACCTCGTCGTCGAGGAAACGGAAGATCGCCAGCACCTCGGCAGTCGGCCAGACCCGCAGCTGCGGGCACTCAGCATCTACCGAGCGGGACAGCACGGTCTCCGCCCGAGGCACGGGCAGCACCGTCTCGCCTTCGGAGAACTGGCACTTCCAGCCTCTCTCCTCGATGAGGTCCAGGACCGTCTGCCAGTCCTCCACCGAGCAATCCGGGACACGCACGTCCGGCAGCGACCCCATCAGGTCGGGGTCGAAGAAACAGCTCACGTCATCCCATAGAAGATCGGCCACCCCGCCATGCTGCCCGGCTACCTGATCCAACGCAGCCCCGTTTCCCTTGACCAAAGAGAGAGGGGCCCCCGTTCGACAGGGCCTGCCCGCCACCGGCGACCCACCGGGACGGCGAACCTCGGGTGCTCCTGTCCGATGCTCCTGTCCGATCCGAGCAGCCGAGCAGCCGAGGAGGGGGATTTTCGGGGTCAGAGGTTGACGCGCTTGAGGTAGACGCGGCGGCGGTGGGGAATGGTCTGGTACCAGAGCATCAGGTGCTCGTCCTCGTACGTACGCAGCCGCATGGGGCTGGGGTCCTCGTAGAGGCTGCCGTCCTTGGGGTCGATCGCCATCGACGCCAGGTCGACCAGGCCCTCCATGACGCCGGCGACCAACTCCTGCTGCTCCGCCGGCATGTCGCCGAGTACCCAGAGCCGGCTCGGGTCGCATTCCCAGGCCCAGCCGCCTTCGTTCTCCACTCCCTCACCCCGCAGGGTCACTGACCGATCTCCCGCTGGGCCTCGGCCAGGATGCGGCTGCTGGTCTCCATGGCGGCACGGAATCGTTCCTCCGTGGCGGCCGGGTCGCCGGCGGCACGCTCGGCTTCGCGCAGGGCCGCGGCCCGGGCGGGCCAGCGGTGGATGGCCACATGCGTGGCCCACTTGATCAGGAAGAAGCGGAGCGGGTTGATGGCACCCGTCTCCGCGGCGCGGTCGAACGCCGCATGGCATTCCCTGTCGAACTCGGCGAGGTGTGCCATGTCGATCCGGCGCACGGCGTCCCGCAGGGCTTCGCGCGTCATGGCCGGCTGGGGGATGAGGGGACCGTCGTCTTCGAGGTGCTGTGCTGTCATCGTGCCTCCAGGGGAACGTGGCCAGGATAGCGACCGTCCGTACGGCGTGCCCGTAAACGCAAAAAGCCCCGTACCGGATACCCGGTACGGGGCTTTTCACAATGATTGTTCGGCGGCGTCCTACTCTCCC
>NZ_LFML01000100.1:0-53555 GCF_001044425.1 Streptomyces roseus
GGTGTGAAGCCGCGCTCGGGAAGAGCGCGTTGGAGGGACGGTAGGGGGCGGGCGGCGGGGCCGGGTGCCGCAGGCCCCGTCCTCCTCGCGTCCGCGGCCCGGGGTCGCCGGCTCGAGCGTCGCGATCCGCGGGCGGAAGAGCACGTAGGAGAGCCCGTGGGAGAGTCCGCCGCGGGCGAGTGCGACCGGGAGGAGCGGCCGGGTCTGCTCGCGATGCCGCGGTTGACGACGCGGCCGGTCGGGCGTCGTGCGGCGGCGCGCGCCGCCGGCTGCGGACCGCCTTCCGCGAGGCCCGGGGCGCCCCCGCCGGGCCCCCGGGCGCCGCGGGGCACCGACCTGCGCCCCGAAGGGCCCTGGGGGCGGTGTTGGACACATCACCGACGGCCGCCCGTTCGATGCCCCCGGGGCCCCGGCGGGGCCCGGGATCATCGGCTCCCGCGGCGGCCTGCGCCACCCCGGGCGCGCACCTGGCCCCTCTTACGTCCATGCAGTTCAGAGGGTGTTTTCCGCCCGATCGGAGGCGATCGTGACGGCCGCCCGGGGGACATGTGCGGCGCGCCGGAACGGATGTCCGGGGATCAGGATTGCGGACGCTTGGGAGCGGGGACCAAAGTCATCGAAAAACATGGCCGCGGCGTTGCCAATTTGGGGGTTCATGAGAGCACATTTAGGGGCTACATTGAGCCACTCGCGTTCACCTGACAGCCCGTTGCCTTTCACCCGTGTTTTGCGCGGGGGGTGACGTCAGGGACGCACACTGTGCAACCACCCCACCGCCCAGAAGGACCGAAGGCTCCGTGCCCGTACCCGTACTTCTCGCCGGCCGCACCGTGCGGCTCGAGCCCCTCGCCCCCCGCCACACCGAGGCCTTGGCCGTGGCCGGCGCCGAGGATCGTACGACTTACGCCTTCACCCCCGTACCCCATGGGGTGCAGGCGTCCCACGAGTACATCGACCGCGCCCTCGCAGATCAGGCGGCGGGTCGATCGCTCCCCTTCGCGGTGGTCAGAGCCACCGACGGCCGGGTCGTCGGTTCGACCCGGTTCCTGGAACTCGACTACTGGCAGGGACCACTGGTGTGGCCCGCCGTGCCGGGCGTCCCGTTCGGTGATCCGGCGACCGCGATCCCCGATGCCGCCGAGATCGGCAATACCTGGCTGTCCCCGGGCGCCCAGGGGACGGGCATCAACACGGAGGCGAAGCTGCTCATGCTCCGCCATGCCTTCGAGACCTGGGGCGTACGCCGCATCTCGCTGCGCGCCGACGCCCGCAACGGGCGCTCGCGGGCCGCGATGGAACGGCTCGGGTTCACCTGCGAGGGGGTCCGCCGGGCTCATTCGCGGGGCCTGGACGGCGCCGTGCGCAGTACCGCCTTCTACTCGATCCTCGACGAGGAGTGGCCGGCCGTGCGGTCGATCATCGAGCTGAAGCTGTCGGCGGGCGCCCAGCGCAAGCGGCGCCGCAAGACCCTGGTCCCGGCGTAACGGTCCCGCGTTCGGCGCGGCGGTCCCGCGTACGCGCGGCGGTCCCGGCGGCCCCCGTCCCGTCCTCCCCCGGCGTCAGCCGAGGAAGGCCGGGGCGAGGGCCGATGCCATCAGCGGGGCGGGGGCGCCGCTGCCGTCGGCCGGCAGGGCGTACAGGTCGGCGCCGAAGTCGCCGGGCAGCGAGTAGACGACGGTCCTGTCGTCCCTCCACACCACCTGGTCGTCCACGCTGCGCTCCTCCGCGAGCGGCATCTCCCGCATCGAGGCCAGGTCCAGGACGTACAGCCGCCACGGGGCGTCGGGCGACAGGCCCGGCACCCGCTTCTTGAAGACCAGCCGGGTCCCGTCGGGCGACAGCGACGGGCATTCCAGGTTCTCGCGCAGCGTGGTCACGGTGCGTTCGCCGAGGTCGCCGCGGACCAGGTAGGTCTGGCCTCCGGTGGCGAGCGTCGCGTAGAACGTCCGCTCGTCGGCGGCGAAGGTCACCCCCCAGAAGTTGACGTCCGCGTTGCGGTAGGCCTTGCCGTCCTTGCGGATCGCGAAGTCCTCCAGCGAGGCGTCGAACCTCCCCGTGCGCAGATCGAGCAGCGAGGTCCGGGTGGAGAAGTTCGTACCGGCGTACGAGTCCCCGCCGACGAAGACCGTCCAGGCGACGAGGTGCCCGCCGGGCGAGACGCGGGCGCGGGTGGGGATCCCGGCCAGCGGGTGCGCGGAGACCTCCTTGAGGCGGGCGTCGAGGACGACGGCCCGGTAGCTCTCCTGGACCCCGCCCTTCTCCGCCTGGAGGCAGATCCCGGTGCCGGCGGCGGCGTGGAAGCGCAGGCAGCTCACTCCCGAGGCGGTACGGGGACCCTGAGGCGCGTCGGCGGGGACGGTGGCCAGCTCGTCGCGGTGCGGGCCCCACGCCATGTTCCGGAACACGATCCGCCGCCCGTCCCCGCCCGGGGCCAGGGTCACCTCGCCCCGGGTGATCTGCGGCCCGCCGGCCTGGCTCCGGTTCTTCTCGTCGGCCCGGGAGGAGGCCCGTACGACGGCGAGCACCCCCACGGCGGCGAGCAGCAGGACGGCGGAGACCAGGATCAGGATCCGGCGTTGGAGGGTCATGGGGGCCTTTCGGGGAGGTGGGGGAGGTTCGGGGCGGTGGGGACCGCTCAGCCGGCCCGCGCGGCGGCGGGCCGGTCGTCCATCGCGTCGGAGGGCCGCAGCAGTGCGCAGGCCGCGGCCGCGGCGGCCAGCAGTACGGCCGCGACCGCGAGGGCCGGGCGGGGGCCCCAGACGGTCCAGGCTGCGCCGAAGCCCAGCGAGGCGGCGAAGCGGGCGAGAGCCTGCCCGGTCTGGACGAGGGCGAGGCCGCCGCCGCGGTGCTCCTCGGGCACGGCTCCGGCGGCCGCTGCCATCAGCACCCCGTCGGTGGCCGCGTAGAAGCCGCCGTGGAGGAGGAGCACGGCGTACGGCAGGGCCGCGCTCCGGCCGTGCCCGGCCCCGCCGGCCAGCAGCAGCCCGTACGCGAGGAGCAGCGCGAGGTGGCCGCCGAGGAAGACGCGCCAGCGGCCCATGCGGTCGGCGAGCCGGCCGAGCGGCAGCGCGAGCAGGAAGAACGCGGCGGCGGTGCCCAGCGGCAGCAGGGCGAACCAGCGGTCGGCGATCCCGGTGGCCCGCTGGAGCAGCAGGAAGACGAAGGCGTCGCTGACGGTGCACAGCCCGAGCAGCAGGGCGCACAGGGCGATCCGGCGCAGGTCGCGGCGGCCCAGCAGCCCGAAGGCGGCGCGCAGCGAGACGGGTTCCGCGGCGGGCGAGGGCGCGGGCCCGGTGCGCCGGCCGGGCACGAACAGGACCAGCACGAGCACGCCGAGGGCGGCGACGCAGGCGCTGACCGTGAAGACGGCGTCGTAGCCGTCGGCGGCCCCGCGCAGGATCAGGAAGGCCAGGATCGGCCCGATCAGCGCGCCGGCGGTGTCCATGGCCCGGTGCACCCCGAAGGCCCGGCCGCGGTCCTCGGGGGCGGCGGCCAGGGAGATGAGCGCGTCGCGCGGGGCGGTGCGCAGGCCCTTGCCGGTGCGGTCGAGGGCGAGCACCGCGCCGATGGCGGGGAGGGTGTGGGCGAGCAGCAGCAGCGGTTTGCACAGGGCGGAGAGCCCGTAGCCGAGGCCGGCGAGGGCCTTGTGGCGGCCGAGGCGGTCGCCGAGGTGGCCCCCGGTGAGCCGGACCAGGGCGCTGATGCCGTTGTAGATCCCGTCGAGCAGACCGAAGCCGAGCGGGGACAGGCCGAGGCCTGCGACGAGGTAGAGCGGGAGCACGGCCGTGACCATCTCCGAGGAGACGTCGGTGATCAGGCTGACCGTGCCGAGGGCGAGGACCGTGGGGGCGAGCGCGGCGCGCCGCCCCGGGCTGATGCCCGGGACGGCGGCCTGCGGCTCGGGGGTCACGGCGGGCGCGGGGGTACCGCGGCTGTCCGCAACGTACATGGTCAGGAAGCCCAGATCCCCGTGATGTCCTTGGCGCTCGCCGCGTTCCCGGCGTGGGCGGTCAGACCGGCCAGGCCTTCCAGGGTGCGCAGCACGTCGTAGTGGTTGTAGGTGGTGGAGGAGGTGCTGCCGGGGGTGACGGGCTGGCCGTATAGCACGGTGGGGATCTTGTTGCCCGCGAGCCGGTTGTCCTCGTCGAAGGTGACGACGAGGAGGCTGTTGTGGGTCTTGGCCCAGTCCGCGTAGGCCTTGAGGTTGTTCTTGAGCCAGGTGTCGCCCGTGCCGACCGAGCAGTCGTGCATGTCACTGCACAGGTTCGGGACGACGAAGGACACCTTGGGGAGGGTGGTGTAGTCCGTCGGGAACTGGGTCATGGTCTTCGCGGTGCTGGTGGGCACGTTGGAGAAGGCGAACCAGGGGTTGTGCTTGCGGGCGTAGTCCCCGCTGCTGCACGTGGTGGAGCCCTGGCTGGGGAGGGTCTCGTTGTAGCTGGCCCAGCTCTTGCCCGCGGCGATGAGCTCGGAGGCGAGGTTGGGGGCGGAGCTGAAGCCGGGCGTGTAGCAGCTGTCGCCGGTGACGCCCTGGTTGGAGCCCGAGAAGAGCTGGAGGTAGTTGGGCGGCTCGGGTGGGTGATGCCGAAGGACTGCGTGAGGTTGGCGCCCCCGCTCTTGAGGGAGTTGATGTACGGGGCGCTGGAGCTGCCGATGACCTGGTTGTAGGCGTGGTTCTCGAAGACCACGACGACGACGTGGTCGGGGGCCGGAAGGCCCGCCGCGTGCGCGGGCTGGGCGGCGCCGAGGCCGGCCCACAGGGCCGTGCCGGCGGCGGTGAGGCCGAAGGCGGTGGCGAGGGCGGTCTTTCGGGCGGACCGTGACGAGGTCATGCCAAACACGGAAAATACCTCCGGGCAGGGGGTTCTGGTGGCGGCGCGTCGGCACCATACCCAGGGGCATGTGCATGGGCCAGGGACAGGCGGCTAACAGACCGGGAACTCCGAGGGCCTTCCCGGTGTTCGGCAACGCGCCGGCCTACGGAAGTCCAAGAGCTGGAAAAAAGGGGAACCGGGCAGCACGTAGGCTCATCCTTCGAACAAGAAGAGACCACCCCCAGGCGGGGTCATGACATCCCCCACGGGGCAGCACCAGCCGGAGAGCAACCGCACATGTCGTACTCACCCGACGGACAGCACCAGCCGTACCGATCGGAAGGGCAGTACCAGCAGCAGCCCTACGGCGCTTCGTACACGCAGCAGTACGAACCCCAGTACCAGCCCGAGCCCCCGTACGGGCCGCCGCAGCCGCCGTACGGCGAGCCGGAGGAGCCGCGGTACGAGGAGCGGCGGCCGCGCCGGGGCAGGCGCTGGCTGATCGCGGGCGTCACGGTCCTGGCCCTCGCCGGCATCGCGGCCGGGGTGATGTACCACTTCGAGATACCGCCGTTCACGGACAAGGGCAAGGACGTCTCCTTCGGCCAGCCCGCCGCGGGCGCGGGCAAGACCGGCGGGACGGGCGGCGCGGTCCAGCAGGCGCCCAACTCGAAGGCGCTGATGCCCACCGGCCCGCAGGCGGAGTTCAAGAACTCCATGACCCTGGCCGACGGCACGCACGTGGCCGTGACCACGCTGGACGGCAAGAAGTCCGGCTTCAAGGGCAAGGTGTGGGTCTGGGCGCCCAAGGAGTACAACGACCCGAAGTTCGCCAAGAGCGGCTTCCCGGTCATGATCGCCCTGCCCGGCGGGGCCGGCTACCCGAACAACTACTGGATGGGCACCGACCTGGGGCTCCAGACCAGCATCAGCAAGTGGTACGCCGAGGGCAAGAGCAAGCCCTTCATCCTCGCCATGCCCGTGCTGAACCCGGGCCCGGACGACAAGGGCATCTACTGGGACGGCTCCGACATCCCCGAGCAGCCGAAGATGGGCACCTGGCTGACCGAGGACGTCCCGGACCTGATGAAGGCGAATTTCCGCACCGTCAAGTCCCGTGACGGCTGGGCCTACATGGGCTCCTCCACCGGCGGTTTCGCGAGCCTGAAGGCGGTGCTCAAGTACCCGGAGAAGTTCAAGGCCGCGATCTGCTCCGGCCCGGACATCGTGCCCGACTCCTCGCTGTGGAAGGGCCACGAGAAGGAGAAGGCCGAGAACAACCCGGAGCTGCTGGCGAAGGCCCTGATCGAGAAGAAGGGCGCTCCGGACGTCTACCTCGCCTTCCAGGTCGGCGACAACGAGAACAACAAGAAGACGCTGCCCGACGTGCAGAAGTTCATCGCCACGTACGGCAAGGGGCCGATCCACACCAGCATGAGGGTCATCCCCGGCGGCCAGCACAACGCCAAGACCTACGTGCCGAACATGGGCGAGGGCCCGATCCAGTTCATCAGCAAGGTCATGGAAGGACCCGTGGAGTAACACCCGCCGCGATCGATTCCCCGCGCCCCGGCCCGCCGAACACCATCGGCGGGCCGTTGCCGTCCCAGGCCCGCCAGCCCGGGTCCCCGGTGGCGGCGAAGCGCACCCAGGCCGCGTGCATCCGGTCGGCCAGTTCCTGCGGGGCGTCCGGCCCGGCCAGCCAGGAGGACTCCGGCACGTCGAGCGTGTCGAACACGAAGCCCAGCTCCAGGGCGTGACAGGCGCCCAGGCCGGGGACGCCCGAGGGCCAGCCGAACTCGTACAGGAAGCTCGGGGCGGAGCGCCGCGCCCCGGCGAGCCGGCGCAGCGGATCGCGCAGCAGCCGGTCGGTGAGCAGCTGCCCCGCGAGCTCGCCCGCGCCCGCCCCCGGCAGTGCGGCGCGCAGCGCCCGTACGGCGGCCCGGTCCTTGCCGCTGCGGGCCCGGGCCAAGGCCAGGGTGAGCGGACCGAGCCGGTCCATGACGGGCAGCGCGCCGGTGGGGGCGAGCCAGAGCCGGTACTCCTCGGTGGTCCAGCCCAGGAGCAGGGGTACGTCCGCCGCCCCGGCGGCCTCCAGCGGGTCACCGGGCAGCGTGTCCGGGTCGGTGACGAGGCCGAAGGCCGGGCCCCCGGTGAGCGGGCCGGAACGGCGCAGTACGGCGCCCTGGGCGGCGAGCAGGTCGGGGAGGGCGGTGGCACCGAAGGCCTCCGCGGTCGCGGGGACCTTCAGCAGGGAGGCCATCCGCCGGACCACGGCGCGCACCTTCTCGCGCGCCAGCACCTCGGGGGCGCCGCTCTGCAGGGCCGCCCGGGCGAAGAGCCCGGCGGCGCGCGGGGATCCGAGCAGGGCTCCGACGCTGATGGCTCCGGCGGACTCGCCGAAGACGGTGACGCGGGCGGGGTCCCCGCCGAACGCCTCGATGTTGTCGCGGACCCAGGTCAGGGCGGCGATCTGGTCGAGCAGCCCGCGGTTGGCGGGGGCGTCGGGGAAGAGCCCGTAGCCGAGGACGCCCAGGCGGTAGTTGACGGAGACGAAAACCACCCCGTCACGGGCGAAGGCCGAGCCGTCGTAGACGGGGACGGCCGAGGAGCCGCGGGTGAGCGCCCCGCCGTGCAGCCACACCATGACCGGCACCCGGGCCCCCGGCGCCGGGTGCGGGGTCCACACGTTGAGGTTCAGGCAGTCGTCCCCGGGGACCTCGGGGTCGGGCAGCAGGGCGGCGAACTTCGGCGGGTAGGGCACCTTGGGCGCGGTGGGCCCGAAGGCTCCGGCGTCGCGCACGCCCTCCCAGGCGGCCGGGGGTACGGGCGCGGCGAAGCGCAGGGCTCCGACGGGCGGGGCGGCGTACGGGACGCCCCGGAAGACGGCGGTGCCGCCCCGGCCGTTCCGGCCCTCGACGAGGCCGTACCCGGTCCTGACCCGGGGCCGGCCGCTGCCGCCCGCTGCGCTCATCGCGTCCTCCGTCGAACCGCCCCCGCGACGAGGGCCCGAATGCGGCGTTCCGCCGCCCGGGCACGGTCGCACAGGCCTGCGAGGGGTGACAAGGCGTGACCCGGTGCGGGGCGGTCCGGGTTGGACCGGCATGCGATCCATGCGTATCCACCCCGGCGTCCGCGGCCTCGTCCGGGCGGCCGGGCCGGTCCACCCGCTCGCGCCCGTGCTGCTGCCCCTGCTCCTGCTCGTGGCGGCGGGCCCGGCGCGGGCCGCGGCCGGACCCGGCTTCCAGTACGTCGGCCAGGACGACAAGGTCCACGGCATCGCCGCCCCGAAGGGCTGTGTGGCGGCGAAGGGCGGCGGCTCCAGGGCCGCCACCAACTCCACCCGCGGCACGGCGACCTTCTACCGGGAGCCGGGCTGCGCGGGCAGCCCGGCGGCCGTGCTGCAGCCGGGCGCCGCGGGTCAGATCACTCCGTATTTCGCCTCCGTGCGATTTTCCTTCACCACCTCGGCCCAGCGGCCGTGACCGCTCGGCCTCGGCCGCGTTGTACGCCATGTCACATGCCACGGACCTCTGTGGCAGCCACACATCTCACGAGGAGATCTTGATGTCGCGTATCGCGAAGGCAATCGCCGTCACCGCTGTTGCCGGTAGCGCCCTGGCCGCCGGCGCCGGGCTGGCCGTCGCCGATGCCGGAGCGCACGGTGCGGCGGTCGGCTCCCCCGGTGTCCTCTCGGGCAACCTGGTCCAGGTTCCGGTTCACGTCCCGGTCAACGTCTGCGGCAACACCGTGAACGTGATCGCCCTGCTCAACCCGGCGTTCGGCAACACCTGCGTCAACGCGTCGGGTGGCGGCGAGCACCACACCGAGGGCTACGGCGGCTGACGGCCGGTCGAAGGACCGAGGGCCCCCGCCGCATGGCGGGGGCCCTTTCCGTTCCCGCGGCCGTCACTCGTAGCGGTAGAGGCCCTGGTGGCTGAGCATGTCGCGCGGGGTGAGGTCCCACGGGGGCATCGGCTCGTCGAGGGCGATCACCCGGCCGCGCTGGAGGTCGCCCGGTTCGAGCGGGGCGGCGGGCAGGTAGCCGGAGCGGGGGTGCCTCTGCTGCCAGCGGTCCCAGAGCAGGTCCACGAAGGCGTGGTGCAGCCAGAAGGCCGGGTCGTTGGGGGCCGTCCCGCCCGTCATGTGACCGCCGATCCACTGGTGCACCTTGTTGTGGTTGCGCCAGCGCTCACTCTTCGGCGCCGCCCAGCCCTCCAGCTTGTTGCGGAACCCCCCGCCCCGGGCCGTCGAGTCCCAGGGCGAGGTGTCGTACGTCGGGTCGTCGAGCGCCCACTGGAGCTCGGCCGCGGTGGGCAGGGCGATCGGCTTCTGCGGCCGGCCCAGGTTGCGGGTCAGGAAGCGGGCCTCCGTGATGCCGACCGTGATCTCCCAGTTGCCGTTGTCGTAGGCGAACGGGCCGGTCATCACCCGGCGGTCGCCCTCGCGGCCGGTACCGCCGAGGAAGTCCTCGGCCCAGAGGGAGGAGACCGGGCTGTTGTCCGCGGTCCAGTCCCAGTACGGGACCGAGACGCCCGGATCGACACCCTGGAGCAGCCGCTCGAACTGGAGCAGGTAGCGCCGGTGCCAGGGGAAGAAGGACGGGGACATGTGCCCGACGCGCAGTTTGCTGTCGCGGTCGGGCACGAAGTACTTGTCGTGGGTGCGCACCAGGTCGTCGTACGCGCCGGTGCGCTTGACCTCCAGCACGGCCGCCGTGAACCGCTTCTTCTGGGCGCGGGTCAGGTTCTTCTGGTTCTGCCGGGTGTACATGCGGGGCTCCTCAGCCGTGGTGCGGGGCCGCGAACGCCAGCTGCGTGGTGCCCAGCTCGTCGACGGCGGCGCGGGCGAGTTCCAGCGGGGTCCCGAAGGACTGGAAGTGGTTGATCCCGCTCAGGTAGCTGCCGTCCGCGCGGCGCATGACGTGCAGCGGGCGGCCGTCGATGCGGACGCCTGCGAGGTCGACGGCGATGTGCCGGCCCCGGTACGTCTCCTCGGCGAGGGGAGCCGGGGTCAGGGTCTGCCGGGGGCGGCGGGCGCGCAGTACGGGGGCCAGGGCCGCGGCCGTACCGGCGAGCACCGCCGCGGTGAAGGCCGTACGAAGGACCGTGCGGCGGGTGAGTGCTGCGGAGGCGGGTGTGGCGTACATACGGTCTCCTTCGCTCGGTGGTCCGCGCTACGGGGTCTAACGCGGAGCGGCGGGCGAGGTCACCTCAACGGCTCAGGTGCTTGGGGAAGAGGCCACCGGTCGACCCCGCCCTCCCGCCGAGGCCCTTCCCGAAGGGGTGTCCGCAAGGTCCTGAACGGCCCGCGGCGCCCGGCGCGCCAGGAGCGCGCACCGGACGCCGCGGGGCCGCCGTGGTCCGAAGGAGACGGCCTCAGGGGGCCGGGAGTTCCGCGAAGTCGGCCACCAGGGTGTGGTGGTGGCCCGGGGTGCCCAGGGCCAGGGCCGCGCTCTTGGCGCGCTTGAGGTAGAGGTGGGCCGGGTGTTCCCAGGTCATGCCGATGCCGCCGTGCAGCTGCACGCACTCCTCCGCGGCCCGCACCGCGACGCCGGAGCAGTACGCCTGCGCGACCGCCACCGTGAGCGGGGCGTCGGGCGCCCCGGTCGCCAGTGCGTCCGCCGCCGCGCGGGCCGCCGCGCGCGCCGATGCCACGTCCAGCCACAGCCGGGCCAGCCGGTGCTTCAGCGCCTGGAAGGAGCCGACCGGCCGGTTGAACTGGTGGCGCCCGCGCACGTGCCGCACCGTCTCCGCCAGGCACCACTGCGCGAGCCCGAGCTGCTCGGAGGCCAGCAGTCCGGCCCCCGAGAGCAGCGCGCCGGCGACCGCCGCCCGCGCCGTCGCCGGGTCCGCGAGCCGGGTGCCCGCGGCGCCGTCCAGGGTCACCGTGGCGAGCGGGCGGGTCAGGTCCAGCGGGACCCGCTCCGTCAGCGAGACCTCCGCCGTCGGAACCGCGTACAGCCCCGTGTCGGCGAGGACCAGCAGGACGTCGGCGGCCACCGCGTCCGCCACCGAGGTGACGGTGCCCGTCAGGATCCCGCCGCCGGTGTCCCGGACGGCGGCCGGCAGCGGCGCGCCCGGAGCCTGCGTCAGGGGCAGCGCGGGGACGCACACCTGCCGGCCCGCGGCCAGCTCCCGCAGCGGTCCGGCGACGTCCGGGGTGTCGCAGCCCAGCAGGATCTCCGTCGCGAGCACCGCGCTCGTCAGGTACGGCACCGGAGCCACCGCCCGCCCCAGCTCCTCCAGGACCACGGCCGCCTCCCGGTGGCCCGCGCCCTGGCCGCCGAGCTTCTCCGGTACGAGCAGCCCGGCGGTGCCGATCTCCGCCGCGAGCGTGTGCCACAGAGCGGGGTCGTGCGGCCGGCCGGTCTCCGCCCGGGCGAGTACGTCCGCCGGTGCGCACCGGTCCGCGAGCAGGGCCCGTACGGCGGACCGGAGCTCCTCCTCCGTCTCGGAGTAGAGGAGGTCGAACGCAGTGCTCATCGGGCCAGGTCCTTCCAGGCGAGGTCCTTGTCGTCGCGCGGCTCGGCGGGCAGGCCGAGGACGCGTTCGGCGACGATGTTGAGGAGGATTTCGCTGGTGCCGCCCTCGATGCTGTTGCCCTTGGCGCGCAGGTAGCGGTAGCCGGCGTCGCGGCCGGTGAAGTCGACGAGCTCGGGCCGGCGCATCGTCCAGTCCTCGTACAGCAGGCCCTCCTCGCCGAGGAGTTCCACTTCCAGGCCGCTGATCTCCTGGTTGAGGCGGGCGAAGGTGAGCTTCATCCCGGAGCCCTCGGGGCCGGGCTGTCCGGCGGCGAGCTGCTGGCGCAGCCGCTCGCCGGTGAGGCGGGCCACCTCCGCCTCCACCCACAGTTCGAGCAGACGCTGGTGCAGGGCGTGGGTACGGAGCCCGGGCCGCTCGCGCCAGGCCGCGGCGACGGGCGCGATCATGCCGCCCTCGCGCGGGATCCGCATGCCGCCGATGGAGACGCGTTCGTTCATCAGGGTGGTGCGGGCGACCTCCCAGCCCTGGCCCACGGCGCCGAGGCGGTGGCTGTCGGGGATGCGGACGCCGGTCAGGAAGACCTCGTTGAACTCGGCCTCGCCGGTGATCTGGCGCAGCGGCCGGACCTCGACTCCGGGGGCGTGCATGTCGCAGAGGAAGTACGTGATGCCCTGGTGCTTGGGGAGCGCCGGGTCGGTGCGGGCGATCAGGATGGCCCAGCGGGCGGTGTGGGCGCTGGAGGTCCACACCTTCTGGCCGTCGACGATCCAGTCGCCGGTGGCGGCGTCGCGCAGCGCCCGGGTGCCGAGCGCGGCGAGGTCGGAGCCGGCGCCGGGTTCGCTGAAGAGCTGGCACCAGACCTCCTCCCCCACCCACAGGGGGCGCAGGAAGCGGCGTTTCTGCTCGTCGGTGCCGTACGCGAGGATCGTGGGCGCGGCCATGCCGAGGCCGATGCCGATCCGGCGCGGGTCGTTGTCGGGGGCGCCGGCGGCTTCGAGTTCGGCGTCGACGACGGCCTGGAGGGTGCGGGGTGCGGCGAGTCCGCCGAGGCCCTCGGGGTAGTGGACCCAGGCGAGGCCGGCGTCGAAGCGGGCCCGCAGGAAGTCGGCGCGGCCGGTGTCGGCGGGCGGGTGCGCGGCGAGCAGGTCCCGGACGCGGGTGAGCAGGTGTTCGGCGGTGATCACGGTCATCGGGACACACCCGGCTGCCGGGGCAGGGCCAGGACGATCCGGCCGGTGGTGGTGCCGTCGGCGAGGCGCTGTACGGCGTCGGCCACGGCGGCCATGTCGATGGTCTCGCTGATCAGGGGTGTGATCGCGCCTTCGGCTGCGAGGCGGGTGAGTTCGGTGTGGCAGGCGAGGACCGAGGCCGGGTCCTTGGCCGCGTACAGGCCCCAGTGGAGGCCGAGGATCGCGTAGTTCTTGACGAGGGCGTGGTTCAGGGCGGGGGTGGGGATGGTGCCGCTCGCGAAGCCGACGACGACGATCCGGCCCTCGAAGGCCACGCACTTGGCGGAGGCGGTGTACGAGTCGCCGCCGACGGGGTCGTAGACCACGTCGGCCCCGCGCCCGCCGGTGAACTCCTTCACCCGGGAGACGACGTCCTCGCTCTTCCGGTCGATCACCAGGTCGCAGCCGAGTTCCTCGGCGGTGCGCACCTTGGCCTTGCCCCCGACGACCCCGATGACGGTGGCCCCGGCGGCCTTGCCGAGCTGGACGGCGGCGCTGCCGACCCCGCCGGCGGCGGCGTGCACGAGCAGGGTCTCACCGGCCTGGAGGCGGGCCCGGCGGTGCAGGCCGAACCAGCCGGTCTGGTAGCCGATGTGCAGGGCGGCGGCCTGGGCGTCGTCGAGGCTTTCGGGGGCCGGGAGCAGGCCGCGCTCGGAGGCGGTCACGTACTCGGCGAAGCCGCCGTGGGGCAGGCTCGGGGTGGCGATGACCCGGCGGCCGTCCTCGGTGAGGCCGCAGATCTCGACCCCGGGGGTGAAGGGCAGCGGCGGGCGGACCTGGTACTGGCCGCGGACGAGCAGCGCGTCGGGGAAGTTGAGGTTGGCCGCGAGGACCCGCAGCCGCACCTCGCCCTCGCCGGGGACCGGTTCGGGAATCTCCTCGAGGCGCAGAGCCTCTCGGGGTTCGCCGGGGGTATGTACTCGCCATGCCTGCATCCGGGGCCTCCAGCCGCCGTCGAGGAACCACGCTCCGCGGGCATACTAAGCGGTCGCTTGTCACTCTGGGAACCGTCGGCGGGACGGATTCCGGGCCGGACCGAAACACCACGCGTCATTCCGGCCACTTCCTTCCCGGATCCGGCAGCATGTGGCGTGCACTCGTCATGACTTGAGTCCAGGGGGGACCACCACATGAGAAGAAGCACGTCCGCGGCCGCGGCCGCCGTCGTCCTGGCCGGGCTGATCACGACCGCCGCCCCGGCCGCGGCCGCCGGGACCGCGTGCACGCCGGACATCCTGCGGCTGCCGGCCCTCGCGCAGGGCCCCTCGCCCGCCTACGGGTCCGTACGGGCCTTCGGGGCCGGCGGACTGGTGGCCGGCGAAAGCGCCGGACTGCCCGCGTACTGGACCGCCGACCACGCGGTGCACGCCGTGCCGCTGCCCGAGGGCTTCGTGTCCGGCGAGGTCCTCGCGGTGAACGCCGGCGGCCTGATGGTGGGAACGCTCCGGCGGGCCGGCGGCTCCGACACCCCGTACGGGTTCACGTACCAGAAGGGCGCGGCCGCGGTCCGGCTGATCGGCGGCGGAGCCGCGCCGGGCGCCGTGACGGACGTCAACGACGCGGGCCGCTCCGTCGGCATGGAGGGCGGCGTCGCCAAGGAGTGGCGGGGCGGCGCGGTGGTGCGCGAACTGCCCGTGCCCGCGGACGCCCATCCGGGCACCGGGATCGTCTCGGTGGACGGGATCAACGCGCGCGGCGACATCGTCGGCACGGCGAGGACGTCCTACGAGGAGGACGACCAGCTCAGGGGGAAGACCTTCCCGGTCGTCTGGCCCGCCGGGGGCGGCTACCCGCCCTACAGCCTGCGGGTGTGGACCGAGGACGACCCGACGGTGCGGACGTCCGCGGCCGGCATCGACGACCGCGGCCGGGTCGTCGGCCACGAGGACCGCAGCCACCGCGACTGGCAGGAGCGCAAGCCGGCCGTCTGGAAGAAGCCGTACGACGCCCTCCCGAACGACCCCGGCCGGGTCAAGGGCTACGACCACGTGACCTTCGACGGGCTCAGCCCGGCCACGAACGTGGCCGTCGGCTCGGCCGTCACCTTCGTCGAGGGGTACCCCAACCGGCTCCACGCCGCGTACTGGCCGGGCACGGGAGCCCCGCTGGCCCTCCCCCACCCCGCCGGCACCGGCCCGGACTCGCGCAGTTCGGCGTACGCGGCCTCGGACGACGACCGGGTGGGCGGGAACTTCTACGACTGGGAGACGCTGAAGGGCACCGCCGTGGTCTGGACCTGCGCGAGCAAGCAGGCGTACGCGCCGCAGGGTTGACCCCGCCGCGGGCATGGCCATCTCGGCTCCCGCGCGCTATCGATGCCCCATGACGGACGAGACCCCGCGCGGGCTGCCCGCGCCCCCGCCGCTCGGCGCGGCCGCCCTGCCCCCCGGTACGTACGGGGGGCGGGTGATCCTCGTGACGGGCGGCGGGACCGGGCTGGGCAAGGCCATCGCCGCCGAGTTCGCGCGGCTCGGCGCGGACCTGGTGATCGCGGGCCGGCGCGCCGGGCGGCTGGAGGCGGCGCGCAAGGAGTTGTCAGCCGTCCCCGGCGCGGGGCGGGTGACGGCCGCCGTCTGCGACATCCGGGATCCCGAGCGGATCGCGGAGGTCTTCGACGCGGCGCAGGCGGCGCTCGGCCTGCCGGACGTCCTGGTCAACAACGCGGCCGCCAACTTCCCCTCCCCGGCGGAGGACCTGTCCCCGAACGCCTGGCGGGCGGTCGTCGACATCACCCTGACCGGCACCTGGTTCATGACGCGCGAGTTCGCCCGCCGCCACCTCGGCGACGGTACGCCCGGCTCCATCGTGAACATCGGCGCCTCGTACGCCTGGACCGGCGGGCCGGGCTTCGCCCACAGCGCGGCGGCCAAGGCCGGCGTGAAGAACCTGGTGGAGACCCTCGCCGTCGAGTGGGGCCCCTACGGCATCCAGGTCAACGCTCTCGTACCGGGCCTGTTCCCGCACGCCGACATGACCGAGGAGATCCGCGGCGGCCTGGAGCGCGCCGCACCCGATGCGAAGGACTCGCGCCAGCCCGCCCTGCGCGTCGGCGCCCCGCGCGAACTCGGCTGGGCGGCCACCTTCCTGGCCTCCCCGTACGCCCGGTTCATCACCGGGCACACGCTGGTGGTCGACGGGGCGAACTGGCAGCGCCGCTCACCGGTCAACCCGGAGGTGGTCCCGGTCCGCACGCAGCTGGGCCGCGGCCCGTTCACCCCGTGAGCGCCTGTTGTCAGTGCCCGGTGCGAAGATCACCGCATGTCTCTCGCCGAACTGACCCTGGACCACTGGCGTTCGCTCGACCGGGCCGCCGCCGGACGCCTGGCCCACGAGGCCGCCGCGCAGGCGGGCGGGCGCGTGGTGCTGCTCGACACCGTCGACCACCTCGGCGCGCCGCTGCACCGTGTCCGCATCGAGCGCGAGGGGCAGGAATTCGCCCTCATACCCGGCGGACGGGTACGGCTCGGCTTCGACCCGGACGCCTGGGTGCCGACCGCCGCGCAGATCGCGGACTTCGAGGAGAGCCGGGCCGAGGGGTACGGCTACGAGCTCCCGCTGAAGGACTATCTCGCCGAGGTGCTCAGCCCGGTGCGCACCGCGGCGCCGGCCACCGTGCTCATGGCGGTGCGGGACGAGACGCTGACCGAGTGCCCGGAGGAGATGGCGGACGTGCTCGCGGCGCGCGGGCTGCGGATGCCGAGCGCCGACGAGTGGGAGCACGCCTGCGGGGCCGGGGCGGACACCCTGTTCCGGTGGGGGAACGAGTGCCCGCTGGAGGAGCCCTCGTACGGGGGCGGTGGTGGCGTGCGGCAGGAACCGAACGCCTTCGGGCTGCACATCGCCTACGACAGCTACGCCACGGAGCTCAGCGGTGACCGGGCCGCGGTGCACGGCGGCGACGGCGGGGAGGCCGTCTGCGGAGGATACGGCGCCCTGCTCGCGTGGCTGCCGCTGGCCACCGCCAACCGCAACCCGTCCGTGGCGGAGTTCGTGTACGGACCGGAGGGCGCGGGGATGGGCGAGGAGTTCTCGACGCGGCCCGTGTTCAGCCTCCGGTGAAGTGCGGCGGACGGCGGGCCGCCTTGGCGGTGTAGCCCTCGGCGCAGTCCTCGGAGGTGAGGGTCAGGGCCGCCGTCATCGCCACGCGGTCCAGCGCCGGGGCGAGGGCCGCGTCCGCGTAGGCGTCGATCGCGCGCTTGACGCCCTGTACGGCGAGCGGTGCGTTGGCCGCGATCTCCGCCGCCACCGCGCGGGCCGTGCCCTCCAGCTCGGCCGGGGCGACGAGCAGCTGGACGAGGTTGAGCCTGTGCGCGGTAGCGGCGTCGATGCGGCGGCCGGTCAGCGCCAGGAACTTGGCCCACCCCGCGCCCGCCTCGCGGGCGATCCGCAGATCGCCGCCCGCGTCCACCGCCACGCCCAACTGCGCCTCGGGCAGGGCGAAGACGGCGTCCTCGGCGGCGATGCGCAGGTCGGCCATCAGGGCCAGTTCGAAGCCGAAGCCGAGGCAGTAGCCCTGTACCGCGGCCACGACCGGCTGCGGCAGGCGCGAGAGCACGGCGAAGCGCTCGTGCACCCAGCGGATTCCCTCGTAGTAGTTGCGGGTGCGCTCGGCGGCGGTGGCGCCCGTGATGGAGCCGCCGGGGGCCTTCACGTCGATGCCCGCGCAGAAGGCGCGGCCCTCGGCGCGCAGCAGCACCACCCGCACCTCGGGGTCGAAGCGGATCCGGTCCGCGAGCAGGCCCAGCTGGCGGGTTGACTCCCAGCTCCAGCCGTTGAGCCGGTCGGGGCGGCAGAGGGTGAGGACCGCGATGCCGTCCTCGGTGTCGAGACGGATGCGCTCCTCACCCTCCGCGACCCCGGCGGCGATGGTGTCGATCACGAGACCCCTCCTTCTGACGGTTCGTCAGAATAGAGGCTCGGGCTCAGCGGGTGAAGAGCTCGAACGTCACCGCCGGGCGGCCGCCGAAGCGCGGGGCCGCCTGCTCGGCGTAACCGGTGAGGAAGCCGCGGACGTACTCCTCGGGGTCCTGGTCGGTGAGGACCTCGATGTACGCCTTGTGCTCCATCAGCGATGCGATCGAGCGCTCCAGTCCGGGACCGGCGTCCACCGCGTGCGTGGGTGTCGGGGACCCGGCGACCGCGACCCAGCGCACCCCGTTCCAGGGCTCCAGACCCTGCTCGGATATGAGCTCGGGGAAGATCCACCGGTTGCCGGCGTCGGCGGCGGCGTCCAGAGCGGCCCGGCCGACGGCCTTGTGGTCGGGGGTGTTCCAGTTGCCCCCGCCGCCCTGACCGCCCCAGGTGTCGCGGTGGTTGAGCGTGACGAGCAGTTCGGGGCGGTGCCGGCGGATGGCCGCCGCGATGTCCCGGCGCAGGTCCAGGCCGTACTCGACGACGCCGTCGCGGTAGTCGAGGAACTCCACCGTGGAGACCCCGACGACCGCGGCGCTCGCGCGCTGCTCGGCCTCGCGCAGCGGGGCGCACTCCTCGGGCGGGATCGTGTCGATGCCGGCTTCGCCGCGAGTGGCCAGGAGGTAGACGACCTCACGGCCGCCGTCCGTCCAGTGGGCGATCGCGCCGGCCCCGCCGTACTCCAGGTCGTCGGGGTGGGCGACCACCGCGAGGGCGCGCTGCCAGTCGGCGGGCATCGGTTCCAAGGGCGCGGGCTGATCCAGTTGTTCGGTCATGCCCGCACCCTAGACTCCCGCCCCCCGGAGGCCCGCGTTCCGCGGCCCGAGTCCTAGACGTCGTCGCGTACGAGGGCCAGCAGGCGGTCCAGGACGCGGGGGCCGCCGGCGCGGACCCCGTCGTGTTCGAACTCGTCCGTCACCCAGGTGCGCAGGCCCCGGATCCGCGCGGCCGTCTCCAGCGAGTGGGCGGTGTCCACGTACAGGTCGTCGTGGTAGACCGCGGCGGCCGCCGGGACCGTGTTGGCGGCGAGCCGGGCCGGGTCGTACAGGGGTGTCCAGCCGGTACGGGCGGCCAGCAGTTCGGCGGTCTCGCGCAGCGGGGCCAGCGCCGGGTCGCAGGTGAACTGCCACGGGTGGATGGTCTCGCCGGTGAACAGCAGGGGCGCGTTGCCCGCGAGAGCCTTCCCGGCGTCGAAGCCGGGGTGGCCCGCGCGGACCCGCTCGGCGGCCCAGGCGGTGGGCGCGGCCGGGTCCTGGGCGTAGATCGGCTCGTGGAGCAGGGCGTACAGGGGGTGCGCGGCGAAGGAGAGCAGCCCCTGCACCTGCTCCAGGAACGCGTCGGAGAGGGCCGGACCCGCCGGGGTCGGCACGAAGGCGTCCTCCAGCAGGTAGTGCAGCCGGTGGCTGCCGTCGCTCGTGCCGAGCAGGATGCCGAGCGACTGGAAGCCCTCGGCGGTGAGGCGGTGGCCGCCGGGGAGGCCGGCCGGGCGCTCCACGAGGTGGGCGGCGATGCGGCGGGCCCGCTCGACGTCCATGGGGTAGCGGGCGTAGTGGGCGAGGTTCTTGCGCTCCATGCGGGGGTACGCGGCCTCGTACACCTCGTCGGCGGTGGCGGTCAGGGACGGCAGGCCGCCGGTGATCAGGGCGGCGGCGAGTCCTTCGGGGGCGGTGGAGAGGTAGTGGGTGGTGCAGAAGCCGCCGAAGCTCTGCCCGAGCACGGTCCAGGGCGCGCCGCCGGTCAGGACGGGGCGGATGGCCTCGGCGTCGCGCACGATGGAGTCGGCGCGGAAGTGGGCCAGGTACTCGGCCTGCTGCGCGGGCGTGCCGCGCAGGGGCAGCGTCTGGCGGTTCGCCGGGGTGGAGCGGCCCGTGCCGCGCTGGTCCAGCAGGAGGACGCGGTACTCGGCCAGGGCCCGCTCCAGCCAGGCCTGCCGGCCGGTGAAGCGACGGGCGCCGAAGCCGGGGCCGCCCTCCAGGTAGAGGAGCCAGGGCAGCGTCTCGGGGTCCTTGCCGGTGGCGACGGCCTCGCGGGCGTACAGCTCGATGTGCTCCCCGTCCGGGCGCGCGTGGTCGAGCGGGACGCTGAAGCGGTGGTCGGTGAGGACGACACCGGGCTGGCGGTAGCTGCGGTCGATGGTCACGAACGGCCCCTGGGTGTGCGGCGGCCCCGGCCGGGTCGCGACCGGGGCACGGGTCTGGCGGCCCGGCCGAGTCTAGTACGGGCCCGCCCGCGCCCCGCGGCCCCCACCTGCGCCCGCGGCCCGGTACGGCGGGAGCGCGTGCCGGGAGTCGCGGGGCGGGTGTCGCGGGGCGGGCGGGACTTCGCGGACGCCCCCTAGAACTCGACCACCGAGCGGAGGACATCGCCCCGGTGCATGCGGGCGAAGGCCTCTTCCACGGCGTCCAGGGGGATGGTCTCGGAGACGAAGGCGTCCAGGTCGAGGCGGCCTTGGAGGTAGAGGTCGATGAGGAGGGGGAAGTCCCGCTCGGGCAGGCAGTCCCCGTACCAGGAGGACTTGAGGGCGCCGCCGCGGCCGAAGACGTCGAGCAGCGGGAGTTCGAGCCTCATCTCCGGTGTCGGCACGCCGACCAGGACCACCGTGCCGGCGAGGTCGCGGGCGTAGAAGGCCTGCCGGTAGGTCTCGGGGCGCCCCACGGCGTCGATGACCACGTCGGCGCCGTGGCCGCCGGTGAGGGCCTGGACGGCCTTGACCACGTCCTCCGTACGGCCGTTGACGGTGTGGGTGGCCCCGAGGCCGCGTGCCCACTCCAGCTTCCGGTCGTCGAGGTCGACGGCGATGATCCGCCCCGCGCCGGCCAGGCGGGCGCCGGCCACGGCCGCGCTGCCCACTCCCCCGCAGCCGATGACGGCGACGGAGTCGCCGCGTCCGACGTTGCCGGTGTTCAGGGCCGCGCCGAGGCCGGCCATCACCCCGCAGCCGAGGAGGCCCGCGGCGGCCGGGGAGGCCGCCGGGTCGACCTTGGTGCACTGACCGGCCGCGACCAGGGTCTTCTCGGCGAACGCACCGATGCCGAGCGCCGGGGAGAGCGGGGTGCCGTCCTCCAGGGTCATGGACTGCGTCGCGTTGTGCGTGTTGAAGCAGTACCAGGGGCGGCCGCGCTTGCAGGCGCGGCAGGTGCCGCACACGGCGCGCCAGTTGAGGACGACGAAATCGCCGGGCGCGACGGAGGTGACGTCGGGGCCGACGGATTCGACGATTCCGGCTGCCTCGTGGCCGAGCAGGAAGGGGAACTCGTCGTTGATGCCACCCTCACGGTAGTGCAGGTCGGTGTGGCACACCCCGCATGCCTGGACCTTGACCAGGGCCTCGCCGGGTCCCGGGTCGGGCACGAGGATCGTCGTCGTCTCCACCGGTGCGCCCTTGCTCCGGGCGATGACCCCTCGTACGCGATGCGTCACGTCGTACCCCGCTCTGGTCGGTTCTGTCTGGATCAACGAACGTACACGGGCGCGGCGGTGGAGGGGAGCCGTGTCACTCCGGGGAAGCCGGAGTGGCGGGTTCCGGCGGTACGTCGGCGCGGAGTTCCGGCGGTACGGCGGCGCGAAGTGCCGCGGTGAACGCGGCCACGCCCGGGTGGGCCGCGGCTCCGCTCCGGAAGGCGATCTTGGTGCGGCGCTCCATGAGGAGCCGGGTGAGGAAGACGGCCGGACCGGCGGGGCCCGTGACCCCGAGGTGGGGGACGACGGCGACGCCCTGACCGGCCGCCACCAGGGCGAGCACGGTGGTGAACTCGTCCACGCGGTGGCGGATCCGCGGGGTGAACCCGGCGGCCTGGCAGGCCCGGACGGCCATCGCGTGGCACAGGGTGCCGTGGGTGGCGGCGATCCAGGGGGCGTCGGCGTACGCCCGCAGGACCGCGCCCTGGTCGGGGCCGGGGGCCGCGGCGGGCGCGGGGGTGGCCAGGTACATCGACTCGCGGTACAGGCGCTGTGTGGTGAGCCCCGGCTCCTGGGGCGCGGGGACGAAGTCGTACTCGTGGACCAGGGCCACGTCCAGGTCCCCGGCGCGCAGCGCGTGCGCGACCGCAGCCGGGTCGGTCTCCGAAACCATCGGCTCCAGCCGCGGATGGCGCCGGGCCAGGGTCACCAGGGCGGCGGGGACGATGGCCCGGGTGGCGGTGGGGAAGGCCCCGATGCGCAGGGCTCCGGCCGGCCCGCTGCGGGCTTCGGCGAGATCGGCGGCGGCCTCCTCCAGCCGTTCCAGCACGGCTTCGGCGTGCCGGACCAGGTTCTGCCCGGCGGGCGTGAGCCGGACGCGGCGGCCGGTGCGTTCGAGGAGCGGCAGACCCGCCTCGCGTTCCAGGACGGAGAGTTGCTGGGACACCGCCGACGGGCTGAAGGCGAGGGCCTCGGCCACGGCGGCGATGGTCCCGCGGCGGGCGAGTTCGCGCAGCAGGCGCAGGCGTCGTACGTCGAGCATCGGCTCAGCTTACGGGTCGGGTAAGAAACGCGAACTGGATTTGACGCTCGGGGCAGATGAAGCTCGACGGCATGACACACGACCTCCCCCTCCACGGGATTCACGTACCGCTCGTCACCCCCTTCGACCCCGCCGGGGACGTCGCCGCCAACGCCCTGGAGGCGCTCGCCCACCAAGTGCTCGACGAGGGCGCCACCGGGATCGTCGCCCTCGGCACCACCGGTGAGCCCGCCGCCCTCGACGAGGCCGAGCGCGACCTCGTCACCGAGGTCTGCGCCCGGGTCTGCCGGGAGCGGGGCGCGATGCTGACCGTGGGCGCGGGCGGGAGCGGCACCCGGGCCACCGGGGAGGCGCTGGGCCGGCTGGCGCGGTGGCCGGAGGTGGGGGCGGCGATGGTGACCCCGCCGCCGTTCGTCCGGCCCGGGGCCGCGGGGGTGCTGGCGCACTTCGCGCGCCTGGTCGAGGTGAGCCCCGTACCGCTGGTCGTCTACCACATCCCGTACCGGACGGGGCAGCCGCTGGACGCGGCCGCGCTGCGAGCACTCGGGGAGCTGCCGGGGGTGGCCGGGATGAAGTACGCGGGCGGCGGGGTCGGCGAGGAGGTGGTGGCGCTGCTCGGCGACCTGCCGGACGGGTTCGCGGTGCTGGCGGCCGACGACCTGTACGCATCCGCGCTGCTGGCGCTCGGTGCGACGGGCGGGATCCTGGCCTCGGCGCACCTGGCGACGGCGCGGTACGCGGAGCTGGCGGCGGCCTGGGGGGACGGGGACGTGCCGCGGGCGCGGGCCCTGGGACACGGCCTGTCACGGCTCTCGGCGGCCCTCTTCGCCGAGCCGAATCCGGCGGTGGTCAAGGGCGTGCTGCACGCCCGGGGCCGGATCCCGACGCCGGACGTGCGGCTCCCGCTGCTGCCCGCGGGCGCGGCGGCGGTGTCGGCGGCGCTGGAACGCCTGGCGGAGGTCGAACAGACCGCCATCCCGCGCCGGGAAGCGCCCCCTGTGGGCGGTTCGCAAACAACGGGCGAGATGCCCGAATCAGGCAGGTGAATGGGCGAGTTGTCCGTTTCCCGGAAGGGCCTACGCGGCTCGTGATGTGAGTCACTCGAATAGGAGCAACATCATTTAATCCGGAACGGGCGATTCCCTTTTCCTGGAAAGGAATTTCGGCATTCCCGGAAGGCGCCCTCAAGGTCGTTTTCGACCCCGAAACCGGCAAGTCGATCATCCGGGGGAATTCGTGCCTTGTTCCCGCCCGGCGGACTCGCTTACCTTCACGTCATTCCCAGCGGGCAGCCGCCGAAACCGGCGGCCGCCAGGGATCCCCCGCACCCCCACGTGAGGAATTCCGCCATGCCCGGACTCGGTAAGCACCGTCGGCCGAAGCAGCGCCCGATCGCCCGCAAGCTGGCCTTCGCCGGCACCGGCGGCGCCGCCCTGGCCCTGCCGCTGATCAGCGCGACCACGGCCGGCGCGGCCGTCACCCAGCCGGCCGCGGTGCCCGCCGTGAAGACCGCCGCGCTGCCCGCCGTCAAACCGGCGGCGGAAAAGGCGGCGCTCCCGCTGACCTACTCCGTGACCGTGGGCGACACCCTTTCGAAGATCGCCGTCGAGCACGCCGTGAGCGGTGGCTGGCAGGCCCTGTACGAGGCCAACCGGACCGCCATCGGATCCGACCCCGCGATCATCCGGCCCGGGCTCAAGCTGAGCATCGGCGCGGCGGCGAAGGCGGCCACCGCGAAGGCGACCGCAGTGCAGGCGGCCGCGGCGGTCAAACCCGCCACCACCTACGCGAACAACCTCGACGGCTGGATCCGGCAGTCGCTGGACATCATGGCCCGGCACGGAATCCCCGGCAGCTACAACGGAATTCACCGCAATGTGATGCGGGAGTCCTCGGGCAACCCGCTGGCCATCAACAACTGGGACTCCAACGCCGCGGCGGGCATTCCCTCCAAGGGCCTGCTCCAGGTCATCGACCCGACGTTCCGCGCCTATCACGTGCCCGGCACATCCCTGGACTCGTACGACCCGGTCGCCAACATCACGGCAGCCTGCAACTACGCGGCGGCCCGCTACGGCTCCATCGACAACGTCAACGGCGCCTACTAGAAGCCCCGGAAGGCCGTCTCGGAGCGGCCGGCCGTCAGGAACACGGGCCGCACCGATGTTCCCGAAGGCCTGGGGCGGCGCCCCTCCCCGCAGTCTCGGGCGGTAATCAGTCGAGGCAGAACTCGTTGCCCTCGATGTCCTGCATCGTGATGCAGGACTCGTTGACGCCGTCGGCGCGCTGCGTCAGCACGTGCTTCGCGCCGAGCGCCGTCAGCCGTGCGCATTCGGCCTCGAGTGCGGCCAGACGCTCGTCACCCACGAGCCCTGCGGCGACCCGCACATCGAGATGCACCCGGTTCTTGACGGTCTTGCCTTCGGGAACGCGCTGGAAGAGCAAGCGCGGGGCCACACCCGAGGGATCGCTGCACGCGAAGTAGATCTCGTCCTCGGGCGGCAGCGAGCGGTGGTACTCCTGCCACGTGGCAAAGCCCTTCGGGACCGTGGGCAGTACGTACCCCAGCACCTCGCACCAGAAGGCGGCGAGGCTCGCGGGCTCCGCGCAGTCGAAGGTCACTTGGAACTGCTTGATCGTTGACATCGGCGCACGATAACAGGGGCCTAGAGCCAGCCCTGGCGGCGGGCCGCGCGGACGGCCTCCATTCGGTTGCGGGTGCCCGTCTTGCCGATGGCCGAGGACAGGTAGTTGCGCACCGTCGACTCCGACAGGTGGACCCTGGCCGCGATGTCGGCCACGGTCGCCCCGTCGACCGCCGCGCCCAGCACGTCCACCTCGCGCGCGGTCAGCGGACTCGGTCCGGCGCTGAGCGCGGCCGCGGCGAGCGCGGGGTCGATCACGGTCTCCCCCGCGAGCACCCGGCGGATCGCGGCGGCCAGTTCCTCCACCGGCCCGTCCTTGACCAGGAAGCCGGCGGCCCCCGCCTCCATCGCCCGGCGCAGATAGCCCGGGCGGCCGAAGGTGGTCAGGATCAGCACCCGGCAGTCCGGGAGGCGCGTGCGCAGCTCGGCGGCGGCGTCGAGACCGCTGCGGCCCGGGAGTTCGATGTCGAGCAGGGCCACGTCCGGCCGCGCCAGGGCCGCGGCCGGCACGATCTCGTCCCCGGCGCCGACCTGCGCGACGACCTCGATGTCCTCCTCCAGCCCGAGCAGCAGGGCCAGCGCGCCGCGCATCATGCCCTGGTCCTCCGCGAGCAGGACCTTGATCATCGACTCTCCTCGTTCTCCGGGTCCGCCTGGCCCGCCGGGTTCCGCGGGTGATGCGGGTCCACCGGATCCTTCCCGTTCGCCGCGTGCTCCACCGGAAGCTCGGCCGTGACCCGGAACCCCCGCCCCGGGCCCGGAACCGGGCCGCCGACGAGGGTGCCGCCCGCCGCGGCGAGCCGTTCCGTCAGGCCGGTCAGTCCGCTGCCCGGCGGGGTCGAGCCTACGCCGTTCCCGTTGTCGGTGATCACCAGGCGGACCCGCTCCGCCGCGCTCCGCACCTCGATCTCGCAGGTGGTCGCACCGCTGTGCCGGATGGCGTTGGTGGCGCCCTCGCGCACCACCCACCCCAGCAGCGCCGCCGCCTGCGGGGGCAGCGGGGGCCCGGACTGCCGTACGACGGGCTCGATCCCGGCGGCGGTCAGCGCGCCGCGGGCCCGGTCGAGCTCGGCGGCGAGGCTGGTCTCGCGGTAGCCCGTGACCGCTTCCCGGATCTCGGTGAGCGCCTGCCGGCCGACCGCCTCGATGTCGGCGATCTGGCCCAGGGCGGCGTCCATGTCCCGGGGGGCGACCCGCCGGGCCGCCTCCGACTTCACGACGATCACCGACAGGGTGTGGCCGAGCAGGTCGTGCAGGTCGCGGGAGAAGCGCAGCCGCTCCTGGTCCACGGCGGCCCGGGCCAGCTCCTGCCGGGTCTCGCGCAGTTCCCTGACCGTCTCGGACAGGGCGAGGATGGCGGCGGTGACCATGCCGGAGACGAGGGTCCCGTACGCGATGCCGAGGGTGTCCCAGCCCTCGTCGAGCCCCGCGACCGCCCCGGCGAGGGCGGTGACGACGAACATCACCGGACCCAGCATCCGGCCCCGGATCACCGCCCCCGTGGCCAGGCCCCACAGCGGGAAGAACAGCAGCCAGTTGCCCCCGTACGCCAGGGCGAGGGCGCAGGTGACCGCGCCGAGGGCCGCCAGGCACCAGCGGGTTCCGGCCGCCTCCCGGGCCCGCCGGTCGAAGGCGCGGAACACCAGGGTGACGTAGAGGGAGTTGAACAGCAGCAGGCCCAGAGCGCCGATCCAGGGGTTGGGGGTCTCCCCCTTGACGACGTTGGAGATGGCCCCCATGCCCAGCAGCAGCCACGGCAGCAGCGCGAACGGGTTGGACGGGGCCATCGGGCCGCAGCCGTGGTCAGGCGCCTCGCCCCGTGCCTTGCGCAGCCTCTCCCGCACCCGCCACTCGGCCTTGCGGACCGCCCACTCGGCCTTCCGCGCCTGCCTGTTCCTGCGCCAGTCCTGGATCTTCACACCCGTTCCCCGCTCCATGCGTCACACCGTCCTCGCGGACCGACGGTACGAGAGCACCGCGTACGCGGCGAACAGCAGGGCCCATACGGCGAGCACCGCGACCGCGGCCGGGCCGGGGGCTCCGCCGGCGGCGAGGGACTGGCCCAGCTCGGCGAAGCGGCGGGTCGGGGTGAAGTCGGACAGGGAGCGCAGCCAGTGCGGGAACAGCTCGGCGGGGAACCAGAGTCCGCCGACGATGGAGAGCCCGAGGCCGCACCCGACGTTGACCAGGCCCGTGGTCTGGGCGGTGAGCCGGTAGCCGTTGCCGATGCCGAGCAGGGTGAAGGGGAGCGCGCCGAGCCACAGGACGAGCGCGACCGCGGCCCACTGCCAGGCCTCCAGCCGGATCCCGTTGACGGACGCGCCGGCCGCCAGCACGGCGGCCACGGCGGGCAGCACGGTCACCGAGCCGGTCAGGGCCCGTCCGATGACGACCTGGCGCGGGGTCATCGGGGTCACCCGCAGCTGCCGCAGCCAGCCGATGCCCTTGTCCTCGGCGACGCCGGTTCCCGTCCCAAGGGCCGCGCCCAGCGCCCCGTACGCGGCCATGGCCACCATGGACGACGTCTTCCAGTCGCCGGTGTCGGCGCCGGACCCGATGTTGGTGAAGAGGAGGTACATCAGCACCGGCATGCCGATGCCGAAGACGACGAACGAGGTGTCGCGCAGGGTCCGGCGGACCTCCAGGCGGACGTAGGCGGTGATCAACGGGGGCTCCCTGCGGGGATGGTGTCGGCGGGGCGGCTGGGTCGGCTGCCGGTGAGGGCGAGGAACGCGTCGTCCAGCGAGGGGGCGGTGACCTCGATCCCCCGGACCGCGCCGAGGCCCGCGAGGGCGACGACCGTCGCGTCCGGGTCCTCGGTGCGCAACCGCGCGCGGTCCCCCCGTACTTCCACGCAGACCACCCCGGGCAGCTCGCCGAGGCCCTCGGTGGGGCGCCCGGCCAGGTCGACGGAGACCAGCGAGCCGCCGGCGGCCCGGCGCAGCTGCTCCCCGGTGCCGTCGGCGACGATCCGCCCGGAGTCGACGACGACGATGCGGTCGGCGTGGGCGTCGGCCTCCTCCAGGTAGTGGGTGGAGAACAGGACGGTGTTGCCGCGCCGGGCGTAGCCGCGCATGGACTCCCAGAAGGCGCGGCGGGCCTCCACGTCGAGGGCGGCGGTCGGCTCGTCGAGCACGATGAGCTCCGGGTTCCCGGCGAGGGCCACGGCGAAGCGGACGCGCTGGGCCTGTCCGCCGGAGAGGCGGTCGATGCGGCGGCCGGCGAGCTCGGTGAGTCCGGCCAGCTCCAGCGCCTCGGCGACGGGCATCGGAGCGGGATGGGTGCGTGCCACGAAGCCGATGAGCTCGCACACGGTGATGCGCGGTACGGCGCGCCC
This sequence comes from Streptomyces roseus, assembly GCF_001044425.1. Taxonomy (GTDB): domain Bacteria; phylum Actinomycetota; class Actinomycetes; order Streptomycetales; family Streptomycetaceae; genus Streptomyces; species Streptomyces roseus. The sequence continues at coordinate 27,863 of NZ_LFML01000100.1, forward strand.
CTCCTGGAGCACGGCACCGACCCGGCCGGCCCTCACCGCCCGCTCGGGGGTCTCGCCGAAGAGCCGTACGCTGCCCGCGTCGGGCTCTTCGAGGCCGAGCAGCAGGCTGATGGTGGTGGACTTGCCGGCGCCGTTGCGGCCGAGCAGGGCGACCGCCTCGCCGCGCCGGACGTCGAGGTCGATGCCGGCGACGGCGCGGACGGCTCCGAAGGACTTGGCCGCGTGCCGGAAGCGGATCGCGGGCTCTTCGCGCGGTGGCCGCGCGGTCCGTGGCTGCGGGGCCGCCGGTGTCGTCTGTGTCATGCCCACCACGTTACGAAGGGGGCGTGCTCCCCGGCAGATCCGCATGTACGGACCCCGCCGGTACAAATGTCCCGGCTCGCGGTGCGGTGGGGCGCTATCCGGCCGGCCGGTGCCGGGACCGGCCGGCCCGGGCGCGCAGCAGGGTGCGCACGGGGGCGGCCAGGCCGTAGCCGACGTCCTTGCGCAGCGCCCGGGTTCCGGCCCGTTCCACGGCGGCGAGTTGGTGTCCCATCAGCTCCGTCATCGCGGCGATCACGGGGCGCAGCCCGGGCTCGACGAGGCCGAGGATGCCTTCGGTGGCGGCGAGGGCACCGCGGGCGCGCCGCGTCTCGTCGGCGAGGAGCGCGCGTACGGCCGGGGTGTCGCGGGCCTGTTCGAGGTCGGCCCGGGTGACGGAGTGCTCGGCGAGGCGGGCCCGCGGCAGGCACAGCCGGCCGTCCGCGAGGTCTCCGGCGAGGTCGGCGAGGAAGTCGACCCGCTGGGCGGCGTCGACGAACCGCCGCCATCCGGCGGCCTGTTCCTCGTCGGGGCCGCCCCGGTACTGGAGCCCGGTGAAGACCAGCACCCCGGGCCACGCGTAGGCGTCGAGGTAGGTCTGGAAGTCCTCCTCGGTGCCGAAGCCTTCGAAGCCGGCCTCGGCGGTGGCGGCGCCTTCCAGGAACCGGGAGACCCAGTGCGCGGGCAGCCCGCGGGTGGCGACGGCGTGGACGTACGCGCGGATCAGCGGGTCGGGGCTGTCGCCGGTCCTCAGCGCCGTCTCCACCTGCCCGGTGAGCGCGGCGAGGCCGGCGGAGCGCTCCCGCGGGGTGCCGGTCTCGGCCACGTCGTCGACGAGGTTCATGAAGGCCACCCCCGCCGTCAGCCAGGGCACCAGCGGCGGCGCGGCGAGCAGGCGCAGCGTCACGTACGGGGCCGGCTCCCGGCGCAGGACCCGGCGGGCGACGTGCGTGTAGTCCTCACGCAGCCGGGGGCCGGTGATTCCGGCCGCCGTGAGGGTGGTGCGCCAGCTGGGCATGGTGGTGTTGCTCCTCGAACCGAACCGCGACCGAACCGCGAAGGACCGTACGGGTACACGATGTCAGGAGCGGTAGACCTTCTTCACCTTGCCCTGGGTGTCGGCGTAGACGTACCCGCCCTGGCCGTACTCGTCGGTGAGGTAGGGCCGCATGGACGGGCTGCCGTCGAGGAGCCAGGGTTCGACGATGACGTAGCGCGAGGTCGGGTTGGTCACGCCGAGTTCCTGCTTGGCCGTGTCGAGGAGGCCGGGCAGGGCGTCCCAGTTGACGGTCGCCATGTCGATCAGCGGCTCGTCGGCCTTGATGGTGCTGCCGGGGCCGGTGCGCTTCGCCTCGCCGTCGCGGTACTGGTAGCGGTCGTAGGTCTTGGCTCCGGGTGCGGTGGGAATGGACGCGAGGACGTACTCCTCGTAGATGTTCATCTCCACGAACTGGGTGGTGCCCGTCTTCTGCTTCAAGGCCTCGATCGCGGTCCGCACGTTGGCGGGGGTGAGCAGGCTGCCCTTGGGGGCGGCGGCCTGGCCGCCGACCTTTGTGGGCAGGCTCTGCTGCGGTCGGGGGGTGGAGGGGCCGGTGCTCGCGGCGGCGCCCGAGCCCTTGGCCCCGGCGCCGCTCTTGTCCGCGGAGTCGCCGGGGAACCACTTGACGAAACCGATCGCGCCGACGGCCAGGACCAGCGCGGCGAGGGCGGCGAGCAGCGCCGGGCGGCGGCGCGGGGTCCGGTTCGCGGGGACGGGGGCGGTGACCGAGTACGGGGAGCCGCCCCCGGGGGTGAACGGCGCGTAGGGCTGGGGGACCTGCTGCTGCGCGGGCCGGGTCGGGCCGCCGCCGAAACCGCCGCCGCCCCCGGCGCCCGGCGGTGGGGTCGGGGGCCCGTACTGACCCAGGGCCGTGGGCGACGGGGCCGGCGGGGCGCTCCCGGCGGCGGCACCGCTCGCCTCCCGGAGCAGTCGTTCCAGCTCCGCGGCGTCCGGCCGGACGGACAGGTCCCGTACGAGCAGCCGTTCCAGTACGGGCCCCAGCGGGCCGGAACGCACCGGGGCCGGGATGGGCTCGTCGAGGACGGCGACGACGGTGGCCAGGGTGGTGGCCCGGCGCAGCGGGTGGGTCCCCTCCGCGGCCACGTAGAGCAGCATGCCGAGCGACCACAGGTCGGAGGCGGCGAGACCCTCCTCGCCGCGGGCCCGCTCCGGGGCGATGTACTCCGGCGAGCCGATGAGCACGCCGGTGGAGGTGAGGGCGGTCGAGTCGTGGAGGGCCGCGATGCCGAAGTCGGTGAGGACGGCCGAACCGTCGGGGCGCAGCAGCACGTTGGCCGGCTTGACGTCGCGGTGGAGGACGCCTTCCGCGTGGGCGGCCCGCAGGGCGGACAGCACGTCGAGGCCGAGCCGCAGCACGTCGGCGACGGGCATCGGCCCCGACTCCAGCCTGTCGTGCAGGGAGCCGCCCTTGACCAGCTCCATCACGATCCACGGATGGCCGTCCGTGCCGGCGGCGGGCTCGACGATGTGGTGGATCGTCACCACGTGCGGGTGCGCCATCCGGGCGAGCGCACGGGCCTCCCGGATGGCGCGTTCGCGCAGTTGCTCGGTGAGTCCGGGCTGGGCGGCCGCGGTCGCCGGGTCCGGCGGGCGCACCTCTTTCAGGGCGACGTCGCGGTGCAGTGCGATGTCGCGGGCGCGCCACACCGTGCCCATACCGCCGGCGCCCAGCGGCGCGATCAGTTCGAAGCGGCCGTCGACCAGCTGTCTGCCGGCCTCACTCATGTCCATGGCCGGTCATCGTAGGCGCAGCCACCGTCAGCAGTGTCGGCGGTCCACCGTCACCGTGCCCTGGGCGGTGGACACCGTGCGGTCGTAGCAGCCGCGTGCGGGATCCGAACCGTACAGCCGGTAGTGCTCGGTGCTGGTGCCCACCGCGTGGCGCTGGTCGCGCGGGACGTTCGCCGTGTAGCTCGCGTCGCCCGTGTACCGGTCGTCGAGCAGCGTGCGGTCCACGGTGCGGCCGCCGCGCAGGGTGCTGGTCTCGGCGCGGTCGCCGAGCGAGATGACGGTGCGCAGCCGGTCCCCGGCACCGAGAGTGGTCTCGCCGTCCATCGTGTACGTGCGCGCGGTGCGGACGGTGGCGGGGCCGCGGCTGACGCTCTCCTCGTCCGTCCAGGTGGCGGTCAGGGCGTCCTGGTTCTCGCCCTCCGTCCAGCGGTGCACGGAGGTGTTGTGGACGGCTCGGGTGACGGTGGTGGTGACCCGGCCGTGGGAGGTGTCGAGCCGGCCGGCCACGGTGAGCCGGTGGCCGCCCTCGGTGTCGAGGCGGTGCCGGGCGGCGGGGGTGCCGGGCGCGGCGGGCGTCCAGCGGGTGGAGTTGGCCGGTTCGCCCTCCTCGTGGCGGGTGAGGGAGCCGGTGACGACGGCGCGGCCCTCGTCCTGCCAGATCAGCAGGTTCGCCGGGGTGCTCCAGCCGCTCTGCCCGGCCGGGACGCCGGCGACGCCGACCTCGATCCGGTGCGGGCGGCCGTCGTTGAGGAGGGCGGCGTACGGGGTGAGGTCGTAGACGATCGGCTGGACGTCGAAGGCGCGGGGCGCGGGGGTGACGTACCACAGGAAGGGGTTCGACCAGCCGCCCGTCCACACGGTCGGGAAGGGGGCGGCGATGCCGGCGAGCTGTCCGTCGACGGAGATGCGGACCTCGCGGTAGGGGCCGTCGGCCGCCTTGCAGGAGTACGGGGCGGCGTCCGGGGTGGTCATGTACCAGTACTCCTCGCAGCCGCCGCCGGAGCCGGTGGCGTACACCTCGGCCAGGAGCCGCTCGGTGTTGCGCGGGGTGGTGACCGAGGGGCTGGTGAGCGGGAGGACGCGGTCGGGGGTGTCGGGGACGGTGACGTGCCGGTCCCGGTCGGCGGTGTAGAAGGTGAGGGTGGCCTTGACCTCGATGACGCCGGTGTAGGTGTCGTCGACGACATTGCCGATCAGCATCTCGACGGGCTGCGGCCCGGCCAGGACGTCGCGGTAGCGGGTGACGTCCTTCTCGACGGACCAGGTGATGCCCTCGGGCGAGGGCTCGGGGGTGGAGGTGCGCAGGATCTCGACGCCGCCGACGGAGAGGTGGCCCAGGCGGTCGTACTGGCGTCCCTTGACCTTGCCGTCGAGGCGCAGGACGATCTTGGCCCAGCTCCCGCCGCATGCGGCCGGGGGCGCGTAGGTCCCCACGTACGGGGTGTAGTCGCGGAAGTCGGCCTCGGCGACGGTCACCTCGCAGGAGCGGGTGGCCGGGCGGGCGACGGGCGGGGCGGCGGTGAGGGGGTCGTGCCAGTCCGTGCCGAACTCGGCGGGCGGTGCGGCCGGGGCACCGGCGGCGGAGGCGTGGACGCCGCTGGTGCGCGCGTCGGCGGCGGCCGCCGCGGGTCCCGCGCCGCCGGCCAGGGCTGCGGCGGCGAGCGCGAGGGCGCCGAGCAGGCCCGTGATCCTGTGTCGTGTCATGGCCCCGCAGTGAATCCGGCCCGGCGCGGGCGGCGCCAGGGGCCGTGGCCCGCCCATGGCCGGATCTCGCCCCCGGGCCGGGTCAGAAGGCGGGGAGGACGACCGTGCCGTCGTCGTCCGCGTGGACCGTGTCCCCCGGACGGAACGTCACTTCACCGAGGGTGACGGGCTCGTCCACCGTGCCCGCGCCCGTCTTGCCGCTCTTGCGCGGGACCGTGCCCAGGGCCTTGATGCCGAGGTCGAGCCCGCCGAGGGCCACGCTGTCGCGGACCGCGCCGTTGATGATCAGGCCGGCCCATCCGTTGCGCTGCGCCGCCGCGGCGATGAGGTCGCCGGTGAGGGCGGTGCGCAGGGAGCCGCCGCCGTCCACGACGAGGACGGCGCCCCCGCCCGGCGTGTGGACCAGCTCGCGCAGCAGCGCGTTGTCCTCGTGGCAGGTGACGGTCCGCACCGGTCCGGCGAACAGCCGGCGCCCGCCGAACTGGCGGAAGGACGTGGTGCAGATGGCCAGCCCCTCGCCGTGCTCGTCGTACAGATCGCTGGTGGGAACGGGGGTGACGGGAGTGGCAGGGGTGACGCTCATGGGACTCGGGGCTCCTCGCAGCTCGTACGTCGCGCCGTGCGGCCCGAGCCTAACCGGTGGCCCCGGAGCCGCTCAGTCGCGGGAGTTGCCGAAGAGGATGCGGTAGCCGATGAGCAGGACCAGCGAGCCCGCGATGGCGGAGCCCCAGGTGGCGGGGTCGTAGAAGTCGTGGCCGATCGGCTTGTCCAGGAACTTCGCGGAGAGCCAGCCGCCGATGAAGGCTCCGGCGATGCCGATGAACGTGGTGCCGATCAGTCCGCCGGGGTCACGGCCGGGCAGCAGGACCTTGGCTATGATCCCGGCCAGCAGCCCCAGGACGATCCAGCTGACGATCCCCATGGTCGTTCACTCCGCTTCGTTGTATGTCGGTGTTCGCGTTCTCACCAGGGAGGACGCGAACACCGGCGAAACGGTTCTGGCCGCCTCAGACCGGCACCCGGCCGGCCGGCACCGGGACCGCCGGTACGGGCACGGGCGCGGCCGCGGCCGCGGATGCGGATGCCGGCGCCACCGCGCGTACGGGTGCGGGCGCGGAGACGGGTACGGGGACGGGCGCGGAGGCGGCAGGGGCCGGGGCGGGAGCGGTACCCGGCGCCGTACGCGTCAGGAGCAGCACCCCGCGCGCGGCCGCCAGGGCGCCGGCCACGGCGAGCAGCAGCCCCACCGCTCCGCCCTGGAGGCGTTCACCGAGCAGGATCATGCCGATGGCGGCCGCGGCCAGCGGGTTGGCCAGGTTCACCACGGCCAGCGGCGCCCCGAGCCCGCCCCGGTAGGCACGCTGCGACAGCAGCATCCCGCCGACCGCGAAGACCACCACGAGCACGGCTACGGCGACGACCCGCACGCTGAGCAGGGCCCCGCCACGCCCGCCCGCGACGGCCACCGTCTGGGTCAGCGCGGAGGCCACGGCGGAGGCCAGCCCGGAGGCCGTCGCGTGCCGCAGCCCCGAGCGCACGTCCCGGCGTACGGTCAGCAGGGTGATCACGGCGAGCGTGGCCCCGGACACCGCCAGCGCCTCGGCCAGGGTGAGCGTGTCGTCGGGGGCCGGCCCCGAGGCGGGGAGCAGCAGGAGGCCGAGCCCGACGACGGTGGCCAGGGTGCCCCGCCATTCGGTGGCGGCGACGCGGCGGCCGGCCCCGTGCGCCCCCAGCGGGACGGCCGCGACGAGCGTGAGGGCGCCGAGCGGCTGGACCAGGGTGAGCGGCCCGTAGCGCAGGGCGGCGGCGTGCAGCAGAGCGGCGCCGGCGTTGAGACCGGCCGACCACCACCAGGCCCCGTTGCCGAGCAGGGCTCCGGCACTGCGGGCCACGGCGGCGCGGGCGAGCCGCTCCTGGGCCACGGCGGCGGCCGCGTACGCGACGGCCGAGGCGAGGCAGAGCAGGACGGCGAGGAGGGTGGCGTTCATCGGCCAGCCCCCACGACCTCGGCCTGGGCCTCGGGAACCGCTGCGGCGGCGGAGGCCTGCGCGACCGCAGGGGCCGCAGGGGCCGCAGGGGCCTTCGAGGCCGCCGGGACCGGGGGCGCCGCGTTCCGCCGCGGGCGCGGCAGGTGTCGTACGACGGCCAGGGTTCCGGCGCGGACCCGCGGACGCGGCACCACCAGCAGGGCCCCGCCGAGCAGGACGGTGGCCACGACGGCGTCGAGCCAGTAGTGGTTGGCGGTGCCCACGACCACGAGCAGGGTCACCAGCGGGTGCAGCAGCCACAGCACGCGCCACCGGGAACGGGTGGCGGCGATCATGCCGAGTGCCAGCATCAGGGCCCACCCGAAGTGCAGCGAGGGCATCGCGGCGAACTGGTTGGCCATGGTGTCGGTGGTGGGAGCCGCCCGGTACACGGAGGGCCCGTAGACCTGGGCGGTGTCCACCAGGTGCGCGGCGCCGAGCATCCGGGGCGGCGCGAGCGGGAAGGTGAGGTGCAGCACGAGGGCGGCGCCGGTCAGGATGGCCAGTACGCGCCGGGCCCACAGGTAGTGGCCGGGCCTGCGCACGTAGAGCCAGATCAGGAAGAGCGCGGTGGCCGGGAAGTGCACGGCCGCGTAGTAGGTGTTCGCCGTGTGGACGAGGGCGTCGCCGTCTCCGTGCAGGAGGAGCCGCTGGATCGCGCCCTCGCCCGGCAGGTGCAGTGCGCGCTCGGCGTCCCAGATCCGGCCGGCGTTGCGGAAAGCCTCGTCGGTGCGGTCCGTGGAGAGCATCCGGCCGGCCTTGTACACGGCGAACAGGCCCGCGACGAGCAGCAGCTCGCGTATGAGTCGGCGCCTCGGCCCGGCCGCTGCCGGGCCGTCGGCCGGCCCGCCCGGTGTGGTGTGGGAGCTCATTTCCCCCGCTTCCTTCTCTGTGCTCGGCGCCGCCCTGTGCGCGGACATCGACACGCCAGTGTATCGATACATTCGCGTATCGATACGCGGGTGTACCGATACGCTGGCGTTCCCGTACACTTTTCCCCACGGATCCATCAGCTGCGGAGTCCCCGAGGAGAGCCGCTCACCATGACGTCGACAGCGCCCGCCGCGCGCCGCTCCAAGATCACCCCGGAACGGGTGCAGGAGTTCTACGACGCCGTCCTGGACCAGCTGCGCGAGCACGGGTACGAGGCGCTGACCATGGAGGGCGTCGCCGCCCGGGCCTGCTGCGGGAAGTCGACCCTCTACCGGCAGTGGAAGACCAAGCCCCAGCTCGTCGCGGCCGCCCTGCGCGCGAACCGGCAGGGCACGCTGGCCGCGGTGGACACCGGCACCCTCGCCGGGGACCTGCGCGAGGCGGCCCGGATCGCGGCCGGCAGCTCGGGACGCGACACGCGCCTCACCCAGGCCCTCGGGCACGCCGTGCTCAGCGACGAGGAGCTACAGGCGGCGCTGCGCGAAGCGCTGGTCGAGCCGGAGCTGGCCGCCTTCAACGCGATGGTGGGACGGGCCGTGGCGCGCGGCGAGATCGCGGCGGGCCATCCGGCCACGGAGTTCCTGCCGGCGCAGCTGATGGGCGTCATGCGCATCCGGCCGGTGCTGGAGGGGCGCTACGCGGACGCGGACTACCTGGTCCGGTTCGTCGACGCGGCCCTGCTGCCCGCCCTGGGCCTGGCACCCGCCCCCGAGCACGCGCCGGTCCCCGTACCCGCGCCCGTACCGGAACCCACCCCGGTCACCGGACCCGCGCCCGCCGCGGGCCCGGACCGGGCCGAGACCCCCTGAACCGGTGGGCCGCCGTCACCGATGACCGACTGGCGACCCGCCCGCGCTGCCTCGTGGGGACGGCGGCAGCGCGCCACCCGGACGGGGCGGTGGTCACTCACTCGAGGGAGTGACCACCGCCCGGTCTGTGCGGCTGCCGCACATCAGAACCCCGCAGGACGGCGGCGCTTCAGGACCGCGGCGCGCCCATGACCCGGGTGAAATCCTCAGGGTCCGCGTCGAAACCGCGCACGGAGGCATCCAGCGACCAGGCTCCCGAACCGTCCCGCGTGAACTCCGCGACCGCGGCCGCCGTGGCGGCCGGGATCGCCGCGAAATCGGACACCGCCAAGTCGGTGTAGCCCTCCCGGATCCGGACCCCCGTACCGCCGATGGCCGCGAAGGACTTCGTACGGGCACCCCGCTGCCCCGTGTCCTGTATGACCACGCCGACCACCACCCGTACCAACGCGGGTGCCATCCGGTCCAGTTCGAGGGTCATCACCTCGTCGAAGCCGAAACCCTGGCCGGTGTGGCTGTCGCGGTTCAAGGTGATGGTGCCGTCGGGGGAACGGCTGCCGAAGTGCACGAGGTGGACCGGCTCCCCGTGCGGGTCCGCGGCGGCGAACACCGCCGCGATGATGTCCAGGTCGTGGGCGGGCGTGCCCGCGGGGCTCGGATCCCACCGCAGCGCGATCTCCACCTTGGCCAGGCCCTTGCGTACTCCGCTCGTGGACGTGCTCACCGAACTCCCCCTCCGCTTGCCGGGTGTTGCCCGGCCATGCTGTCATGCGACGGCCGCAGCGGCCCGTAATACCGTACTTTTTCGGCCAGTTGAGCCGGATACGACCTCTTCAGGCCCTCGGCGGCACGCGTACGGTCTCCACCCACCCCGGCGGCTGCGGCGCCCCGGCCCCGATCAGCGCGGCGATCAGCCGGCAGGACGGGGTCTCGCCCGGCCACGGCGTGTACCCGTCGGTCAGGACGACGACGATGTTCGGCCGCTCCGCCGCCGCCAGCGCGGCCCGGATGCCGACGCGCATGTCGGTGCCGCCTCCCCCGGCGAGGGTCACCTGCTCGGCGCTCGTCACGCGGGACACGGCGTGCACGTCCGCGTCGCAGGCCGGTACGGCGACCCGGTTGCCCCGGACGCCCACCTCCAGCAGCACCCCGGTGACCTCGCCGAGCGCGGCGGCGAGCTCGTCCTCGCCCATCGACCCCGAGGTGTCGACGACGATCGCCACCCGCGGCAGCGGCCGGCGCAGGCTGGGCAGCACCACCCGGCCGCCGAGCGCCGGAGTGCGGCGCGAGGGACGGCGGTAGGTGTAGTCCACGGCGCCGCCCGCCCACGCGGCGGCTTCCCGGACCGCCCCGGACAGCGCACGGCGCCAGTCGACGGTGGGCTCCAGCAGTTCCTGCGCCCAGCGCTGCCAGCCGGCCGGGAGCAGGCCGCGGGTGCGCTGGTGGGCGCGCATGGCCCGGGCGGTCTGCCGGCGCAGCGCCTCCGCCTCGACCGAGCCGATCCGGCCGGGTCCGGCGCCCTCGGCCGGCTCCCCCGGCGCGGGCGCGCCGCGGGCCCCGGAGCCGCGGTCCGGTGCGTGCGGCGCGGTGGCCGGGATCGCGGACAGGTACGACTCGAACATCCCGCCGGTGGCGAGACCGAACAGCCGGGGTTCCATCCGGCCCTCGGGCAGCGCCAGCCCGTCGGCGATCAGGTCGTCGTTGATCTCGCAGTCCTGGGCGACGTTGACGCGGACCCGGTCGCGCTGGTCGGCGGCCGGGAGCCGGTCGGCGCGGGCGTGGTGGTCGCGCAGCAGGTGGGCCACCTCGTGGATCCACACCCCGGCCAGTTCCACGACCGGCGTCGCGTCGACGAAGGCGGGCGAGACGCAGCAGCGCCAGTACCGGTCCACGCCCATCGTCGGGACCCCGGCCGTGGGGACCACGGTCAGCGCGTACAGGGCGGGGGCGAGGTACGGCCGGGCCTCGGCCGCCTTGTACCGGGCGGCCGGGAGTTCGGCCCGGTCCAGGCACCCGCGCCCCCCGGCCGGCCGTCGACGGACGCGCGGTCCGCGGGCAGCGCCGCCGGCGCCTCAGCGCCACCCGGCAGGGCGCCGGAGAGCTGGAGCAGTTCGACGAACCCGTCGATCCCGGCGGGCACCGGCCAGTCCAGGTCGCACATGGCGGCCGGGTCGGTGGCCGCCCGCGCCGCGACGTCCGGCACGCCTGCGTCGACCGCCTCGGCGAGGACGGCCCAGCCGGCCTCCCAGCGGGGCCGGGTGAGCTCTCCCTGGACTGCGGCGACCACGGCGATCAGGAAGGCCAGCTGCCGGTCGCCGCGTTCGGGCAGGTCGAAGGCGTCCGGATCGGCGAGCACCCGGTCCGGGTCGGGCAGGTCGAGGTGCTCCACGTACGAGAGCAGCTCGATCCCGGCCGCGTCCCCGACGGCTCCGGTCAGCGCGGCGGCCAGGGCCTCGCGGCCCGCGCCGGACGCGTACCCGGAACGGCCGCGGGCCGGCGCAATGTACGGATTAAGTGGTTCTGCACCCCTTCGACCGGTAGCCACGCTTTCCCCGATATGCGTACCGAATGAGCCGAATTTTCGATGCGGTCGACCTTTATCCCGTTCGCCACACAATTCGACGGAGAAACGTCGGTCGCGCCGGATCGTTACCTCAAGTTTTGCTCAATTGCAGTGACATCGCGCCGGGCGCCTTCCTAGCTTCCTGGTACACGCGTCACGACTCTTCTTGACGCTTCGTACCAATCCGCGGGTTCCCCCCGCTGCCGGCGATCCCCGCAGCGCGCCCCGCGGCCCCTAGGAAAGAGTGCAGCATGAAGGTGCCCAAGGCCGGTGCTTTGGTCGCAGTGGTCGGCCTCGCCCTGACCGCCTCCGGGTGTGGCGGTGACAGCGGCCCGAAGGGGAACCTCTCGATCGGCATCAAATTCGACCAGCCCGGCGTGGGACTGCGCGAGCAGGGCGGGACCTTCTCCGGTTTCGACGTGGACGTCTCGACGTACATCGCCAAGCAACTGGGGTACAAGCCGGAGCAGATCGAATTCAAGCGGGTCGACAGCTCCGACCGCGAACTGCTGCTCCAGTACAACGAGGTCAAGTTCGTCGCGGCCAGCTACTCGATCAACGACAAGCGCAAGGAGAAGGTCGACTTCGCCGGCCCGTACTTCCTCGCGCACCAGGACCTGCTGGTCCGCGCGGACGACACCACCATCACCAAGGCCGAGGACCTCAACAACAAGAAGCTCTGCTCGGTCACCGGCTCCACCTCGGCCGAGAACGTCAAGAAGACCCTCGCGCCCAAGGCCAGCGTGCTGGAGCTGGACGGGTACTCGGAGTGCGTCGTCGCGCTCCAGGACGGTCTGGTCGACGCCCTCACGACGGACAACTCCATCCTGGCCGGGTACGCCGCCCAGAAGGAGAACGCCGGCAAGTTCAAGCTGGTCGGGCTGAGCCTGAGCAACGAGAACTACGGCATCGGCGTCAAGAAGGGCAACAAGGACCTCCAGGGCAAGATCAACGCCGCCCTGAGGAAGATGGTCCAGGACGGCGCCTGGGAGGCCGCGGTGAAGAAGAACTTCGGCCCGGCCAACTACAAGAACGAGCCCGCCCCGCCGATCACGACGGGCAGCTGACGCTCTCCGGAGCGGCCTTCGGCTCCGACCGCTCGGAGCCGGAGGCCGCTTCGTCGTCCGCGCGCCTCAGGCCAGCGGGGCCTTGGCGCGCAGCACCTTGAGGAACTCCCGCATCCAGGCGGAGTGGTCGGGCCAGGCACGGGCCGAGACCAGGGTGCCGTCGACCACGGCCTCGGAGTCCTCGTACTGCGCCCCCGCGGCCTTCATGTCGAGCTCCAGCGCCGGGTACGCGGTCACCCGGCGGCCCGCCAGCCCGCCGCTCGCGGCCGTGATCAGCGGGCCGTGGCAGATCTGGGCGACCGGCTTGTCCGAGCCGGTGAAGGCGGCCAGGATCCGCCGCACCTCGGGATCGTTGCGCAGGTACTCCGGCGCCCGGCCGCCCGGCACGACGACGGCCGCGTACTCCTCGGTCACCACGTCGGCGAACGCCACGTCGGCGGGCCAGGTGTAGCCGGGCTTCTCCGTGTAGGTGTCGAAGCCCTCCTCGAAGTCGTGCACCACGAACCGCAGTTTCCTGACCGCCGGGGCCGCGATGTGCACCTCGTACCCCTCCTCGCGCAGGCGCTGGTACGGGTAGAGGACCTCCAGCGATTCCGCCGCGTCTCCGGTCACGATGAGGATCTTCACTGCCATGGGCTGCTCCCGGTGGGGGTGTTCACGGTGTGCACGTCCGCGCGGCCCCGGCCGGGGCCACCGCCACCGTGCCCGCGGGGCGGCGATCTGCCAAGGGGCCCTCACCCGTTCGGCCCAGTGACCCCCGGGGGCAGAATCCGGCCTTCCGACACATGGATTTCATCTGTAGGGCACATGACAATGTGAGCCTCGGCTCTGCCACCTGATGCCCCGCCAACTGCCCTGGCGGGGGCGGTGCCTGCGAAAAGGTCTCCCCCACATCATGAGAATCTCCCCACGCGCCCCCTGGGTCGCCGGCGTCGCCGTCGCGGCCCTGACCCTCGTTCCGGCCACCGCGTCGGCCGGCTCGCAGCGGACGGCGGCTCCCCACGCCGACGCGGCCGCCTCCGGCCGGGCCGTCACCGCGGCCACCACCACCGCCTCCGTGGACGCGTACTACGCGGCTGCCGAGGGCAAGACCGGCGCCGCGCTGAAGACCGCGCTCCACGACATCATCAAGACCCAGTCCAAGGTGACCTACGACGGCGTGTGGAACGCGCTGAAGGTGACCGACCAGGACCCGGCGAACCCGAACAACGTCATCCTCGTCTACTCGGGCCGCTCCCAGTCCAAGTCCACCAACGGCGGCGGCGCCAACGACTGGAACCGCGAGCACGTCTGGGCCAAGAGCCACGGCGACTTCGGCACCGCCACCGGCCCGGGCACGGACCTGCACCACCTGCGCCCCGAGGACGTCACGGTCAACAGCACCCGCGGCAACAAGGACTTCGACATGGGCGGCAGCCCGGTCGCCGAGGCCCCCGGCAGCTTCACCGACTCCGACTCCTTCGAGCCGCGCGACGCGGTCAAGGGCGACGTCGCGCGCATGCTCCTCTACATGGCCGTGCGCTACGACGGCGGCGACGGCTTCGCGAACCTGGAAGTCAACGACAAGGTCGACAACGGCAGCGCCCCCGCCATCGGCCGGATCAGCGTGCTCAAGCAGTGGAACCAGCAGGACCCGCCGGACGCCTTCGAGCAGCACCGCAACCAGGTCATATTCGACCAGTTCCAGCACAACCGGAACCCGTTCATCGACCACCCGGAGTGGGTCAACTCCATCTGGTGACGCCCCCCGCGAGGGCCGGGGACGGCCCGCGAGGGTTGGGCCGCCCCCGGTCGGGTATGCGCAGGCCAGAGGCTGTGGTGCGCGCCGCCCGGCGACGCCTGCCGAGGGAGGTCGTCATGGACGGAGCCGGACTGTCCGACCAGGAGCGACGCGCCCTCTCGGCGATCGAGGCCGATCTCAGAGCGGACCGCTCCCTCCAGCGGATCCTGCGCGCCGCGCGCACCCGCCCGCGCCACCGCGCCTTGGCCGCCTGCCTGCTCGCCGGGGTCACGCTGGCCCTGCTGGTGGCGGCCGCGGTCACCGTGTCCCTCCCGCTGATCTGGGGGTTCGCCGCGGCGTGGACGCTGACCGTGGTGCTGGCCCTGCCACTGGTCGGCCGGTGGATCCGCCGCCGCTGGCAGCGCCACGAGCACGCCGGGCGGCTCTGAGGATGCGGGCAAGTCCAGGGAAGGTCCGCGGGGGGTGGCCGCTCCCCTACTGCTCTCCGTACAGCATCCACTTCTCCCGGTCCGCCAGCGGCTCGTAGCCGACCTTGGCGTACACGGCGTGCGCGTCGGCCGTCGCGAGCATCACCCGGCGCAGCCCGTACGGGGCCAGGTGGTCGCGGACCGCGGCGACGAGGGCCGTCCCCAGGCCCGTGCCGCGGGCGGCCCGGTCGACGTAGACGTCGCACAGCCAGGCGAAGGTGGCCCGGTCCGTGACGACGCGGGCGTATCCCACCTGCGCGCCGGTGGCCGTCTCGTAGACGCCGAAGTTCAGGGAGTGCGCCACGGCGCGCTCGTGCTTCTCCCTGCTGCGGCCCAGGGCCCAGTACGCGTCCTGCGACAGCCAGCGGTGGACCAGGTCGGCGTCGAGGCGGGCGGGGTCGGTGGACAGCTCATAGCCGTCCGGGAGCTCATTGTTCATGCCCCGGATCCAAGCAACGCGGATGCCGTCCGGCCAGCGAATATCCCGCGGCGCCCCGGCCCCGGTCCGGGCCAGGTCAGCTCGGGGGCTGGAGCCGGTCGGCGAGCGCCTTGAACTCCGTCCAGGCGGGCTGCGGCGGGCGGGCGTCCCAGACCTTCTGGGCGAGCGCCGCGAGCGGCAGCCGTATCCCTTCGGCGACCTGGGCCTGGGTCTGTGCGCCGGCCAGGTCGCTCCAGACGGCGAGCCGGGCGCCGAGTATCTGCGCCGCGTACCGGGCGGGTACCGGGGTCGTGCCGCGCAGGACGAGCGGGGTCCACTGCTCGTAGATCCGCTTGCCGGTGGGGTAGGTGAACTGGTTGGGCTGGCCGAGCACGTAGTAGAGGTACTCGTCGTTCAGGTTGACCAGCTTGCGGCCCTCCCGCAGGTACTCCAGCGGCGGCCGGGCCCCGTTCTCCTTGCCCGTCCAGTACTCGGCCTGGATGTCCTTGGCCGCCTGGACCACGCCGGCGGTGAAGAATCCGTCGTTCCATGCCTTGGGCACCTTGCCCGCCGGACGCACCACGTCCGCACGGTCGTTCAGCCAGCCCTCCGCCAGGTCCTGGATGCGCGCCGAGGGGCCGTACGCCTGCCGCGCCGCCTGCGCGAGCTGCGGGAAGGAGGCCTGCGGGTCGCGGTAGACCAGCGCCTGGTACTCGTCGGCGCCCAGGTGCCAGAACGCGCCGGGGAACAACGGCAGGTACTCGCGGAGCAGTTCGTCGATGAGCTTGGCCGAGGCGGGGTTCGATATGTCCACGGCGCCCTTCACGGCCCTGCCCTGTAGGTCGCGCAGCTGGAGGGCGGGGTGGGCGCGCAGTACGGCGCCGAGGTGGCCCGGCGAGTCGAGTTCGGGGACGACCGTGATGTGCAGGCGGGCGGCGAGGGCGTTGATCTGCCGGACCTCGGCCTTGCTGAGGTGGGGCGTGGAGACGATCTCCGGGTGGGTGTCGGACTGGATCCGGAAGGCCTGGTCGTCGGAGAAGTGCAGGCCGAGCTGGTTGAGTTTGAGGTCGGCCATGCGGCGCAGCTCGTCCTCGATCCAGCCGACGGTGAAGTTCTTTCGGGCCACGTCGAGGTTGAGACCGCGCTGCGGCTTGGCCGGAGCGTCGCGCACCGTGCCCTCGGGGGCCGAACCCCCGGACTTCACCGCCTGTTTGAGGGTGCGGGTGCCGTAGAAGACCCCGGCCTCGTCGGGGCCGGTGACCCGGACCCGGTTGCCCTGCACGGTGAGCGTGTAGGACTCGGGCGGTCCCGAGTTCTTGGCGCCGAGGGTCAGTTCCACGTCTCCGGGGCGCGGCTCGGCCGTCTCGGCGAAGCCCATGCGCAGTTCACCGGCGAGCAGTTTCCCCTCGTCGGCGAGGGCGGCGGCGTTCCCGGGCGGTACGACGACCCGCGCGTCGGCGGCGGGTTTCCAGCCGGGTCCGCGGGCCGGGGTGTGCTCCCGTACGGCCGGGATGGTGCGCGGGGCGCTGGACAGCGCGTACGACGGGATGGGCGAGGGGGGTGGGGCGGTGGGTGCGGATGCCGTGGCGGCGGAGCCGGTGCCGCTGGCCTCCCCGGAGCCGCGGGCCCCGTCGGAGGCGGCCGTGCACCCGGGCACGGCAAGGGTGGCCAGCGCGGCGGCCACGGCCGTCGCGACGGCCTGCCGTCGCCTGGGCTTCCCGGACCTGACCCGCATGGACCTGACCTGACTGGACTTTCGCATCATGCACCCCTGTCCCCCGTACCAACCTGGCACGGGGGACTCCGGCGCGCGACCCGGGGGCGGGCCGGGAGCGTCAGACCAGCGCGTCGAGGGCGGCCGCGGCGAAGGCGTGGTCCTGGTCGGGGGCGCCGCCGCCGACGCCGATGGCGCCGATGAGGCGGCCGTCGCGGTGGACGGGGAGCCCGCCCGCGATGAACAGCAGCGGCCGGTCCAGGGCGGTGGGCAGGGTGTGGAAGAGCCCGTCGGGACGGACGGCGTCGACGAGGTCGGCGGTCGGGGCGTCGAGCTGGAGGGCCGTGAAGGCCTTGCGGGTGCTGGTCTCGCCGGAGATCAGCACGGCCCGGTCGTCGCGGCGGAAGGCGAGCGGGTGGCCGCCGGCGTCGAGGACGCTGACGCTGACGGTGACCCCGGCCCGCTCGGCGGCGGAGCGGGCGGCGGAGACGAGCAGCTCGGCGTCCTCGGTGGTCAGCGGGGCGACGGCGGTGCGGGCGGGGGTGGCGGTGCCGGACATGCGGGTTCTCCCGGGTCGTGGTGCGGGGCGGTGTACGAGGGGGGTGGTTGGTGCTGGTGGCGTGGGAGCGGGGATCAGTGGTGGACGGGTACGGGGGCGGCGCTCGCGGCGGCGCCCGTAACGACCCGGCCCCCGGAGCCCGCACGGGCGGCCGTACGGCGCTCCAGAGCGCCGGAGACGAGGGCGAGGACCAGGGCGGAGGCGGCGAGCGCGGCGCCGACCCAGTTCGGGGCGGTCCAGCCCAGCCCGGCGGCGATGACGAGCCCGCCCAGCCAGGCGGCCAGCGCGTTGCCGAGGTTGAAGGCGCCGATGTTGACGGCGGAGGCCAGGGTGGGGGCGCCGGCGGCCTGGTCGAGCACGCGCTTCTGCAGCGGCGGCACGGTCGCGAACCCCAGCGCGCCGATCAGCACGATCGTGGCGGCGGCGGCGATCTTGTGGTGGGCGGTGACGGTGAAGACGGCCAGGACCACGGCCAGGGCGCCCAGGGACACGTACAGCATCGGCATCAGGGCGCGGTCGGCGAACCGGCCGCCGATGAGGTTGCCGGCGACCATGCCGAGGCCGAAGAGCACGAGCAGCCAGGTGACGGAGGTGTCGGCGAAGCCGGCCACGTTGGTCATCATCGGCGTGATGTAGGTGATCGCGGCGAAGACGCCGCCGAAGCCGAGGACGGTCATCGCCATGGCGAGCAGCACCTGGACGTTGCGGAAGGCGGCCAGCTCGTGGCGGATGCGGACGCCTTCGGGCCGGGGCAGCTCGGGGACCAGCCGGGCGATGCCCAGCAGGCCGAGGACGCCGAGGGCGGCGACGATCAGGAAGGTGACGCGCCAGCCGAGAGTCTGGCCGACCAGGGTGCCGAGCGGGACGCCGACGACGTTGGCCACGGTCAGACCGGTGAACATCATGGCGATGGCCCCGGCCTTCTTCTCGGGCGCGACGAGCCCGGCGGCCACCACCGAGCCGATGCCGAAGAAGGCACCGTGGGCGAGCGAGGCGACGACGCGCCCGGCGAGCATGACGCCGAAGGCGGGGGCCAGCGCGGAGAGCACGTTGCCCGCGACGAACAAGCCCATGAGCAGCATCAGCATGCGCTTGCGGGGGACCCGGGTGCCGAGGACGGTCATGAGCGGGGCCCCGAGGACGACGCCGAGGGCGTATCCGGTGACCAGGAAGCCGGCGGTGGGGATCGAGGTGCCGTAGTCGGCGGCGACCTCGGGGAGCAGGCCCATGATCACGAATTCGGTGGTGCCGATCCCGAAGGCCCCGATGGCCAGGGCGAGGAGTGCGAGAGGCATGAGGGGAGTGCCCTTCAGGGGAGGGGGTGGTGCGGTTCCGCAGCACTTTCCAGCGCTGCTTACGTGCGTCCACATTAATTGCACGCGCGGGCTAATTGCAAGCGCGGGCTATTGCGTGAGTGGCCTATCCTGGAAGGGAACCCTTGGGAACACAGGGGTACGGGAACACCGGAAGCGGTGTGAAGGAGCAGGGAGCAGCCGATGACGGCCACCGACAGCGCACTGACCGGCCTCGCCCAGGGCTGGTGCGCCCTCTCCCTGCTGCACGGGCGGATCGAGTCCCACATCGAGCGGGCCCTGCAGGCCGGACACGGGCTCAGCGTGCGCGAGTACTCGCTGCTGGACGTCCTGAGCCGCCAGCACAGCGGCCCGGGCGGCCACCTGCGGATGCACCAGGTGGCCGACTCGGTGGTGCTCAGCCAGAGCGCGACCACCCGGCTGGTCAGCCGGCTGGAGGACCGCGGGCTGCTCAACCGCTACATTTGCGACACGGACCGCCGGGGCATCTACACCGACGTGAGCGAGGCGGGCCTGGCCCTGCTGGCCGCCGCCCGGCCGACCAACGACGCCGCGCTGCGCGAGGCACTGGCGGAGGCCGCCCGCAACCCCGAACTCGCCCCCCTGGTCACGGCGGTGGAGAACACCCGCACGTCCCCGGTCCCGCAGCTCCCGTAGCCCGCAGACCCCCTGCCCAGTCCGCCTCTTGCGGCGGATCCGCACGATCCGGACACGACCGCCGGGGCCCCCGTCTCCCCTGGGGCACCGCCTTCGGGGGCGGGCCGCCCACGGTGGGATGGTCCGATGATGGTGGACGGGGAACCTCGCGGTCCAAGCGGACACCGCGGTGATGGGCGGGTGGCACGGCTACACCCCGGTCAGTGGCCTGGACCTCGCCGACGGGGGCGCCCGGTGGACGACACCGTCGCCGGTGGCGTCCGTACGGGCCGTCGCGTGGGCCGCCGGGGTACGTGACCGGCAGCGGGTGCGCGGCAGCGCTTCGAGGCGAAGGGCACCTTCGGCTCCTTCACCCTCACCCCGAAAGCCCGGCGGCCGGTCACGGCCGTGGCCGGCGCGGGGGCCTTGCTGCCCGCAGGCCCACTCGACAAGAGCCGAAAGACACCCCCTAGCCCTTCGAGGCGCTGGGGCTCGGGGGTGGGGAGGAGCGGACCGGGGTGCTCGGCCGGGCGCTGGGGGCCGAGGACCTCGACGGCGGGAGCGGGGAGCGATACCCCGACGGGGTCGGGCCCGATTCGGGCGGGTGCGCCGAGCGGGTCCCGGGGGCCGGGGAGGCCGGCGGGGACGGCGCCACCGACGGGCTCGGGGTGCCGGTTCCCGTACGGGGATCCGGGGTCGGCCCGGGGCCGGTGATCTCGGGGGGCGAGGCCGGCGGCACCGGCCGGGGCGGGGCGGGGTCGGGGCCGAGGACGAGGTACCCCGTCACGGCGGCGGCAGCCGCGGCCAGTCCCGCAAGCGGCAGCGCGTACCGGCGCAGGCTCATCCGCAGCCGCGCGGCGGGCAGCCGCCCGGCGTGCCGTCCCGGCGGCTGCGCGGGGCGCAGGTCTCGGACGGTGATCCCGGCCGCGCGGGCGTCGAGGGCCTGGCGCAGCCTGCTCTCGACGGGGCGTTCGCCGTGCGTCATATCCGTCCCTCCAGAATCCGTTCCAGCGCGTCCAGGGCGCGGCTCGCGTTCGACTTCACCGCACCCCGGCTGATTCCGAGGGTGGTCGCTATCTCCGCCTCGCTGAGTTCGGCCCAGTAGCGCAGTACGAGGACCTGGCGGCGGCGCGGGGTCAGCCGGGCGAGCGCGGCGAGGACCTCGCGGTGTGCCTCGTCGAGGACGACGTGGTCCTCCGCGGAGGGGACCTCGGCCGCCGCGGGCGGGGTCCACGCGCGGGCCGTGCGGCGGCGGCGCAGCACGGAGCGGGAGGTGTTGACGACGGCGGTCCGCAGGTAGCCGAGGGCGTTGTCGACCTCGCTGATCCGCTCGCCGTGGCGCCGGTACAGGGCCGTGAAGGCGTCCTGGACCACGTCCTCGGCGGTGGCCAGGTCGTCGACGAGCAGCACCGCCAGCCGGACCATGTGCAGCCGGTGTGCGTGGTAGAGCTCGGTGACGGTGGGCTGCGGGGCGCCGTCGCCGTACCCGGTGCCCGCCCCCTCCCCCGCGAGGGCCCCGTACGCGGCCCCCTGCCCGTACGGCTGCGCGGACCGCGGCGGGGTCGCGCGCTCGCGGCGCAGCACCGCCGACCACAGAGCCGGCCACGACCGCCGGCCCCGCCACGCCCGGCCGAAGCCGAGCGTGAGGGGGCGTGCGAATGGTGCTGGTGGTACGAGATGGAGCACTGGAGTCCCGGGTTCCTAACCGTTGGCGCGGCGCCGGACGGCGTAGAGGGTGCCGGCCCCGGCGGCTATGAGGGCGGCGGCCCCGCCCCCGAGGGCGGCGGTGGTCGCGGACGAACCGGTCTTCGCGAGCTCGTCCCCGCTCCGCGAGGGCGCGGCGGAGGGCGCCGCGCTCGGCTCCGCGTCGGTGCGGCCGGTCGGCGTGGCGCTCGGCGCCGCCGTGGGCGGGAGGCTGCGCGAGGGCGAGGGCTTGGCACTCGGTGCCGCGGTCGGCGGCACGCTGCGCGAGGGGGTGGGCGTCGCGCTCGACGCCGTGCCGGGGGCGGCCGACGGGGTGGCCGAGGCCCCCTGTGCGGCGAAGGCGGGACCGGCCAGCGCGAGGACCGCCCCGGTGGCGGCAGCGGTGACGGCCGCCCGGCGGAGGGTCGAGGGGACGCGCTTCAGGTTCATCACAGTGGTTCTCCACGGTCGGGTCACGGTCGGTGCAGGGCTCTCAACGCCGCCCTTCACCCCCGCACGACGCGCGACCCCCCGGGAGGTTGCCGCCGATTCCGAGAAATTTTTCCCAGGCCCGAAGATTCTTCTCAGGCCCGAAGTTTCTTTTCAGGCCGTGGGCAGCGGGATCCTGCGGACCACCTCGAAGCTCAGATTCCCGTAGGCCGTGAAGAAGGCGGCGGCCGAAAGCTCCGTGGCGCCGCCCGGGTCGCGGGCCACGACCTTGGCCCGGCGGGCGGTGCGGTCCAGCTCCGGGGCGTGCCGGCGGCCGAGCCGGACGGTGCGCGTGACCCCGTCCGCCCGTACGTTGAGGAAGCAGTCCCAGGTGCCGGGCGGTATGGGCTCGCCGCCGGCCAGCGTGGCCAGGTCGAGCTCCGCGAGGAACCCGGCCATCATCAGCTCCGGGTTCTGCTCGGTGAGCTCCGGGGCGGGTCGGGCCAGCGCGGGCACGAGGTGCTCTTCGCCCGTCTCCCTCGCCCGCAGCACGAGCTCGCTCTCCATGCGGTCGGTCCCGAGCGACTGGACGTACGCGTGCCCGGTCAGCCGTACGCGGCTGCCCTGCCAGGTCAGCGACGCGAGCCGGTGGTGCGTCTTGAGCTTGTCGGTCACGTCGAACAGCACGTCCGGCAGCCCCGCCGCCGGATCGCGGAACAGCGGGTAGCAGCGGTACACGCGGCCGTCGTCGACGATCTCCCTCGGCGCCGGCTCCAGGGCCGGGTCGTACTCCATCAGTTGCTCGAAGGCGGGCAGCGGTCCGCAGGCGAAGGCGTACAACCGGATCCAGTCGACGGTCGGCAGCTCGCCCCCCATCTCGGGCCGCCAGTACGTCTGCACCAGTGCCCGCGCCCGCTCGTACACCTCCGCGGTGAAGCCGGGGTTCTCGTGGCGGGCCTCGACGGCCGGACGCAGCGCCGTGCGCAGCAGGCTGCGGAAGTGCCGGCCCAGCATCCGGCGCCGCCCGACCGGGTCCTGCACCCGCTCGGCGACCAGGGCCATGACGCGCTCGATGTGGGCCACGGTCTCGGCCGCCGTGCGGGGGCGCGCGGTGATGTTCTGGCCGTCTTCGCGGCGGCGCAGGTAGTAGCAGTCGTAGTCGCCGACGACCGAGATCTTCCCGGCGGCCAGGTACACCTCGGTCACGAAGACCTGGTCCTCGCCGTACCAGAGGTCCTCCGGGTAGCGCAGCCGGCCCTCCTCGATGATCCGGCGGCGCATCAGCTTGGCCGAGTGGAGGGAGCGGTAGACCTCGGAGGTGTGGAGGTCGGCGTCCTCGGCGTGCCGGTGGGCCTTGTCCGACACCGGCCGGCCGAGCCCGACCTGTTTGGCGAGCACGACGTCGCTGCCCTGGGTCTCCGCCATGTCCAGGAGCCGCTCCAGGGCCTCGGGGCCGAGGTGGTCGTCGGCGTCGAGGACGAAGACGTACCGGCCCCGGGCCAGGTCGAGGGCCCGGTTGCGGGGGGCGCCCGGGCCGCCGGAGTTGGGCTGGTGCAGGACGCGGACCTGGGGGTGGCGGGCGGCGTAGCGGTCCAGCTCGGCGCCGCTGCCGTCCGTGGAGCCGTCGTCGACGGCGATGATCTCCAGCCGCTCGACGCCGAGGCTCTGCCCGAGCGCGGAGTCGAGGCACTCGTTCAGGTAGGGCATCGCGTTGTAGACGGCGATGATCACGGTGATGTCGGGGACGGACGCGTGGTGCATGCCGCTGAGCATAAAGTTCCGCTTCCGCGCCTTCGGAGGGGGCCGCCCTCAGCGGAGCCGGGACAGGGCGCGGCCGAGGAGCGCGACGCCCTCCTCCAGTTCGCCCGGCGGGCCCGCCGCGTAGCCGAGGACCAGCCCGGGGGCGCCCGGCCTGATGCGGTGCCAGGACAGCGGGTGGGCCTTGACCCCGAGCGCCAGGGCCGCGGCCGCCAGGGCGGTGTCCTCGAAGTCCGCCCCGTCGAAGGTGACCACCAGGTGCAGGCCCGCCGCCGCGCCGTGGACCCGGGCCCCTGTCAGGTGCGCGGCGATCGCCCGGAGCATCGCGTCCCGCCGGCGGCGGTGCCGGCGCCGGACGAAGCGCAGGTGGCGCTCCAGCTCGCCCGAGTCCATCAGCCGGGCCAGCACCAGCTGGGCGAGGACCGGATTGCCGAGGTCGGCGTAGCGCTTGGCGGCGACCACCTCGCCGAGCAGGCGCGGCGGGACCAGCAGCCAGCCGAGCCGCAGCGCGGGGGCGAGCAGTTTGGACACGCTCCCGGCGTAGCAGACGCCCTCGGGCAGCAGGGCGCGCAGCGCGGGGACGGGCGCGCGGTCGTAGCGGTGCTCGGCGTCGTAGTCGTCCTCGACGACCAGCCCTCCGGCCGCCGCCCAGGCCAGCAGTTCCCGGCGGCGCGCGCCGTCGAGGACGACCCCGGTGGGGAACTGGTGCGCCGGGGTCAGCAGGACCGCGCGGGCCCCGCTCGCGCGGAGCGCGGCGGTGTCCACTCCGCCCTCGTCCACGGGCACCGGTACGGTCTCCAGCCGCCCGTACTCCAGCTGTTGTCGCGCCCCGAGCGAGCCGGGGTCCTCCACGGCGATCTTCCGCAGGCCGCGTTCGCTCAGGACGTGCGCCACCAGGCCGAGCGCCTGCGCCACCCCCGCGACGATCACGACCTCGCCGGGGTCGGCGCGGATCCCGCGGTTGCGGGCGAGCCAGCCGCCGACCGCCGACCGCAGCGCGGGGGCGCCCTGCGGATCGCCGTACCCGAAGTCGGCGGCGGTGAGCCCGGCGAGCACGTGCCGCTCGGCCCGGAGCCAGGCGGTACGCGGAAAGGCGCTCAGATCGGGTACCCCCGGTGAGAGGTCGATCCGGCACGGTACGGCCCGCAGGGCGTCGACCGGCGCCCCGCCGGCCCCCGGCCCGAACGGCCCGCCCGTACCGGCCGGGAAGGCTCCGGACCCGCCCGTCGGGGCGGGCCGGGTCAGTGCGGCGGGCGGGGGCAGCGGGGCGGCGACCACCCTCGTGCCCGCGCGGCCGCTGCCCTGGACCTGGCCCGCGTCGGCCAGGCGCTGGTAGGCCTCCGTGACGAGACCCCGGGTGACGCCGAGCTCGGCCGCGAGCACCCGGCTGGACGGGAGCCGGCTGCCCAGGGGGAGCGTGCCGTCGGCGATGGCGGCCCGGATGCGTGCCGTCAGCCACTCGGTGCGGCCACCCGGCGGGGCCTGCTCCAGGTCGAGTTGGAGGAAGTCCGAGCCGCCTGCGGTGCCGGCGCGTGCCGGCGTTTCGGACCCCTGGGTTTCGCTCTCTTCGGCACTGTCCACGGGTCCGATGCTGGCAGAGCCTGAACCTCGTGAACACCTCCATTCCCCGTTCGCGCGGCCCGCTGCGCGACCTCGCCCCCGGCGTCCTCGGCATGGTGCTGGTCGGCAGCAGCGTCTCCGTCTCGCGCTCCCTGGTCCACGCCCCGCTGTTCGCCACCCAGGCCGTCCGCTACGCGGCCGCCGCGCTGCTCCTGACCGCCTTCGCCCGGGTGGCCCGGGTGCCCGTCCCTCGTCCGCGCGGCCCGGAGTGGCTGTGGCTGGCCGGGATCGCGGCGACCGGGCTGGTGCTGTTCAACGTGGCCGTCGTCCGCGGGGTCGCGCACGCCGAGCCGGCCGTCATCGCCGTCGCGGTGGCCTCCGTACCGGTCCTCCTCGGGGTGCTCGGTCCGCTGCTGGAGGGCCGCCGGCCCAGCCGCCGGATCCTGGGAGCGGCCGTCGTGGTCGTCGCCGGGGCCGTCCTCGTGGAGGGCACGGGCCGCACCGACGCCGCCGGAGTGGCCTGGGCGGCGCTCGCGCTCGCCTGCGAGGCCGCGTTCACCCTGCTCGCCGTGCCCGTCCTGCGCCGGCACGGCCCGTGGGGGGTCTCCGTACACGCGGTGTGGATGGGGGCCGTGATGCTGGCGGTGCTGACACTGTGCACCGAGCGCCCGGCGGACGTGCTGTCCCTCGGGCCGGCCCGGTGGGCGGCCGCCGGGTACCTCGCCGTCATGGTCACCGCGGTGGCCTTCCTCCTCTGGTACCGCACGGTGGCCGCCGTGGGCGCCGGCCGGGCCGGACTGCTGACCGGGGTCGCGCCCCTCGCCGCGGCCGCCATCGGGGCGCTGTGCGGCGGCGGGACGCCCGGACCGCCGGTCTGGCTGGGCCTGGTCGTGGTGGTCGCGGGGCTCGCGGCCGGGCTCGGCGGCCCCCGGCAGGGGCCCGTACGCGGGCCGCTGCGGCTGAGGTCGCGCAAGGGGCGGGCTCCCGCGTCCCCTTGAGGGGGCCCGGCCCGGTGGATCACAATCCGCAGATGCCGAAGCCCCCGTACAGCAGCTGGATGCGGTACTTCGCCCCCACCGCCAACCACCGGCGCCTCGGGCTGGTCTGTCTCGGCGTCGGAGTGCAGCAGGGGCTGCTGCCGGTGGTCGGCCCCCGGGCCCTGGACCACCACGTCGCCGTGGTCGTCACCCGTGGGCGGGGTTGGTTCAGCCACGGCGGGCG
>NZ_LFML01000100.1:53947-69823 GCF_001044425.1 Streptomyces roseus
CCGGCTGGGACGAGTGCTTCGTGGACTTCGCGGGACGCGGAGTCGAGGCCTACACCGACCTCGGCTACGTCACCCCGGACCGCCCGCTGGTGCCGCTGAGCGGGACCGAGGGCGTACGGCACGTGGTCGACGGGATCGTACGGGCGGCCCGGCGCGGCGGACCGCTGCTGGAGGTGGAGGCCGCCGCGGCCGTCCACGGGCTGCTCGTGGCGCTGCGCTACGCCCGCGCCGAGGTGTCCCGGCACGGGGACGCGGTGATGGACGCCCTGGCCCGCGACGCGCTGCTGCCGATCCCGGTGGCCGAGCACGCGGCCCGGCTCGGGATCCCCCTCCCCGAGCTGCGCGCGGCCGTGCGGCGCAGCACCGGGGAAGGGGTCAAGGAGTACCTCCTCGGGATCAGGCTCAGCCGGGCGAAGGAGCTGCTGGCCCGGACCGACCTGCCGGTCGCGGGGATCGCCCGGCGGGTCGGGTACGAGGATCCGGCCTATTTCAGCAGGCTGTTCAGCCGCAGGGTGGGCATGGCGCCCGTCCGTTTCCGCCGGCAGCAGTCGACGCTCCCCCGGTCTCAGGGCCGATAGCCGATGTTGAGCTCCGCGACCGAGGTCCAGGGGTTGCCGCCCACCTCCCTGGTGGCCTTGAGCTTGACGTAGCGGGCGGTCCGGGCCGTGAACGGGACGTCCTGCCGGGCGGTGGTGTTCGCGAAGGTGCCCGTGGCGGCGGTCGCCCAGGTCACGCCGTCCGCCGACGTGGACACCTGGTAGTCGGCGATGCGGCCGTTGCTCTGGGTCTGCCGGGGCAGGCAGTACAGCGACGAGACGTTGTACGGGGCTCCCAGGTCGAGGGTGATCTCGTGCGGCATCGGGGCGGTGGCCGCGTACCACTGGGTGTGCCAGATGGTGGCGGGGTCGCCGTCCAGGACGTTGGCGGCGCTGCCGTTCTCGCCGGCGCTCTCCTGGCTGTCGACGGCCTTCACGGCCATCTGCCCCTGCGGTACCAGGCGTTCACCGCCGCCCGCCGGCCCCAGGTCGTCGATCGCGAGGTCGTCGAGGACGAGGTCCGCCTCGTTGTGGGAGCCCTCGCCGGTGACCTTGCGGATGCCGATCCAGGCGTCGGCCCCGGCGGTGAAGGTCGTGGTGAAGGTGGTCGGCGTCCGCGCCTGGTTCAGCGCCGTCGCCGTCTCGGTGCCGCCGGATCCGGTGATGAACCGGTAGTCGCCCGAGAAGCCGTTCTCGTAAGCGAAGGTGACCTTGTACGAGCGGCCGGGCGTGAGCCGCAGCGTCTGCGGAAGGGTGCGGTAGACCAGCCCCTGGCGCTCCTCGTGCGATTTGAGCGAGTTCTGTCCCGAGATCACGTCGTCGACGAGCTTCCCGTCCCAACCCGCCTGCGTGTACGGGGCGTTGCGCTGGGCTATGTGCGTGCGCGGATCGGTGGCCGAGCCGCCGGCCCCGCCGAAGGCGAAGGGGCCCCAGCCGGCGTCCACGTTCTCGAAGTCCTCGGTGAACCAGTGGCCGGAAAGCGGGGTGCGGGCCGAACGGACCACCCGTACGTCGTCCAGGCGGACGGTGCCGGAGCCCGCGGCGGCGGACAGCGTGAGGGTGGCCGCGCTCTGTCCGGCCGGTACGTCGAAGAGCACCTTCATGCGCTGCATCCCGGTGCCGTTCTTCTCGCTGCCGCCCAGGTCGTTCGTCAGCGTCGAGGAGTCGGCGTACACGGACGCCGGGGCGCCGCCCGCCGGGGCAACGGTCAAGGTGGTCGCCCGGCCCGCCGGGGTGGAGACCCACACGGAGGCGGCGTACGTGCCGGGGGCGAGGCCGGTGAGCTGCTGGGAGACGGCCGGGCCGGTCCCGGCGGCGAAGGTGAGCTCGCGCTGGCCCAGGGCGTTGCGGGTGACGGCCGCGCCGGTCCCGGTCACCGTCCAGGCGTTCAGGTCGCCCGCGTAGAAGGAGGGGTCCTTCACCGGGGTCCCCTCGCCCCAGTTCGGGTCGGCAGCGGCGGGCGCGGCTCCGTCGGTGACGACGTAGGCGGTCTTCGCGGCGGCGTCGATCGTGATCTGGCCGCCGCTGACGGCGAGGCCGCCGGCCGGCCGGCGGCCGGTGTCGGTCAGCTCGTACAGCTTGGGCGCGGACCAGCCGGCGGGCAGGGTCCAGGTGCTGGGGCCGCCCTTGTCGTCCCAGTGGTAGAGCTTCCCGTCGCGCGGGAGCAGGTAGCTCCCGCCGCTGAGGACGGTGCGCCCGGCGGTGGTGATCTTCCGGGTGCCGCCGGCGGTGGTGGCGGTGGTGCCGTTCGCGAGGGTGACCGTGTCGGCGGTCCACTTCACGATCGGGGATTCCTGGAGGTACTTGGTCGGCAGGTTGACGGCGAAGGTGGTGTTCAGGAACGCCGGGTAGTCCTTCTTGCCCTGCCAGCCCTCGTACGCGGTGAGTTCGGCGCCGCCGAGCAGCGGGTTCGCGGCGATCCAGTCGTCCTTCGCGTGGTTGGCGATGAAGCGGGCGATCGTGGAGTTGACGCCCTTGAGGTCGCTGCCGCCGTAGTCGACGTCGGCGGCCCAGTGGTGCCAGAGGGACTGCTCGGTCAGGGTGTTGGGGAACTCGGTGGCCAGCTGGAAGCCGAGGCTGCCGATCTCGCGCTGGAGTCTGCGGGACACGTACCCGTCCCCGTACCAGACGTCCACGTACAGGAAGTCGAGTCCGGGCGCGGCCGTCTTGAGGTCCTTCAGCCGCTTGAGCCGCTCGCCGGACTGGCCGTCCCTGCGCGTGTCCACGTAGTACGACTGGTCGAGCCAGTCCCAGCCAAGTCCCCCGCTGTGACGGGCCGGGTCGAAGGTGGCGGAGACCGGGTACTCCTCGGTGGCGTTGACGTGGACGCCGAAGTCGGCGTTGTAGGCGTGCCCGGCGGTGGTGAGGGCGTTCAGGCCGGCCGCGCCGCCCAGCTTGGAGGCGATGTTCTTGTAGTCCATGTGCGCGGAATCGTGGCCCTCGGAGGCGTATCCCTTGAGGAGGACGAACTGGCCGAGCCCGTCCGTGGCGAGGCTGACCCGCTTGGTCTCGTCGAGGGTCTGGGCGAAGGGGTGGGTGGCCTGGGAGGCGAAGTTGAAGGGGATGCGCTGCACGACCCGGTCGGCGGTGTGCTGCCAGCCGGTGGGCGGGGTCCAGATGTCGCGGTAGGCGACGGCGGCGTCCTGCCAGTCGACGGTCCCGTCGCCGTTGCGGTCCCCGGTGATCGCGATCCGCGCGTACGGGAGCGGCTCGGTGTCGGTGTCGGCGGCGCCCGCCGCCCGGTAGAGCCAGGCCCCGCTCCACAGTCCGGCGCGGCGGTGGGTCCCCTTGTCGGTGACCCGCTTGCTGATCCGGCCGTTCTCCCGGGCCGTGCCGCCGGAGGGCGTGTCGTAGAGGGAGTTGGAGTCGATGGCCGCGGCCAGCTTCGCGGTGCTGGCCAGCCCGTACATCACCGTCGTCGCGGCGGGGTCGACCGGGGTGCTCGCGGTGACGGGGGTGAAGGTGTCACCGGTGCCGATGGTTGCGGTGTGCATGTTCGCGGTGGCCAGCGCGGCGCCGGGCTGATCGCTGCGCACGCTCACCAGGGTGTGGTCGGGGATGGCGAAGCTGTGGACGCGCAGCGCGGCGGTGTCCTCGATCGCGGTGACCTTGAACTCCACGACCGAACCGGTCACCGAGAGCCGGGATCTGATGGTCACCCCGGAGAAGGACAGCGCGTAGTCCACGGCGGAGGCGGAGGGCGTCGAGGTCACGGTGGGGGTGTAGGCGGTGCCGTCGACGAGGACGGTGCTCAGCGTGTCCTCGTTGCCTCCCAGGACGTCGCCGGTGGCCCGCCGGGTGTAGCCGACGACCCGGGGGAAGCCGCTGTCGACGCTGACGGACAGCTCGGGCGAGCTGATCGTCACGGGCGCGCCGGCGGCTGCGGCGGGACCGGCGTGATCGTCGGCCGAGGCCGTGGGCACGGAGACGACCAGGGTCGCGAGGAGACCGGCGACCGCGGCTGCGGTCGGCCAGAGGGGGATGCGCATCGGGCCTCCGGGGGTCGGTGCTTCCTGGGCGGAAGACCGCACGGCACGGAGGCCCGCGGTCCGCTCACTGACCTGTCAGCTTGCGGACCGCACCCGCGCAGGCCCATGGACAAAGCAGAGCCCCGTCCTGGACTTACGGAAGTGGGTGACGGGGATGGCAGGGGTGTGGCGCAGTGGTGGAGTGGCGGGGGTGACGAGGATCAGGAGGCTGCCGGGGTGATCACCACGGCCGTCCCGTACGCGCACACCTCGGTCCCCACGTCGGCGGCCTCGGTCACGTCGAAACGCATCATCAGGACGGCGTTCCCGCCGCGTGCCTTCGCCGCTTCGATGAGTCGCTCCATGGCCTGGTTGCGGGTCTCCACCAGGGTCTTGGTCAGACCCTTCAGCTCGCCTCCGATCATCGACTTCAGGCCCGCGCCGATCTGGCTGCCGAGGTGGCGGGAGCGGACGGTGAGGCCGAACACCTCGCCGATGACCCGCTCGACCCGGTACCCGGGAACGTCGTTCGTCGTCACGACCAGGACGCCGGTCTGCTGGGCCCCGGGGCCGCCGCTGTAATCTTCGATACCCATGGCCACCACTCTGGCCGCGGGCACGGGCCCGCGCATCCGGAGGGGGACCGTTCCGGCCGTCCCCGCGCACGCCGTCGGCATCGGCGGCGGAGGCGGGCGCCGGCGTCACGACGGCCGGGTGACGAGTCCCGACTCGTGGGCCAGGACCACGGCCTGGGCGCGGCTGGACACCCCGAGCTTGCTCATGCAGCGGTGCACGTGCGTCTTGACGGTGGCGGCGCTGAGCACGAGCCGCTCTGCGATGTCGGAGTTGGACAGGCCCGCACCGACCAGGCCGAGCACCTCGCGTTCGCGCGGGGTCAGGGCCGCGAGGCCCGGGTGCGGGTCCCGGGTGACGGGGGCGGCGTACGCGGCGACGATCCCCTGGAGTGCCCGGGGGCTGAACAGCATCTCGCCGGCGTGCACGGTGGCGATGGCGGCGAGCAGCCGGTCGGGCGGGGTGTCCTTCAGCAGGAACCCGCTCGCGCCGACGCGCAGGGCCCGGAAGACGTATGCGTCGGAGTCGAAGGTCGTCAGCACGAGCACCTTGGGGGGGACCCGCCCGGTACCCCCGTCGGCTCCTGGCCCTGCCCCCGCCCTGGCCTCCGCCTCGGCCTCGGCCTCGGCCTCGGCCTCGGCCTCGGCGAGGATCCGCTCGGTGGCGGTGATCCCGTCGGTGCCCGGCATGCGGATGTCCATGAGGATGACGTCGGGGCGGGTCTCGGCGGCGAGCCGGACGGCCTCCTCGCCGTCCGCCGCCTCACCGGCGACCTCGATGCCGGGCGCGGCACCCAGGAGCGCGGTCAGCCCGGACCGGATCAGGAACTGGTCGTCGACGACGAGCACACGCAGCATGGCATCTCTTCTGTTCACTCTGTGCCCGGGCCTCGGCGGCGGCCCGGGACACCGGGACCCGGAGGCTGACGTCGAAGCCGCCCTCCGGAGCCGGTGCGGCGGTCACCGTGACGTGGTAGATCGTGGCCCGCTCCCGCATGCCGATCAAGCCTGACCGGTGCCGCCGCGGGCGACGGCCGAAACCCGCGCCCCCGCACATCCGGCCGGAACTCGCCGGTCGCGGAGGGAGGTCTCGGTGTACAGCGCGAGCACCGGCCCGTCGCCGGATGTGCGGACAGCTGCACGTCGCCCCCCTTGGGTACACCCCTGGTTGTACAGGGTGACTCCCGTGGGGGGTAGGCGGATTTCATCCCCTG
This sequence comes from Streptomyces roseus, assembly GCF_001044425.1. Taxonomy (GTDB): domain Bacteria; phylum Actinomycetota; class Actinomycetes; order Streptomycetales; family Streptomycetaceae; genus Streptomyces; species Streptomyces roseus. Next base: position 59,737 of record NZ_LFML01000100.1, read on the forward strand.
GACGGGCGAGCCCGCCGGTGGGTCGCGCGTAGATTCCCTTCAGGCGGCCCGAGCCGGCACCGGCCCTGCCCCCCCGGGGGCCCCGCCGCGCGACCGTGCCCGTTCGGGGGCGGGCACGGCCCGCGTGCGGTAGTCGTCGAGGGCGCGCGGCCCGGACACGTGGTTCGCACCGTTGACGTCCTCCCCGTGCGCGCGGGCCATCGGCGGGATCAGGAACGCTTCGATCCGACGATGTCCCGATGATCCGACTCCCGTAAACAATTGGACTTATTGGGCATTTCGGGCTAAGCAGCGGTGCGTCACCGGGGCGGCCGGACCCGCCGTCGCCATAGTCGACCGTGGCAGCCGACTGGCCGCCATCCCGGCCCGCGGCCCACCGCGGCCGGGCGGATGTCTTCGCAGAGGAGCCTGCACATGCGCAAGCCCACCAGGACCGTCCTCGCCCTCGCCGCCGCAAGCCTGGTCCTCGGCGGGGCCGGAGCGGGCACCGCGGTCGCGGACGACGGTCCGACGGCCGACGGCCGGTCGCAGCAACTGGTCGTCCTCGAACCGGACGGCAACCAGGCCGGCAGCTACCGGGGCAGGGAGTACTCCGTCGGCAAGGTCGTCTCGCGCGGTCCGCTGAAGCTCCGTTCCAAGCCGACCAGCCGGTCGGAGTCGGTGGGGCACGTGAAGCCGGGCCACAAGGTCGCCATCGAGTGCAAGGTGCGCGGCGAGAAGGTGGACGGCAACGACCTCTGGTACCTCCTCCACGTCAAGGAGCGGGACGGCCAGGCGCCCGTGGACCGGCCGGGGGACTCGGACACGGAGGACGGCACGGACGCCGAGGACGGCTCGGACGCCGAGGACGGGGCTCAGGCGGCGGACCGCATGAACAAGGGCCGCAAGGACCGCGAGGACCGCAACGAGGCCTGGGTCACCGCCCGTTACGTGAAGAACCTCGACCGCGTGAAGTGGTGCGACTGACCTCCCGGTCCCCGCACCGGGCGGTCGCTCCGCCGGGCGTACGGCCCGCGGCGCCCACACCGCGCCCCGTACGCCCGGACCCGCCGGCGCCCCGCCTTCCTAGAAGTCCCCGTAGTTGACCTGCCAGGTCGGCAGGCCCATCCGGCGCCAGACCGCGACCACCCGGTCCCGGTCGTCGAGCGACACCCGCACCGCGTAGCGGTGGCGCACATGGGCGTCGAACAGCTCCGCCTTCACCACGTCGTCGCGGCGGGTGTCGCCGGACGGCCGCATCCACAACTCGTCGTACGGCACCTCGTGCCGGCGCAGCCACTCCTCGGTCTGGGGCCGGTGCTCCTCCCCACGCCCGGACAGCAGCACGATCGTGTCGCCGTCGGCGCGCCGGAAGGCGTCCAGCGCGTACCGCACCGGCTCGTTGAGCGCGTCGATCCCGCAGCGCGAGAAGTCGTACGGGCTACGGTCGCCGGTCAGCGCGAGCGTGCCGTCGATGTCGCACATCACCGCGGAGGGCAGCGCCGGGTCAGGCACGTAGGGCTCGACCGCGGGCTGGTCGTTCAGCCACTCCTCGGTGAGCCGCCAGCCGCCCTTCTTGGCGCTCAGATGCTTCTCGTTCAATATGCGGATGATCTCCTCGCCGACCGGCCGCTCCCGCGCGGCGTCCCGGCGCAGGCACTCCTCCACCGGCACGTCGGTGAAATCGTGCACGACGAAGGTCGCGAGCCCGGCGACGGCCGCCTTGAGCCGCTTGGGGATGTTCGAGGTCAGGTGCGTGTTGTCCACGACCACGTCGAACCCGCCCTCGACGGCTGCCCGGACGGCCGCGTCCTGGACCGCCAGGACCGTCTGCTCGTGCCGGTACGAGCGGCCGCGCTCCGGGTCCGGCAGGTCGAGCATGGCCCGCAGGTCGTCCAGGTTGACGCGGCGCATCCGCCCCGCCGCCTCGGCCTGCAGGGCGCGCGCGGCCGTCGTCTTCCCCGAGGCCGGCAGCCCCGTCATGACGTGGACGACGGGACGTGCGGGGTCTTCGGACACTGGTCAGTTCTCCTCATCGGTGGTGAAGGGGTCGGACGCCTCGGGCCGCACCTGCCGCCACACGACGAGCTCGGTGGACCGGCCGTCCAGCCGCAGGAACACGGCGGCGCGGATCCGGGGGTCGGCCAGGGCCTTGGCGGCGCGGGCGAACGCGCCCCGGTCGGCCGCGAGGTGGGCGAGCCCCGCGTACGCCTCGTCGATGGCGCGCTCGCGCTCGGCCGCCGCCTCCTCCAGACGGGCGACGACCTCGCGCACCCAGCTGTCGAACTCGTCCGGCACCTGCTGGAGAAGGGCTTCGAGCGGCTTGCCGCCCGCGGCCTCGATGTCGGCGGCGGTGCAGTTCAGGCCCTGCGCCAGTTCCCTGGCGGGCAGGCCGGCGAAGCGCTCGATGCCGTGGGTGCGCCAGATGTCCCGTTCGGTGACTCCGGTGACCAGCTTGTGCAGTCGGACGTACTCGGACAGCTTGGCCTTCGCGCGCACGCCGGAGGCGAACCGCAGCACGAAGCCCTCGGCGTCGGTGCCGGCCGCGTTCTCGCCCCCGGGCAGCGTGTTCGACTCGGCGAGCGCCATCAGTTCGGCGAGCGGCATGGCGGGCCAGACCCTCACGACGGAGCCGATGCCCTGCCAGTGGACGGCCGCCTCGGCGAGCGGGACCTCGGTGCCGTCCGTCCCGAACGCGGCGAGGAGCACCAGGTCCCGGCGGTCGCCGTAGTCGACGACGATGCGGTTCTGCGGGTAGAGGATCTCGGCGAGGTAGGTCACGCCGGGGACGAGGCCGGAGGTGTCGCGGCCGTCGAGGTGGCGCTGGCCCCAGGTGGCCTGGGTGCTGATGAAGGATCCCTTGGAGGCGACGCGCCAGCCGCCCGCGTAGTGGAAGACCACGGCGAGGCTGCCGTCGACCTTGTCGTAGACCTCGAACGGCTCGTCGGGCAGGGCCGGAGCGTACGGGCGGGCGGCCTCGTGCTCGCCGACGTTGAAGAACTTCGGCAGCGGCAGGGCGACGATCGCGCCGGTCGCGTCGTCGGCGACGAGTCCGCGGCAGCGCATGGTGACCTGGTTCCAGACCTGCTCGTACTGTGCCGTCCGCGTGTACGTGTAGAGGGACAGCGGCAGTTCGGGATGTGACTTGCGGGTCACGTACCCGGCGTCGATGGCGGCCGCCAGCTCCTGTCGCGGGAGCAGGTCGTGCAGGGTCGGGTAGGCCTGGCTCTGGCCCATGGGTTCCTCCCGGTTCGAGATGGCTCATTCTCACGTGCGGGAGGGATGGCCCGGTACCGAATTATCGCTGGTCCGCAGGGCTGCGGCCCACCCGGCTGATGCCCCGGGGGCTCAGGTGGTGACGGGTTCGGCGCGAGGCGGCCGGGCAGCGTGCGGCTCGGAGCTCAGTGCGAGATGCAGAGCTCATTGCCCTCGGGGTCGGCGAGGGTGGTCCAGGTGTACGGGCCCTGGCTGCGGTCGTGGAGGTGGCGGGCGCCCTTGGCGATCAGGCGCGCGACGACCTCCTTCGGATCGTCGGAGCCGGTGCGGACGTCCAGGTGGACCCGGTTCTTGACCGTCTTCGGCTCGGGGACGAGCTGGAAGAGGACCCGGGGTGCGCGCTCGAGCCCCTCGGGGTGGCGGATGGCCGCTCCGACCTTCCAGACGAGGGCCCCGCGGTGGGTGGTGGTATCCGCTTCGGAGGCCTGGCCCTCGGCCACCATGGTGCGGATGAACGCCTCGTCGGTCGGCTCCACCTCCCAGCCGAGGGCATCGGCCCACCAGTCGGCGAGGGGGTGCGGGTCGGCGGAGTCGATGGTCACCTGGAATGTGTATGCCATGGGAGGGACCCTACTGAGGAGCACTGACATCGGCTGCCGCGGAAGCCGTCCTCGGACTCCGGGTCGTTGCTCCGGTGCCGCGCGTGCGGCGGGTACGGTTTCTTCGCGGAAGTCCCTTTCGGGAAGGGGTGGGTGCATGGAATCCGGCCATCGGGGGCAAGTGGGCCTCCTGCCGCGGAAGGCCGGGGGGACGGGCCCGGGCGCCGCGGCCGGGCCGGGCCGCGCCGATCGGCCGCACCTCGCGCCGGCCGACCGTACCGCCGGGCGCGGGGCGGCGGGTCAGCCGCGGTGACGGCCGGCGCCGGCCGGCCCGGGATCCTGCGGCGGCTCGCCGCGCTGCTCTTCCCGCCGGGGCCCGAGGGCGGACACGGGCCGCACGGGGTGCTGCCGGCGCTGCTGGTCGCGCTGACCTTCGTGAGCGGGGTCGTCGACGCGGTGAGCTACCTCGGGCTCGACCACACCTTCGTGGCCAACATGACGGGCAATGTGGCCTTCCTCGGGTTCGCGGTCGCCGGGGACCGCCAGCTGTCGGCCACGGCCTCCCTGCTGGCGCTCGGCGCGTTCCTCGCCGGCGCGACGGCCGCCGGGCGGCTGCGCCGGGGCCGCGAGCCGTCACGGACGTTCGCGCCGCTGGTCGGGGCGCAGACCGTGCTGGTGGCCGGGGCCCTCGTCCTGTCGGCGGCCGGGGCGGGGACGCTTCCGGTCGTGGGGGTGCTGGCGCTCGGCATGGGGCTGCAGAACGCCGTCGTGCTCCGGCTGGGCGTACCCGATCTGACCACCACCGTGGTCACCCGGACGCTGACCGGCCTGGCCGCCGACCCGTGGGACAGGGCCGCCGTGCGCCGGGTCGTCTCGGTGGCGGCCCTGTTCTGCGGGGCGCTGGCGGGCGGCCTGCTGACGATCCACCACGGACCGCGCTGGGCCCTGGCATCGGCGGTGGCGCTGCTCCTGTGGATCGCCCTGGCGGGCGCCGTGCGGGCGGCCGAACGACCGGCCCGCTGAGGCGCCCGCCATCGGGCACGGCCGCTTCCGGGATCTTCCTAGGCGGAAACCTCCTGGGCCTCCCCCTGGAGCGCGTCGAGGAGTTCGTCGGCCCAGGCGGTGCTGTAGTCGTCCAGCCGCGGAAGCCCGCCCTCGTACGGGGAGCCCGTCCAGGTGAACGTGGCGCCCGGGTTGTGCGAGGCGTAGTCGCCCACGGCGAACAAGTGCGGGCTGCCCTGGATCTGCGGGCCTTCCGCGGTGCGCCACTGCGCGTACACCTCGGCCCGGCCGCTGCCGCGGGCCAGTGCCTCGGCGAGCGCCTTGGCGTCGACGTGCTCGCACTCCTCGGCGAGGTCCAGGATCACCGCGTGCACGCTGATGCACTTGCTGTCGTTGTAGAACGCCCGCCGCAGTGCCTCGTCCAGCTCGTCGCTGCCCTGGAGCCCGCCGACCGCGGGGTCCTTCGCGGCCTGGATCGCTTCGAGGGCCGGCAGCGTCGTCACGGGGTACGTGTGCGCCGGGCCGTCCCACATCCGCCAGCCGAGTTCGGGCAGGCGGGCGGCGATCGCCATGATCTCCGGGTCCACGATGAACTTGGGGGTGGGCTCGCGGTTGAACAGCTCCAGCGGGAACGCCCGGTGGTCGATGAGCAGCGGTACGCGGCGGCGCCGGGCCGCGGCGCGCAGGGTGTGCAGGGCGAGGGTCGCCCAGGGGCAGCCGACGTCCGACCAGACGGTCACGGTCGGGCGCTCGGTCGGTGTCACCATGTCAGATCCTCCTGCGGTGGGACTCGGGTGCCGGGCCGCCGCAGGGGCGGTCCGGCGCGCATCGGTCAGAGCTCGACTCGGACGTCGTACTCGGTGACCCAGGTGTTGAACTCGATGAGCCGCTCCAGCACGGCGCGGGCACTCCACGGCCCGCCGACGGCGTACGCGCCGACCGGCCGGTCGAGCAGCTTGCGGATGTCCGCCTCCGCGACCAGCCGGAGCACCGGGGCGCCCTCGACGAGGAGGCCTTCGACCTGCTCGCGCAGGGCGATCTCGTAGTCGCGGTCCTGCGTGGAGGGGTAGGGGTTCTTCTTCCGGTCGAGTACCGAGTCGGGCAGCAGACCGCGCATCGCCGCGCGCAGCAGGCTCTTCTCTCGGCCGTCGAAGCTCTTCATCGCCCACGGGGTGTTGTAGACGTACTCGACCAGGCGGTGGTCCGTGAAGGGGACGCGCACCTCGAGGCTGGCCGCCATGCTCATGCGGTCCTTGCGGTCCAGCAGGAAGTTCTCCCAGCGGGTGAGGTTCAGGTACGTCCGCTCGCGCATCCGCTCCTCGAAGCCCCCCTCGCCCTCCAGCCGGGGCACCTCGTCGAGGGCCTGGGTGTAGCGGCCCTTCACGTACTCGGTGAGCCCGAGCCTGTCCCACAGGCCGACCTCGCGCAGCGCACCGATGCCGCCGAGCTTCTCGAAGGGGTGGTGCCAGGGGAAGCTGTCGAGCTCCACGGCCGCCTTGTCGTGGAACCAGGTGTAGCCGCCGAACAGCTCGTCGGCCGCCTCGCCGGAGAGCGCGACGGTCATCCGCTCCTTCAGCGCGCGGCACAGGATGAGCAGCGAGTACTCCATGTCGCCGGTGGAGACCGGCAGGTCCTGGGCGCGCAGTACGGTGCTGCGCACCTCTGGGTCGAGGATGTGCTCGTTCTCCAGCTCGACGATGATGTGCTCGGCGCCGACCTGCCGTGCGACCTCGACCGCGAACGGGGTGTCCGGGTCGGCCCACTGCATGTTGGTCTCGAAGCGGTCGTCGTGACCGGTGAAGTCCACGGAGAAGGCGCGGATGGGCTGTTCGACGCCCTGCTTGGCGAGGGCCCGGGCGGCGAGCGCCGTCACCGCGCTGGAGTCGAGGCCTCCGGAGAGCAGCGTGCCGACGGTGACGTCCGCGACGAGCTGGCGCTCCACGATGTCTTCGAGCAGCTCGCGGACGCGGGCGATCGTCGTGTCGAGGTCGTCGGTGTGCGGGACGGCCTTGAGCTCCCAGTACTTCGTGACGTCGTGCCCCTCGCGGGTGAAGCGCACGGTCGTGGCGGGGACGACCTCGTGCATACCGCGGAAGACCGCGTGGCCGGGGGTCTTGACGATGCTGAAGATCTCCTTCAGCCCCTCGGGGTCGACCACGGCCTCGGCGTCGGGGTGGGCCAGGATCGCCTTGGGCTCGGATCCGAAGAGCACGCCGTCGGCGGTCGGGTAGTAGTAGAGCGGCTTGACGCCCATCCGGTCGCGGACGAGGAGCAGTTCCTCGGTGCGCGGGTCCCAGATCGCGAAGGCGTAGATGCCGTTGAGGCGTTCCGCGAAGCCGGCGCCCCACTCCAGGTAGGCGCGCAGGACGACCTCGGTGTCGCTGGACGTGCGGAACTCGTGTCCGAGGGAGCGCAGTTCCTCGCGCAGCTCCCGGAAGTTGTAGACCTCGCCGGTGTACGTGATGACCGGTTGCGTGTCGTCGTTCTCGACGGCGGCCATGGGCTGCCGGCCGCCCTCGAGGTCGATGATCGCCAGGCGGCGGTGGCCGACTATCGCGCGGGGCGAGGTCCAGAGCCCGCCCGCATCGGGGCCCCGGCACTCCATGGTGCACGTCATGGCCGACGCGATGTCCGTGTGCGCCGTCAGATCGCGCTGGAAGCTGACCCATCCGGCAAGGCCGCACATAGGTGATCGGTTCCTCTCGATGAAGGGGATGAGCAGGTGACCGGGTGTCCGGATGCACGGGTGACCTCGGCCGACTCCGCAGAGTGTCGAGCGGCCGCACTCCCCGGTCCACCGCGAGGGGCTCACTCCGTCAGGTGGCGCGCGGGTCGGCGGCCGGGCCCGGCGACCTGACACAGGGCTCCCCCGCCGATTGCCGCGGCCCGGGCGCGGACGCACCTTCGGTGGAGTGACACAGACGTCTCTCGACACCGGTCCCCCGCCCGCACGGCACCGCGTACGCGCGCCCGGGCGCCCGCCTTCCCTCCTGGTGACCGCGGCCCTGGAGTTCGCGCTCACCACCGCCATGCTGTTCACCGTGGTCACGGCCGCCCGCTGGATGGCGGGGCCCGGCTCTCCCTTCCCGGTCCTGCCGGCGTCCCCGCGCGCCCGGCTGGTGGTGATGGGTCTGCTGGTCGGCGCGATCGTCACCGCCGTGCTGGGGCCCTCCATGCGCCGACAGACCGCCGGTCATCTCAACCCCGCGGTCAGCATCGGGTTGTGGCTGCTGCGCGTCTTCCCCGCGAGGGCGGTGCTGCCCTTCGTCGTGGCGCAGCTGGCGGGCTCCGTGTGCGGGGTCGCGCTGGCGCGGCTCGTGTGGGGTGACGCGGCCGCCGCGGTCGGCGACGCCGCGCTGGCTCCGGGGCCCGGCTGGGGCGCCCCCGAGGTGTTTCTGGCCGAGGCCGGGTCCGTGGCCCTGATGATGCTGGTCGTGGCCTGGTTCGGGACCCGTCCGGCGCTGCTGCGCCGGCTGCCGCTCGTCATCGGCGGCTGCGTCGCGGCCGTCATCGTCTTCCTCGGTCCGCTCTCCGGCGGCGGCGCGAACCCCGCGCGCCAGTTCGGGCCGGCCCTCGTCTCCGGTACGACCGGCCTGCTGTGGGTCTACCTGCTCGCGCCCGTCGCCGGATCGCTCCTCGCGGGCGGGGTGTGGGCACGGGTGCGCCCGCGCCCGTGAGCACCTCGCGGCGCGGGAGGTGACACCGCAAGGGGGGGCGGCCCCTCGGTCCGGGACCGGGGCCGCCCCCCCTTGCGGTGTCCGCTCAGCCGAGGTCCACCCCGTGGAGCCATGCGACCTCGTCGTACATGCCGCCGGGCGACAGGCTCCGCAGCATCGCGTCGCGCTCGCGCGCCGCCTCGCCGGCCGGGTGGTACAGCCTGCGGCCGATCTCGCGGGCGACCAGCTGGGTCCGGGCCGTGCGCTCCCGGCGGGCCGCGCTGTACTTCTCCAGCCGCTGTACGACGGTGTCCTCGCAGCAGTCCAGTGACTCGGCGAGCACCACGGCGTCCTCCAGCGCCTGGCAGGCCCCTTGGGCCGCGTACTGCAGCATCGGGTGGGCCGCGTCGCCGAGCAGCGCCACGCGTCCGTCGGTCCAGGTGTCGACCGGATCGCGGTCGCACAGCACCCACGCCTTCCAGTCCCGGCCGAGCTCCAGCAGCCGCCGCGGCGTCGCGCCCAGCTCCGGGAACTCGTCCAGTACGTGCTCGCGCCCGGCCGGCTGCCCGACGACGGCCGTCCGCGCGCCGTTGTCCCGGGTCGCGGCCAGGTTCATCAACGCGCCGCCGCCGATCGGATAGTGGACGAAGTGCCACTTGGGGCCCGCCCACAGGGTCACGGTGTTCCACCGCAGCTCTTCGGGCACCTGCTCCACCGGCACCACCGAGCGGTAGATCGTGTGCCCGGAGACCCTCGGGTCCCCGTCGCCGACCAGCTGGCGCCGTATGTCCGAGCGGATGCCGTCGGCGCCGATCAGCGCCGCGCCGCTGAGCCGCTCGCCGTCGCTCAGGACGGCGATCACCTCCCCCGAGCCCTGGCCGCGCTGCTCGTACCCCACCACCCGTCTGCCGCCGCGCAGTTCGATCCGGGGATGGCTGCGACAGCCTTCGAGCAGCGGCTCGTACACGTCGGAGCGCTGCACGACCGCGTACGGGTTGCCGAAGCGCGCGCGGTAGTCGCCGGTCAGCGGCATCGAGGCGATCGGCTCGTCCGTGGTGCCGTCCATGAGCAGCAGTTCGTCGATGTAGACCGCCCGGTCGCGGACCTGTGCGCCCACGCCGAGCAGGTCGAGCGCGTGGAAGGCGTTGGGGCCGAGCTGGATGCCCGCGCCGAGTTCGGTGAACGACTCCCTGCGCTCCAGAACGGTCACCCGGTGGCCGCGGCCCGCGAGGCCGAGCGCCGCGGCGAGTCCGCCGATGCCTCCGCCGGCGATGAGTATGTTCGCCATCTGTGGTTCACATCCCTTGTGTGATGGGGTGGTGGGTTCGGGGGAAGAGCAAGGGGGTGTGCCGTGGTGCCGGGGAGGCCTCGGGGTCGCGGCGGCGGGAGTTCTCGGCGGCGCCGGGCGTGGTGCGGTGGGGTGCGGGGATCCGGTCCCGGCCTTCCCCGCGCGGGGCGCGCGCAGTGGGCGGGGCGTACGGGGCGTGCGTGCCCGGCCCGTGGACCCCGATGGCCCGTGGACCCCGAGGGCGCGCGGGCGCCGGGCGCGCCGGTGCGGCCGCCGTCCTCGCGTACGGCGTGGCGCAGGCGTCCGCTTCGGCCGTCAGATCCGCCGGCGTGCTGCCAGGGCGCGGG
>NZ_LFML01000101.1 GCF_001044425.1 Streptomyces roseus
CATGCAGAGCGTCTGGCTCAGTGGGGCCGAGTGGCTCGCCGTGCTCCGGATCGGGCTCGGCCTGTGGTGGCTGGAGAGTTGGCGGCACAAGGACAAGAAGGGCTGGTTCGAGCGCGGCACGGGCATCGCCTGGGCCGCCGACGTCGCGGGCAAGCACCGCTGGCCCCTCGTGAAGGGCGGCTTCGAGAAGGTCGTGCGGCCCCGCCCGCGGCTGATGGCGTACGTCGTGGTCTACGCGGAACTCGCCCTCGGGCTCGGCCTGGTGCTCGGCTTCCTGACGCCCGTGGCACTCGTCGGCGGGCTGCTCCTGAACCTGCTGTACCTGGTCCTGATGATCCACGACTGGGCCGAGCAGGGGCAGAACGCGATGATGGCCCTCATCTCGCTCACCGCGCTCTTCGCCATGGCCTGGCAGACGTGGTCCCTCGACGCGGCGATCGGACTCTTCCTGTGACCACGCGCCACGACCTCCCCGAGACCGACGACTTCACCCGCCCCTACTGGGACGCCGCCGCCGAGGGCCGGCTCCTGCTGCGCCGCTGCGCGGACTGCGGCCGGGCACACCACTACCCGCGGGAGTTCTGCCCGTACTGCTGGGCCGGCGGGGAGCGGGTGGCGTGGGAGACCGCGAGCGGCCGCGCCACCCTCTACACCTGGTCGGTCGTCCACCGCAACGACCTGCCCCCCTTCGGCGAGCGGGTGCCGTACACCGCCGCGGTCGTGGACCTGGCGGAGGGGCCGCGGATGATGACGGAGGTCGTCGAGTGCGCGGCGGCGGAGCTGCGGATCGGCATGCCGCTGCGCATCGCGTTCCGCGAGGGCGCTCCGGGCGGGGCCGTCGTCCCCGTCTTCCGCCCCGACGACCGGTAGGAGCCGGATCCGGTACGCGACGCCGGCCGGCCTTCGGGGGCCGCCGTCGGGCGCCGTGTGTGTCACAGCCACGCACCGGTCCGGCGGAACGACTGCCTCCCCGTGCGCGATCGGGCGAACCTGGGGTGCCGACCAGAAAGGTCCGTACCACCTCACCCCTTGGAGCCGCCGGTGTCCTCGCAGGAGATCCCCCTCACGATCACCCCCGAGCAGGCCGCCCACGGCGTGATCCTGCCGGTGTCATTGGCCGGCGGTGTCACGCGCTTGCGGATCCCCTCCGGCTGCCGCGACGGCGAACTCGTACGGGTCCGGGTCGGCGGCGCCGAGTTACTGCTGCGCATCCACGTCGCGCCGGCCCGGGGCGCGGCTGCCGCGGGCGCACCCGGGGCGCCGACCGTCGCCACGCCCGCCGTGCCCGGGCAGCGCCCGCCGAAGACGGGGGGTACGGCCGGGTGCCTGGCGGTGCTCGCCGTCATCGCGACCGTGATCCTCGCCGCCGTGGCGCTGAACAGCGGCGATGACGACAAGAACACCGCCTCCTCGTCGCCCACCCCGACGTACGGCTCCTGGTCGCCCCCGCCCGTGCCCTCGTACACCTCGGGAACGAGCGGGGGCACAAGTACGAGTACGAGCGGCACGAGCACGGGTACGAGTACGGGCGGCACGAGCACGAGCACGGGCACGAGCACGGGCAGCAGCTCCGGAAGCGGTTCGTACCCCTCCTCCGCCCCCACCGCGGTGGCACCGGCGCCGAGCCCCTTCGACGCCGGCACCTGCCTCAACGGGAAGCTGCCGGACTCCACGACCGCGCAGCGCGTCGAGGACGTGGACGAGGTCTCCTGCTCGGCGTCGGACGCGCACTACAAGGTCATCCAGCGCTTCGGGTTCACCTCGGACCTGCACCGCTGCGATGCCAACTCGGATACGGAGTACGCCTTCTCGTACCGCTACACGCTCAACGGGACCCCGATCAACCAGTACGTGTACTGCCTGATCGGCCTGGGTTCGTACGCCCGGAACTGACCGGGCTCACGGCCACAGGAGGGTGCGGGTCCAGAGTCCGCCGGGGCCGCGGCGGTAGTGGAGGCGGACGTGGCGGCGGGAGGCGTCGCCCTGGAAGAACTCGACCTCCGTGGCGTCCAGTACGTACCGGGTCCAGGTCGGGGCCGGGGCGTCCGGCTCCGCGCCGGCCCGCTCCCAGGCCGTCTCGTAGACGCGGGCCAGCTCGTCCAGGCTGTCGAGCCGCTCGCTCTGACGGCCGGTCAGCGCCGCCGCGAGGGCGCCCCGTGAGCGGACCGCCAGGTCCGCCCGGCTCTCCTCGGGGCCGCAGGCGGCGACCCGGCCGCGGATCCGGATCTGGCGGGCGACCGCCGGCCAGTAGAAGCCGAGCGCGGCGTCCGGACGGCCGGCGAGCTGGCGGCCCTTGGCGCTGGTGGCGTGCGAGGCGAAGTGCCAGCCGCGCCCGTCGGCGTCGTGCAGCATCAGGGTGCGTACGTCGGGGCGCCCCTCGGCGTCCACGGTGGCCAGGCTCATGGTGTGCGGCTCGGGCTGCCCGGATGCGGCGGCCCGCACGAACCACTCGTGGAAGAGGGGCAGCGGCTTTGCCGGTGCGGAGTCCGGGTCGAAGTCCGGCAGCGGGCCGTCCCATACGCGCAGGGAGCGCAGGGTCGAACGGAAGGCGTCGCTGCTCGTGGTCTCGGCGGTCATGCCCTCCATCGAACACCATCGCGCCGGACGGGCCGGTGCGGACCCGGCGGTGACTTCCGCCGGGTCCGCACGGGGTCGGTGGCCAGGGCGGCCAGGTGGCCAGGGCCCGCGGCTAGTCGGTGCAGTACCTCTTGATCGCCGCGTCGAACGCGGAGTTGTAGGCCTGGTCGTGGGCCTCCTTGGCCTGCTTCTTGCCCTCGCTGTCGGGGACGAGGCCCTGGAGGTTCTGGTTCGCCGGAGGCTTCGGTTCGGCGTTGCAGGTGCCGGCCTGGGCCAGCGCCTTCCCGTCGGTGAAGCCCTCCTTGGCGCCGCGCTGGCGTTCCTTCGTGATCAGCTGCTGGTTGATGGCGTCCTGGGCTTCCTGGCCGCCCAGGCAGGTGGCGGTGGCGCCGCTGTTCTGGAAGACCTTGTACTTGCCGGCCGGTACCTCACCGGAGGTGAACTTGCCGTCGTCGCCGACCGTGGCGGTGCCGCCCCCGCCGCCGTCGGTCTGGTCGAGGAAGACCTTGCCCTTGGCCTTGTCGAACCCCTCGCCGGAGACGATCGCTTTCGTCGCGTCGCCGGCTTTGAGTTCGACGAAGCACGCGGCCGCGGCGGGTGCGGCGGCCGGGGCGGTCCTGGGGGTGGCGGCCCATCCCGTGGCGGTCGCGCCGAGGGCCAGCGAACAGGCCATGAGGGGGGTGAACAAAGTGATGCGGGTTCGTCGGTTCATCGTCGTTCCTCACCTGTGGGTGGGAGGGTCGAGGAATCACGAGGCCGGCACCTGGAGTGGGGCACGCGGAGGGCGTACGGACTCGTGCCCACGATGCCCGCACGGTGCGCGGGAGCGGGTGCGCTCCACGCGCACGTCCCGATCGGCCCCGGAAGGAGTCCGTCCCTCCCATCGTGCCCCGGCCCCGGTGACCTGTCGACCGGGAGCCCGCCGGCCCCGGAACCACCGCCCCGAACGACCGCCCAGGATGGCCTTTTCCACCGATCACCGCCCCAGGATCACGGTCCCCGACGAGCAGAACCAGCCGCCCGTTCCCGAGGCCAGGGCCACCTCCGGGAGCCGGCCGCCCCGTTTGGTGACCTGGCGGTCCGGGCCCGCCTCGCCGCGCAGCTGGCGGACCGCCTCGACCAGCAGGAACAGGCCCCGCATGCCCGGGTGGCAGGCGGAGAGGCCGCCGCCGTCGGTGTTGACCGGGAGTTCGCCGTCGCGCAGCAGCCGGCCCTTCTCCACGAAGGCCCCGCCCTCGCCCTTCGCGCAGAAGCCGAGGTCCTCCAGGGTGACCAGGGTCATGTACGTGAAGGCGTCGTAGATCTGCGCGAGGTCGACGTCCGCCGGGGTCAGCCCCGCCCGCTCGAAGGCGATGCGGCCCGAGACCGCCGCCGGGGAGACCGTGAAGTCCTCCCACTCGGACATCGTGGTGTGCGAGACCGAGGTGCCCGAGCCCAGGATCCAGACCGGAGCCTTCGCCGTGTCCGGTACGAGGTCCTCCGCCGCCAGCAGCACCGCGCAGCCCCCGTCCGAACGGATGCAGCAGTGCAGCTTCGTGAAGGGGTCCGCGATCATCTCGCCGGACAGCACCTCGTCGACCGTGATCGGGTCGCGGAACATCGCGTCCGGGTTGGTCGCCGCGTTCGCCCGGGCCTGGACCGCGACCGAGGCGAGCTGCTCCAGCGTCGTCCCGTACTCGTGCATGTGGCGGCGCGCGGCCATCGCGTACTTGGAGACGAGCGTGTGCCCGTACGGCACTTCGAACTGCAGCGGCCCGCGCGCACCGAACGAGAGGTTGGAGGTGCGCCGCCGTGCCTTGATGTCGGCGCGCGCCGTGGAGCCGTACACGAGCAGCACGGCGTTCGCGTGCCCCGCCGCTATCGCGTCCGCCGCGTGCGCCGCCATGACCTCCCAGGTCGAGCCGCCGACCGAGGTGGAGTCGACCCAGGTGGGGTGCAGCCCGAGGTACTCGGCCACCTCCACCGGCGCGAGGGTGCCGAGGCCGGCCGAGGCGAGGCCGTCGATGACCGAGCGGTCCAGGCCGGAGTCGGCCAGGGCCCGGCGGGCGGCCTGGGCGTGCAGGGCGTAGGGGGTGGGGCCGTCCACCCGGCCGCAGTCGGAGAGGGCGACGCCGGCGACGGCGACCCGGCGGCGTCCGTTGCGAGGTTCGGTCGTGGGTCCAGGCATGCACCAGAACGTACATCTGACGTACTGTCAGTTTCTAGTCCGCGCCGTGCGGTCCTCGCGAGGTGCCCGCATCCCGCCCCTGTGCATCTGCCGCAGTCCGCCCTAACATGACGGCCCGTCAGATCCCTCCCGGCCACCGCGGGGAGGTGCCTCCGGGAGGAGCCCGACGATGGATGCCGCCTTCACCGCGGAGCAGGACGAGATGCGCCGCACCCTGCGCGAGATCCTGGGCAAACGCTGTGGCCCGGACGAGGTCAAGGCCGCCGTCCGGACCGCCGCCGGTTACGACCGCGAGCTCTGGCAGCAGCTCGCGCTCCGGCTCGGCCTGCCCGGCATCGCCGTCGCCGAGGAGTACGGGGGCGTCGGCTGCACCCCCGTCGACCTGGCGCTGGCCTGCGAGGAGACCGGTCGGGCGCTGCTGCCCTCGCCGCTGCTGGCCACCGCCGTGCTCGCCGTACCGCTGATCACCGCGCTCGGTACCGCCGCCCAGCGCTCCGCCCTGCTCCCGCCGCTCGCCGCCGGCGGGCTCACCGCGGCCCTCGCCGTCCCCGGTCCCGCACTCTCCACCGCCCTCGCGCTGACCGGCGAGAACACCCCCGGGGAGTGGTCCGGTGGGGGCCGGGCGGGCGGAGTCCAGGCCCGGCCCGGGCAGGACGGCGGCTGGCGGCTGTACGGGGAGGCCGCCCAAGTGCTCGACGGGCACAGCGCCTCCCTCCTGCTCGTCGCCGCGCACACCGGCGGCTTCGCCCGCAGCCGGACCCTGCTCTTCCTCGTACCGGAGGACGCGCCCGGGCTGGCCCGGGCGCGGCAGGCCACCTTGGACGAGACCCGGCCGCAGGCCCGCATCGAGCTCCGCGACACCCCGGCCGAACTGCTGGGAGCCGACGCCGACAGCGCCACCGGCGAAGCCGTCCTCGCCGCGCTCGCCGCCACCGGGGGCGCCGCGGCCGCCGTCCTCGCCGCCGAGGCGGCCGGCGCGGCCGGGCAGGCGCTGGCCCGCACGGTGGAGTACGTACGCGGGCGTGAGCAGTTCGGTCGGCCCGTCGGGTCCTTCCAGGCCGTCAAACACCGGCTCGCCGACCTCTACGTCCAGGTCCAGGCGGCCCGCTCCGCGGCCTACTACGCCGCCTGGGACCCGCGGCAGGGCGGGCTCGCCCTCGCCCAGGCCCTCGAAGCCCTGCGGATCACGGCCGGCGAGGCGATCCAGTTGCACGGCGGCATCGGCTTTACCTGGGAGCACGACGCACACCTCTACTTCAAGCGGGCCGCGGCCGACGAGCTGCTGTTCGGCCCCGTCCACCGGCTGCGGGCGCACGCCGCCCACCGCGCGGGCCTGTTCACCACCCCCCAGGAGAAGGTGGCCGTCTGATGGCAAGGGCAGTCGGAGTCAAGCTGATGCAGAAGGTCTCCTCGACCAAGCTGTTCGCCAAGATCGCACCGCACTTCATCCCCGCCATGGACAAGGCGGTGCACAAGCTGACCCGCGGCAAGGTCATGCTGAGCGCCCGGATGCTCCCCGGCGTGATCCTGACCGCCAAGGGAGCCAAGACGGGCGAGCCGCGCACCACGCCGCTCGCCTGCATGCCGGAGGAGGGGGGCACCGGCTGGCTCCTGATCGGCTCCAACTTCGGCCGCCCCGGACACCCGGCGTGGACCGCGAACCTGCTCAAGAACCCCGAGGCGCAGGTGAGTTGGAAGGGTGAGGACATCGCCGTACGGGCCCGGCTGCTGGAGGGCGAGGAACGCGCGGCGGCGTGGCGGGCCGTGCTGGGGTTCTGGCCGCCGTACGCGACGTACCAGGCGCGCATCGAGCGCGAGATCCGGCTGTTCCGCCTGGAGCGTCGCTGACCGTTCGGGCGGGCGGGCATGGACGGCCGGTCGAAGCGGGACCGGGAACGGGAACGAAAAAGGGGCTCTGCGGCGGCCGGGAGGGCGGGAGGGCGGCGGACCCGGGGAGGGTCCGCCGCTACTTGGTCGGCTTCTTCCCGGTGATGCCCAGGTGGACGAGGAGGGCCAGGTTCGGCTTGAGCTCGGCCTGCTTGACGCCCCAGGTCTGGAAGCCCTTCTGGTGCGAGGCAACCGCGGCCAGCATGGCGACCAGCGAGCCCGCCATCGCCGCCGGGCTGACGTCCTTGTCGACCTTGCCCTTGGCCTGGAGCTCCTTCATCGACTCCGTGAGGGAGTTGGTGACGGAGTTCAGGATCTTCATGCGGATCTTGTAGAAGCGCTTGTCGCCCTCGGCCGCGCCGAGGTCGACGACCCGCAGGATCGCGTCGTTGCGCCGCCAGAAGTCCAGGAACCCCTCGACGAGTTCCTCGGCGGCCTGCCAGCCGGCCTTGCCCACCCAGCTGCGGCCCTCGACGAGCGCCGTCAACTGCGCCCCCTCCGTGGCCATTTGCTCGGCGATCTCCAGGACGGCGCCCTCGACGTCCGGGAAGTACTGGTAGAAGGTCGCGGGGGAGGTGCCGGCCTTGCGCGCGACGTCGATCACCTTGACGTCGCGGTACGGCGAGGAGCTGAGCATCTCGCTGAGGCAGTCGAGCAGCTTCTGCCGCGTCGCCTGACCGCGCCGGCCGGCTACGCGGCCGTCGACGGTGCGTACTTGTCCTGTCATGCCGTCAGCTTACCGAGGGGTGATCCGCGCGCGATTCGGCCGCCTGCAAATGGGGTTACGTGACACCTGGCCTGGGCGAAGACCGCGCCCCGGGCCGCCGCGCCTGGCGCTTTCCGTTCGGCGGACGTGCCGATTCCGGGTGCGTTCCGCACAGATCCGGTGCGAGATCCGGGCGCCCGAGGCCCATCCCACCCCGCCCCCTTCCTCTCGAAATCCCCCGATTAGTCTTATCAACAGGCTGTGGACAAGTTTTCGGGCAGATCATGGCTGAAGGGCATAGCGGGGCACAACGGAAGGAACCGGGCCATGGCCGCATTCGCGGAGGGAACACCCTGCTGGGTGGACGCCTCGCTGCCGGACGTCGAGGCCGGCAAACGCTTCTACGGTGAGCTCTTCGGGTGGACCTTCTCCGCCGGCGCCGGCCCCGAGTACGGCGGCTACACCCAGGCCTACAGCCGCGGCCGCAACGTCGCCGCCCTCGCCCCCAAACCCGACGGCCGCATGCCCACCGTATGGGGGATCTACCTCTACACCGTCGACGCCTACGCGTGCGCCGCGCGCATCCGCGCCTCCGGCGGCCAGATGGTCATGGACCCCCAGCCGGTGGGCCCGTACGGCGGCGCCGCGCTGGCCGCCGACCCCGGCGGGGCCGTCTTCGGCCTGTGGCAGCCCGGCACCCACCACGGCTTCGAGGCCCAGCAGGAGCCGTACACGTACTGCTGGAGCGAGGTCTACACGCGCGCCCGCGACGCCGTCGACGTCTTCTACGCCAACGTCTTCGGCTACGTCCCCGAGGACCAGGACGACGCCGGCAGCGGCGTCGAGTACCGCCTGTGGTCCCCGCCCGGCAGCCGGCCCGGGGCCGAGACCGCGGTCCTGGGGCGCAGCGTGATCACCGACGCGTTCCCGGAGATCATGCCCTCGCACTTCCTCGTGTACTTCGCCGTCCCGGACGTCGACGAGTCCGTCGCGACGGTGAAACGGCTCGGCGGCCGGGTCACCGCCGACCCCTTCGACACCCCGCACGGGCGGATCGCGGTCGTCGCCGACAACCAGGGCGCGGTGTTCGCCCTGCTCTCGGAGCCCCGTACGGGTCCGCTCGGGTAGGCGGTGCCCGGAGGATGTCCGCGCCGGGCCCGCACTGTGACGACGCGCCCCTCGCGCGGGCCTGACAGAATCGGGTTGCGCGACCCCGGGCGGCGCCCGGGATGAGACGCTGCACGGGGCCGACCGCCGTGCCGGCGCGCGTGCAGGTGGGAACGGGCCCGGCGAGGGCCCGTACGGGGATTGTGAGGCGAGTGGTGGAGCAGCTGACGCAGCACGACCCGAGACGGATCGGCCCCTTCGAGGTGCTGGGACGGCTCGGCGCCGGCGGCATGGGGCTGGTCTATCTCGCACGGTCGGCATCCGGACGCCGGGTGGCGATCAAGACGGTGCGGACCGAGCTCGCCGAGGACCAGCTCTTCCGGGTGCGCTTCACCCGCGAGGTGGAGGCCGCGCGCGCCGTGTCCGGTTTCTACACCGCGGCCGTGGTCGACGCCGACCCGCGGGCCGCCGTGCCCTGGCTGGCGACCGCGTACGTCCCGGCGCCCTCCCTGGAGGAGATCGTCAACGAGTGCGGGCCGATGCCCGCCCAGGCCGTACGGTGGCTCGCCGCGGGCATCGCCGAGGCCCTGCAGTCCATCCACGGCGCGGGCCTCGTCCACCGCGACCTGAAGCCGTCCAACGTGCTCGTCGTCGAGGACGGCCCCCGCGTGATCGACTTCGGCATCGCGAGCGGCGTCTCCAACACCCGCCTGACCATGACGAACGTCGCCGTCGGCACCCCCGCGTACATGTCGCCCGAGCAGGCGAAGGACTCGCGCAGCGTCAAGGGCGCCAGCGACGTCTTCTCGCTCGGCTCCACGCTCGTCTTCGCCGCGACCGGGCATCCGCCGTACCACGGGGCCAACCCGGTGGAAACGGTGTTCATGCTGCTGCGCGACGAGCCGAACCTGGAGGGGCTCCCGGACGAGCTGCGGCCGCTGATCGACTCCTGCATGCAGATGGACGCCACGCAGCGCCCGACCCCCGCCGACCTGCAGGCGCAGCTCGCCCCGCACCTCTTCGACGGCGGGGACGACAGCGGCACCGCCTCGGCGTGGCTGCCGGTCCGGGCCGTGGCCATGATCGAGGCCCGCCGCGCGGGGCAGCGTACGGCCGCCGCACCGGTCCCGGCGCCCGGCCGCGGCCCGGGGCGCGGCTCCGACGCCGCCACGCACCGCAGGGAGCCGCGCGGCGGCCCCGGCGGCGGCGACCCGTGGGTCGACCCGCGGACCGGCCAGGCCGTGCCCCAGCGCCCGCAGCACCCGCCGCGGCCGGCGTCCGGGGCGCCGTCCGGCGAGCCGGTACGGATCGGCGGCTCGCCGGTGCCGATCGGGCCCGGTCCGCGCGCCGGCGCCGCGGCGCCCGCCGCGCGCGCGGCCGCCGCCG
>NZ_LFML01000102.1:0-52949 GCF_001044425.1 Streptomyces roseus
CGGGGCGGGTGGAGGCTCGCGCGGCCACCCTGCATCGACCTGGACGGGCGGGTGCAGGGCGCCGGGAACACTTCGTCAGGTGCCCCGCGCCACGGCACGGAGCCCGCGCCGCGCAGGTGGTTCCACCGCACCGTCAGGGGGTGTGGCCGCGCCTGCCCGAGGCGGTGGCGACGAGCGCCGCGAAGGTCAGCAGCCAGGCGCCCACCGCGATCCACAGCAGCACCTCGCCGAGCGGGCGCAGCCAGGCGACGCCGGTGGGGCCGGCCGCCGAGAGGCAGGCGGTGGCCGTCATGCCGAGGGGGAAGACGGTCGCCCAGCGGCGGATGTCGTAGTGCGGCCGCCACTGGCGCAGCTCGGCGGCGAGCAGGAGCACGTACCAGCCGAGGGACAGGGCGAGCGCCACCAGCGTGACGGTACGCAGCGCCGTGTGCGCCGAACCGGTCCATACGGGGGACGCCGTGAGTTTCGATCCGGCCAGCGCCGAGATGGCGAGCGCGCCACCGGCCACCCAGTGGTCGCCCGCGCCCCGGAGCACCTCGCGGAAGTCGAACCGCGGGAGGGCCGCCCCGTACAGCAGCAGCCCCAGGCAGAAGGCGCCCAGCGCCGCGCGGGCGAGCCAGTCGCGGTGGAGGGCCGCGGCCAGGGTCGCGGCCAGGACGGCGAGCCCCTGGGTGGCCACGCAGACGAGGAACGCGGCGCCGGGCATCCGCGTTTTCCAGTGCCGGACGACGGCGATCAGCAGTCCGGGCCAGAGCGCCGCCGCCAGGACCAGCAGGGCGACGGCGAGGCCCTGCCACCCCAGCTGGGAGATCCGGGTGCCGAGGACCGCGGTCGCGGCCACGGCCGTCAGGGCGGCCGGGGTGTCGGCCTCGGCCGCGAAGCGGCCCCGGTCGCCGACGAGCCGGGTGGTGAAATCGGCGGCGAGTACGAGCCACAGCGCGGCGGCGAGGACCAGGGCGGCCAGCGACAGCCCGTCGAAGCCAATGAGGTGCAGGCCGACGGAGAGGATGCCGGCGGCCATGACGGCGGCGCCCGCGGCCGGGGGCAGTCCCGTCCACCAGCGGCGGCCGGGCAGGGGGAACACCTGGTTCACCCCGCCAGCCGACACCGTCCGGCCACGGCCCGCGAGCGCGGTGGGCCACCCGGCCCACACCGGGTGCACCGCGCCCGTGCCTTGACTTCCCGAGGGCGCTGCCCGACCCTCTGCGCTCATGGGACAGCTCGACGGCAAGGTCGCGGTGATCACGGGCGGGTCCGCCGGCATCGGACTGGCGACGGCGCACCGGTTCGTACGGGAGGGGGCCCGGGTGTTCGTCACGGGCCGCCGCGAGGCCGAACTCGCCGCAGCCGTCGATGCGTTGGGGAGCGCTGCGGTGGGGGTGCGGGGCGATGTCACCCGGTCGGCGGACCTGGAGCGCCTCTACGCGGCGGTCCGGGCCGAAGGCAGGCCGATCGACGTCCTGGTGGCCAACGCGGGCGGCGGGAAGGCGGGCGGGGTCGCCGAGTTCACCGAGGAGCAGTTCGACCTCGTCTCGGGCCTGAACTTCCGTGCCGCCTTCTTCACCGTGCAACGGGCGCTGCCGCTCTTCGGGGAGCGCGGTTCGGTCATCCTGGTCGGCTCGACCGCCGGCTCCTCGGGGTCCACCCGCTTCGGGGTCTACGGCGCCGCGAAGGCGGCCGTCCGGTCGATGGCGCGCAGCATGGCGCTGGAGCTCGCGGGGCGCGGGATCCGGGTGAACGCGCTCAGCCCCGGCCCGATCGACACGCCCGCGCTGTCGCGGGCGCCCGCCGCGATCCTGGAGGAGGTCACCTCCGGGGTGCCGATGGGCCGGACCGGCCGCCCGGACGAGGTGGCCGCGGCGGCGCTGTTCCTGGCCTCGGAGGAGAGCAGCTACGTGACGGGCATCGAACTGTTCGTGGACGGCGGTGCGGCGCAGGTCTGACCCGGTCAGGTCGCGTCCGGTCGATCGGTCGGTCCGTCGGTCGGGCCCGGGTCCGGTCGCGTCCGTTCGGCCGGACCCGGCGCCTCCGTACGGATCAGCGTGGCGCGGGCTGCTCGCGGGCCGTGGTGAGGGTGAACATCGCGCCCTCGGGGTCGCGGAGGGTGACCCAGCGGTCGGTGGGGCTCGACATGATCGTCGACAGGGTGGTCCCGCCGGAGGCGGTGGCCGCCTCGATGGCCTCGTCGAGGTCCGGGACGCGGAAGTAGACGTGCCAGCGGGGCCTGGTCTCCGGGACGTGCGCGGCGGCCTCGGTGATCCCGCCGTTCAGGCGGGCGACGGGCTCGCCGCCCTGCCGCAGGACTACCTGGTCGTCCTCGTACGAGACCTCGCAGCAGCCGGCGCGGCCGGTGGCCCACCCCAGCACCTCGCCGTAGAAGATCGCGGACTCGAAGGCGTCCCTGGTCCGCAGTTCGAGCCAGGCAGGTGCGGGTCCGCGGCCCACCCGCCAGTCGGCGGACACCCCGCCGGCCCAGATCCCGAAGACCGCGCCGTCCCGGTCGGCGACGAGCGCGCCGCGGCCGCCGGAGGGGAAGGAGACCGGTCCGACGGCGACGGTTCCGCTGCGCTCGCGGACCCGGTCCGCGGTCTCGTCGGCGTCGTCGACCGCGAAGTACGGGGTCCACGCGGCGGCGACCGGCAGGTCGGAGGTCAGGGTGCCGATGCCGGCCACCGGCACCCCGTCCAGATGGGCGATGGTCCAGCCCTCGCCCAGCCGGGCGGGCCGGAACTTCCAGCCGAGGACCGCGCCGTAGAACTGCTGGGTTCCGTGCAGGTCGCGGGCCATCAGGCTGACCCAGCACGGCGCGCCGAAGACCTCCCTCGCAGAAATCTCCACCGCACGCCCTCCGTCCCTCGTCCAGCCCATCGTGCCTTCGGGGTGTGCACCGCGCACGTCGGCCCGCCGCCCTCCCGGCCCGCTCAGCGTCCGCTCCCGGCGCCCTGCCCGGTGATCAGGTCGGTGAGGGCGGGCATGCCGCCTTCCGCGAGGGCGCGGCGCTGGCGGTCCGCGGGGGTGCCTTCCCGCAGGAGACGGTGCAGCAGGGCTCCCACCTCGCGCTCGTCCCCGGCCTCCTCCAGCGCGGGCGTGATGTGCCGCATCAGCAGCCACAGCACGTCGCCGGCGCTGCGCCGACGGCCCTGCGGGTCCACCAGGGAGCCGTTGAGGCCGTGCCGGGCCGCGTGCCACATGGCCGCGTGGAGCAGCTCCGGCGGGCACTCGACGGGGGCGGCCCCCGCCTTCTCCTCCGCGATCGCCGTGCTGACCAGGGCGCGGACGATCCCGGTGAGCAGCACGGCGTCGGTGGCGTCCAGCTGTACGTCCAGGCAGCGCACCTCCAGGGTGGGGTAGCGGTCCGACAGCCTGGCCTGCCAGTAGAGCTGGCCCCGGTCCGCGATCACCCCCGCCTCCAGGAGCGCCTCGATGCGCGCCTCGTAGTCGGCGAGCGTGCGGAAGCACGGCGTCGGGCCACTGACGGGCCAGCGGCCGAAGACGATCGTGCGCCAGCTGGCGAAGCCCGTGTCGCGCCCGTCCCACAGCGGCGAGTTCGCGGACATGGCCAGCAGGGTCGGCAACCAGACGCGCAGCCGGTTGAGGACCGCGACGCCCATCTCCCGGTCGGGTACCGCGACGTGCACGTGCATGCCGTTGATCAGCTGCTCGTCGACCAGCTGGCCGGCTTCCTCCCGCATCTTGAGGTACCGCAGCTTCTGGGTGATCGGGGGCGGCTCGGCGTCCCGCAGCGGGGCCGCGGCGCAGGTGCCCAGGAGGCAGCCGTGCTCCTCGGCGGCGGAGCCGACCGCGTGCCGCAGCCGCAGCAGGTGGCCGGCGACCTCGTCCAGGTCCGTGCAGATGGGCGTGGCCACCTCGATCTGGGCCTGGAGCAGCTCGTTCTGCACCTCGCCGGCGTCCACGAACGGCCCGAGGCCGGCCGCTGCCCGCACCTCCTCCGCCCGGGACACGGGCAGATGGGTGACCGGGTCCAGCAGGACGTACTCCTCCTCCA
Organism: Streptomyces roseus; assembly: GCF_001044425.1. Lineage (GTDB taxonomy): Bacteria > Actinomycetota > Actinomycetes > Streptomycetales > Streptomycetaceae > Streptomyces > Streptomyces roseus. The sequence goes on from NZ_LFML01000102.1 coordinate 4,007, forward strand.
CCCCGATCGTGATCATGTCGTGTGGGACTCCTGCCTAGAGTTCTGAACGTCCCGTCACCCGCGGTGCGGTCCTTCCGCATCCCGCGGGCCCTGCGTATTCCCGGCCGGGGCCGCCCCATGCGGGGGCGGAGGTCCCGCTTCGGGCGCGGGCATTCGGCCGTTCCTTCGGGCGAATCTGGCTCCGGGCGCGTGGGGCGCCGGTTCCAGGGTGGCAGTTCACAGGGAAACGCACCCATCGGGCCATCGGCAGAGGCGGTACATGACCAGGCGATCCGCAGGCCGGCCGGACTCCCGCCCGGAAGGGGCCCGCACGGGCGTGACGCGCTCCCGGGTGGCCGTCCGGCGCGCCCGGGCGCTGGGGCGGCGCCCGGGCGGCAGGCCCGTGGAGCGGCCGTACGCGTCCGTGTCCCCGCTGCTGCGGACGGCGGCGGGGTACTGCTGGCGGCTGCTCGTGGTCGGGGCGGTCGTGTACACGGTGTTCATGGTGCTGGGGCGGTTCCACGAGGTCGCCGTGGCCGTCTTCCTCGGTCTCGTCGCCACCGCGCTGCTCCACCCGGTGGCCGATCTCCTCGCCCGCTGGATGCCGCGCTCCCTCGCCGTGGCCTGCGCGCTCCTCGGCAGCATCGTGCTCGCGCTGGGCGCGCTCGCCTTCGTCGGGGAGACCATCGCCGCGGAATGGGACTCGCTGGTGTCCGAGTTCCGGGCGGGGCTGGACCGGCTGGAGCCCTTGCTGGAGCGGCCGCCGCTGCGGCTGAGCCCGCACGCGCTGACCGGTCTGCGCGACCGGATCGGCGACTACCTCTCCAGTCACCGCGCGAGCCTGCTCAGCACGGCCGTGAGCGGCGCGGGGCGCCTGGTGGAGGCCCTGACGGTGGTGGCGCTGTCGTTGTTCTGCTCGGTGTTCTTCATCTACTCCGGTGACCGGCAGTGGCGCTGGCTGTGCTCCCAGTTCCCGAGAGGGGCGCAGCAGCGCGTCGCGGTCGCCGGGCGGGCCGCGTGGCGGACGTTCACCGGGTACACCCACGGCATCGTGCTGGTCGCGGCGACCAACGCCATCCTGGTCGGGGCGGCGCTGTTCCTGCTGGGCGTCCCGCTGGCGGTGCCGCTCGCGCTGCTGGAGTTCTTCGCCGCGTTCGTCCCGCTGATCGGCTCCCCGGTCGCCCTCGCGGTGGCCGTGGTCGTCGCACTGGCGGCCAAGGGGCCGCTGGTGGCCGCGCTCGTGGTCGCCCTGATCGTGATCATCGGCCAGATCGAGGGACATGTGCTGCACCCGATGCTGATGAGCTGGGCGGTGCGGCTGCACCCGGTGGTCGTGGCGCTGTCGGTGGTCGCGGGCGCCATCGCCGCGGGCGTGCTGGGCGCGGTGGTCGCCGTACCTCTGGTCTCGGTGGTCTGGGCGGTCCGCCAGGCGCTGCGGTCCCCGGAAGCAGGGCTCTGAGCTGCACTTCTCCTCACGAGCGGCTTCAGCCCGCCAGGAGCGGGTATACCTGTGGAAGGACCGCTCACGAGACGGCCGTGCCGCACGCCTTGCGGCGCGACCACCCGTCGGAGGAGCCGAAGATGCCGAACCCCCGGGTAACCGAAAGCATTCCGCAGGACACGCTGAGCGTGAGCACAGGCGAGGCCCGGACGCTGTCGGGGACCTTGTTCCACCGACTGCGCGGTCTCGACGAGGGGACCGCGGCGTACTCGTACGTGCGCAACACGCTCGTCGAACTCAACTTGAGCCTGGTGAAGTACGCCGCCCGCCGCTTCCGCGGCCGGAGCGAGCCGATGGAGGACATCGTCCAGGTCGGGACGATCGGCCTGATCAAGGCGATCAACCGGTTCGACCCGGAGCGCGGGGTGGAGTTCACCACCTTCGCCATGCCGACCATCGTCGGTGAGATCAAGCGGTTCTTCCGCGACACCAGCTGGGCCGTGAAGGTGCCCCGGCGGCTCCAGGAGCTGCGGATCGACTCCGCCAAGGCGCATGACGCGCTGGAGCAGGACCTGGGCCGGGAGCCGACGGACGCCGAGCTGGCCGAGCGGTTGCACGTCACGCCCGCGGAACTCGTGGAGGGGCAGAAGGCGGCGCACGCCTACTCCGCGCGCTCCCTGGACGCGCCGACGCAGGAGGACGGGGAACACAACGCGTACGCCGACCGGCCCTCGCTGGGGGCGGAGGAGACGGCGTACGACACGATCGAATGCCTGGAGTCGCTCAAGCCGCTCCTGGCCGGGTTGCCCGAGCGCGAGCGCACGCTGCTGTCGCTGCGCTTCGGCGACGGCCTGACCCAGTCCGAGATAGGCGAGCGGCTGGGGCTGTCGCAGATGCACGTCTCACGGCTGCTCAACCGGACGCTCACCGCCCTGCGGGCGAGCCTCCTGGAGGATCCTCCGGAGGCGTCCGAGCGATCGTGAGCGGCAGGGCCACTTCCGCCCACACCGTTTTGCCGGTGCGCCCGTCGGCGCGGGGATCGCTGCCCCAGCTCAGGGTGAGCCGCTCCAGGATCAGCAGGCCGTGGCCGCCCAGCAGGCCGGTCGCCGCGGTCCGCCGGCGACGGGGGTGCTCGGGGCTCCCGTCGCCCACCTCGATCCGCAGCCGTGCGGCGCCGCGGCGCAGCACCAGTTCCCGGGGGCCGACCGCGTGCAGGCAGGCATTGCCGACGAGCTCCGAGACCAGCAGGAGGACGTCCTCGGCGGCCTCCTGCCGGTCCCGTTCGTACGGGGGTTCCCCGGCCGCCCCGCCGCTCCCGCCGCTCCCGGCGGCTGCGTGGGCTCCGCCGGCCGGCTCCGTGATCCAGCGCCAGTCGGCGAGGGCGCGCCGGGTGAAGTCCCGGCACCGGGTGACGGTTCCCGCGGTCGCGTCCGCCCCGCCGCCCAGGTACAGCCTGCGGGTCTCCTCGCTCATATGGGCCGCCTACCCAGGCCCGGGGAGAAAACACGGTGGACGCCGTGCGCTCCAGCCGCGGGAGCGCCGGGGTGTCAGGACACCGGCGCGGCGCCCCTGCCCGTGGCGGCGGTGGCCGCGGACGGCCCGGCGCCCGCGGCCTCCCCGCTCCCCCGGGTGTCCGGCCCCCGCAGGGCGTCGAGCCTGCGCAGCGCGAAACGCCTCTGGGCGACGGACACTCCCGCGACGGCGGCCCCGAGCGCCAGCCAGCCCGCCGGCCCGGCCACCATCACCGCGCCGGTCAGCAGCATCGGTCCGGCCGACTTCTGGATGGACTGGGACATGCCCGCCACCCCCAGGTACGAGGCCCTCGCCGCCGGCGGCGCGAGGGAGACGGCCAGCTCCCAGGAGCTCACCGAGCGCAGCAGTTCCGCGGCCGTGACCAGCACGGCGGCGGCCAGCAGGACGAGCGTGGCGGCCCAGGCCCCGTGTTCGGGGGTGAGCGCCAGGAGCAGGCAGCAGCCCAGCAGCGTCAGCCCGTACAGGCGGGCCGCCCCCGCGGCCTGGCGCGGCCGTCCGACCCTCGCGGACACCGTCATCTGGAGGACCACCACGAGCACCGTGTTGATGATGAGGAAGGCCGGCACCACGGCGTGCGGGGCGTCGGTGTGCTCGATGAGCCACAGCGGCAGCCCGACCCCCAGGATCGAGTCGTCCAGGCAGAGCGGGATGTCCAGCAGGACGAACCGGAGGTAGCCGCGGTCCCGCCACGGATTCGCGAGCCCGGCCCGGCCCTGCTCCCCCGGCTCACCGGCTTTTTCCGCGTCCGGGCCTTCCGCGACCGCGTTCCCCGGGTCCGCGGCCCCCGCGACCGCCTCCCCGGCCCCGCTCCCGCCCTCGTGCCGTTGCTCCCCGGTCCGCCAGACCAGCGCGGCGGCCAGCACGAAGGACAGCGCGTTGGCCAGGATCAGCACCTGGTACGCCTCGCGCGTGCCCACGGCCAGGCCGATGGCGGCCAGCCCCGCGCCGAGCGCGTACCCGGCGTTCGCCACGCTGCGCGACAGCGCCTGGTACGTACCGCGCTGCTCGCCCGCCGCCCGCGTGGCGAAGAGCATCTCCAGCATCTTGGCCGCCCGGTCGCCGAGCGAGGTGACGGCGACCAGGAGCAGCAGCACCTCGAACCGGGTGAACACGAGCAGCGCACCGATCGCGGCGAGGCGCAGCAGGTGGCAGCCGATCAGCAGCGTACGGACGCGGAAGCGGGCGGCCAGGTGGCCGGCCAGCGGAGAACCGGCGATCCCCGCCACGCCGGCCGCACCCAGCAGCAGGCCCAGCCTGCGGCCGTCCAGACCGGCGACGAAGGTGAAGAAGAGGACGCAGGACGCCCCCCACACCCCGGTCCCGGTGCGGTCGAGCAACTGGGCGAAGAGCATGATCCGGGCGTCCCGCCCGCCGGGCGGATGCCGCAGCCGGGCCGACAGCCCGCCCCCGCCGCCCCCGCCGCTCCCGCGGTCGCCGTTCTTCCCCGTCCCACGCCGGCCGATCATTTCCCGGTCCTCCACACCCCCGCCGAAGTATCTCGATGTCGAGATACTTCGTGGCAGCCTGCCGGAAATCAATCTTGACGTCAAGATAAATTCGCCGGCTGCGCCATCCGGCCCCGGCGTAGGCTGGGCGGACCGACGAGGGGAGCAGTCGTGACCGACCGCAAGCCGCCGGGAGTCAGCTTCGAGTCGTGGGTGGACCGGCAGATCAGGGAGGCGGCCGAGCGCGGCGAGTTCGAGCGCCTCCCGGGCTACGGAAAGCCCCTGGCCTCGATCGACGCCCCGTACGACGAGCTGTGGTGGATCAAGGGCAAGATGCACCGCGAGGGGTTCGCCGCCCTGCCGCCCGCGCTCGCCCTGCGCAAGGAGGCCGAGGACGCCTTGGAGGCGGTCCGCGCGGCCCCCTCGGAGCGCCGGGCGCGGGCCATTCTGACCGAGATCAACGAGAAGATCCGCGCGGCCCTGCGCCGGCCTCCGCCCGGCCCGCCCCTGCGCCTCACCGAATTCGACGTGGACGCCGTCCTCGGGACCTGGCGGGAGGGCCGGACGGGCTGACGGCGCGCCCGGACGCGGCGGGTCGCGGCTCTCCCGGCCGCGGACGACCGACAGTGCTACAAATGGTTCGTGACCCATCCTTGCAACCCGTGCCGGGGACGTCGGTGCGGTCACTGATCACCAAGCGCCCGCGCAGCGTCGCCCGACAGGTATTCGTCCTTCAGGTGGCGATCGTGGTGCTGCTCGCCGCCGGGGCGGTACTGGCCCTCGTACTGCAGTCCCGGCACGACGTGGACCGGGAGGCCCGGACGCGCTCGGTGGCGGTCGCCCAGACCTTCGCCCATTCGCTCGGACTGCGCCAGGCGCTCCTCTCCCCCGACCCCTCCGAGATCCTCCAGCCGCTCACCGAGGTGACGCGCAAGGATTCCGGAGTGGACTTCATCGTCGTGATGAACGACCAGGGGATCCGCTACACCCATCCGCTGCCCGACCGCATCGGCAAGAAGTTCGTGGGCACCATCGCGCCCTCACTGGCCGGCCAGGTGTACACCGAAAGCGTGAAGGGACCCCTCGGCCAGGAGATCCAGGCCGTGGTCCCCGTGTTCGCCGACCCCTACAAGGACGGCGGACCGGTCGTGGGACTGGTGTCGGCCGGTCTCACGGTGAAGAACGTCACCGGTGTCTTCCAGCGGCAGCTGCCCCTCATCCTCGGAACCAGCGCGGTCGGCCTCGCGCTCGCCACGGCCGGCGCGGCGCTGATCAGCCGGCGTCTGCGCCGCCAGACCCGCGGGCTGGGGCCGGCCGAGATGACCCGCATGTACGAACACCACGACGCGGTGCTGCACTCCGTGCGCGAGGGGGTGCTGATCACCGACGGCGGCGGCCGGCTCCTCCTCGCCAACGACGAGGCGAAACGTCTGCTCAGACTTCCGCCCGACGCCGAGGGCCAGCACATCCGGGAGCTGTCGGGGCTCGACCCCCAGATGGCCGACCTCCTGCTGTCCGGCCGCGAGACCACCGACGAGGTCCACGAGGCCGGAGACCGGCTGCTCGTCGTCAACCAGCGTGCCACCCGCCCCCGAGGCCGGCCCGAGGGCACGGCCGTCACCATCCGCGACTCCACCGAGATGCAGGTGCTCAGCACCCGCGCCGAAGCGGCCCGCAAACGGCTCCGGCTGCTGTACGACGCGGGGGTCGGCGTCGGCACCACCCTGGACGTGGAGCAGACGGCCCAGGAGCTCGCGGACGTCGCCGTACCGCGCTTCGCGGACTACGTCACCGTCGACCTGGCGGAACCCGTGCTCCTCGGCGACGAGCCGACCGCCCTCAAGGCCGACCTGCGCCGCACCGGGGTCAGCGGGATCCGGGACGACGTCCCGCTCTACCCGCGCGGCCGGCTGATCGACTTCGTTCCCTCCACCCCGCAGGCGCGCGGACTGAACAGCGGGCGCGCCGAGATGGTGGACGACCTGGCCGACGCGCCGGGATGGCACGCCCAGGACCCGCCCCGGGCCCGGGCCATCGTCGAGTTCGGCGTGCACTCCCTGATCACCGCGCCGCTCAAGGCCCGCGGCGTCGTCCTCGGCCTGGTCAACTTCTGGCGCTCGGAGAAGGAGCCCTTCGACGAGGAGGACCTGACGCTGGCCGAGGAGCTCGTCGCCCGCGCCGGGGTCAGCATCGACAACGCGCGCCGCTACACGCGCGAGCACGCGCTGGCCGTGACCCTCCAGCGCAGCCTGCTGCCGCGCGATCTGCCCGAGCAGAGCGCGGTGGAGGTCGCGCACTACTACCTGCCCGCGCGTTCGGGGGTGGGCGGCGACTGGTTCGACGTGATCCCGCTCCCGGGTGCCCGCGTGGCCCTCGTCGTCGGGGACGTCGTCGGCCACGGTCTGCACGCCGCCGCGGCGATGGGCCGCCTGCGCACGGCCGTACTGAACTTCTCCTCCCTGGACCTGCCGCCCGACGAGCTGCTGGCCCGCCTCGACGACCTCGTGCAGTACATCGACCAGAGCGTGGCGGGCGGCGACGGCACCGAGGGCGGCCTGATCGGCGCGACCTGCCTGTACGCCGTCTACGACGCGGTCACCCAGCGCTGCACGGTGGCGCGGGCGGGCCACATGCCGCCGGCCGTCGTCCGCCCGGACGGCACGGTGGAGATCCCGGAGCTGCCCGCGGGCGCCCCCCTGGGGCTCGGCGGGTTCCCGTTCGAGTCGGCGGAGCTGGACCTGAGCGAGGGCACCCAGCTGGTGCTCTACACCGACGGGCTGATCGAGGACCGCGCCCGCGACATCGACGAGGGTCTCGTACTGCTCCGCACGGCCCTGGCGCACGCGGACCGCAGCCCGGAGGACACCTGCCGGGAGGTCCTCGCGGAGCTGCTGCCGGTGCGCCCGCGCGACGACGTGGCCCTGCTGGTCGCGCGCACGTCGGCGCTGCCGGCCGACCGGATCGCCGAGTGGGAGGTCCCGTTCGAGCCGAGCGCGGTCGGGACCATGCGGGCCCTGGCCATGGCGAAGCTGGAGGAGTGGGGCCTGTCGGAGCTCACCTTCGGTACGGAGCTGGTGCTGAGCGAGCTGATCACGAACGCGATCCGGCACGGCTCCGAGCCGGTCCGCGTACGACTCCTGCACGACCGGGTGCTGACCTGCGAGGTGTTCGACGGCAGCAGCAGCTCGCCGCGGCTGCATTACGCCAAGACCACGGACGAGGGGGGCCGCGGGCTCTTCCTGGTGGCGCAGCTCAGCCGCCGCTGGGGAGCCCGGTACACGCCGGAGGGCAAGGTCATCTGGTCGGAGCAGTCGCTGCCGGACCCGGAGGAGACCGGCCCGGAGGGAACCGGCCCTGCGTGACGAGCCCGGTGGGAACCGGCCCGGCGGGAACCGGCCCTGCGTGACCGGCCCTGCGTGACCGGCCCGGCTCCCGGTGCGGGGACTCCCCCGGGATCTCCCCGTGGACCGTTCCGCGTGGGGACCAGGAGGTCCGCTCAGCGGATCCGGTGCACGCGCTGGCTGGTGAGTTCGTACCGTGCTCCGACCACGGCCAGCTTCCCGGTGGCGATGCGGGCGGCGAGATCGGGTTCCGCCGCCAGCCGGGAGCGGACCAGCCGGACGTTCTGGGTGACCGCGGCGTCGACGCGGGCGTCCCGGCCGAGCGAACGGTCGACGGCCGGACGGATCTGCTCCGCCAGGTAGCGCAGGTGGCCGGGCAGCTGCTCCAGCCCCCCGGCGGCGCGGACCGCTGCGGTCACCGCCCCGCAGGACTGGTGCCCGAGGACCACCACCAGCGGAATGGCCAGCTCGACGACCCCGAAGGCGATGCTCCCGAGCACCGCGTCGTCCAGCACCTCACCGGCCGACCGGACGGTCATCAGATCGCCGAGCCCCTGGTCGAAGACCAGTTCCGGCGGGACGCGGGAGTCCACGCAGCCCAGGATCACGGCGAACGGGTGCTGTCCCCCGACCAGCGCCTGCCGTACGGTCCGCGTGGCGTCGGGATGCCGCTCGTGGAAGGTCCGCCAGCGGGCGTTGCCGGCCGACAGCTCGCGCAGCGCCGCCTCGGGCGTGCCGGGCCGCGGGCCGTGCGGGCCCGCGCGGGAGGCGGCGCCCTCGGAGCCGCCGCCGGCCGCCAGGCCCGCGCCCAGGGCCACGGCCGCGGTGAGGGCGCCCCGTACCAGGCGACGCCGCCCGGGAGTCCCGTCGGCCCGGTGATGCTCGGCAAGGACGCTCATGCGGGCCCAAGGTAGGCCCCGCGGGACCGGGGATCCGGAGGCGGGCCCGCCCTTGGGGAACTCTTGGGCAAACGCCGGGACCGGATTGGCCGTTCAGCCGCCGCCTCCCGATCCGGCCTGGCCCCGGTCGAAGTACGCGGCGAGGCCCGGATCGAGCGGCGGTACCCGCCGCGGCGTGCCGCCGTCGCGCAGCGACTCCGTCGCCAGGCAGCCCACGGCGACCGCCATCCGGGCGGCGACCGGCGAGGTGTCCGTCGCTCCCCCGTGCCGTACGAAGCGCAGGAACTCGTCGATCAGCAGCGGGTCGGCGCCGCCGTGCCCGCCCGCGGCGTCCGCGTCGGGGACGGTGTGGACGGAGTCCGGCTCGGCCCGGTATCCGGAGCGGCGGGCGTTCCAGACCCGGACCTCCGCGCCCGGGCCGTCGCCGAAGTTCTCCAGGCGGCCGGCATCGCCGATGACGGTGTAGTTCCGCCAGTAGTCGGGGGTGAAATGGCACTGCTGATAGGCGGCGAGCACCCCGCCCGCGAGGCGCAGATTGAGCAGCGAGACGTCCTCGACGTCGATGACGGGGTTCAGGCCGCGCTGGGTGTGCGGGGGCCAGTGGCCGTCCTCGGTGTACCAGTCCTCCGTCTTGGGCTCGCCGGGGGCCCTTCGGTGCGGGTTCTCCCCGTAGACCATCAGGTCGCCCATCGCCTGGACGTCCTCGGTGTAGGAGCCGGCCAGCCAGTGCAGCACGTCGATGTCGTGCGCGGCCTTCTGGAGGAGCAGGCCGGTGGTGTGGCGCCGTTCGGCGTGCCAGTCCTTGAAGTACCAGTCGCCGCCGTAGCCGACGAAGTGCCGGATCCAGACCGTCCTCACCCGGCCGATGGCACCGGCCCCGATGAGCTCGCGCATCAGCCGTACGACGGGCATGTGGCGCATGTTGTGCCCGACGTAGAGGCGGGTGCCCGTGGCGCGGGCGGTGCGCAGGATCGCGTCGCAGCCGTCGACGGTGACGGCGAGCGGCTTCTCGACGAAGACGGGCTTGCGGGCGAGGAGCGTCCGGCGGGCCAGGTCGGCGTGGGTGTGGTCGGGGGTCAGGACGAGAACGGCGTCGACGTCCGGATCCCCGGTCACGGCTGCGGGATCCGCGGTGGTGCGCGCGGCCGGGAAGGCCTCGGCGGCGTCCGCCCGGGCCCGCGGATCGGGATCCGCGACGGCGGTGACAACCGCACCGCGGCCGGGCCGGTGTGCCGTGCGGGCGATGCTCCCGCGCAGCCCGTATCCGAGGACGCCGATGCGAAGGTCGGTGGTCATGGCCGAGTCCCTTCCCGGCGCACCCGCGTTCATCCGCCCGGCCGAGCACCGGATGCCGCCCGGGCCGGGCCGGGGCAGTCTGTGGGCAAGGCAGTCACCACCGCACAGACGAGGACCGCGCCATGTCCCACAGCCGGCGTATCGGCGTCATCACCGCGGCCGCAGCACTGCTGCTGACCGCCACCGCCTGCTCGGGCCTGGGCCGCAGCACCGTCGGCATGCTGACGTTCCGCGGCCACGACTCGCCGGTGGAGCTGAGCTACTCGAACACCTCGGTCAACGGATGCCACAGGATCGGGCTCCCGAAGGGCGCCACCCACGTGGAGAACAACACCCTCGTCGACGTGGTGCTGTACCGGACGCTGGACTGCACCACGCCCCTGGGGAACGACGGCATCTACGTCGCCACCACGCTCTCGAACGTCACGGCCCCGGTCAGCCTCCCCTGGCGCAGCTTCAGCGTCATCCACTGACGGCGGGCCACCGCCCCCCGGGACCCCGGACCGTTCGGTCCGGGGTCCTCGGGCGTCGCCGTCCGTCAGACGGGGAGGGAGTCTGCCGTGGGCGCCACCGGGCCGAAGAGGTCGGCGATCGTGGTGAGGCTCGCCGTCTGGAGGGCGGCGGCCGGGACCAGGGTGCCGTCGGGCGCCGCGAGCGCGCGCGTGGCGGTGGCGTCGGCGACGACGGTCGGGCGGTAGCCCAGGTTGAAGGCGCCCTGGGCGGTGAACGTGACGCACATGTGGGTCATGAAGCCGGCGATGACCAGGTCCGGGCCGGCGCCCAGCTGCCGCAGGGTCTCCTCCAGCCCGGTGCCGTGGAAGGCGTTCGGGACCTGCTTGACCACGACCGGCTCCCCGTCGAGCGGCGCGACCTCGGCGCTGATGGCGCCGATCTCGGCCCGGATGTCGTACGGGGTCCCCTCGCCGCCGTCGTTGACGACGTGGATGACGGGGGCTGCGGCGGCCCGGGCCGCGGCCAAGAGGCGCGCGCCCGCCGCCAGGGCCTCCTCGGCGCCCTCCAGGGCCATCACGCCGGAGCGGTAGGTGTTCTGGAAGTCGACCATGATCAGGGTGGAGTCGGCCAGCCGGGGCAGCGTGCCGGACAGGCCGACGAGCTCGCGCAGGGTGGTCGAGGGGGTGGATGCAGACATGTCGGATCGTCCTTCTCTCGGGAAACGGGCACGGCGGAGCCGCGGCCCGGCGCGCGGTCGCGCCGGGCGGTCAGGGGTGGGGAACGGTGAGGGGTGGAGCGGTGGCTGGGTGGAAACCGGCCGGGGATGGGGACCGGCGGCGGGCGTGACGGTCAGACGGCGTGACCGTCAGGGGGCGTGACCGTCAGAGGGCGTGACCGTCAGGCGGCGTGGGGGCCGTGCGGAAGCGGCGGCGGTAGGCGGCCGGGGTCGTCGCGATCTGCTTGCGGAAGGCCCGGTGCAGGGTCTCCACCGAGCCCAGCCCCGCCGCCTCTGCGACCTGCTCCAACGGCTGGTCGGTGGTCTCCAGCAGCCGCCGGGCGGCTTCCACCCGTATGGCCTCCACGTAGGCCGCGGGGCTGGTGCCCAGCTCCTTGCGGAACGTACGGGCGAAGTGGCGCTCGCTGAGGCTCATCCGTGCCGCGAGCGCGGCCGCCGACAGGTCCGCGCGCAGGTGTTCGCCGATGTATGCGCGCAGGGCGTCGATGTCCCGGCGGGAGGCCGCCGGGCGGCTGAGCGGCACGCTGAACTGGCTCTGGCCGCCCTGCCGCTTGAGGTACATGACCAGTTGCCGGGCCACCGCGAGGGCCAGTTCCTCGCCGTGGTCCTCCGCCACGAGGGCCAGCGTCAGGTCCATGCAGGCGCTGATCCCGGCCCCGGTCCACACCCGGCCCGACCGGACGAAGATCGGGTCCGGGTCGACCTCCACCCGCGGGTGCTCGGCCGACAGCCGGCCTGCCGTGGACCAGTGGGTGGTGGCCCTGCGCCCGTCCAGCAGGCCGGCCGCCGCCAGCAGGTGGGCGCCGACGCAGACCGAGGCGACGCGCCCGGCATGCGGGGCGGTGGCGCCGATCCAGCGCACCACCTCCTCGTCGACCCGCGCCACCGGACCCTCCGGTGTCAGCTCGACGGCGCCGGGCACCACGAGGGTGTCCACCGCGGCCCCGACCTCCTCGAAGGAGAGGTCGGTGACCAGCCGGACGCCGGCCGAGGTGGTGACCTGGCCTCCGTCCGGACCCGCCAGGCGTACGTCGTACAGCCTGCGCCCGGCCTCCCGGCTCGCGAGGGCGAAGACCTCGGCGGGGCCGGTGACGTCGAGCAGGTCGACATCGGGGAAGACCGCGATCACTACGCGGTGGGGCGTGGACATGCGTCCATCGTGGCCGGACGGGGCGGGTGGCCGCAATGACGGGGATCTGTCACATCCGGACACCCCCGACACCCGGATGCCTACCGCAAGCCGACCCGGCGACGCCGCACCCGCCGCGTGCGCCGCGTGCGCCGCGTGCGCCGCTCCGACGACGGTCGAGCACCCGCCGTGCCGCCCCGGCCACGGGCCCGGCCGCATCCGACCGACCGGCCCGGAACCAGGACGGGCCCGTCTGCGACCACCTCCGCGTGCGGGGGCCGCCCCGCACCGGACGACGGGAGGGCGACGGATGGGCGGACTGGACGTACGCATGCGGGGGGTCGCCTGCCGCCACGGCCGCGTCGAGGCGGTCGCCGACGTGGACCTGGAGATCGCGGCGGGCGAACGCGTCGCACTGACCGGGACCAACGGCTCGGGCAAGACCACCCTGCTCCGCGCGGTCCTCGGGCTGCACCGCCAGGTGTCCGGGAGCATCCTGGTCGGCGGCCGGGGCACCGGCTCGGCCGCCGAATGGGCCTGGCGGCGGCGCTCTTGCGCCTGGATCCCGCAGAAGCCGGCGGCCGGCCGGTTCCCGCTCCTCGGGGACGAGCTGCTGGCGAGCGGCGGCGCCCCCGCCGAGGCCGCCGAAGCGGCGCGCGAACTGGGCGTCGGTACGCTGCTCGGCCGGCCCCTGCACACGCTGTCGGGCGGGCAGCTGCAGCGGATGTACCTGGCCCGGGCGATCGGAGCGGTCGCGGCCGGGGCCGAGGTGCTGCTGGCCGACGAACCGACGGCGGCGCTGGACTTCGGCGGCCAGGAGGAGGCCGCCGACGTGCTGGCCGCCCTGCCGGTGACCCTCGTCGTGGTGACGCACGACCGGGCGCTCGCGCAGCGCTGCGACCGCGTGCTGGAGATGGCCGCGGGCCGGCTGCGGGAGGTCGCGTGATCCTCGCGGGCGCCCTCGCCTCCGCCGGCCTCGGTGAACTGCTGGGACTGCCGCCCGTCCAGCGGGCGGGCTTCGCCCTGTTGCTGGCGGCCGTCGGTCTGCCGGTGGTCGGCGTGGTCATCGTCGGGCTCGACATCATGCCGGTGCGCTTCGCGATGATGCACGTCGCCCTGCTCGGCATCGCGATCGGACTGCTGACCGGGCTCGATCCGATGCTGTGCGCACTGGTCGCCTGCGCCCTGGCCGGGGCCGGGGTGGCGCCGCTCGCCCGCACCCCGGACGGGCTGTCGGGGGCGATGGGCCTGCTGATGAGCCTGGCCATCGCGGCGGCGCTGCTCGTTCTCGCCGTGTCGGGGGTCAACGCCTCGGGTGCGTTCGCCCTGCTGTGGGGCTCGATCCTGTCCGTGGGCACCGCCGATCTCGTGGTGCTCGGCGCGCTGGCGGTCCTCGTGCCGTTGCTGCTGTGGTGGCGGCGGCGCGAGGTGGCCCTGCTGCTGTACGACCGTGAACTGGCCCAGTGTTCGGGGGTTCCGGTGCGGGCGCTGACCGCCGTCCTGCTGGTCCTCGTCGCGGTCGCGGTCGCCGGGGCGATCAAGCTCACCGGGGCCCTGCTCGTCGATGCCCTCACTCTGCTGCCGGCGCTCGCGGCCCGCCGCCTGGGCACCTCCCTGCGGTCGATCACCCTGTGGGCGGTCGGCATCGGGGTGGCCGTGAACCTCACCGGGTTCCTGGTCGCCCTGCGGCTGGACTGGCCACCGGGACCGGTCCTCGTCCTCACCGCGGGGGCGCTCGTCCTCGCGGTCCATCTCGTCCCCGAACGGAGCATCAGCACATGGTGCGCACCCGCGTCCGATTCGCTTCCCTCCTCGCACTGAGCGCGGCACTGACGGCCCTGGTCGCCGGCTGCGGCAACGGCGGCGCCGGCGGCGACTCCGACACCGCTTCGAAGGACGGCACGGCCGGCCGCCACGGCGGGAGACCGGTCGTCGTGGTCACCACCACCTGGGAGGGTGCCTTCGCCAAGGCCGCCGGAGCCCAGGACGTCGAAGTGATCGTGCCCCAGTCGGTGCACCACGCCCCCGACTACGACCCCAAGCCCTCCGATCTCGCGGCCGTGGGCAAGGCCGACTTCGTGCTCTACGCGCCCTTCGAACCGTACGCGGCGAAGATCAAGGAGGCGGCCGGTTCGAAGGCCGAGCTGGTCGAGGTGGACCTCGACAACGACGCCGACAAGGTCAAGGCCGAAGTGGCGAGACTGGGCGGGCTGTTCGGTACCGAGGAGAGCGCCGCGCGGTGGACGGCGACCTTCGACGCCGCGTACGCGAAGCTGTCGAAGGAGGTGCAGGATGCGCGGCCGGGCGGCAAGAGCCCGGCCGTCGTCAGCCAGGTGTTCACGACGTGGTCCGCGAAGCTGGCGGGGGCCGCGCCGGTCGGCACGTACGGCCCGGAGGCCGTGACCCCGGCGCAGCTCGCCGAACTCTCGGGGAAGAAACCGTCCTTGGTCCTGGACAACGCCCACATGTCGACCGGGACCGTGCTGCCCGACTCGGGCGCCCGCCAGATCGAGATCGTCAACTATCCGGGCGCGGACCTGGACTTGCTGACGGTCTACCGCAACGCGGCGGCCGAACTGGAGAAGGCCATGGGCGGCTCCTGACCCCGGGCGGGCCCGAAGGGTGGGAGAGCGGCTCCGGTCGCCCTCCCGCTCTTCGTGCGTCCGGGGCCGCCGCGGCGGACCGCTCCGTCAGCCCGCGTGGGCGAACGGAGGGCCGGCGGCCGCCGCGCCGGCGGGCCCGGGCCCCGTCAGCCGCTCGCGCAGGGCGGCGCGGTCGGGTTTGCCGGCCGGCGTGAGGGGGAGTTCCGCGATCACCAGCAGGTGTTCGGGGTGCTTGCGCTGTTCGAGCCCGCGGCGCGCGAGGTGCTCGCCGAGCGAGGCGAGGGTGGGGGCCTCGGGACCGCGCGGTACGACGCAGGCCGCGAGGCGCTCGCCCATCAGGCGGTCCGGGACGCCGACGCACACCACGTCCCGTACGCGGGGGTGCGAGGCGAGCTCCCGCTCCACCTCGGCCGGGCTGATGTTGGCCCCGCCGCGGATCACGATGTCCTTGAGGCGGCCGACGAGGCGCAGCACCCCGTCCTCACCGATCACTCCGAGGTCGCCGGTGCGCACCCAGCCGCCGGGGGTGCGGTAGCGGGCGTCCAGTTCCGGGGCGGCGACGTAGCACATCGGGGTCATGGGACCGCGGGCGATGATCTCCCCGGTCTCCCCGTCGGGGAGCTGCTCGTGCGTGTCGGGATCGGTGATGCGGATGTCCGCGACGCGGGCGTCGGGGCGGCCCGCCACCACCCCCGCGGAGCAGGCCTCCGGGGCACCTTCGCGCAGGCCGGTGTGGCAGTTGACCCCGTCGGCCGAGCCGTAGAGGTTGACGACCGGGCAGCCGAAGGCGCGGGCGGCGTCCTCGGCCGTGGTCTCGTCCAGGGCCGAGCCGCCGAGGACCAGGGCGGTGGGCGCGGGCAGTTCCGCCCGCCCGGGTGCGAGGCCTTCCAGCCGGTCCAGCATCATGCGCACCATCGTCGGCACGCCCAGGACGTGCGTCGGCCGGTGCTCGCGGATGGCGGCGAGGGCGGACTCCGGGGTGAAGTGGTCGAGCAGCACCAGCGTTCCGCCGTGGCGGGCGAGCGTGACGGCGGTGCCGTTGGAGCCGAACGCGGATCCGAGCGGTACGAGGAACAGGCAGCGCGGCGGGGCCCCTTCGGGCATGAGCGAGGCCAGGAAGTTGCCCCGGCCGCCGGCGAGCGCGTTGTGGGAGTAGGCGACCATCTTCGGCTCCGCCTCCGAGCCGGAGGAGACGAGGATCCGGGCGGCGCTGTCGGGGTCGGGGCGGGCGGGCACGAACGCGGCCGGGTCGGAGCGCAGCAGCCCGGCCAGAGCAATCGTTCCTTCAGGTGCGCTGCCCACCCGCCCGGCGGCGATGACGTGGCGCAGCTCGGGCAGGGCCGGTGCCAGGGCGCGGAGTTCGGCGGCAGGGCGGCTGTCCCGGTGGCCGACGGCCGCGATGACCGCGACGGCCTCCGCCTTGCGCAGCAGCGCTTCGGCCTCCAGGCTTCCCCGGCCGACCGGGAAGGGCAGCGCCACCGCGCCCAGGGCGGCCAGGGCCAGATCGGCGATGACCGCGCCCCGGCCGTTGGGGAGCTGGACGCCGACGACCTCCCCGGGCCGGATGCCGAGGCCGGCGAGCCCGGCGGCCAGAGAGCGCACCTTGCGGTCCAGTGCCGTGCGGCAGAGCCCGCCCTTGGCGTCGATGACGGCGGTGGCGTGCGGGTCGGCGATCTGCCGGGCCCGGAACAGGCTGTACAGGTCGAGGTCGGGACAGGTCCCCTCGGCCGCCCAGCCGCGGCGCAGACCGGCGGGCAGCAGATCGTGGAGGGCGACGGTCACAGGAAGCTCCAGGGGTCGGGGACGGCGGGGGCACCGTGCGCGTCGCGGCTGATCGAGCCGGGGAAGCGCCGGTCGTGGTGCAGTTCGGCCGGATCGGCGGTGACGGCGGTCGCGGACAGGCCGTGGGCGCGCAGCTGCGCGAGGGCCGCGGCGGTGGGCAGTTCACGCAGGTCGTACGCGGCGGCCGCCGGCGCGCAGGTGTCGGTGGGGGCGATCCAGCCGTCCGCGGTGCGCAGCGGGCGGCGGAAGCCGGCCGGCCGGCGCGGGTCCTGCCCGCGCCGGGCCCGGCGCAGCGCGGGGGCGGTCAGCGCGTCGGCGGCCGCGAGCAGGGAGGAGTCGACGCGGACGCCCGCTCCGCCGCCGCGCTCGCGCAGCAGCAGCCCCGCCAGGACGGCCTCGGCGCCGAGGAGTCCGCCCAGTACGTCGAGCAGGGTCATCAGGGAGGGAGCGGGCGGCTCGTCCCGCGGCCGGGCGGCCTCGCCGACGCCGGTGCGGGCCTGGACCATGAAGTCCGTACCCATCGGGGCGTCGGGGATCCGGCCCGCCCAGCCGCCCGTGTACGCGTAGACGAGCCCGGGGTTCACGGCCGCCAGGTGGCCGGAGTCGAGGCCCAGCGCGGCCGCCTTGCCGGGGGCCCAGTTGTGCAGGAAGACGTCCGCCCCGACGGCCATCTCGCGCAGCCGGCGCCGGTCGGCGGGCGACGTGATGTCCACCTCGACGGCCTTCTTGCCGCGGTTCAGCGCGAGCCAGCGGGCGGAGATCCCGGAGCAGGTGGGCGGCATGCCGCGCAGCGGGTCGCCGCCCGGCGGTTCGATCCGCACGACGTCGGCGCCGAGCAGGCCCAGCAGGTGGGCGGCGAGCGGGGCCTGGATCCGGCGGCCCGCTTCGAGCACGGTCAGCCCGGCCAGCGGCCGCGCGGGACGGGGCGGGGCGGGCTCGTGGTGCGCGAGGCGGGGCCGGGGGCCGGATGCGTGCGGGGTGAGGGACCAGGGCGCGGCGCCGTCGTGTTCGGCGGCGCGCTCGTCGAGGGTCCGCAAGCGGCACACCTCGGCGCCGCAGGCCGCGGCGGCCGCCTCGATCCGCCGCCAGGTGTGCGTACGGGCGGTGGTGTGCAGGGCCGGCGGGAAGGGGGCGCAGGCGGTGGCGTACCGGAACTGGAACGGCCGCCACCCGGCCCGTACGGCGCCGAAGGGAGCCTCCAAGGCCCGCCAGAACGCGGCCCAGGCTCCAGGGTCGAGGGTTTCCAGCTCGAAGAGGACTCCGTCGACGGAGGTGAACGGGGGCCCACCGGGGGTGACTTGGACGGCCTCGCCCTCGTCGGCACCGGCCGCGGCGAGGTACTGGGAGACGGTCAGCAGCCCGGCCCGGTCGGCGCTCGTGGTCACCCTGGCGGCCCGGCCGCCGCGGGCCTGTGCCAGCAGGGCGGCGAGCAGCCCCTGTACGGCGAGTAGCCCCGTGGCGGTGGCCGCGTAGTCCACGGCCAGGCCGCGGGGGGCGCCGTCGCGCCGCCCGTGGACGGCCATGATGCCGGTGGCGGCCTGGACGGTCGCCTCGTCGGTCATACCGCCGGCCGGGCTCGCCGACCAGCGGACGATCGCCTCCTGGTGCTCGAAGCCGGCGCCGGAGAGGGCGAGGCGCGCCGTAGCGCGGTCGCGGGGGTCGGCCGGGGCGGCTCCGGAGGCCGCCCCGGCTTGCGTCTGCGTCCGCGCTCCGGCGCCGAGGAGCCTGAGGTGCTCCACGGCCGGGCCGGTCAGCTCGGGCGGTCCCGAGGCGGTGAGGTGCAGTCCTTCGAGCGGCCGGACCGTGCGGGTGACGGCTGGTGAAGCCATGCCTCTCCTCTTCTCGGACGTGCGCGACGCGGGAACCAGGCCGGCTGCGCACCCGACCAGTTCCTCGGGGAGGCAGTCGGACTGCCGTTCCCACGGGTTCCCGGCACGGGGGAGGAAAGCGGTGCGGAGCCAGGAAGACGGGTTGCGGGACCGGGTCGCGGAGTTCGTCCGGACCCGCGTCATGCCCTGCGAGCCCGTACTGGACGCGGGCGGCCCGCACGCCGCGGCCGTCTTGCGGGAGTTGCAGGCACGGGCCAGGCAGGAGGGGCTCTGGGCGCTGCCGCTCCCCTCCGAACTCGGCGGCCAGGGGCTCCCCTTCGCCGGGTACGCCCGGCTCGCCGAGGCCGAGGGCGCCAGCGACCACGGACCGGCGGCCCTCGGCTCGGCGTCCCTGCTCGACGCCACCATGCTCTGGAAGCACGGCGGCGACCGGATCCGCGGCCGGTACCCCGCGCGGCTGGCCGCCGGCGAGCTGCGCGCCTGCTACGCCATGACCGAACCCGACACCCCGGGCACCGACCCGTTCGCCACCGCGACCCGCGCCGAGGAGCAGCCCGACGGGAGCTGGCGCGTCAGCGGCCGCAAGTGGTTCGTCTCGGGGGCGGGCGGGGCCGATCTGGTGACCGTGCTCGCCCGGACCGACGGGGAGCCCGGGGACCGCGAAGGACTGTCCCTGCTGGTCGTCCCGACGGACTCCCCCGGCTTCCACGTCGTACGCGAACTGCCCGTGCTCGGGGCCGGCGGCCAGTGGGAGATCCGCTTCGACGGGGTCGGCGTGGCCGCCGACCATCTCCTCGGCGGCCGCGGGCAGGCGCTGCCCATCGCCGCGGAACGGCTCCGGCTGGGCCGGACGCTGCGCTGCCTGCGCTGGCTCGGCCAGGCGCAGCGCGCGTTCGACCTGATGTGCGTGCGCGCCTGCTCCCGTACCGGGTCGCGGGGTGCGCTGGCAGGCCACCAGCTCGTGCAGAGCCATGTGTTCGAGGCTCTGCTCGCCCTGCGCACCACCCGCCCGCTGGTCCACGAGGCGGCGGCGAAGATCGCCGCAGGCCTGGACGCGCACGTGGAGGTGGGGCTGGCCAAGGTCGCCGCGGCCCGCATGCTCCAGCAGGTGGCGGACGCGGCCGTCCAGGTCCACGGCGCGGCCGGGCTCGGCCCCGACACCCCGCTCCCGGCGCTGCTGCGCACCGGCCGCGCGGCCCGCATCCTCGACGGCCCCGACGAGCTCCACGTCACCTCGGTGGCCCGCCGGGTCCTGCGGGCGTACGAGGGGGGCGCGACCTAGGGAATTGTCTGCGAAGTCCCGCCCGGGGCAGGCGGAACTTTCCGGACACTCCTCAGGCGTCGCCGATCGCGGTCAGGCCCGTCAGCGCCGCCAGGCCGAGGGCGAGGAAGAAGTCGCCCCACACCAGCTCGTGCCGGACGGCCAGGTCCTTGCCGGCGTCATAGCAGCCGTCCAGCAGCCTGCCGCGGGTGAGGTGCCCGTCCACCAGCCGCTCCAGGATCGCGGCCGCCCGGTACGCGTACCGCGGGGCGGCCCGGCAGCCCGGTGCGCGGGCGAGTTTCAGCAGCGCCACGGCCGCGATGGCGGCGGCCGAGGTGTCCACCGGGCCGTCCGGCCGCCCCCGGTCCGCGAGGGGAACGAGCGGGGTACCGGGGCGCGTCCACGCTTCGGCCAGCCGCTCCGCCACGGCCTCCAGCCGGTCGGGGGCGATCCGGGCGACTCCGGGCCGGTTCAGGGCGTCGGCGACCGCCAGCAGCAGCCAGGCGTCGCCGCGGCTCCAGCCGGCCTGCGGCTCCCCGTACGCCCGCCAGCCCGCCCCGGCGTCGAACTCCCAGGCCGGTACGGTGCGTCCGCCCGCACCGGTGCACAGGTCGAGATGCCGGTGCAGGTGGGAGGCGGCGGCCCGTTCGCCGTCCGGGCCGGCGGCGGCGAGCAGCCCCACCATGCCGGGGACGCCGTCGGCCCGGGCCAGCAGCCGGGGGCCGCCGAAGGCGGAGCCCCAGGGCACCAGGCCGAGTTCGGGATCCAGCGCGGCCAGCGCCGCCTCGGCCGCCCGGGCGCGCAACTCCCGGGCGCCGGGGTCTTCGTCGGCGAGCGCCGTGCCGTACCAGAGGATCAGCCCGCGCGTCGCGGTGTCGGCCTCGACCCAGTCGGCCAGCCGCGCCGTGCACGCGGAGGCGGCCGCCCGGTCGGCCGCCTCACCGGTGTACCGGGCCCGCAGCCACAGCAGTCCGGCCCAGAACCCGCCGGTCCACGCACCGCGGCCGGTGGTGGTCCAGCGGCCGCTCTCCGGGTCGGCGTACAGGGGGAACCGGTCGCCGGTCTCGGCGCGGGTGGCGGCGGCCCGGTCGAGTACGCCGGCCAGCGCCCGCCCGTACCGGTTCGCCGGGGTCACGCGGGGGCCTCCGTACGCGGTCCGCGCCGCCGTTCCCGTACGGCCCAGGCCGTCGCGAGGGCTCCGGCCGCGGCGAACTCGGCGGCGACCAGCAGCCAGCCCCGCCCGTACCGGCCCGCCTCCGCGAGAGGCGCGAACAGCGGCGGCCCGACCGCGAAACCGGCGAAGAACCCGGCGGCGACGAGCGCGGAGTCCTGGCCCGCCCGGCCGGGGGCGGCCCGCTGCATCACCAGCACCATCGAGACGGCGTTGGCGGAGACGGCGAACACCCCCACGGCGACGGCGGCGACCCAGACCAGCGGGTGCGCGTACGGCGCGGCGGCCAGCAGGCAGGCGGCCGGTACGGCGCCGGCCGCCAGCGCGCCGGGCAGCCGTTCGGCGCGCCCCGGCCGGGCCACCCTCGACCAGCCCACCCGGCCGGCGATGCCCGCGACGCCGAGGACCGCCACCAGGGCCGCGGCCGCCGCGGGCCCCATGCCCAGCTCCCGGGCACCGAAGAGGGCCACGTACGTATTGACCGAGGCGATTCCGGAGCCCAGGAGGAGGGAGAAGGCCGCCAGCCAGGCGAGGGCGCCGCGCGGGACGAGCGGGGCGGGCGGTGGCGCGGACTTCGCCGGCGGATCGGCGGGCAGGGCGCGGTGTGCCCAGAGCGCGGCCGCCGCGGCCGCGGCGGCGGCCGTCCACACCGCGCCGCGCCAGCCGATGCAGCCGGCCAGCGCGGCCAGCGGCAACCCGGCGGCGAACGCACCGAGTTGGACCCCGGACTGCTTCATGCCGGTCACCGAGCCGCGCCGGGCGGGCGGCACGGCGGCCAGGATCGCCTTGTTGGTCGCGGGATTGGCGAGCGCCTGCGGCAGCCCGCCCAGTGCCACGGCCGCGAGGAGGAGCCCCGGGCCGGGCGCCGCGCCGATGAGCGCGAGCGCGGCCGCGGACACCAGCAGCAGGGCCACGAGGGAGCGGCGCGGGCCCGTCCGGTCCACGACGCGCCCTCCGATGGGTGAGAGCAGGGCGGCCGCCCCGAAACCGATCGTGGTCGTCAGGCCCAGGAGGGTCGGTGAGAGGACCGACTCGTCCACGAACCGGGGGCCGAACGCGCCGAGCAGGAAAAGCTGGAGCATCGAGAAGGCCATGGCGCTGGTGAGCAGCGCCGTCAGCCGGCCGTCCGCCCCTGCCGCGGCGGTCCTTGCCGGTGCCGTCCGCTCCGCCACGACTGACTCCTTTCCTTGGCCGTCATTTCGGTCCGCGGCAGGAGTCGGAGCGGCGAACTCACTGGTTCCCAGCCCTTGTTGTGGCGTAGGACACATATGGTTTTGTCCCGTCGTGCCAATTCTCGACGCCCCCCTGTGTCCGTCTTGAGAGCGGTGCGACGATGAGCCCGCCATGACTCCCGACCGGTGTTGCCGCGCGTTCAGGGCCGCGTTGTTCGCGGCCGTCTGCGTGCTGCTCGCCTCCCTCGGCCACCTCCTGATGTCGGGGACGGCCGTCCCCTGGTGGGCACTGGCGGTGGCGGTGGCGGCCACCGCGGGGGTCGCCTGGATCCTCGCCGCCCGCGAACGCGGCCTCCTGGCCGTCACCTCCGCGACCGTCGCCGTCCAGACCGTCCTGCACACCGGGTTCTCGCTGGCCCA
Source organism: Streptomyces roseus (assembly GCF_001044425.1). Lineage (GTDB taxonomy): Bacteria > Actinomycetota > Actinomycetes > Streptomycetales > Streptomycetaceae > Streptomyces > Streptomyces roseus. The sequence goes on from NZ_LFML01000102.1 coordinate 26,497, forward strand.
GGCGGCCGTCAGCCCGTCGACGGCCCAGGCTCCGCCGCCCGGCGCGGGCGGACACGCCCATCACGCGGCGCACGCGATGGGGATGGCGGACAGCGGCATGACCCTGCCGATGCAGACGCCCGTGCGGATGCCACTGCCGATGGCCACCGGTCACGGCATCGGCTCCGGCTCCGGCTCCGGCTCCGCCACACCGACCGGCATGCTGGCCGCACACCTGCTCGCCGCCCTGCTCTGCGGGCTCTGGCTCGCGTACGGGGAGCGGGGCGCGTTCCGCGTCCTGCGGGCCCTGGCCGCTCTGCTGCTCGTACCGCTGCGAGGGCCACTGCGGCCGCCCGCACCCGCCGGCCTCCCGCGCCGCGGCCTCCGCCCCGACCTGCGCGCACGGCCGCTGCGCGGGCTCCTGCTCGTCCACGTCCTCACCTCACGGGGTCCGCCTCCCGGGACCGCTGTCATCTGACAGCCGGCTCACCGACGCGCGCGAAGCCGCACCGCCGCGCGCCTCGGTCATCGGCCCCGCCGTCCGGCGGGCCGTACCGCTCACCGGCCCGCCCGGCCCCCGCGCCCCCGCGCCCTGCCGCGGGCACGGGGCGCCGGGGCCGGATTCCGGAACCCGGAAGGACCCCAGGCGATGACCCCTGCCCTGCTTCCCCTGCCGACCCCCGCCGAGACGGCACCGGTGCGCCACTGCGACGGCCCGGACGAGCCGACGACCCTGCTGGCGCTCGCCGCGCGCGACGGCGACCCCGACGCGGTGGACCGTTTCGTACGCGCCCTGCACCGCGACGTCCGGCGCTACGTGGCCTACCTCAGTGGCGATCCGCAGTCGGCGGACGACCTGACCCAGGAGACGTTCCTGCGCGCCCTGGGCAGCCTGCACCGCTTCGAGGGCCGCTCCTCCGCGCGTACGTGGCTGCTCTCCATCGCCCGGCGCACCGTCATCGACAGCCTCCGCCACAAGGCGGCCCGCCCCCGGATCTCGGACCGGGACGACTGGCAGAGCGCCGCCGAACGCGCCCAGCCGCGCCACCTGCCCGGCTTCGAGGACGGGATCGCCCTCGCGGAGCTGCTGGGCACGATCCCGGCGGAGCGCCGGGACGTCTTCGTCCTCACCCAGGTCCTGGGGCTGCCGTACGCGGAGGCGGCGCGCGCGCTCGGCTGTCCGATCGGTACGGTCCGCTCCCGCGTGGCCCGGGCCCGCACCTCGCTCATGGAGCTGCTCACGGACGCCGACGCGGACCTGCCCGCGCCCGCCCTCGCGGCCCCGGCCGCCGCCTGACCGACGGCCGGGGTCAGGCCCCGGCCCTACCCGCTGCCCTTGAGCCGGCGCACGACCTCGTCGGACACCCGCTTCTGGAGGTCGGCGAGTTGCTCGGGGGTGTACGCGGTGAGGTCGCCGGGGTCCTTGGCGCCGCCCGGGCTCTGACCCGCCTGCTGCTGCTTCTGTTTCTCCTGCTCCCGGCGCCGGAGCTCCTGTTCCTCCGGCGAACCGGGCACCGCGTACGCGCACTTGATGAGGGTTCCGTCGGCGGCCTTCAGGCAGCTCGACTCCCTTCCGCCCACCTGGCCCCGGCCCTCGACCCGGTACCGGATGTTCTGCTCGCTGCCGACGGTCGCGGTCCAGCTGCTGCCGCCGGTCGGCACCACCTCGAACACCCGGTCGTCGTTGTAGCAGCAGACGTCGCTGTACTCGGCCTTGATCAACGCGACGAGCGCCTTCGGCGAGGACCAGGTCGGATCGAGCCGGTGAACCGTCATCGGGGCGAGTCCCCCGCCCTGGTGGCGGGTCGGCACGGTCGACACGGCCACCACCGAGCTGGCCTCCCCCTGCGGGGTGAGGGGGGTGACGTAGGCGCTGCGCCCGCTGGAATCGCGGTACTGGAGGGTGAACTCCGAGTCGTTGCCCGCGTTGGCCCCGTCCTCGGAGGCGTCCCAGCCGCTGCGCTCGAACCACCAGTCGCTGAAGCTGCCCACGGCGGCGGTACCCTCCCGCTGCCGGGCCGCGAGGCTGAGCGGGTAGGAGGGGCCCGGCACCTTCGCCGTGTCGGTGGTGAGGGTGAGCCGCCCGGTCTTCCCGTCGTAGAGGGCGACTCCGGCGGGACGTTCGGTCACCACCAGGATGCCGGTCTGGCGTTTCAGGGGGACGACCACGGTCGGGGCGTCGCCCTGACAGGTCACGTAGGCGTCGTCGGCGTCGAAGCGCACCCAGCGCCGCAGGTCCGAGATCTTGCGGCCGAGGTTGTGGCCGAACCAGCCGCCGATCCTCGCGTCGGCCTCGTCGGTGTCGAAGGAACAGCGCTGCTGGCTGCGGCTGTTGCCGCCGAGCGGGATGTCCTGCTCCAGGCCGACCTCGTATCCGGAGAGCCAGCCGCGCCGCTCGACGAGGGTCGAGAACCGGTCCGCGTCGGGCAGGTAGGTGATGTCGGAGATCTCCCCGGTGACATCGCCGAGGTGCGGGGCGGCCTGTGCCTTCCCGACCAGGTACGGCGCGCGGGCCGCCAGTTCCGGCACCGGTTCGCTCACGATCCGCACGTTCTGCATGTACTCCCGGTCCTGGAGGTAGGACCCGTACACCAGCCACCAGATCCCGAGGCCCAGTCCGAGGACGGCGCCCAGCCAACCGAGGACCACCCCGGCGCTCCCGCCGCCCCGCCCGCCGCGGACGCGCTTGAGCGCCAGCCCCACCAGCAGGAGGAAAGCGACGAGCAGCAGGGGTGCGGCCAGCCAGGACAGGAGTTTGCGGCCCTCCCACACGATGATCGTGGTGGCGTACGAGGCCCACCAGAAGAACAGCCCCGCCAGAAGAACGGGTATCCCCACCCACCAGACCCGCGCTGTGCGCCCCATGACCGCCCCCCGACGTCCGTTGCCCGAATTCTGTACCCCCGGAGGTCGATTGTCAGCCATTCGGCGGGATCACCGGGAGCCGGGAGGGGCCGGACAGCTCGGGAGCGGCGGGCGGTCCTTGGTCCGCACCGCCGGCAGCCAGGCGATGGCGTCCGCAGCCGCGGCCGGGTCCGCGCTCGGCAGGCGGACCCGGAACCAGTGCGTGGAGCGCGTGTCCGATTCGTCGATGACCACCTCGCCGCGCAGGAGCTGGCAGTCGGCGTCGAGGACGTCGGCATGCCAGACCCGGGCCGGCACGACGTTGCCGGCCATGTACGGCCGCATGGGGTCGATCGCCAGGCCGAGGCTGCACCGCGGGTCCCGGTCCGTACGGTCCTGGCAGGCCCGCTCGGCGTTGAACACCCTGAGCTGGAGCGGGGGTTCGGCGGTGCCCACGCGCGTGGCGCCGGCGCCCTCCGGGGCGGAGTGCCCCGCGTACGACCAGATCGCGCAGGCGACCGCCCCGCACGCCGCGAGGGCGCGGAGGGCGGTGCGCGCCGTCCGCCGGAGGCGGCTCCTCCGGACCCGGGGAAGGGAACCGCCCGCCCGCCGGGCCTCGATCCGCTCCAGCAGGCTCTCGGCGGTGTGCGCCGCGCGGGCGGCGTGCGTCGGGGCGAGGCAGTCGGCGGCCAGGGTGCGCCAGAACTCCGGGACCCCGTTGGCCATGCGCAGGGGTGCGCGCCCCGCCGCGTACTCCTGTACCGCGGCGCCCCGCGCCACCGGAGTGGCGCCGGAGAACAGTGGGGCGCCCGAGGCGAACACCTCGTGGATCATGAGGCCCAGGGCCCAGATGTCGGCGCTCGGACGGATCTCCACGCCCAGCTCCCCCAGCGGGGCCCGCCAGCGCTCGGGCGGGAGGTAGTCGAGGGTGCCCATCGGCGGGCCGTGCCCGTGCGTGCCGGTCGTCAGCTCGGTGGCGAGCCCGAAGTCGGAGAGCTTGACCGAACCGTCCGCGCCGATGAGGACGTTCTCGGGTTTGAGGTCGGCGTGCACCCACCCGGCGCGGTGCAGATGGGCCAGCCCCTCACAGATCCCGGCGATCAGCCGGGCGCCCTCGGTCTCGGTGGTCCCCGCGCCGAGCAGGTCGCGCAGGCTGCCTCGGGCCCGCTCCATGACCAGGACGATCGCGCCGTCGAGCGCCGGCTGCTCCGGTGCGCTGAGGACGGTGTCGTCCAGCAGCCGGATGAGCCGCGGATGGCCCGCGCGCACCCCGATCTCGACCTCGCGCCGGGCCGCCTCGGCTATGCCGCGGGCCTGGCGCGGTGCGAGCCCGGCGGTCGGCATGATCTTGAGGGCGACTTCGCGGGGCCGCGCGGCCGTCCCCGGCCGGTCCGTCCCCGCCGGCCGTCCCGCGTACACCGTGGCCCAGCCCCCGGCTCCGATGGGCTCGGTGACCACCCAGTCGCCCACCCGATGGCCCGGGGGCAGCAGTTCGGTGTGGCCGCTGTCCCAGGAGGCGCCCGGACCGCCCGGACCGCCCGGCCCCTGCACCCGCATCACGTCGACTACCGCCCCCGCGCGCCCGCTTCGGCCCGGGGCGGCAGCAGTGCGAGGTGCTCCTCGCGTACGACGGCGAACTTCAGGGCGAGCGCGACGACGGCGTCCCGCTTCCCGTTGCGGCGGTCGCCCGGCCCGGGAACGCCGCCCGCGCCGGTTTCGGGCGCGGCGGCGGCGACGCCGATCCGCAGCTTCTCGTCGGCGAGGTAGTCGATGTGCGAGCTGACCGCGCGCGCCGTCAGCCGGCCCCCGGTTCCATGGCCCCGCAGCCGCTCGACGACCTGCGGGGTGGTGGGCACCGCGACCGGCGACTGGTCGCGCAGCCAGGGTTCGCAGAGGGCGACGAGCACGAGGAAGTACGTGGCCGTCTCGTCCAGGGAGTACGCCGTCACGGTGCGGCTGGCCCAGGAGCCGCCCGCGCCGGGCGGGTCCAGGTAGACGTGGTCGGGGGCGAACACCTGGAAGGAGACGGTGGTCCCCCGCCGCGTGGGCAGCACCACCCGGGAGAACTCGAACGGGATCGGCGCTCCGGCCCGGCGCGGCGACACCCGCAGGTACTCGCCGGCGCCCTCCGGGTTCTCCACGAGGTAGGTCTGCGTGGTGCTGTGGTTGGTCAGCTGCCAGTGGTCGTCGGTGACCCGGATCTCCCCGGCCAGCCGGGAGACCGCCTCGTCGGCGAGCCGCAGTTCGACCGGGGTCCTCGACGAGCCGCGTCCGAACCGCGCGACCTCTCCCGGTCCGAGCCGCAGGGTCACCGCCTCGCCGCCCGGCTCCCCGTCGGCTCCGCCGCCGCTCCCCTGCGGCAGATGGACGACTATGCCGCTCACCACTCCCCCTGTACGACGTGCTGACAAAACGTCGTACAGGGAACGGTACCGGCTGGAAGGCCGGCCACGGGGTGGGTACTCCGGCCATTTCCGGGGCCCCGTGGGCGCGGTCTCAACAGGCGGGGGTGCCTGCCGGGAGCGGTGCGACCAGGCGTTCCCCGAAGGCGTTCCACGGCCCCGAGCCGCCGCTGGGCCGCTCCTGTACGCGCGTACGGATCCGGCCATCGGCGGTGACGGCGAAGACGTGGATCCGCCCGGTGGCGTCGGCCGCGGCCGTGGGCGTGGCGGCGAGCGGGGCTCCGGGCTCACCGAACTCCCGCGCCGCGGCCCAGGTGCCGGCGGGGTCCGCGTACCAGCGGTGGACGAGCCGGGCCCCGCCGGGCGACAGGGCGAACGCCTCCAGCCGCCCGTCGGCGCTGGGGGCGAGCGCCGGGGCCGCGTCCGACCAGCCGAACAGGTGCTGCCACTCGCCCCAGCCGCCGCTGGGGACCGTCTGGCGGCGGTGGAAGACGGCCACGCCGGAGGGGGCGGGGGCCGCGACGGTGAGCCGGCCCGAACCGTCGCGCACCACGCGCGGCGCGCCGCCGGCCGCCGTGCCGAACGGCTGCCACGCCGCGGCCCAGGCCCCGCCCGGTGCCTCCTGCCAGCGGTGGTGGAGGGCCGAGCCGCCGGGTGCGAGGGCGAACACCTCCAGCCGGCCGTCGGCGTTGGCGGCGACGGCGGGGGCGCGCCGACCGGCCCGCCGAAGCCGCCGTCCCAGAGCGTCCCCGCGGCGGCGGCCGCGCCCCGCAGGACGCCCCGCCTGCTGATCGCATGCACGGCTGCCTCCGGTGTCAGTTGACGGCGGGGCCGGAAGTGCCGCTCACCCAGGCCCACTCGGACCATGTGGTGAAGCCGGTCTGCCATTTGTGGTGGACGCCGGCGCCGCCGGTCCCGAACACCTCGATGCGCCCGTCGGCGTTGGTGGCGGCGCCGATTTCGGTTCCGCCTCCGCCGAACTCGGCCCACTGGCCGTAGGGGGCGTTGACCCCGCTCTGCCAGAGGTGCCGGGCTTCGCTCGCGTTGACGGCGAAGACCTCGACGCGGCCGTCGGGGGACCGTTCGCTGGTGAGCTGGGAGTCGGCCGGCCCTCCGGTGGGCTCCCAGCCGGACCAACCCGTCGCTCCGGTCTGGTACTTGTGGAAGACGCCGACCGGGCCGGAAGCGAAGACCTCCAGCCGGCCGTCCTGGTTGTGGTCCACGGTCAGGTCGCGGCCGCCGCCGCCGAAGTCCTCCCAGGCCGACCAGCCGCCGTTGACGGCCGTCTGGTACAGGTGGCGGAAGGTGTCCCCGTTCAGGGCGAAGACCTCCAGGCGCCCGTCGAGGGACTTCTCCATTTCGATGCGGCTGTCGGCCGGACCGCCGCCGGTGGGCTCCCACGCGGACCAGCCGCCGCTCGGCGCGTTCTGGTACCGGTGGAACACCCCGACGGGACCGGAGGCGAACACCTCCAGCCGGCCGTCGCCGTTCGCGCCGACGGCGATGTCCTTGCCGCCCCCGCCGAAGGGCTCCCAGCCCGACCAGCCCGCGGAAGGCCCGGTCTGGTAGCGGTGCTGGAAGGTGTCGCCGTTGAGGGCGAACAGCTCCAGCCGGCCGTCGGCGCTCGGGCCGATCGCCAGTTCCGCGCCGCCCGGACCACCCAGGGGCTCCCACGCGGACCACGAGCCGTTCACCGTGTTCTGCCAGGCGTGGTGGACGCCGTCGGCCCCGGCCGCGAAGACCTCCAGCCGGCCGTCCGCGGACCGGGCCGAGACCACCCGGCCCGATTCCGCGGGATACGTCAGCGGGCCCGCTCCGGGCTCCTGGTGGCCGAGCCGGTCCACCGCGGCCCGGGCCTCGTCCATGTGGCGCCGGTGCACACCCGCGTTGTAGGTGGACCAGGGCTCCCAGTTGGTGCCTGCGGCGGAGATCGCGAAGGCGGCGTTCGCGTTGCACTGGGCGTCGTAGGCGCAGGCGTCGTCGACCTCGGGGTGCCAGTAGTCGTTGATCTGCCACAGGCCGCGGTCCCTGGAGGGGGGCGTGTTGTTCTGGACGTTGGTCGCCGAAGGGTTGCAGCTGGACTCCGCGAGGGCGACGGCGACGGCGGTCACGAGGCCGTCGCCGCGGAAGCCGGCGTTGTAGCCGGTCTGCGCGCACAGATCGCTCGATGCGGCGGACGCGGGCGAGGCCCCGGTGAGGGTTCCCGCGGCGCCGAACAGCACGGCCAGCACCGCTGCGGCCAGACGGTGGGCGGTGGGCCGCCGCGGTGACGGGGTGGTACCGGCGGATAACGAGCGCTCGGCTGCGGACATCTGCTTCCCCTTCGGGCGTGGTGCTGGGCAGGACGGGGCGGTGGGGGCACGGCGGGGCGGTGGTGGTGCGGGGCGTGGCGGTGCGGCGGGGCGCCGGGGGCCGTGCGGCGAGGTCCGGTCAGCTGACGGCGGGGCCGGCGGTGTTGGTCACCCACGCCCACTCGGACCAGGTGGAGAATCCGGTCTGCCATGTGTGGAAGACGCCGGAGCCGCTCGTGCCGAAGACCTCGATGCGCCCGTCGGCGTTGGTGGCGGCGGTGACCTCGCTCCCGCCGCGGCCGAACTCGGCCCAGGGGCCGTAGGGGGCGTTGAGGCCCGTCTGCCAGGTCTGCATGGCCACGGTGGCGTTGATGGCGAAGACCTCGACCCGGCCGTCGGCGGTGCGCTCGCTCGTCAGCTGCGCGTCGGCCGGTCCTCCGGAGGGTTCCCAGCCGGACCAACCGGTCGGGCCGGTCTGGTACTTGTGGAAGACGCCCACGGGACCCGAGGCGAAGACCTCCAGCCGGCCGTCCGCGTTGTGGTCGACGGTCAGGTCGTGTCCCCCGCCGCCGAACTCCTCCCAGGAGGACCAGCCGCCGTTGGCGGCCGTCTGGTACTGGTGCCGGAACGTGTCCCCGTTGACGGCGAACACCTCAAGCCGTCCGTCCGGGGACTTCTCCATCTCGATCCGCCCCTGCGCCGGCCCGCCGCCGGAGGATTCCCACGCGGACCAGCCGCCGCTGGGCGCGTTCTGGTACCGGTGGAAGATCCCGGCCGGCCCCGAGGCGAACACCTCGATCCGCCCGTCCGCGTTCGTGCCGGCGGCGATGTCCTTGCCGCCCCCGCCGAAGGGCTCCCAGCCCGACCAGCCCGCGGAGGGCCCGGTCTGGTAGCGGTGCTGGAAGGTGTCGCCGTTGAGGGCGAGGAGTTCGAGCCGGCCGTCGGCGTTGGGAGCGAGGGCCAGTTCCGCGTTGCCGGGGCCGCCGAGGGCCTCCCAGGGGGACCAGCCGCCGTTGACGACGGTCTGCCAGGCATGGTGGACCCCGTCGGCGGCCGCCGCGAACACCTCCAGCCGGCCGTCCGCCGAACGGGCCGAGACCACCCGTCCGGACTCGACCGGGTGCACCACCGGCGCCGGGCCGGGGCCGGGCCCCTGCCCCGGCGTACAGGGCATCTCCACCCCGCGCTCGGCGAGGTACGGAATGGGGTCGGTACGCACGCCGGCGCCCGCGTCGGCCCAGATCCGCAGGTGGAGGTGGGGGCCGTCGGACTGGCCCTCGCTGCCCACGAGCGCGATCTGCTGCCCGGCCGTGACGCGGTCGCCGACGGCGACGTCCCGGCGCTGCATGTGCCCGTACTCGGATATCGTCCCGTCGCCGTGCAGGATGCGGATCCACTGCCCGTAGTCGGACACGTAGCCCGAGATGATGACCTCGCCGTCGCCGACGGCGTGGATCGGAGTGCCGTAGTCGGCCGCGATGTCGATGCCGTTGTGCGCCTGGCTGTAGTACTGGGATATCCAGCCGGCCGCCGGGCACGAGGCGGCGAAGCCGGCGGTGCGGGCGGCGGCCGCGGGCGGGGCGGCCAGCGCCGGCACCACGGCGGCCGTCACCGCCAGGACCAGCCCCCACGCGCGTCGTGACATGCCGAGAACCACCGGACGTTCCTCCCCCTGGGTCGTGGAGCCGGGACGTACGGGAACGTAGCAACGGCCCGGGACGAGGGGATCCGGAACATTCCGGAATGACAGGCGGGCGGGGCTGGGCTAGGAGGTCTGCGCCGGCGGCGCCCGGCCGGCGGTCAGGGTGTCAGCGGGTCAGGCCGTCCACCTCGGCCGCGTAGAGCCGGGCGGGGTCCAGTCCCATGCCCGTGAAGTGGCCCGCCAGTTCCAGGGACAGCACACCGTGCAGGCGGGACCAGAAGCCCAGGGCCAGACGGAGGGCGGACGGCGGGGCGTCCGGGTGGCCGCCGGCCCACTCCCGGTGGCCGGCCAGGTGCTCCTCGAAGGCGGCGGCCCGCGCCCCCGGTGCCGCCGCGGTACAGGCGTCGAGCAGGACGGACATGATCTCGGCGGTGATCGCGGTGGTGTCCTGCGGCGCGTGGTAACCGGGCACCGGCGTGCCGTAGACGAGGAAGTAGCGGTGCGGGTCCTCCAGGGCCCAGCGGCGCAGCACCTGCGCCAGCGCGGAGAGGGCGGGCCGGCCCGCCGCCGCGTCACCGACCGCGATGAAGGCGTCGGCGAGGCTGCGGTACGCGTCCCGGATGAGTTCGGTGATCAGCTCGTCGCGGTTGGCGAAGTACCGGTACAGGGCCGGTCCGCTCATACCCATCTGCTTGGCGATGGCGTTGAGCGAGAGTGCCGAGGCGCCGGAGCCGGCGATCTGCTGCCATGCCTTCTCCTTGACCTCCTCGCGCACCTGCTGCCGGTACCGCTCGCGCGGGGTCTCCGTACGTCCGGTCGTGCTCATCGCGCCGCCTCTCCTCGTCGGCCATTTTCGTTAGAGGCTATCACTATCGGCAACATCCATCACGAACGGACGATGAACTCGCTTGACATCCCCGATATGCCCACCCATTCTAGTTATAGCTTCTAACGAACACGAGAAGCAGAAACAGGCAGTCGAGAGACGAACCACTTCGGAGGTCATGATGAACACGGTCGAGCGCGTGGAGATCGTTCTGCCGGGCAAGGTCGAGCCCGAAGGCCTGGAGCTGCACCGGGGGCCGGTCCCGGCGCCCGCCGCCGGGCAGGTGGTCGTCGCCATGGAGGCGACGGGCGTCTCCTTCGCCGAGCAGCAGATGCGCCGCGGCCGGTACTACGACCAGCCCCCGTTCCCCTTCGTCCCCGGATACGACCTGGTCGGCACGGTGCTGGCGGTCGGCGACGGCGTCGGCTCCGGCCTGCTGGGCCGGCGGGTGGCCGCCCTGACGAAGACCGGGGGCTGGGCGAGCCACGTCGCGCTCGATGCCGCCGACGTGGTGGAGGTACCCGAGGGCGTCGGCGCGGCGCAGGCCGAGACGGCGGTCGTCAACGGCATCACCGCCTGGCAGATGCTCCACCGCAAGGCCCGCATCCGCGCCGGCCGGACCGTACTGGTCCACGGGGCCAACGGCGGGGTCGGCTCGATCCTCGTCCAGCTGGCGCTGGCCGCCGGGGCCACGGTCATCGGCACGGCCTCCACCCGCCACCACGACGGCCTGCGCGCCCTCGGGGTGACCCCGATCGACTACCGCTCCGGCAACGTCGCCGCACGGGTACGGGCGCTCGCGCCCGGCGGGGTGGACGCGGTCTTCGACCACGTCGGCGGCGAGGGCATCGTCGATTCCTGGCGGCTGCTGGCCCCCGGCGGCACCCTCGTCTCGTACGGCACCGCCGCCACCCGCGACGACCAGGGATCCGGCTCGTGGCCGGTGCTCAAGCTGCTGGGCCGGGTGTGGCTGTGGAACGCGCTGCCCAACGGCCGCCGCGCCTACTTCTTCAACGTGTGGGCCGGGCGCGCGTACGCCAAGAACCGCTTCCGGGCGCGCCTGCGCTCCGACCTGACCCAGGTGTTCACGGCCCTGCAGCGCGGCGAGATCACGGCCAAGGTCGCCGCCGAGATCCCGCTGGCCCGCGTCGCGGAGGCGATGCGCCTGGCCGAGTCGGGCACGGTCGCCGGAAAGGTCGTCCTGGTCCCCTGACCAGGACGACGGTCGGCCGGACGGCGTCCCCGAGGGGCCGTCCGGGCAGACCGCCCCGCAGGTCAGCTGACCGGCGCCGTCCTCCTGCGCCCGGCGCGGTGCGCCCGCGGCGGCTGGATGGGCACCGACGACGGCTGCACGGTCGTCGGGTACATCACGGCGGCCTGACGGGCCACGTACACCCGGGCGATGAGCTCGTCGCGATCGGTGGGCGGCACCTCCATCCCGAACAGGTCGCGCAGCAGGCCCGGGATCTCCTCCGGGGTGTAGGTCTGCGAGCCGGCCGTGCCGTCGGGCCGGGTCCGGGTCAGGACGGTGCCGTCGAGGAAGACGTGCTCCCCCTCGTGCATCTGCTGGACCAGGAGCCGCCCGGCGAAGGGCGATCGCGCGTGGGTGGAGAGGAAGTGGTTGGCCACCATCCAGTCCTGTGGGTACCGCTGGTCGAGGGTGAAGGCGTGCAGGTCGTACCAGCCGTCGGCGCCGCGCGTGCGCATCGCGTACAGCCGGTCGCCGGTCTCGGTGGTGGAGGCCTCCAGCCGGAAGCCCCAACCGCTGAGCGAGGTCTCCGCGCCGTCCGCGAGTTCGATGGGTTCGATGGGATTGCGGCCGAAGCCGGGGTCGCACACCCACACCTTGCCGGTCTCGGGCGTCTCGGCCGTCTCCACGCGCAGCATCGCGTGCGTGGCCGCCCGTACGACCCCCTCGGAACCGATGCGGACCCGCGAGGCCAGACCGGTCACCCGGAAGCCGACGCGCTCCAGCACCGCCGCGAGGAGCACCGTGTGTTCGTAGCAGTAGCCGCCGCGGTGTCCGTGGACCAGCTTGTCCTGGATGTCCTGCAGGTCGAGGGAGATCGGCCGGCCGAGCACGATCTCGACGGTCTCGAAGGGTATCGAGGTGATGTGCGCACGCGTCAGCGCCCGCAGAACGTCGAGGGTGGGCGCGAGCTCCCCGTCGTAGCCGGTACGCCGGAGGTACGCATCCAGGTCGAGGCTGCCGCCCTGCCAGGCCGTGGCATCGTCGTTCGTCGTCATGGAGACATGGTGCATAGGAAATCGGTCACGGCCGGAGAGCCCGGGGGAAATACGTCACGTCCCCGGGGACACCCCTGACGTGGCGTCAGCCCCACGTGCGGGAACACAGCACGAGCCGGTAGCCGTCCGGGTCGGCGATGGTGACTCCGTGCTCGTCCCAGTAGGGGTTGTGCGCGGTGACGCGCGTCCCGCCGTGCTCGACGAGCCGTCGGACGAGGGCCTCGTCGGGCGCCTCGCCCAGGTAGACGACGAAGAGGTCGTCCACGGTGGGGGCGGGCGTGATCGGGTGGTCGGGGTCGTGGGTGAGCTCGAAGTGCCAGCCGCCCTGGGCCGGCCCGACCATGAGCAGGTCGTGCTCGCCGGGCACGCGCTCGGCGCTGCGCCACTGCACTTCGAGGCCGAGCCCGTCGACGTAGAACCGCTCGGCGGCCTTCAGGTCGAGGGAGGGGCGGGCGACACGGACATGGGTGCGTGAATCGATCATGGGGCAGAGGGTACGGGCGCGCCCGGGCCCGGGCCAGAGGGCCCGGGCGGGGTGTGGCAGGTCGGGGCCGGCGGCCGGGCGGGCCGGTCCCGGTGTCAGCTCAGGGACATGGAGACGTGGTGGGCGTCGATCCGGAAGCCGTTGCGCAGGTAGGTCCGGTGCGCGGCGTGGCGCTGGTGGCCGGTGTCGAGGTGGAACTCCGCGCAGCCCTCGTCCGTGGCGATGGCCTTCAGCTCGGTGAGCATGCGGCTGCCGAGGCCGCGGCCGCGGGCGGACTCGTCGGCGACGAGGTCGTCCAGGTACAGGATCCGGCCCGAGATCATCGTGTGCATGATGCGGAAGCCCGCGACGACGCACACCTCGCCGTCCTCCTCCGAGTAGACGATCCGGTAGCCCTCCGCGGACTGCGTCCGCCAGCGCTCGGCGAAGGCTTCCTCGTCCAAGTGCGGCCGCAGTTGCGAGAAGACCGGCCAGCAGCGGCGTACGGCGCGCTCGTCGTCGGCGTAGATCACATCCATGCCCGAAGCCTCGCACGCCGCCGCGCCCTCCCCGCCCCCGGAGGCCCGAACCGGTTCCTTTGCCGTCAGGTCCCGCGGGCCGTCGCGCGCGGTGGGCGCCGCCCACTCCCGGTGACCGCTGGTTTGAGCGCCGTCAGGGTGGTCAGACGCCAAGGGCCACTCACCCCGCCCGCACCCGACCGCCGCGGCAGGGGCCGCGGGGGGCGGGGCGGGGGCGAGACGTCCAAGCGATCGGAACAGCGCCATGGAAACCCACGTCCACAGCCCGCGATCCCGCTCCTCTCCCGCGGCGACGCGGCACCGTCTGCTCACGGTCTACCTGAACGACCACCTCGCGGGCGCCGGCAGTGGCGTCTCCCTCATCCGGCGCATGGCCCGGACACAGCGCGACACCCCGGCGGGGCCGCTCCTGGCCGAGCTGGCCGGGGAGATCGCCGAGGACCGGGAGAGCCTGCGCGAGTTCATGACGGCCCTCGACGTGCCCGCGCGGTGGTCCAGGATCGTCGTGGGCCGTCTGGCCGAGAAGGCGGCCAGGGTCAAGCCCAACGGACGGCTGGTGAGCCGCTCGCCGCTGAGCGACGTCCTCGAACTGGAGGCGATGCGGCTCGGAGTCGAGGGCAAGGCGTCGCTGTGGCGGTCGCTGGGGACCCTCGCCGAGACCTCGGCCCCGGTCGACCCGGCCGCCGTCGGCCGTCTCCTGGACCGCGCCGGGCGGCAGGCGGCCGTACTGGAGGGGCTGCGGGTGGACGCCGTCGCCCGGACCTTCACCGCCGACGCCCCGGCACCCGCCCGGGTCGGCCGGGACCACGCCCGGCACAGCGCACGCCGGGCGCCGGCCCGGAGGACCCGGTGGGCGTCATGAGGGTCGTCGTCACCGGCGCCAGCGGCAACGCGGGCACCAGCGTGGTCAAAGCGCTGGCGGCCGACCGCAAGGTCACCGACCTGCTCGGCGTCGCCCGCCGCCTGCCCGCCCTGCGCATCCCCGGCGTCCGGTGGGCCGAGGCCGACATCGAGCCGGGGCGCGGCGACCTGGCGGCGCTCTTCGCGGGCGCCGACGCCGTCGTCCACCTCGCCTGGAAGTTCCAGCCGACCCACGACCCCGTCGCCACCTGGCGCACCAACGTGCTCGGCAGCATCAACGTCTTCGAGGCCTGCGCCCGGGCCGGCGTACCCGCCCTCGTGCACGCCTCGTCCGTCGGCGCGTACTCGCCGGGCCCCGGGGACGGGCGCCCGGTGGACGAGTCCTGGCCCACCCACGGCTGGCCGGGCGCCGCGTACACCCGGGAGAAGGCCTATCTGGAGCGGTACCTCGACGGCTTCGAGCCCGCCCACCCCGGCCTGCGGGTGGTGCGGATGCGGCCGGGGTTCCTCTTCAAGAAGGAGGCGGCGAGCGAACAGGGCCGGATCTTCGCCGGGCCGTTCCTGCCGTGGCGGCTGATCCGGCCGGGCCTGCTGCCCGCGCTGCCCGCCGTGTCCGGTCTGCGCTTCCAGGCCCTGCACACCGACGACGCCGCCGCGGCCTACCGGGCGGCCGTCATACGGCCCGTGCGCGGACCGTTCAACCTGGTGGCCGACCCCGTGCTGGACACGGCCGCCGTCGCGGGGCTGCTGCACGCCCGTACGCTGCCGCTCCCGGCGGGCGCGGCCCGCGCCGCACTCGCGGCGGCGTGGCGCGTGCACCTCGTACCGGCCGATCCGGGCCTGCTCGACGCCGTCCTGCGACTTCCCCTGCTCGACGCCGGCCGGGCCCGCGCGGAGCTGGGGTGGACTCCGTCGGCCACCGCCACGGAGGCCGTCGCGGCCTTCCTCGAAGGCCTCCACCGGGGCGCCGGCCTCGCCACCCCGCCCCTGGCCCCCGCGGCCGCGGGCGCCGGGGCGGGCACGGCCGTCCCCTGACCCGAGGAGTGGACATGGACGCAGAGAACCGGCCGGACGAACGGGTCCGGCGGATGCGTGAGAAGGCCGAGGGGCTGGAGCAGGCGGCGCAGCACGCCACGGACCCCGAGGAGCGGCAGCGGCTGAGGGACCGGGCCATGCGCGTGCGCGAGAGGAGCGAGCGGGAGTACGGCAGGGGCAGCGGGACCATGGACCCCATGTAGCCCTTCGGGACGCAGCCGTTCAGGCGGGGTGGCCCGGGGCGATCTCCTTGACGTCGCGGTACCTCAGCAGAGCGGGCGCGGGGCGCACCGGCGGGCAGACCTCCGTGGGGGCCAAGATGAAGCCCACGTGGTCCCCCGCGTCCACGCGCGTCTCGATCCGGCCGGCGAACCAGGCGCGGGCGTCGGCCAGCAGGGGGCTGCCGTCGGCGCTCGGCCGCCACTCCACCCGTGCGAACTTGTCCACGCTGTCGCCCGTCTCGCCGCCGAAGAGTTCCGCGAGCCGGCCCTCGCCGTGGTCGAGCACGTGCACCGCCAGGTGGGAGGCGGCGCGGGCCACGCGGAAGGTGTGGTTGAGCTTGGAGAGCCACACCACGAAACGCGGCGGCCGGATCGAGCACTGCGAGGCGAAGCCCACGAGGCAGCCCGACCGCTCGCCCGAGGCCGCCACCGTGACCACGTACACGGGGCCGTCCAGGACGTCGGCGAACGGGTCGAGCTCGGTCTCGGCCACCACTGCTCCCTCGGTCTGCGGCTCGCGCCGGCCCGGCTAGCGGGCGATGTGCTCGCCCACGACGGTCAGGGTGAAGCCGTGGCCGGCCGGGTCGGCGTAGCGCCGCAGGGTGGTCCGGCTGCCCGGCAGTCCGCCGTCGTCCTCCGCGGCCACCGGGCGCGCACCGAGGGCCACGGCCTCCCGTTCGGCCGCGTCGAGGCTCCGCTCGTCCACGAGGATGTGCACGTGGGCCTGCTGGGAGCCCTCCGGGAGCGGCCAGCTGGGCGGTATGTGGTCGGGGTCGCGGCGGACTCCGAGGACGACCCCGGTGGGGCCGGTGACGAGGAGGAGGTCCCCGTCGCCCGGGGCCGGTCCTGCCGTGGCACCGAGCAGTTCGGCGTAGAACTGCGCCAGCAGCTCGGGCTCGGCGCTGTCCAGGACGAGAACGGCTGTCTTGGGTACGGTCATGCACCCCGTGTGCCCCGTGTGGGTGACCGTACACGGTGCGTGCGCGGCCGGGGCGGCCGCGCTCGATCTCTCAGGAGCGGATGCGGAGTTCGATCTCCCGTTCCTGGTCGCCCGATACGGATCCCATCTCCTCGACCGTGAAGCGGGCGGTGAGCACGGCCTGTACCCGCTCGACCGCGCGGGGGCCTCCCTGGAGGGTGACGGTGACCGCGCCGTTCAGCCGTACGGGTGTCTCCTGGCGCCCGGCCGGGTCGGCCGGCTCGGCCGCGTCGAGGACCGCGCTCCACACGGTCGCGGCCCCACCGCCCCCGCCCCCGGCGGCGCCGCCCGCGCCGGACTCCGCGGGGAAGGAACGCTCCAGCAGGTCGAGGACGGCGCGGGCGTCCTCTTCGGAGCAGTCGGCGACCGTCACGACCACTTCGGCCACCGGGATGTCCTTGTCGTGTCTGTCCATCGGGGGACCTCTCTCGTGCGTGCGGCGCCGGTGCGCGGGACGTGGAACGGGGGGCGGATAGGGACACGGAAGCGGATGCGGGTGCGCTCCGAACGTGCCACAGGGGTGGGGGCACCGCATCATTTGCCTCCGCCTGGCGGAAGGGGACGGTGCGGGCGACGCCGGGACATGACGGGGCCGCGCCGGAAACACGACGCGGCCCCGCGGCGCCGAAGCGCCGGGGGCCGCACCCGGGTCACCCGCGAGCCGCGAGAGGCTCGCCGGGCGGCGTCAGGTCCTGTCGCGCTTGTCGCGCAGGGAGTCCTGGGCGCCGCGGGCCCGCTCCGCGGTGTCGCTCACCGCTTCCTTCGCCTTGCCCTTGGCCTGGTCCATCTTGCCCTCGGCCTTCATCCGGTCGTTCCCGGTGATCTTGCCGGCGGCTTCCTTGGCCTTGCCCTTGGCCTGGTCCATCTTTCCCTTGTCAGCCATGGTGAACTCCTTGGTGTGAGGGTCTCAACGGGGCCCAAACTAGATGAAATCAGACAACTGCGCACGGCGAGGATCCCGAGTGCCCCGCGCATGAGGACGAGGACTCGCCCCGTCGACGAGAACTGCCACCGGCGTTACCCCGGTCCGCCGCCGACAGGCGTCTGCCCTGCGACGCCCCACGCATCCCCGGGAATTGCGCATTCCGTGCCCGAGGCGGCGGCCCCGGCCGCCGCGGCCGCGCGCGGTCACTTTCGGACATCTCCCGCCGGTGTGGCGCGCAGAGGCACATGGGGGGCTTTCGGGGGCAGGCGAGAGGGTGTCCGTATGTGTGCCACGACCACCCGGCCGACCCGGCCGGCCACGCGTGGCGCCCGACACCAGGAGGTTTCACCATGCTGATCACCGTCACCCGCACCGGCGGCTTCGCGGGCAGGGAACGAAGTGCTTCCCTCGACACGGAGTACCGGAGCGACGGCGCCGAACTGGAGCAGTTGGCGGAGCGGGCCCTGAGCGGGGAGTGCCCCGCCGACCGCGGGCCCGTACCGGACGGGTTCGCCTACGTCGTCCACATCGACGGCAAGCTGGTGGAGTTACGGGATCCGTACCTCACCGACGAACAACGGCAGCTGATCGCCACCGTCTTGGGCGAGGGCGCCTGACCGGTCCGGCCGCCCCCGCCGCTCCGGGCCCGGAAGGCCCGGAGCGGCGGGGGCGGCGCCGTCGGCGCCCGAGCGGTTCGCGTCGGGCCGGCCCTCAGGCGATCGCCACGGCGCCGTCGACGTCGGCGTCGACGAGCCAGGCGGCGGCCATCCGTTCCCGGGCCGAGGCGAGGGCCGCCTCGACGTCACGTGTCCCGGTCGACACGCACAGCGTGTAGACCACGTCCTCCAGCCGCTGCCGCAGCGGTTCGCGACGGTCGTCGGCCCGGAGCTGCGACACCGTCTCGTACTCCTCCACCAGACGCGCCAGTACCGCAGGGTGAGCCATCAGCACGATCTCGCTCCTTCACACGTCGCCTTCGCGGGGCCCGAACGCCACCTGCGCAGCTTGTGCCCCGGGCCGGGCGCCCCATGCGCCACACGCGTCGTACTGGCCGATAGTGCGTCATGTCGGTGGGGGCGGTCGCCTTGGCGACGGACCGCTCGCCCGCAGGGTCCCCGCCCTCGAGTTCGGACGGGGTCACCGGTTCAGGCGGGCCACTTGCCCGACACACGGCGTACGGCCACCGCCCCGGACCGCTGGACGGCCGCTTTGACGAGGGCGAAGATCGCGCCCTGGATCGCGGCGGCGATCAGGATCTCGCGCCAGTGCCGGTCCTCGTCCGTGGCGTCGGGAGCGTCGTCCTCGTGCCCGGCGAGCTTCCAGACCTCCTTGAAGAGCGCCCCGGCCAGCAGACCGGCGCCGGCCCCGAGGGCCAACCCGACCGGCTTGTAGACGACTTTCGATGCCTTCATCGCGTACGCCTCCTCTTTCCCTCTCTCGTTGCGTCACCGCATAGCCCGACGCGCAGACCGACGCGGCTCCCCGACACCTGAGCGTCGGGGAGCCGCCTGCGGGACTGCCGCCGGGCCCGTCGCCCCGGGTCAGTCCCCGGAGCGGTCCCGCTCGCCCGCCCGGCGCTGGGCTCCGGCGCTGGGCGTCAGCGCGTCTCCCGCCTCGCGGTCGTGGCCGCCCGGCATGACCGCCTCCTCGGCCTCCCTGCGGGCTTCGCGGTCGCCGCTCTCCCCGGGCGCCTTGGAGGGCGGGGTGGTCGGCTCGTGCTTCTTGTGCTCGGTCACGTCCATGCTCCTCGCGTCGAGGGCGCCGCCGTCCCACGGCGGCGCGCCGGATCAGATGATGCGGCCGCCGTACGGGCCGCCGATGCCGTAGTACGTACCGAGTTCCGCCCGGTAGGCCTCGTCCCGCAGGTGGGTGTCGCGGTGGAACTCGGGGGCGTTCTTGATCTGTTCCTTGGTCCGGTCGACGTGGATCCGCTCTTCGTCCACGTCGACGCGCGAGACGGTCCCGGCCGGGAGGAGGACCTCCTTGCCGAAGATCCACGGGCCGGTGTCCACCACGATGTACGCGGAGCCGGCCTCGTCGGAGTGCTTGTCCACCTTGCCGATGATGCCGTCGACGGCCTCGACCTTGAATCCCGTGAGGTCGACGCCCTGCGGACGGCCCGAGGTCTCGCGATAGCCCCACACGTTGTCCGTCATGAAAGTTGCCCTCCGTGGTGGTCGGGTCGGAGTCTCGTCACGGCGCGCCTGCCCCTCGTCCGCCCTCCCACACCCGGCCATCCGGATTCGGTGACTCCGCGAACGGGCGGTGGTCTCGGCCCGCCGCGCGGCGCAGCCGCCGCCGGACGCGCGCTCCCTCTACCCTCTGCGGTCACAGTGGTGCGCGATCACGGGCGAGGTGCATGCGGCGTGGAACGAGGGCTGCCCGAGGGCGTCGTGGGGGCGTGTCGATGACCGCCGGCCGGGGGGCCTTGTCAGGGCTGCTCGCCGAGGCGCACGCCCTCCAGCCCGACACCGTGGCCCTGCGCCGGGCCATCCACCGCCACCCCGAGCCAGGGACGCACCTGCCCCGCACCCAACAGGCCGTACTGGAGGCGCTGGCCGGGCTGCGGCTGCGCCTCGCCACCGGCTCCGCCCTCAGCTCCGTCACCGCGACCCTCGACGGCGCCCTGCCCGGTCCGACCGTGTTGCTGCGCGCCGACATGGACGCCCTGCCCCTGGAGGAGGAGAGCGGCCTGGACTTCGCCTCCCGGGTGCCGGGGGCCATGCACGCCTGCGGGCACGACGCACACACCGCCATGCTCGTGACGGCCGCCCGGCTGCTGTCGGCCCGGCGCGCGGAGCTGGCCGGGCGCGTGGTGTTCATGTTCCAGCCCGCGGAGGAGTCCGGCGGGGGCGCCCTGCGCATGATCGACGAAGGGGTGCTGAGGACCGAGGACGGCGGGACGGTGGACCACGCCTTCGCGCTGCACCTCACCACCCGCTTCGACAGCGGCACCGTCCACCTGCGCGCGGGGCCGACGTTCGCGGCGTCCGACCGGTTCCGGGTGACCGTCCGCGGTCGCGGCGGGCACGCCTGCGCCCCGCACCTCGGCGTGGACCCGGTACCCGTCGCGTGCGAGATCGTCCAGGCCCTGCAGAGCATGGTCACCCGTACCGTCGACGTCCACGACCCGGCCGTGGTCACCGTCGCCTCGGTCCACGCCGGTACGGCGGCCAATGTCATCCCCGACACGGCGGACATCGCCGGGACGTTCCGCACCCTCTCCCCCGCCGCCCGGCAGCGCGTGCGGGAGGGCATCACCCGCGTCGCCCACCACGTGGCGGCCGCCCACGCTGCCCGCGCCGAGGTCACGCTGACCGAGGGTTACCCGCCCGTCGTCAACGACCCGGCACGCACCGCCGCCCTCCACGACACCGCGGTCGCGCTCCTCGGTCCCGGCCGGGTCCACCACCTGCCCGGACCGTTCATGTGGGCCGAGGACTTCTCGTACGTGCTCGAACGGGTTCCGGGCGCGATGGCCTTCCTGGGGGCCCGGCCGCCCGGGACCCCTCCGGGGGAGGCCGCCGACCTGCACTCCTGCCGGGTCGTCTTCGACGAGGAGGCGCTGGCCGCCGGGGCCGCTCTGCACGCCGCCGCGGCCCTCAGGGCCGAGGCCCCGGACGGAGCGGAACGCGGCTGACGCGGCCGGACCGGCCGGCGCGCGGTGACGCCCTCGCGGCGCCGGCCACCGACCACCGACCACCGGCGGTCCACGGAGGCGGTGAGGGGCGCGCAACGGCGGTATCCGGTCAGCCTGGGTGACCGTTTGGTGAACCGCGCGCGGCCGACAGCAGGTCAACGGCCTGCGATCGGCGCCTCACACCCGTGATCACGCTCCGTCCGCGCGTGATCGCGAAGGGCACGCACCAGGGTTGAGCTGGCAGAACGACCGTTCGGTCGCCGGTAATCGAACGCCCTGTCCGTAAATCGGTCATCGATGTGCGCACGGCCTTCGCACCAGCGAGACTAAACGTCGTCCAGCCGATACACCGCAGCCAAATGCTGCATCCACCCTTCGAATTGAAAGTGAGTACTGTCGTGCGTCACCGCATCGCCGCTGTCACCGCCGCCGCCCTCCTCCCCCTCGCCGGGGCCACCGGGATCGCCGAGGCACAGCCCGCGAGCCTGTACGCCCCGTCCGCCGTGGTCCTGGCGGTCGCCCCCGGCCAGGACAACGCCGCCGTCTCGCGTGCGGTCGCCCTCAGCTGCGCGCCGACCGCGCAGGGCACGCACCCCGACCCGCAGGCAGCCTGCGCGGCCCTCGCCGCCGCCGGCGGCAGCCTCAACGGGCTGCTGGCGAGCCCGGACCGCAACCGCGCCTGCCCGATGCACTACGACCCCGTCACCATCACTGCGGACGGCGTCTGGAAGGGCAGCCGCATCTCCTGGAAGCACACCTTCTCCAACGCGTGCACGATGGCCGCGACCCTCAACGGGAACGCCGCCTACTCGTTCTGACCCCGCCGCGCGGGCGGCGTCCGCCCGGCTCGGCTCCGCTCCCCGTCGAAGAGCACTCCGGGGTTGAGGATCCCCGCCGGGTCGAGCGCGCCTTTGGCGGCCCGCAGCGCCCGGGCGAACGGCTCCGGGCGCTGCCGGTCGTATCCCGGCCGGTGGTCCCGGCCGACGGCGTGGTGGTGGGTGACGGTCGCCCCGTGCGCGCCGAGCACCTCCATCGCGGCCGCCTTGATCTCGTCCCACATCGCGAGCTCCGAGCCGCGTCTCGCGGCGGCGATGACGGTGAAGTAGGGGGCGGGGCCGTCGGGGTAGACGTGGGTGAAACGGCAGTTGATCATGCCCTCGGCGCCGGTGACCTCGCGTACGACGGCGCCGAGGTCCCAGTGCACGGCCTCGTACAGGGCGTCGGCACGGCCCCAGGTGCAGGCCGTTTCGAAGGTTTCGCTGATCACGCTCATCCGTGCGAGTGCATCGCGCAGGTAGGGCATGCGCAGGAACGCGGAACGCCACGCGCCGGCCGCGGAATCGTCGCCGGCGCCACCGGCGGAGGGCCGGCCGGCGGTGCCACCGGCCGGCGAACCGCCGTGGTCCCGCGCCAGGGTGGCCAGTTCGGCGAGCCGGTCGTCGACGGGGAAGTGCGCGGACTCCACTCCGAGGACGAGTACGCTCCGGCCGCCCCCGGCCACGCCCGCGAGCGCCGCCTCGCCCGGGTCGAGCAGCCGGCAGTTCGCCGGGTTCAGCCCCGACTGCGCGATGGCACGCACCGCGGCGGCCGCGGCCTTGAAATCGCCGAACACGAACGAGGCGGAGGCCTTGTGGCGGGGCCGGTCCTGGAGCCTCATCCACGCCTCGGTGATCACTCCGAGCGTGCCCTCCGATCCCAGGAACAGCCGGTCGGGGGAGGGGCCCGCGCCCGAACCCGGCACGCGCAGCGACTCGTTGACTCCGACCGGGGTGACCACGCGCAGGGACTGGGTCAGATCGTCGATGTGGGTCAGGAGCGTGGCGTAGTGGCCGCCGGCCCGTGTCGCCAGCCAGCCGCCGAGAGTGGAGAACTCGAAGCTCTGCGGAAAGTGGCGCAGGGTCAGCCC
Organism: Streptomyces roseus; assembly: GCF_001044425.1. Classification (GTDB taxonomy): domain Bacteria; phylum Actinomycetota; class Actinomycetes; order Streptomycetales; family Streptomycetaceae; genus Streptomyces; species Streptomyces roseus. The sequence goes on from NZ_LFML01000102.1 coordinate 49,297, forward strand.
GTGCGGGCGCAACCGGGCTTCGAGGTCGGGCCCGAGCACGCCCGCCTGGATCCGCGCCGCCCGGCCGACGGTGTCGATGTCGAGTACGCGGTCCAGGCCGGCGAGGTCCAGCGAGACCACGCCGCCGCGCCGGTCCCCGCGGTACTCCACTCCCCCGACCACGGAACTGCCCGCCCCGTACGGCACGACGACCACGTCCGCGCCCGCGGCCCAGTCGAGTACGTCCACGACGTCCTGTTCACCGCGGGGGTAGACGACCTGGTCGGGAGCCGCACCGAGTTCACCGCGCAGGGCCCGTACGACGTCGCGGTAGGCCTTGCCGTAGGTGTGCGAGGCACGGTCCTGCGGGGCGTCGGACATCAGGTGCGCGAGGGAGGCGGGCGGGGAGATGCGGGGCTTCGGCAGTTCGACTGACCGGACGTCCGGCACGGGGAGCGGAGTATCGGCCGCGCCGGGGACCAGCGCGCCGAGCGCGACGCACTCGCTGTCCGGCAGGGCCCTGTCCTCGGCGCCCCAGCCCCACCAGGAGCGGCGCGGCCGAGTTCGGGCGGCGGGGGCGGCGGGCGTGATCTCGGCCATGGACATATAACCCTTCGGTAATTTACCGCTTGGTAATTTACTCCACCGTATAGTTCGCGTCATGGACTCCACAAGCGCCGGCGCCGGACCGGCCGCCACCCCGACCGCCCCTCCCCCGCCGGGCAGGCGGCGTGGCAGACCGGCGGGCACCAAGGGGGTACCGCGCGCCGAGCGCGAGGAACAGATCCTGGCCGCCGCGGTGGAGGAGTTCGGCCGGCACGGGCACGCGTCCGCGTCGATGGCCGCCATCGCCGCCCGCGTGGGCGTGACGAAGCCGATGCTCTACGCCTATTTCGACTCGAAGGACGGGCTCTACCTCGCCTGCCTCGAACGGATCGCCGCCCGCGTCATCGAGGCGATCGACACGGCGATGGCCGGTGCGCCCGCCACCACGGCCGGGGAGCAACTCCCCCACGCCGTCCTCAGCGGGCTCTTCTCGGCCCTCGAACACCGGCGTCACGCCTGGTTCGTCCTCTACGACCGGACCTTGCCGCCGGACTCCGAACTGCGCCGCGCCGCCCAGCGGCACCGCGGGACCGTCGACGCGCTCGCCGCGCAGGGCATCGCGGCCCTGCTCAGCGGCCACGGCAACGAGGATCCCCTCGACGCCGACGCCCTCAAGCACATGTGGACGGGGACCGTCAGCGCCCTCATGGGCTGGTGGATCGCCCACCCCGACCAGTCGGCCCGGGACATGAGCGCCCGCTGCGCCCGCCTGCTGACGGCGGTCCGCACCCCCTGATCCGGGGGGCTGCCGGCGGTCAGCGCCCGGACCACCGGGGGCCCGAGGGCACCGGCGCGCACGAGGTGATCCGCGCGACCTCCGCCCCGCTCCACCACCGGCTCCTGACCACGGCCCTCCCGCTCGACGCGGCCGATGCCGACCGCGCCGCGAGGGCCGCCGCCGAGGCGGCGCGAGCGTACGTACGGGAGGAGGGCGCGGCCTGACCCGCCGCGGGCGCCTTACGGGGTGGTGCGCACCGGGAAGGTGAAGCCGTAGCCCTGCTTCGCGAGCCAGGGCAGGTACTGCTTGAGCGCCGCGACCGTCTCGCTCCGGTCGCCGCCGCCGTCGTGGAAGAGCACGGTGGGCTGCGCGGGCAGCTTGCCCTCCAGCGCGGCGACGATCGCCGGCAGGCCCGGACGGCTCCAGTCCTTGGGGTCCACGCTCCAGCCCAGCGGCCGCATCCCGCCGGCGGCGGCGATCGCGCGGCTGTCGGGGGTGAAGGCTCCGCCCGGGGCGCGGTAGTAGTTCACGGCGACGCCCGGCACGGCCTTCTCGATCATGGCTTTGCCGTCGAGTATCTGGCGGCGCTGGTAGTCCACGGGCTTGTGGTCCATCGTCACGTCGTGGTCGACGGAGTGGTCGCAGAGCTCGTGCCCCTCGGCGGCGACCTGGCGCACCAGCTCCGGGTACTTCTGCGCCCTGGTTCCGATCATGCAGAAGGTGGCCTTGACGTGGTTCTGCTTCAGCACCTCGAGGACCTGCGGGGTCCATCGGGGGTCCGGACCGTCGTCGATGGTGATGGCGACGTCGCGGCCCGGGCCCTGGGCCAGCCTCGAAATCCCCAGCGGGATCCCGGCGGCCCCGTGGGCGGGCTCGGATCCGGACCCGGGACGCCCCGGCGAGCTGTCCGTGGCGGCCAGGGCCGGCGTGCCGGCCGCCGCGAGGACGACGGCGAGGACGGCCCCCGCCACGGCGGATCCCGCCCGTCGACGGCGGACGGAACTGCTGGTGATGCCCATGGACGCGCTCTTCCTTTGCCTTCGACCCCCGGAACCCGCGATTCCGATCCAGGGTAGGCCACACGCGTGAGCGGCCACCTCGGCCGATGGGCCCGCCCGCCCCGCCCCGGGCCGCAGGAACGTTCCGACAGGCCCGGGGAGGACGTGCGCGACGCCCGTGGTGGGGGCCGATCAGGCGGAGGCCTGCGCCGGAGTGTTTTCCGTCTCTTTCTCCGTCCCGGCCGCCGCACCCTCGGCGGCGGCCGGTGCGGCAGCCGGGGCAGCCGCCTGCGCAGCCGCGCCCGCACCGCCGTGGTGCGGCAGGGCCGCGTAGTAGACGGTCGCGCCCTGCTTGACGCGCTCCGCCAGGCTGCGGGCCACCAGTCGCTCGGTGGTCGTGCGCACCAGGTTGTCGCTGACGCTGCGGTCCGGGTCCGCGGCCTTCAGCGCCTGGGCGATCTCGCGGGCCGTCTTGGGCTCCGCCTGTCCGCTCAGGTGCCGGTGGATCAGCTCGGTCAGCGGGACCTGCTTCTCCTTGGCGGCGACGGCCTTCGCCTTGGCGGGCTCCTTCGTCGCCTTGACGAGCCGCTCCTTCGCGGGCTTCACCGGCTCCGCCTTCGCGGGCTTCACCGGCGCCGCCTCCGCGGGCTTCAGGGGCGCCGCCTTCGCGGGCTCAGCCTTCACGGCCTTCGCGGCGGGCTTCTTCCTGCCGGTCGCCGTCGTGGCGGCCGGCTTCCTGACGGACGCCTTCCGGGCCGCCGTCTTCTTCGCGGCGGCGGTCGTCCCGGCGGCGGTCGCGGCGGCGGCCGTCGCGGTCTTCCCGCCGGTGCGCGGGGCGGGCAGCGGCGTCACGACGTCGCCGAGGGCCGCCCGCATCCCCACCAGGAGTGCGTGGTCCTGCTCCAGACCGGCCAGGCGCTCCTGGAGGGAGGCGATCTCCTGCCGAATGCGTTCCTGCTCACCGGTGTTCAGGTCGAGGTCGGCGGCGACCTTCTCTGCGTACTGGGACTTGAGGGTGGGAATCTCCCGAGCGGACATGAGGGCTCCTCCGATGGACGGTGTTGCGCGCGGACTCTACCCAGGTGACCTGTGTGGTGTGTGAGTTTGAGCAGTACACGACCCAAAGGAAGCGCCCGGGGTCACCGTTGTCCCGCCCGGCGGATGACGCGGCGCTCGGGGTTGCGGGTTCGGTCAGTGCGGTGCGCACCGGAGTCGTCCTGGCGGCGGAACGGCGAACACGTGGTCCGGTTCGCAGGCGAGACGGAAGTGGCCCTCGCCGTACGCGGCCGCGGACTCCGTCGCCATCGCCGCGTCCAGCGGCGGGTACACCAGCAGCTGGCCCGCCACCAGCT
>NZ_LFML01000102.1:52959-116504 GCF_001044425.1 Streptomyces roseus
CCGCCGGCCCCGCCGGTGAGGGCGGGGCCGGCGGCCGGATGGAGCGGGTTCCCGTCAGGCGCGGGCGGGTGGAGCGGGTTCCCGTCAGGCGCGGGCGCCGGCGCGGGCTCGGACGCGCAGGGCCCGGGCCAGGTCGTCGAGCTGGTCGACCAGCTTGCGGCGCAGGGCGGGGACGAGGCCGGGGTCGTCGAGGGCGGCGCGTCCGGCGCCGAGGTGGTCCTCGTCGACGGCGTGGCCGGGGAAGGCGTAGCGTCCGGCGGCTTCGGCGATCGCGGGGCCTCGGCGGGCTCCGAGGGCGATGGCCTCGGTGTAGAAGCGCGGTACGTACTGCCGTACGAGTTCGGCCTGTTCGGGCTGCCAGAAGCCCTGGGCGGTGGCGCTGAAGAGGTAGTTGGAGAGGGAGTCGTCGCGGAAGAGGCGCTCCCAGGCGGCGGCCTTGGCCTCTGCGGTCGGCAGGGCGGCGCGGCAGCGGGCGGCGCCTTCCCGGCCGGTGGCGCTGGGGTCGGCGCCGAGCGCCGCCTCGATCTCGCCCTCCCCCACGGCTCCGAGGACGGACAGCCGGGCGAGGATGCGCCAGCGCAGCTCGGGGTCGAGTTCGGGGCCGCCGGGCACGGTGTCGTCCTCCAGCCAGGCGGTGAGGGTGTCGGGCTGGGTGGCGGCGTCGATGTGGGCGCGTACGGCGGAGAGCCGCAGCCCGGGGTCGGAGCCGTCCTCGGTGCGCCGCAGCAGGGCGCGGGCGAGGGAGGTGAGGGTGGCGAGGGCCTCGGTGCGGTCCTCGGGGGCGAGGTAGCGGTCGACGACCTGGAGGCGGGCGAAGGCGAGGACGCCCTGGACGATGGCGAGGTCGCTCTCCTCGGGCAGGTGCGCCTCGGCGGTGGCCAGGTAGGCGGCGGGTTCGAGTTCGCCGTCGCGGACCATGTCGCGCAGGGAGTTCCAGACCACGGCCCGGGTGAGGGCGCCGGGGACGGCGGACAGCCGGCGCAGGGCGGTCTCGACGGAGGTCTCGTCGAGGCGGATCTTGGCGTAGCCGAGGTCGCCGTCGTTGAGGAGGAGCAGGGCGGGGCGGGGGCCGCTGAAGGAGAGGACCTCGTCGGAGGGGACGTCGACGGTGAGGAGTTCGCGGGGCTCCAGGGTGTCGTCGGGTTCCCGGTCGTAGAGGCCGACGCCGATGTGGTGGGGGCGGGTGCCCCGGTGGTCGACGGTGAGGGTCCAGCCGCCGTGGCTCTCCTCGATGCGGGGGGCGAGGGTGTCGATGCCGGTGGTGCGCAGCCAGATGTCGGCCCAGGCGTGGACGTCGCGGTCGGTGTGGGCGGCGAGGGAGTCCACGAAGTCGGCGAGGGAGGCGTTGGCGAACTTGTGGCGGGCGAAGTGGGTGTTGATGCCGGCGAGGAAGTCCTTCTCGCCGAGCCAGGCGACGAGCTGGCGCAGGGCGGAGGCGCCCTTGGCGTAGGAGATCCCGTCGAAGTTGAGGAGGGCGCTGGCGGTGTCGGGTACGGCGTCGGGGTCGGGGGCGACGGGGTGGGTGGTGGGGCGCTGGTCGGCGTCGTAGCCCCAGGATTTGCGGGTGACGCCGAATTCGGTCCAGGTGCCGGTGAAGCGGGTGGCTTCGGTGAGGGTCTGGTAGCCCATGTACTCGGCGAAGGACTCGTTCAGCCAGATGTCGTCCCACCAGCGGAGGGTGACGAGGTCGCCGAACCACATGTGGGCCATTTCGTGGGCGATGACCATGGCCCGGGTCTGGCGTTCGGTGTCGGTGACGGCGGAGCGGAAGACGAACTCGTCGCGGAAGGTGACGAGGCCGGGGTTCTCCATGGCGCCGGCGTTGAACTCGGGGACGAAGGCCTGGTCGTAGGAGTCGAAGGGGTAGGGCTCGGAGAACTTCTGGTGGTAGCGGTCGTAGCAGTCGGTGGTGATGGAGAGGATCTCGTCGGCATCGGCGTCGAGGTGGGGGGCCAGCGAGCGGCGGCAGTGGATGCCGAAGGGCAGTCCGGCGTGTTCGGTGCGGATGCTGTGCCAGGGGCCGGCGGCGACGGCGGCGAGGTAGGTGGAGAGGACGGGGGTGGGGGCGGACTTCCAGATGCCGGCGCCGTCCGTGTCCCGGTCGCCGGTGCGTGCGGTGATGCCGTTGGCGAGGACGGTCCAGTGGGCGGGGGCGGTGACGGTGAACTCGAAGACGGCCTTGAGGTCGGGCTGGTCGAAGGCCGGGAAGACGCGCTGGATGTCGTCCATGAACATCTGGGTGTAGACGTACGTCTCACCGTCCGCGGGGTCGGTGAAGCGGTGCAGGCCCTCGCCGGTGCGGGAGTAGCGCATGCGGGTGGCCAGGCGCAGCTCGTGGGGGCCTTCGCCGAGGCCGGTGAGGGCGAGGCGGTTGTCGGCGAGGCCGGCGGGGTCGAGGGGGCTGCCGTCGAGTTCGGCGGAGTGCAGTTCGTCCGGTTTCAGCTCCACGAAGGTGTCCCCGGCGGTGCGGGCGGTGAACCGGATGACGGTGGTGGACTCGAAGGTGTCATCGCCGCCGGTGAGGTCGAGGGTGACGGCGTAGTGCTGGACGTCGATGAGCTGGGCTCGGAGCTGCGCTTCGGTGCGCGTCAGTGCGGGCATGGGCCCATGCTGCCCGACGGGCGGGCGCCGGTCGCCGCCTCCCCGTCCGCTCTCGGCCTACTCCTCGCCGGCGGCGATCGTCTCGTGGTGGCGGATGACCTCGGCGATGATGAAGTTGAGGAGCTTCTCGGCGAACGCGGGGTCGAGTTTGGCGTTCTCGGCGAGCTGGCGCAGCCGTGCGATCTGGTTGGCCTCGCGGGTCGGGTCGGCCGGGGGCAGCTGGTGCCTGGCCTTGAGGTGGCCGACCTGCTGGGTGCACTTGAAGCGCTCGGCGAGCATGTGGACCACGGCCGCGTCGATGTTGTCGATGCTGTCGCGCAGCCGGGCCAGCTCGGCGGCGACGGACTCGTCGACGCCCGCTGCCCCCTTCGCCGCGTCGTCGGCCGCTCCCGCGCCGGTGCCGTTGTCGAGGTCGCTGATGTTCATGATCCCGAGAATACGTGGCGCGGGCCGCTGGTTCCCCGGCCGGTCGGTCCGTGAGACGCCGCCCGCATTCCCCGCCGCGGGGCGGCTGCGGCGGGCCGCGGGCGGTCTGGCGGGGGCGGGCCGGGCGGCCGCCGCACCGGTGGACTCAACCGGCATCGCGGGGCTGGCGTCTTCGAGGGGGAAGCCGGATGCTCCTGCGTGGAGCGCGGCGTGGCCGTACTCGTCGAGGTCGGAGGTGGTGACGATCAGGATGCGCGGACCGTCCCGGTCGGCGGGTCGCCGGGTGGCTTCGAGCCCGTCCGGCTCCGCCGTGCGGACCGGCCCGGCGCCTCGCCCTTCCGGCCCGGGTGCGCTCGGCCGGAAGGACGAGGCCCGCGGGTCAGAGGGTCGCGGCCGCGTTCTTGATGTCCGTGGCGAAGGTGGAGACCTCGGAGTAGACGCCGGGGAAGTTGGGCCGGGCGCAGCCCTCGCCCCAGCTGACGATGCCGACCTGGATCCAGGCGTTGTTGTCGTCGCGGCGGAACATGGGGCCGCCGGAGTCGCCCTGGCAGGTGTCGACGCCGCCTTGGGGCAGTCCGGCGCAGATCTCTTCGCCGGGGACGAGGTCGCTGCCGTACGCGCTCTGGCACACGGCGTCGGAGACGAACGGCACGGTGGCCTTCATCAGGTACCGCTGCTGGCCGCCGCCCTCGCGGGTGGCGCCCCAGCCGGCGACGGTGAAGGTGCCGTTGTCGAAGGCCTTGGTGTCGGCGATCTTGAGGGTGGGCAGGTTGATCGGCTTGGCGAGTTTGATGAGGGCCCAGTCCTTGCCCTTGCCGTTGTAGCCGGGGGCCTGGAGGACCTTGGTGGACTTGACCTTGATGGCGCTGGCGCTGTTGAGGTCGACGACTCCGGCGGTGGCGGTGATGGAGGTGTTGTTGCCGGAGCCGTTCACGCAGTGGGCCGCGGTGAGGACGATCTGCTGGGTGTAGAGGGCTCCGCCGCAGCCCATGGAGAGGCGGACCATGAAGGGGAACTCGCCCTGGGCGGCGCGGGTGCCGCCGACGACGGGGGCCTGGGAGGCGTTGGCCGCGCCGGGCTGGAGGCTGACGGCGGCGAGGGCCACCGCGCCGACGGCGAGGGTGCGCTTGAGGAGTGCGGCAAGGGTGGACAAGGTCGACACACTGCCTTTCGTGGGGGGTTGGGCCGTGCGTGCCATCGGGTGAATGACACGTACATGTCACACCGCTCTCCGGCCGGACATCAAGAACGCGTTTTCGGACAATGTGCGGCCCGGGGGCCGTCATGACGTGGAACGGTCGGCGCGCCGGCCCCGTCGAGCACGGATTTCCGCATCTCGACACCGTCCGCGACGCGATCACCGCGCTCTTCCGGCGCCTCTCCCACGAGGGGATCCGGACCTACGACACCAGCTTCTCCCCCGCCGACGCCGCCTTCGGCCCCGACGAGGACCTCCACCTCGGGGCGCACCGCGTGGCCTCCGCGATCGTGCGCGCGCTGCGGCTGCCCGACGCCCGGATGGTGGTCTGCTTCCGTACGATGGAACAGGCGGCCACCGTCGAACTGACCGCGGGACCCGAGTACTTCATCGAGGTCAACGACCGCTTCCGCACCCACCGCCGCGATCTGGCCGCGGCGCTCGCCCACGAGGTCACGCACGTCCTGCTGCACCGGCTGGACCTGCGCTTCCCCGCCACCGCCGACAACGAGATCCTCACCGACACCGCGGCCGCCTACCTCGGGGCCGGCTGGCTGCTCCTCGACGCCTACCGCGAGGACGAGCTGACCCACCAGAAGCTCGGCTACCTCACCCCCGAGGAGTTCGGCTACGTCCTCGCCCGGCGCGGCCTGCTGCTCGGCGAGGACCTGTCGGCCTGGTTCACCAGCCCCCAGGCGTACGAGGCGTATGTGCGCGGCCGCGCGCTCGCCGAGCGGGAGCTGCGCCGGGCCCCCCTGGCGGCCGCGGACCGGGCCGCGCGCCGGCGCTACGCCCGGGACCGGCGGGCGGGCACCGCCGCGCCGGGGGCCCCGTACCGCTTCGAACGGGATCCGGCGGGGGACGCGCGCGTGAGCTTCCCGTGCCCGGTGTGCGGACAGCGGCTGCGGCTGCCCGTGCACGGGCCGGTGCGCGCCCGGTGCGGGCTGTGCCGCACGGTGCTGGAGTGCGACACCTGACCGGGCCGGACGCCGGACGGGCACGGCGCGGGCGCGGGGTCGAGCCGCCGGGCCGGGAAGGGACAAGTTGTGGGGCTGAGAGCGGTTCAAAGCGCGACCGGCATGGGTAGTCCTATCCCATCGCACGAGTGAGGGGACGGCCCCGACCCCCCCGCCAGGGGGCCGGGGCCGTTCCTGCGTCACGACCCCGGCGGGGGCGCCCCCGTCACCAGTCGCAGGGCGCCGTCAGGTCCTCGACGGAGTCGGCCAGTTCGGCGGGGCGGGCGGGCCAGCCGGTCCGGTGCCAGTGGGCGATGCGCCAGGCCAGGCGGCGCGGCCAGACCGGGGTCCGCGGCAGCTCCGCGACCGGCACCCAGACCGGGATGCCGCCGTAGGTGTCGAGGGTCTCGGGCGGGCCGATCTCGCCTTCGGCGTCGAGCGTGAAGTAGTGCTCGCGGCGGCCTTCCTTCCAGACCCGGGCGACCTCGGCGACGACCGCCCCGGCCAGCGCGGACTCCTCGCGCAGCTCCCGCACGGCGGCGGCCCGCGGGCTCTCGCCCGGCTCGACGCCGCCGCCGGGGATCTCGTAGTACGCCTCGTCGGTGAAGTGGATCAACAGGATCCGCCCGTCGCGGATGACGATCGCGCCGGCGCGCACCCGTACGGGGGCCAGGGCGGCGGGATCCTCGAACGCCACGCACGGGGGCGGCGCGCCCCGGGCCCAGCCGCGCAGCACCGCCTCGGCGGAGCCGACGGGGCGGATCCGGGCGTGCAGGGCCTCGGCGAGCGGCAGGGCGGTGGCGTTGGCAGTGGCGTTGGCGTTGGCACTGGCGGTGGTGGTCCCGGCCGCTACGTCCGCCACATCAGCCGCATCCGCCGCATCCGCCCCGGGAAGCACGTAGTAGGCGCCCTCCGCGTCCTGGGCCCGTGTCAGGTGCAGCGCGTCCGCCTCGATCCGCACGCGAACGGCGCGGGGGTCACTGTCCACCGCCGCAGCGTACGCGCGCCCCCTCGGCCGGGACCACCCCGCGGCCCGGCTACTCCACCCCGTAGACCGGGTACGGGGGTTCGGATTCCGCGAGGAGTTTCGTCGCCGTCTCGCCGGCCTCGGTCGGGGTCCAGCGGGCTCCGCGGTCGGCCGTCGGGCCCGGGCGCCAGCCCTCCATCACCGTGATCCGGCCGCCCTCCGCCTCGAAGACCCGGCCCGTGACCCCCGCCGAGGCGTCCGAGCCCAGCCACACCACCAGCGGCGACACGTTCTCCGGGGCCATCGCGTCGAAGGCGCCCGCCCCCGGCTCCGCCATCGTCTGCGCGAACGTCCGCTCCGTCATCCGGGTCCGCGCCGCCGGGGCGATCGCGTTGACCTGGACCCCGTAGCGGCCCATCTCCGCCGCCGCGACCAGCGTCATGCCGAGGATCCCCGCCTTGGCCGCGCTGTAGTTGCCCTGCCCGACCGAGCCCAGCAGCCCGGCCCCCGAGGAGGTGTTGACCACCCGTGCCGCCACCGCCCGCCCCGCCTTGGCCTCCGCCCGCCAGTGGGCCGCCGCGTACTTCAGCGGCAGGAAGTGCCCCTTCAGGTGCACCCGCATCACCGCGTCCCAGTCCGCCTCCTCCAGGTTCACCAGCATCCGGTCCCGCAGGAACCCGGCGTTGTTGACCAGCGTGTCCAGCCGGCCGAACGCCGTCAGCGCCGCCCCGATCAGGGAGGAGGCACCCTCCGGGGAGGCGATGTCCTCCCCGTGGGCCACCGCCTGGCCGCCCAGGGCCCGGATCTCCGCGACCACCTGCCCGGCCGGGCTGTCCTCCCCCGGCTGCCCGTCGAGGCCCACCCCGAGGTCGTTGACCACGACCTTGGCCCCCTCCGCCGCGAACGCCAGTGCGTGGGCCCGGCCCAGCCCACGGCCGGCGCCCGTCACGATGACCACTCGACCTTCGGCAAGTCCCATCTCAGTTCTCCTTGTTGACCGTTGCCGCATCCAGAAATGCCGGGCGCTCCCCGCCGCCGTGCACGAGCAGGCTCGCCCCGCTCACATACCCCGCCCGGCCCGAGGCCAGAAACACCGCGGCCGCCCCGACGTCCGAGGGATCGGCCAGCCTGCCCAGCGGAACGGTCGCCCCGACGGCCGCGATCCCCGCCTCGTCCCCGTAGTGGAGGTGGGCCAGTTCCGTCCGCACCATCCCCAGGACCAGCGAGTTCACCCGTACCTCGGGCGCCCATTCCACGGCCATGGAGCGGGCCAGGTTCTCCAGTCCCGCCTTCGCCGCCCCGTACGCGGCCGTCCCCGGAGATGGCCGGGTCCCGCTGACGCTGCCGATCATCACCACCGATCCCCGGCTCTCGCGCAGCCGCGGGTACGCGGCCAGCGAGGCCGTCATCGGCGCGAGGAGGTTCAGCTCGACCACCCGTGCGTGCCGCTCGGCCTCCGCCTCCCCCAGCAGCCGGTACGGGGTCCCGCCCGCGTTGTTGACCAGGCAGTCGAGCCGGCCGTACCGGCGCTCGACGGACCCGAAGAACGCCTCGACGGCTTCCGGATCACGCAGGTCCAGCGCGGCGAACGAGGCGGTGCGGCCGTTCGCGGCGACCGGCTCCCGCGACGGGCGGCGGGCGCAGACGACGACCTCCGCGCCCGCTTCGAGGAACGACCGGGCGATGCCGGCGCCGACGCCGCGGGTTCCGCCGGTGACGACGGCGACCCTCCCGTCGAGCTCCATAGGCTGCTACCTTCCTCACCTAACAAATGTTTGGTGGAAAGGTAGCTGATCCTCTCATGGGTGTCTCCACCTCAAGCCCCGGCAAGGGCGTCACACTGGTCACGGTCGACTTCCCTCCCGTCAACGCCCTTCCCGTACAGGGCTGGTACGAGCTCGCCGACGCCCTGCGCGCCGCCGGCCGCGACCCCGGGACCCGGTGCGTCGTACTGGCCGCGGAGGGCCGCGGCTTCAACGCCGGCGTCGACATCAAGGAGATGCAGCGCGACACCGGACACGACGCGCTCATCGGCGCCAACCGCGGCTGCTACGAGGCCTTCGCCGCCGTGTACGAGTGCGAGGTGCCCGTCGTCGCGGCCGTGCACGGGTTCTGCCTGGGCGGCGGCATCGGACTCGTCGGCAACGCCGACGCGATCGTGGCCAGCGAGGACGCGACCTTCGGGCTCCCCGAGCTCGACCGGGGCGCGCTCGGCGCCGCCACCCACCTGTCCCGGCTCGTCCCGCAGCATCTGATGCGCGCCCTTTACTACACCTCCCGCACCGCGAGCGCCGCCGAACTGCACGCGCACGGCTCGGTGTGGAAGGTGGTGCCGCGGTCGGAGCTGCGGGACGCGGCCGTGGAGCTGGCCGCCGAGATCGCGCGCAAGGACGGCCACCTGATCCGGCTGGCCAAGGCGGCCATCAACGGCATCGACCCCGTCGACGTACGGCGCAGCTACCGCTTCGAGCAGGGGTTCACCTTCGAGGCGAACCTCAGCGGGGTCGCCGACCGGGTCCGCGACACCTTCGCGCGGCCCGCGGCCGGTGCGAGTGCGGGGAAGGAGCGCTCATGACCGACAAGACGATGACCCCCGACGAGGTGGTCGGGCAGCTGCGCAGCGGGATGACGCTGGGCATCGGCGGCTGGGGTGCGCGGCGCAAGCCCATGGCCCTGGTGCGGGCACTGCTCCGCAGCGAGATCACCGATCTCACCGTGGTCTCGTACGGCGGACCCGACGTCGGCGTGCTCGCCGCCGCCGGCCGGATCCGCCGCCTCGTCGCCCCCTTCGTCACCCTCGACTCGATCCCTCTGGAGCCGCACTTCCGGGCCGCCCGCGAGAGCGGCGCCTTCGCCCTCACCGAGTACGACGAGGCCATGTTCATGTGGGGCCTGCACGCCGCCGCGAACCGGCTGCCCTTCCTCCCCGTCCGCGCCGGCCTCGGCTCCGACGTCATGCGGATCAACCCGGAGCTGCGGACCGTCACCTCCCCCTACGCCGACGGCGAGGAGCTCGTCGCCGTCCCCGCCCTGCGGATGGACGCCGCCCTCGTCCACCTCAACCGCGCCGACCGGCTCGGCAACGCCCAGTACCTGGGCCCGGACCCGTACTTCGACGACCTGTTCTGCGAGGCCGCCGACGCCGCGTACGTCTCCTGCGAGCAGCTCGTGGAGACCGCGGAGCTCTCCAAGGCCGGCCCCCCGCAGTCCCTGCTGGTCAGCCGGCACTCCGTCACGGGCGTCGTGGAGACCCCGAACGGCGCGCACTTCACCTCCTGCGCCCCCGACTACGGGCGCGACGAGGCCTTCCAGAAGCTGTACGCGGCCACCCCCTGGCCGGAGTTCTCCGCCCGCTTCCTCTCCGGCGGCGGGGAGCACGCCTACCAGTCGGCCGTCCGGGCCTGGCACGAGGAGCAGCGGTGAGCGCATCGGAAACGGCGGGCACGGCGGGCACGTCCGGGACAGCGGGCACGGCCGGCACGGGGACGGACGTCTCGCGGGCGGACGTCTCGCGAGCGGAGTACTGCGTGCTCGCCTGCGCCGAGGCGTGGCGCGGCAACGGGGAGGTGCTGGCCAGTCCGATGGGATTGATCCCGTCGTTCGGGGCCCGGCTGGCGAAGCGGACCTTCTCCCCCGACCTCCTGATGACCGACGGCGAGGCGCTGCTGGTCGGTCTCGACGGGGAGACGGAGGGCTGGCTCCCCTACCGGCGCCACCTCACCATGGTCACCGGCGGCCGGCGGCACGTGATGATGGGCGCCAGCCAGATCGACCGCTTCGGCAACCAGAACATCTCCTGCATCGGGGACTGGGCCCGGCCCTCGCGCCAGCTCCTCGGGGTGCGCGGCGCCCCCGTCAACACGCTCAACAATCCGGTGAGTTACTGGATCCCCCGGCATTCGACGCGGGTCTTCGTGGAGCGGGTCGACATGGTGAGCGGGGTGGGTTACGACCGGGCGGCGGCGGCCGGGGTGACCCGATTCCACCGGCTCCCCCGGGTGGTCAGCGATCTCGGCGTCTTCGACTTCGCCGGCCCGGACCACTCGATGCGGCTGGCCTCCCTCCACCCTGGCGTCACCGTCGAACAGGTCCGCGAGGCCACCGGGTTCGCCCTGGCCGTGCCCGGCGAGGTCCCGTACACCCGGGAGCCGACCGCCGAGGAGCTGCGGCTGATCCGCGAGGTGATCGACCCGAAGGGGCTGCGCGACCGGGAAGTGCGGGGCTGAGGCGATGACGACGGCGATGCCCCTGAAGACGGCGTTCACGAAACTGGTCGGGGTCGAGCATCCGATCGTGCAGACCGGCATGGGCTGGGTGGCCGGCCCGCGCCTGGTCTCGGGCGCCGCCAACGCGGGCGCCCTCGGCATCCTGGCCTCCGCGACGATGACCGTGGAGGAGCTGCGCGCGGCGGTCCGCGAGGTCCGCTCCCGTACGGACGCCCCGTTCGGGGTGAACCTGCGTGCGGACGCGGGGGACGCCGCGGAGCGGGTGCGGCTGATCATCGACGAGGGCGTGCGGGTGGCCTCGTTCGCGCTCGCCCCCTCGAAGGAGCTGATCGCCCGGCTGAAGGACGCGGGCGTGGTGGTGATCCCCTCGATCGGGGCCCGCCGGCATGCCGAGAAGGTCGCGGCCTGGGGAGCCGACGCGGTGATCGTGCAGGGCGGCGAGGGCGGCGGGCACACCGGGGAGGTGGCCACGACCGTCCTGCTGCCCCAGGTGGTCGACGCCGTGGACATCCCGGTGGTGGCGGCGGGCGGCTTCCACGACGGGCGCGGGCTGGTGGCCGCCCTGTCGTACGGTGCCGCGGGCATCGCCATGGGCACCCGCTTCCTGCTGACCTCGGACTCCACCGTCCCGGACGCGGTCAAGGCCCGTTACCTGGAGGCCGGAGTCAAGGACGTCACCCTCACCACGGCCGTGGACGGACTCCCGCACCGGATGCTCCGTACCGAGCTCGTCGCCTCCCTGGAGCGGGCGGGCCGTACGCGGGCCCTGGCGCGGGCGGTCCGGCACGCGGCCGCGTTCCGCAGGCTGTCGGGGCTGTCCTGGCCGCAGATGGTGCGCGACGGCCTCGCGATGAAACACGGCAAGGACCTGTCCTGGAGCCAGGTCCTGCTCGCCGCGAACACCCCCATGCTCCTCAAGGCGTCCATGGTCGAGGGCCGTACGGACCTCGGCGTCATGGCATCGGGCCAGGTCGCGGGGGTGATCGAGGATCTCCCTTCCTGTGCGGAGCTCGTCGCCCGCGTCATGGCCGAGGCGCACGGTGTGCTCGGGCACCTGCGCTCGCTCGACGCCCTGCCACCACCAGGGTGACCTCCTTCCCCGCTCCCGGAGCCGCCAGATGAGCCGTGCCCCAATCCGCCTGGCGATCGCGGTGCTCGCGTCCGCCCTCGCCATCGGGACCCTGCCCGCCGCCGCGCACGCCGCGCCGGCGGCACACAGCACCAGCACCAGCACCACCGCCGGCCGGTACCACCAGCAGGCGGAAACGATGCGCCAGATCCCCCTCCAGGGCGCGGTCAACGTCCGCGACCTGGGCGGCCACCGCACCTGGACCGGTGGCCGGGTCCGCGAGGGACTGGTCTACCGCTCCGACGCGCTCGGCAAGCTGACCCCGGCGGACATCGCCGCCCTCTCCGGTCTCGGCCTCACGAAGGTCGTCGACTTCCGCATCCCCCTGGAGCTCCGGTACGACGGCACTGACCGGCTGCCCGCCGGGCTCACCCCCACCTCCCGGCCCGTCAGCGACCTCGGCCTGTACGCGACCCTCCTCACCGCGATATCCAGCGGCGACCCCGCCACGCAGGAGCAGATGCTCGGAGGCGGCCGCGCCGAGGCCTACATGCGCGACATCTACCGCACCTTCGTGACGAGCCCCGAGAACCGGGCGCAGTTCGCGGCGACGCTGCGGGAGATCACGTACGGCAGGCAGGGCCCGCTGCTGTACCACTGCACCTCGGGCAAGGACCGTACCGGCTGGATGAGTTACGTCCTGCTGCGCGCCCTGGCCGTCCCCGAGGCCGGCGCCACGGGCGACTACCTCGCGTCGAACACCTTCCGCGCCGCGTACGACGCCCAGGTGCGGGCGGGCCTGAAGCAGTCCGGGCGGATGCAGAACCCGGACCTGCTGATCCCGCTCCAGGAGGTCCGCCAGGACTATCTGGACGCGGCGACCGCGCAGATGGACGCGGACTACGGCGGCTTCTACGGCTACCTCACGGACGGCCTCGGCCTGGACCTGCGGACGCTCGCGAAGCTCCAGGACAAGCTGGTCCGCTGAACCGTCCCGCCCCACGGCGCAAACACGGACGCCGGGCAAGACGACCCCGGGCAATCGGACCCCGGGCAATCCGACCCCGGGCAGCACGACGCCGGGCAGCACCCTCAGGTGCTGCCCGGCGTCATCGCGCGTAGGGGGGCGGGTCAGACCGCCCGGCGCCGCCCCTGGCCCGCGGAGCCGACCCGGCTGCGCGAGGAGGCCGCGGCCGCGCCGCCGGCCGAGGCGGTGGCGCTGCCCGCGCCGCGCCGGGACTGGCCGCCGTTGCCCGAGCCGCCGGAGCCGCCCTGGCCGCGCCGGGACTGGCCCGAACCGGAGGCCGCCGGGGCCTGGCCGGAGCCCGCGCCGCCGGAGCGGCGGCCGCGGCCGCCGGCCGCGGGGGCGCCGCCCGTGGCGGAGCCGGTGCGCGGGCCGCTCGAACGGCGGCGGGAGGAGCCGGTGCCCGCGCCCGAGCCGGAGCGCGCCTTGGCCGGGGCCGGCTGCTGCGGCACTTCCAGCACCACGGGGATGCCCGAGGGCTCCTTGGCGCCGGTGAGCCGGGACAGTTCCTCGTCGGAGGACTTGATCTGCGCGGTGCGCGGGGAGATCCCGGCGTCCGACATCAGGCGGGTCATGTCCCGCCGCTGGTCGGGCAGTACGAGGGTGACCACGCTGCCGGACTCGCCGGCGCGCGCGGTACGGCCGCCGCGGTGCAGGTAGTCCTTGTGGTCGGTCGGCGGGTCGATGTTGACGACGAGGTCGAGGTCGTCGATGTGGATGCCGCGCGCGGCCACGTTGGTGGCGATCAGCGCGGTGACCTCGCCGGTCTTGAACCAGTCCAGGGTCCGGTTGCGCTGCGGCTGCGAACGGCCGCCGTGCAGGCCGGAGGCGCGGACGCCGTCCGCGAGGAGCTTCTTGACCAGGCGGTCGACCCCGCGCTTGGTGTCCACGAACATGATCACCCGGCCGTCGCGAGCGGCTATGCGCGTGGCCACGGCCTTCTTGTCGGTCTCGTCCATGACGTACAGGACGTGGTGCTCCATCGTGCTGACCGCGCCGGCGGACGGGTCGACGGAGAACGCGACCGGGTCGTGCAGGAACATCTTGACGAGCTTGTCGATGTTCTTGTCGAGGGTCGCCGAGAACAGCATGGTCTGGCCCTCGGGCCGGACCTGCTTGAGCAGGGCGGTGACCTGCGGCATGAAGCCCATGTCGGTCATCTGGTCGGCCTCGTCGAGAACCGTGATCTCGACCTGCGAGAGGTCGGCGTCGCCGCGGTCGATGAGGTCCTTCAGACGGCCGGGGGTGGCGACGAGCACCTCGGCGCCGCGGCGCAGGGCGCCGGACTGCCGGTTGATCGACATGCCGCCGACGACGGTCGTGGTGCGCAGGTTGACGGCCGTGGCGTACGGTGCCAGGGCGTCGGTGACCTGCTGCGCGAGCTCGCGGGTCGGTACGAGGACCATCGCGAGCGGCTGCTTCGGCTGCGCGCGGCGGCCGGCGGTGCGGGCCAGCAGGGCGAGGCCGAAGGCCAGCGTCTTGCCGGAGCCGGTGCGGCCGCGGCCGAGGAGGTCACGGCCGGCGAGCGAGTTCGGCAGCGTCGCGGCCTGGATGGGGAACGGCTCGGTGACGCCCTGGGCGGCGAGGGTCTTCAGCAGCGCCTCGGGCATGCCCATGTCCTCGAACGCGGTGACCGGCTCAAGCGCTGGGGTCAGCGGTTCGGGCATGGTGAATTCTTGGGGCCGGGCGACGGGGGCGGACTTCTGCCGTCCCGCGCCAGCCTTCGGACGTCCCTGGGCCGCACCTCGACCCCGGGTGGGGCGGCGGCTGGGTCGTGCGGAGCTGGAGCTGGTCATGCGAGAAAGCCCTCCTGAAACCGGCAAGGTAAAGCAAAGTGCGAAACAGCAGACAAGCCGGGGCCCGCACCTTGCGGTGCGGACCCCGGCAAGCTGAAGCAATTAGGCGGGGAGGATGTTCTCCGCCTGGGGGCCCTTCTGGCCCTGGGTCACGTCGAACGAGACGCGCTGACCCTCGGTGAGCTCACGGAAGCCCTGGGTGGCGATGTTCGAGTAGTGGGCGAACACGTCCGGACCGCCACCGTCCTGCTCGATGAAGCCGAAGCCCTTTTCCGAGTTGAACCACTTCACGGTGCCAAGTGCCATTTTAAATCTCCTGAATAGGCGGCAAAGGGCCCCATCCGGAGATTCCGGCAAAACAATAAAAGCGCCTGAGGAACATTCCCGTCAGGCGCACATAAAGTTCATGGGTACCACAACTGCAACGGATCCAAAGCTAGCACACCTCGGCCGGAAGATGCTGCAACCACCCCCACACATCCGCGCGCGCCCGCGGTAACGCCCGGGCGCGGCCCGCCGTGCGGACGGCCGAGGTCCGCGCCGGGGCCCGCGCCCGGGGGCTGCGTCCGGGGGTCTGCGCCGAGGCCTGCGGCGTCCGGCCTCACAGCCGCTCGATGATGGTGACGTTGGCCTGGCCGCCGCCCTCGCACATGGTCTGGAGGCCGTACCGGCCGCCCGTGCGCTCCAGTTCGTGGAGCAGCGTGGTCATGAGTTTCACCCCCGTGGCGCCCAGCGGATGGCCCAGTGCGATGGCCCCGCCGTTGACGTTCACCCGTTCGGGATCGGCGCCCGTCTCCTTCAGCCAGGCCAGGACGACGGGGGCGAAGGCCTCGTTGATCTCCACCAGGTCGATGTCGTCCAGCGACATGCCGGTCTTCTTCAGCGCGTACGCCGTCGCCGGGATCGGGGCAGAGAGCATCCGGATCGGGTCCTCGCCGCGTACGGACAGGTGGTGGATGCGGGCCCGCGGCCGCAGGCCGTGCTCGGCCACGGCCCGCTCGGAGGCGATCAGCATGGCCGCCGCGCCATCGGAGACCTGCGAGGAGACGGCCGCGGTGATCGTGCCGCCCTCGACCACGGGCTTGAGCCCGGCCATCTTCTCCAGCGTGGTGTCCCGGCGCGGGCCCTCGTCGGCGCGCACGTCCCCGTACGCCACCGTCTCGCGGGTGAAGCGTCCCTCGTCGATGGCCCTGATGGCGCGCCGGTGCGAGCGGAGCGCGAACTCCTCCATGTCGCGGCGCGTGATCCCCCACTTCCGCGCGATCAGCTGCGCGCCGTGGAACTGATTGACCGGCGCGTCCCCGTACCGGGCCCGCCAGCCCTCGCTGCCCGCGTAGGGGCCCTCCGTGAGGCCGAGCGGTTCCGCGGCCTGCCGCGAGGCGAAGGCGATGGGGATCATCGACATGTTCTGGGTCCCGCCCGCGACGACCAGGTCCTGGGTGCCGGAGAGCACGCCCTGCGCCGCGAAGTGGACGGCCTGCTGCGAAGATCCGCACTGGCGGTCGACGGTGACCCCCGGCACCTCCTCGGGCAGTCCCGCCGCCAGCCAGGCCGTCCGCGCGATGTCCCCGGCCTGCGGGCCGACCGTGTCCAGGCAGCCGAAGACCACGTCCTCGACGGCGGCCGGGTCCACCCCGGACCGTTCCACCAGTGCCTTCAGGACGTGCGCGCCCAGGTCGGCCGGGTGGACGCCCGAGAGGCCTCCTCCGCGCCGGCCCACGGGGGTGCGTACGGCGTCGACGATGTAGGCCTCGGGCATGTCGGGTGCTCCTTCGGGGGTCAGCTGCGTACGGCGATCCCGTCCAGCACCATCGACAGGTACTGGCGGGCGATCTCCTCGGGGCTGTGCTGTCCTCCCGGCCGGTACCAGGACGCCGCCACCCACACCGTGTCGCGGACGAAGCGGTAGGTGAGGCGGATGTCGAGGTCGGCCCGGAAGACCTTGGCGGCCACCCCGCGCTCCAGCGTCCCCAGCCAGGCCTTCTCGAACTTCTGCTGCGAGTCGGAGAGGTAGTGGAAGCGGGGCTGCGCGGACAGGTGCCGGGATTCCTTCTGGTAGATCGCGACGGCGGCGCGGTGCCGGTCGATCTCCCGGAAGGACTCGGTGACGAGGGCCTCGATGGTCTCCCGGGGGCCGAGGCCGGCGGCGAGGACGGTGTCGTAGCCCTGCCACAGCTCGGTGAGGAAGGCGGAGAGGATCTCGTCGAGCATCGATTCCTTGGAATCGAAGTGGTAGTAGAGGCTGCCGGCGAGCATGCCGGCGGCGTCGGCGATCTTGCGGACGGTGGTGGCGTTGTAGCCCTGCGCGGCGAAGACCTCGGCGGCGGTGTCGAGGAGCTCGCGCCGGCGCTCGGGCGAGGCGCTCACCTGGGGCTTCCTCTTGGCGGTCGGCTCGGCGGGGGACTCGGCTGTCGGCTTGTTCGTTGGCACGGGCCCATTCTGGGCCTACGGATGCTGGCTGCTGACCGAGACGGTCTCGCCCGTCATGTACGACGCGTAGCCGCTGGCCAGGAACACGATGACGTTGGCGACCTCCCAGGGCTCGGCGTACCGGCCGAAGGCCTCGCGGGCCGTCAGCTCGGTCAGCAGTTCCCGGCTGGTGACCTTCACCAGGTGCGGGTGCATGGCGAGGCTCGGGGCGACCGCGTTGACCCGTACGCCGAACTCGGCCGCCTCCAGGGCGGCGCAGCGGGTCAGCGCCATGACCCCGGCCTTGGCGGCGGCGTAGTGGGCCTGGCCGGTCTGGGCGCGCCAGCCGACGACGGAGGCGTTGTTGACGACGACCCCGCCCCGGCCGGAGGCCTTGAAGGAGCGCAGGGCGGCCCGGGTGCAGCGGAAGGTCCCGTTCAGGGTGACGTCGAGGACCTTGGCCCACTGTTCGTCGGCCATGTCGACGAGGGCGGCGGTGCCGCCGAGCCCGGCGTTGTTGACGACGAGGTCCAGAGCGCCGTGGGTCTGCTCGGCGAGCGCGAACAGGGCCCCGACCTGGTCCTCGTCGGTGACGTCGCAGGGCAGGGAGGTGACGCGGGCGGCGCCGAACTCGGCGGCGAGGGCCTGTTCGGTCTCCTTCAGTCGGCGGGCGTGCGCGTCGCCGATGAGGATGCGGGCGCCCTCCTCCAGGAAGCGGCGGGCGGTGGCCCCGCCGATCCCGGCTCCGGCGGCGGCGGTGATGACGGCCGTGCGGCCTTGGAGCAGCCCGTGACCCGGCACGTAGTCGGGGGCCTTGGGGGTGTTCATGCTCATGACCGTACGTTAACCTACCAAACACTTGTTAGGGAAGTGTCGAGCGGGCCCGGACGACGGAGGCGGACAGCTGATGGACCTGACCCACGCACCGGGGGTGGCGGACTTCCGGGCCGAGGCCCGCGCCTGGCTCGCCGAGCACGTCCCCGGCTCTCCCCTCCCCTCCCTGGAGACGGCCGAGGGTTTCGCCGCGCACCGCGCCTGGGAGGCCGCGCTGCACGCGGACCGCTGGTCGGCGGTGTCCTGGCCCGCCGAGTACGGGGGCCGGGGCGTGGACATCGAGCGGTGGCTGGTCTTCGAGGAGGAGTACTGGGCGGCGGGCGCCCCGGGCCGGGTCGCGCAGAACGGCATCAGCCTCCTCGCGCCGACCCTCTTCGACCACGGCACCCCCGAGCAGCGGGCCCGGGTGCTGCCGCCGATGGCGAGCGGCGAGGTGATCTGGGCGCAGGCCTGGTCGGAGCCGGAGGCGGGCTCGGACCTGGCCTCGCTGAGGTCGCGGGCGGTGCGCACCGGGGGCGGCTGGCTGCTGTCGGGACAGAAGACCTGGTCCTCGCGGGCGGCCTTCGCCGACCGGGCCTTCGGCATCTTCCGCAGCGACCCGGGGGCCGCGAAGGCGCACCAGGGGCTGACGTACCTGATGTTCGACCTGCGGGCGCCGGGGGTGACGGTGCGGCCCATCGGCCGGCTGGACGGCAAGCCGGCGTTCGCGGAGCTCTTCCTCGACGAGGTCTTCGTACCGGACGAGGACGTGATCGGGGAGCCGGGGCAGGGCTGGCGGATCGCGATGTCGACGACGGGCAACGAGCGCGGGCTGACGCTGCGCTCCCCGGGGCGGTTCCTGGCGGCCGCCGAGCGGCTGCGCGCGCTGTGGCGGTCCGCGGCGGATCCGCGGGACACGGCGCTGCGCGACCGGGTGGCGGACGCGGTGGTGGGGGCGCGGGCGTACGAGCTGTTCACCTGGGCGGCCGCCTCGCGGTTCGCGGCTGGGATGCCGATCGGCGCCGAGTCCAGTCTGAACAAGGTGTTCTGGTCGGAGTACGACATCGCCCTGCACGAGACGGCGCTGGACCTGCTGGGCCCGGACGCGGAGCTGGCGCAGGGCGCGTGGGCGGAGCCCTGGATCTTCTCGCTGGCCGGTCCGATCTACGCGGGCACGAACGAGATCCAGCGCGACATCATCGCCGAGCGGCTGCTCGGCCTCCCGAAGGGCCGCCGCTGATGCGCTTCCTGCCGAGTGCCGAACAGTCGGAGTTCGCGCGTACGCTGCACGGCCTGCTCGGCGTCTCGGAGGTCCCGGCGGCCGTACGGGCCTGGGGCGCGGGGGACCACGGCCCGGGGCGGGCGCTGTGGTCGCGGCTCGCGAGGACGGGCCTGTTCGCGCTCGCGGCGGACGAGGCGTACGGCGGGGTGGGCCCGCTGCCGGTGGAGCTGGCACTCGGCTTCGTGGAGCTGGGGCGGGCGGGGGTGCCGGGGCCGGTGGTGGAGACGGCGGCCGCGGCCGTGCTGCTGTCGGAGCTGGCTCGGCCCGGGGCCGAGGGCGAGGAGGGGGGCGCGGAGGACGCGGGGGACGCGGGGCCGGCGAAGCGCTTCCTGCCGGGGCTGGCGGCGGGCGAGGCCCTGGCCACGCTGACGTTGCCGGGCGGGGGTCCGTACGCCCTGGACGCGGACGCGGCGACGTACTGCTTCACGGTCTCGGCCGCGGGCGAGCTCCGGCTGGCCGGCGGCGGCCCGGGCGTACCGCTGGGCTCCACGGACCCGGCGCGCCGGCTGTCGCGGCCCGCGCCGGACGGGGAGCTGCTGGCCGCCGGCCCCCGGGTCCTCGCGGCGGCGGAGACCGCCCTGGGCTGGGCCCGGCTGCTGACGGCGGCCCAGTGCCTGGGGGTGGGCGAGGCGCTGCTGGCGAGCACGGTGGCGTACGTGAAGCAGCGCACGCAGTTCGCCGTGCCGATCGGCAGCTTCCAGGCGGTGAAGCACCGGCTGGCGGACACCCTGCTGGCCCTGGAGTTCGCGCGGCCGCTGGTGTGGGCGGCGGCGCTGGGCCTGGCGCCGCGGGAGGTCGCGGCGGCGAAGCTGGCGGCGGGCGGGGCGGCGTACGCGTCGGCCATGACGGCGCTGCAGCTGCACGGGGCCGTCGGCTACACGGAGGAACTCGACCTCTCCTTGTGGCTGCGCAAGGCGCGGCCGCTGCGCGACGCGTGGGGCTCGCCGTCCCAGTGCCGGGCGGCGGTGCTCCGGGGCGCCCCGTAGGAGGACTCCCGCCGGGCGGGCGATCCCGGCGGGGCCGGCGCGGCGCCCCCCGCCGCTCGCGTGGGCGGCGGTACGAGGCGCGCGAGGGGCCGCGCCGCGGGGCGGCGGCTCATACGACGGCCACGGCGAGGGTGACGACGTAGCGCTCCTCGACCGTCCCGTCGGGGAACAGGGCGCTCAGCCGGGCCCGTTCCGCGTCGAAGAACTCCCGCGTGCCGGCCGGGCCGAGCATCAGGAAGGCGGAGTGGCTGGCGTGGTTGGCGAGGTGGACGTCGAGCGGGATCCGCCGGGACCATCGGATCTCGCGCGTGGTGAACGCCGGCTCGGCGGGCAGCGTGCGGGAGGTGGGTCCGCCGGCGCCGAACAGGACCCGGATCCGCTCGTCCTGTTCGGCGATCCACTGGACTGCGGGGTCCATGTCGTTCCACCAGAGCGCGAGCGCCCCGCCGGGCCGCAGCACGCGGCGGGCCTCGGGGAGGGAGCGTGCGGGGTCGGTCCAGTGCCAGGCCTGGGCGTACGTGAGGAAGTCGAACCCGGCGGCGGCGAGCGGCAGCCGGTCGCCGTCCCCCCGCACGAGCGGGATCCCCGGGTTGGCCCGCCGGAACTCGGCGGCCATGCCGTCGCCGGGCTCGACGGCGAGGACGTCCGCCCCGCGGGCCCGCAGCAGCCCGGTGGCGATGCCGGTCCCGGCTCCCACGTCGGCCACCCTGGCCCCGCGCAGCCGGCGCCCGGAGAGCTCCTCGACGGCGTCGAACAGTTCTCCCGGGTACCCGGGCCGGTTCGCCGAGTACAGGGCGGCGGCGTCGTCGAAGGACCGGGCACGGGTGCGGACGGAGGGTGTGGACGTCATGCCGCCATTGTTTTCGATCACGGCCCGCCCGGCCAGGGTCCGGCGGGCGGAGGCCCCGCGGCCCGGCGTCCTTCGGGCGCCCGTCAGGCCCCCTTGGGGCGGGGGCGCCGCAGGGAGTGGCGGACCAGGATCAGCGTCTGGACGGCCAGCAGGATCGCCGCCCCCGTCGCGGCCGTCGGGACGGTGTGGGCGCCCGGCGAGGCCCAGGCCCGGCCGCCCAGTTCGGCGACGCCCACCGCGACCAGTGCGACGAGGAAGCGGGGTACGAACTCGGCGTCGGTTCCGTGCAGGACGCCCGAGCCGACGACGAAGACGGCCAGCAGCAGCGGGACCCACGGGGTGCCCGGCTCGCGCAGCAGCAGCGCGGCGCCGAACTCCACCGCCAGGAGGAGCAGGTTGCGGAGCAGCATCGACATGGACACATCATGCCCGCGACATCTCATGCCTGCGACGCCTCATGCCCGCGACGCCTCATGCCCGCCGCACCCGGGCGGTGGCCCGCAGCCAGTCCGCGGCGGCCGCCAGGGCCGCCCGCCCCGCCGGGAGCGGCAGGCCCAGGAACCCGTGGAAGACCCCCGGGTACAGGTGCACCGCGCACTCCACCCCCGCCGCGCCCAGCCGGCGCGCGTACGCCAGGCCCTCGTCCCGCAGCGGATCGCAGTCCGCCAGCACCAGCAGCGTGCGCGGCAGGGCCGACAGGTCGGGTGCGCGCAAGGGCGAGACGTGCGGGTGCGCCGGGTCGCCGCCGTACTGCTCCCAGTACCAGGCCATGTGGGCCGCGGTGTGAAAGTGGCCCTCGCCGTACGCGGCCGCGGACTCCGTCGCCATCGCCGCGTCCAGCGGCGGGTACACCAGCAGCTGGCCCGCCACCAGCTCCGGGGCCCGCAGGGCGGTCACCGACGCCAGGTTGCCGCCGCTGGAATCCCCCGCCACCACCACCCGGCCCGGATCGCAGCCCAGCGCCGGCGCCCGCGCCCGGGCCCACAGCAGTACGTTCAGCGCGTCGTCCGGCGCCGCCGGCCAGGGGTGTTCGGGGGCCAGGCGGTAGTCAGCGGAGACCACCACCGCGCCCGACCCGGCGGCCAGCGACCGGCACGTCGCGTCGTGCGTGGCGAGCCCATCCGCCGCCGCGGTGCCGGCGAGAGCCGGCGCGGGGCCGGGGACCTCCTGTAGCGGGGGCTGACCTCCGGGGGGTGTCCGCGAAGCAGGGCCGTCCGCCCGCAGGCGGTCCCGCTACGTCCGGTGCGTGCTCCCCAAGGCCTGTCGGCGACAGGACCGTGCCGGGCGCCGTGGGACAGGCGGACTCGGTCCGAGCTCCCGCAGCCTGCCGCGCCCGTAACGCGCGTACGGATGGAGCAGTCCGGGACGTCGGCCGGCGAGGCGGCTTCGAACCGGCACATCCGCTGCCGGCCGGCGCGTTCCCCGATGCGAGCCCGGCCTCCCGGAGCACCTCGAAGCGATCCGAGAGGCTGGGGCGGCTCATGTCGAAGGAGTTCCGCCCGGGGGGCTGGACAGGCCGTGGGCCGCGCTCGCGCAGGAGGCGCGGCACCGCGCCGCGGGTGCCGATGGCGAGTGCGGCGAACACGCGGTCTTCGTCGGCACCCGTCGTGACCCCTGCCGGCCTTCCTTCTCCGTGACCGGCACGAGGCCGTTGCCGTCGGGGCGCGGACACCGGCCATCAGTCCCCACGGGAGCGTCCTGCGGACCGCTCACCTCGACCCCGCCGCGGCCCCCTGCGCGCAGTCCCCTTCGGGGCGGCCTCGAGCCGGGGCGCACGGGGCCGGCCCGGCGGTCCGCGCGGCCTACGGGCGGGTGGCGGTGACCAGGTAGTAGTCCAGGAGCCGCTGCTCCCACGCGGCGTGGAAGTTGCGGGGCCAGGTGCCCGGCTCCCAGAGGCGTGCGAGCCAGCGGTCCCAGCCGGGCCAGACCTGCGGGCCGATCGACGTGGTCCGTACGCCGGTGAAACCGGCCTCCGTCAGGGCCTCGTCGAGCCGGGAGACGGGCCGGGCGATGTCCAGGCCACTGGCGAACGAGTCGAGCAGCCCGGCGAGCCGCTCCGCCGGAGCGGACGCTCCCTCGACGCTGAAGAAGCTGGCGACGGCCACCCGCCCGCCGGGACGCAGGACCCGCGCCGCCTCGCGGGCGAACGCGGGCAGGTCCGGGAAGTGCTGGGCCGCCTCGACGCTGTAGAGGCAGTCGAACTCGGCGTCGCCGAGCGGCAGACTCTCCGCCGCCCCGAGCACGAAACGCAGCCGGGGCGGCCGGGCTTCCAGAAGGAGGGCGTTCGCCTCGCGGGCCCGCCCCAGCTGCTGGGGGTGGATGTCCACCCCGGTCACCTCCGCGGGCCCGTACTCGTCCAGGGCGAGGGCGCAGCCGAGGCCGAGTCCGCAGCCGATCTCCACGGCCCGGCCGCCCGCGGGACCGGCCGCGTCGAGCACCTGCCGGTACAGGTCACGCTCGCTGCGGATCCGGTCCTCCTGGGACAGCGGCCGTTCGAGATCGACCGCCTGCCAGTAGCCGAAGTTGATGAAGCCGCCGGCGAACACCGGTACGGCGCTGAGATCGGCCGGCCCGTACGTCTCCCACACCTCGGGCCGCACGGCCGGAGCGGGCTGCTCTCCAGAGGTCCCCGACACCGTCCCACCACCTCCTCGCGACGGGGCGCGGCGCCCCGAAATCCCCAGTGTGGCCCGGGGATCCCCGGCGCGACAGAGGACCCGCCCGGCCGCGCCGGCACGGGGAGCCCGGGTCCTGGGCGACCACGGGCCGACCCGCGGGGCGCTCCCGCCGTGCGGGTCGGCGGGGATGACGGGGTCGCCCGTCCGCGACACGTGCGGAGTCCGCGCAGAAGCCCGCGTCCGGTCCCGGTCCCGTTCCCGGTCCCGGTCCCGAGCCTCCGACGATCGCCGCGGTCCCCCGGGTCGCGGGGGTGTAGCGCACGACGGTCTCGCACGCCCTCAACGGGCTCGGCAAGGTCGGCCCCCGCACGCGGGAGCGGATCAAGCAGATCGCCGCCGAGCGAGCCTGGCGCCGAGCGGTCGGCGCTGATCACCGGGTCCGGCCAACGGCACTCCTGCGTCGACGCGCGCGAGGGTGCTGCGCGGCCCTCCTCGCCGAGCACCCCGCTACGACGGACTGCGCGGCCGTACCTGCGATCCGCTGCTCACCGCCGTCGATCCGCACCTGGACCCCGGAGACCAGGGCGGCCGCGATCGGGCCCCGGACGGGGAGCCACATCGATGCGGCCGCATCGATGTGGCCGGCAGTACGTGAGGGCCCCCGGACGGCCGTCACGGGTTCCGGCGGCGGGCGCGCGGTCAGCGGGCGTAGGCTTCGCTGAGCACGGGCGCGACGGGGGCGGGACGTATGGCGAACAAGACGGCAAGGACCTGGGGTTCGACCCTCGATTCGGTCGTGGTGTACGCGCAGGGGGCGGTCTGCCGCCGCCTGGTGCGCGCAACCGTGCCCGCGGACGGCCGGGTTCGGGTGGGCGGACTGCCCCGTTCCCTGGACCCGGATTCCCTGCGGGTCCGAGTCCTGAACGCCCCCGGCGTACGCGTCACCGAGGCCCGGGTGGAGGTCGGGGCCGAGCCCCTCGGCTCGGGCGAACCCGACGCGTTGCGCCGCGAGGTCGTTCGGCTGCGTGAGGAGTGCGCGGCGGCGCAGGCCCGCCGGGACCGGCAACTGGGCCTGATCGGTGAGGTCGGCGCCTTGCACCCGGTGCCGCCGGAGCGCAGGCGCGGGGACCCGCACCGGCGGACCCCCGTCGACGCGTGGCTGGAGCTCGCGGAGTTCGTCGACGCCCGGCTGGTACGGCTGCACGCGCGGCTCGCCGAACTGGAGGAGGCGCGGCGCCGCGCCGAGCACGAGCTATCCGTCGCCGCGGACCGGCTCGCCCGCGCCTCCACCGACGCGCCGTCGGCGCACGTGGAGAGCGCGGTCTGCGCGGCGCTGACCTTCGACCGCACCGCCGGCGTGCGTGGAGCGGGCACCGAGACGGAAACCGAGGAGGCGCGGGAACCGGAGGCGGAGCTGGAACTGGAGCTGGAACTGGAGTACGCGGTGCCCGGCGCCGTCTGGGTCCCGGCCTACCGTCTCACCCACCGTCAGGGCGAGGGCGCCGGCCGGCTCCTGCTGCGTGCCTCGGTCGCCCAGCGCACCGGTGAGGACTGGACCGGCGTACGCGTCGCCCTGGCCACCGCGGACCTGCGGCGCCGCACCGACCTGCCCGAACTGCGCTCGCTGCGGATCGGACGCCGCCAGGCAGCGCCCGCGCCGTCGGGCTGGCGCGAGCCGCCGCCGGGGCTCGCCGACCTGTTCGCCGACTACGAGGCGGCCGGCCCCCGGCCGGCCTCCCCCGCCTCCCAGGCCTCCCCCGCCTCCTCGGCGTCCGTACCCGCCGCGGCTCCGGCCGCCGGGGGTTCCTGGCTCGGACCCGTGCCGCCTCCGGCGCCTTCCGTACCCGTGCCGGTGGCGGCTCCCCCGCCGGCGCCCCAGGGTTACGGGGCTCCCCCGGCCGCGTTCCCGGCTCCGGGCGGCGCGGACGCCCTGCGGCCCCAGACCTTCGGCTCCGCCGGCCCCGTCGCCGCCCCGCCGAGCCGGTCTCGGGCCGCGGGCCGGCCCGCCGGCGGCGGCGGAGCCTTCCCCGCGCCCGGCGCAGCCCCGATGGCGGCCGCACCCATGCCAGCGGCCGCGAAGGCTCCCGCGGCCCCCGGTGGGGCCCCGCCCCCGCCGCCCCCGCCTCCGGCCGGTCCGCCGCGCCCGAGCGGGGCGGAGCTCGACTACGCCGGCCTCCTCCTGGCCGGCCCCGGCGAGCAGGGCGGCCGTCAGGGCAGGCTGTTCCCGGACGTCCCCTTCGACCCGGTCGCGGCCGAACACCGGCGCCGTGCCGAGGCGGTGGCCGCACTGCCGCTGCCCGGCCACGCCGTGCGTCCGCGCGAGTCGGCCGGCTCCTTCGACCACCGCTTCGACGCCGCCGCCCGCGCCGACATCCCCTCGGACGGCACCTGGCACACCGTCACCGTCGGCGAGGTGGCCGTCGGTCTGCGCACCGAATACCTCTGCGTGCCGTCCGTGGAGCAGACCGTGTACGCGACGCTCGTGCTCTCCAACGCCACCGACCAGGCCCTGCTGGCCGGCCCGGTGGAGGTCACCGTCGACGACGAGTTCCTCCTGACCGCCGCCCTTCCCACGCTCGCCCCCGGCGGGGTCCGCCGCGTGGGACTCGGTCCGGCCGAGGGCATCGCGGTCACCCGCCGCACGAACCTGCACGAGTCGACCGCCGGACTGCGCGGCAACACCACCGTGCTCGACCACCGCGTCCACGTGGAGCTGGCCAACCGGCTCCCCCGGCCCGTCACCGTCGAGGTCCGCGAGCGGGTACCGGTCACCGGCGATCCGGACGTGCGGATCGAGGAACGCGCCGACTGGACGGCGCCCGAGGCGGGCCCGGGTCCCGAGCACCACGCACCGGGCACCCGTGTCTGGCGGGTGGACCTGCCCGCCGGCGCCACCGTCGCCCTCGACGGCGGCTACGAGATCCGCATCCCGGCCGGCAAGGGCCTGGTCGGCGGCAACCGCAGGAGCTGACACAGCCATGTCCACGGCCCTCACGCCGATAGCCCTCCCCGTCACCGCCGTGACCTGCCTGGAGGACCGGGCCCACGTCGAGCGCACCGCCGTGCTCGAACTCCGGGCCGGCATCCAGCGGCTGCGTCTCGGGCCGGTCAGCGCACTGGCCGTCGACCGCACCCTCCACGCCGAGCTGGAGGCCGGGCACCCGGCGACCGTGCTCGACGTACGGCTGGTCCGCACCTGGACCCCCGGCGGACCGCTCCCGTCCCCCGACGACTCCGCCCTGCGCCGCCGCGTGCACGAACTGGAGGACGAGCGGTACTCGGTGGAGCAGCGGCGCGAGCGGCTGCACGCCCGCCTCGGCGTGCTCGGCCGCCTCGCCGCCGACCTGCTGCGCGACATCGGCGAAGGGGCCGGCTCCGGAGAGAGCGACGCGTCGCGCTGGGCCCGCGAACTGGACCGGGTCGACGGCGAGCGCGAGGAGTTCGGTCAGCAGCTCTGGTCGGCCGAGGCCCGGTTGCCGGCAATCGACACCGAACTCGGCGAGGTCCGCCGGGCCATGGCCCGCTCCGAGACCCCGCCCGCCGAACTGCTCGCCCATGTCGAGCTGACCGTGGACGCCGCGGCGGCCGGCCCGGTCCGGCTGCGCCTGACCCACCTCACCCCGTGCGCGCTGTGGCGGCCCGCCTACCGGGCCGTGCTCGACGGTGACGCGCTCACGCTGGAGACCGACGCGATGGTCTGGCAGCGGACCGGGGAGGACTGGTCCGGCGTACGGCTGACGCTGTCCACGGCCCGGTCCGCGCTGGCCACCGATCCGCCTCGGCTGGGTGAGGACCGGCTGACGCTGGGCGATCGCTCCGCGGCCGAACGGCGAACGGTCGACGTCGAGTTGCGCGAGGAGGCGATCGGGGACATCGGTCCGGCCCCGGTCCTCGGCCTGCCGGGGGTGGACGACGGCGGTGAGGCGCGGGTGATGGGCGCGCCCGCGCCGGTCTCGGTACCCGGTGACGGTCGGGCCCACCGGGTGCCGCTGTCCGCGTTCACCGCGCCCGCGCGCAGTGAGTACGCCTGCTCGCCGGAGCTGTCTCCGCTGGTCACCCGGGTGGTGCGGTGCGACAACGGCTCCGGGCACGCGCTGCTCGCCGGGCCCGTGGACCTGGTGCGTACGGGTGGGTTCGGCGGCCGTGGCACGCTGGGGTTCACCGCGCCCGGCGCCCCGCTCGTGCTGGCCTTCGGCAGCTGCGACGACCACAGCGTGGTGCGGGAGGCCGAGGAGTCCCGGACCACCGCCGGCATCACCCAGCGGACCGTGGTCACCCGTACGGTCCGCGTGCACCTGTCCCGGTTCTCCGCGCCGGCGGAAGAGGGCGACCGGGTGGTCGTCGTACGGGAGCGGATCCCGGTCTCGGAGGTCTCGGCGGTGGAGGTACGCCTGCTCAAGGAGGCCTGCTCCCCCCAGCCCCCCGCCCTCGACGCCGACGGGATCGCGCGCTGGGAGGTCGGGCTCCCGCCCGGCGGCCGCCGCACCCTCACCCTGGTCTACGAGCTGTCGGCGGGCGCCAAGGTCGTGGGGATCTGACGCCGCGGGGCCGCCGACGCGGATGCGGACGCGGACGCGGATGCCGATCCGGGTGGCATCGTGCCATCAGCGGCCGATGGTGTCAGCCGACCTGGATCCCGATGACGCAGGTGTCGTCGTCCGTGTCGGAGCGGCTCCCGGCGAGCAGGCGGTCCAGCCGGTGGTCCAGGTCGCCGGCCCCGCCCGCGGCCGCGCCCACGAGGTGGGCCAAGGACTCCTCCACGGAGGAGTCCCGCCGCTCCACCAGCCCGTCCGTGAACATCAGCAGGGTGTCGTCCGGTTCCAGCCGGACCTCCCGTTCGACGTACGTGACGTCGGGCAGCGCTCCAAGGAGCAGGCCCTCGATGAGCGGGAAGGCCTCGGGCTCGCCGCCGCGGACGAGCACGGGCGGCAGGTGCCCGGCGCGCGCCCAGCGCATCACCCGGGTACGGGGGTCGAAGAGCCCGCAGACGGCGGTGGCCGTCACATGCTTGGCCAGGTGGTGGGTGACGGTGTTGAGCCACGACAGCAGTTGGGCGGGGCCCGCCCCGGTCACCGCCAGGCCGCGCAGGGCGTTGCGCAGGACGACCATGCCGGTGGCGGCCTCGATGCCGTGTCCGGCGACGTCTCCGACGGAGAGCATGACGAGCCCGGAGGGCAGGACCACCGTGTCGTACCAGTCGCCGCCGACGAGCGACTCGGACTCCGCGGGCCGGTAGCGGACCGCCACGCGCAGGCCCGGGGCTTCGATGGCGGGCGGGGTGGGGGGCATGATCGCGTGCTGGAGCTGGAGGGCGAGGCGGTTGCGTTCGGCGGACTCGGCCGCCGTGTGGGCGAGCTGGTCGCGGGTCGCGGCCAGGGCGACCTCGGTCCAGTGCTGGGCCGAGATGTCCTGGTATGCGCCGCGTACGGCGTGCAGGTGCCGGTCGGCGTCGAGGACGGGCTCGGCGACGACGCGGATGTGCCGGGTGATCCCGTCGGACCGGCGCAGGCGCAGGTCGACGGAGGCGGAGCGGCGGTGGCGCAGTACGGCCCGCAGGAAGCGGCCGAGGGCCTCGGAGTCGTCGGGGTGGGTGTGGCCGGGCAGTTCCCGCAGCGGTACGGGCGGGGCGCCGACGGGCAGGCCGTGCAGCGCGTACAGCTGGGCGTTCCAGGTGATCTCGCCGTTGACGAGGTTCTCCTCGAAGCCGCCGATCCGGCCCAGGCGCTGGGCGTGCTGGAGGAGGTCGGCCAGCCGTGCCGTCTCGTCCTCGATCCGCCAGATCAGCAGAACGGCGCGGCCGTGCCGGCTGACGCTGATGTCCGCGACCGAGGTCAGGGGGACCTGGTCGACGAGCGCGGTCAGGCTCATGCGCTCGGCCCTGAAGGGTTCACCGGTGGCGTGCACGCGCTCGATGATGTCGAACAGTCCGTTCTCGCCCGCGGCCATGGGATAGGCCTCCAGCAGCAGGGCGCCGTCGACGTCGGCGCGCGGGCGGCCGGCGGGGTCGACGAAGCGGCTGCTGGCGTGGCGGATGCGGAAGTCGGCCGGCCCTCCCCCGGAGTCGGGCACGGGGGTGAGGACGACGGCGGGGTCGTGCAGTCCCTCGGCGAGGTCGATCAGCTCCGAGACGTCCGGGAGGAGCGCCTCGGGGAGGTCGGGGTCGGCCGCGGGCGCGGTGTCCATGGCGCGGGCGCAGAGGTCGGCGAGAGCCTCGATCTGGCGCTCGATCCGCGGGGGCTGCGGTGCGAGCGGCCCGGGCCAGCAGATTTCGAGGACGCCGTGGATGCGGCCGCCCGTCCCGGCCGGTACGGCCATCCGTCCGCCGTCGGGCCAGTGCTGGTGCGCGATCGAGGGCGGTCCCACACGTTGCGGCCGGGCGAGGGTGACCAGGCGGCGTTCGCGCAGCGCGAGGCGGGCCACGGTGGAGACGCCCGGGGGGACGTGGCGCCAGCGCGCGGGTTCACCGGGCGGGAAGCCGGCGTACCCGGCGAGGGCCAGGGAGCCGTCGGGCGCGGCCGTCCACATGGCGACGGCGACCGCGCCCAGGGGTTCGAGGGCGTGGGTCAGGAGGGATTCGGCCATGGCCTGGAGGTCGTCGGCGGCGGCCAGCATCCCGCTCTCCGCGGTGCGCAGCCGTACCGCCGCCCCGGTGGACGGCTCGGCCGGGCCGGTGGCGGCGGTGCGCTCGGCGAACTCGGCGGCGACCTCGCTGATGTGGTCGCCTGCTGCCTGGTTGACGATGTCCGCGGCGAGGTCGAGCGTGGAGAGCCCGGTCTCGCGCGACAGTCGGTCCAGTTGCCGCGCCGCCGCGGCGGGGGTGCAGCTCAGCTGTCCGATGAGGATGCCCTTGGCCAGTTCGACCAGGGCCCTGCCGTCCGCGGCCGCGTGCGCCGCCAGCACCTGGCCGCGCAGGCGTTCGACGGTGGCGGCGAGGCGTCCCAGCGGGGTCGGGGCCTGGTGCGGGATCGCCGGGGGGCGGGGGTCGGCGGTGAGCGCTTCCGGTGCCGGCTCGCCGTGCCACTGTGTGTCGGGGGTGCTCACGGTGTTTCCGGCTCCTTGTGGGACGGACGGTCCCGGGTCTGCGGCGCGTTGGTCATCTCGTGAGCCAGTGCCGGACGCGGGCGATGAGGTCGTCGGCGTCGACCGGCTTGGTGACGTGGTCGCTGGCCCCGGCGGCGAGGCTCTTCTCCCGGTCGCCGGGCATCGCCTTGGCGGTGACCGCGATGATCGGGATGCCGGCGTGGGCCGGCATCCGCCGGATCTCGGCGGTCGCCGCGTACCCGTCCAGTTCGGGCATCATCACGTCCATCAGGATGAGGTCGACGCCCTCGTTGCGGGTGAGGGTTTCGATGCCCTTGCGCCCGTCCTCCGCGTGGAGCACCCGGATGCCGTGCAGTTCGAGCACGCCGGTGAGGGCGTACAGGTTGCGCGCGTCGTCGTCGACGACGAGGACGGTGCGCCCTGCCAGGCCGTCGTCGAGCACCTGGGCGGGGGTGTGCGTTTCGGCGGCGCCGGCGTGGACGACGGGCTGTACGTCCCCCGGCCGGTCCGTGCCCAGGTGCAGCACGATGCGTTCGCGGAGCTCGTCCAGGCTGGACAGCAGTTCCAGCGGGCGCGACGCCGCCCGTTCCCGCAGCGCCGTCTCGTGGTCCGTGTTCAGGCGGGGGTTGCCGTGCGCGAGGACGGGGAGGGAGGCGAGCGCGGGGTCCGCGTCGAGGGCGTCGTCGAGGTCGTCGAGGAAGCGCATGGCCTCGCCGTCGGGCATGTCGAGTTCGAGGACGACGCAGCGGAAGGAGTCCGACGCGAGGGCGGCCGCGGCCTCCGGCGCACTGGTGACGCCGACGACCTGGATGCCCCCGGGCTCCTCGGCCGGCCGGTCGCGCGGGGCGAAGTCCCGCTCGGCGCTCTCCGCGACGAGGGACAGCAGTCCGCCCTGGCGTTCCTCGATGACCAGCAGGCGGCGGGGCTGCCGCTGCGGGGGGACGGCCGGCGCGCCCGCGTGATCCGCCGCGGCCGGGCCGGGCGGCGCGGCCGGGGGCGCTTCGGGGAGCGGGGCCTTCTCGTACGTGGACCACCTGACCGGCAGGTAGAGGGTGAAGGTGCTGCCCTGGCCCGGGGCGCTCTCCGCGGTGACGGCGCCACCGAGCAGCTGGGCGATCTCGCGGCTGATGGAGAGGCCGAGACCGGTGCCGCCGTACTTGCGGCTGGTGGTGCCGTCGGCCTGCTGGAAGGCGCCGAAGACGGAGGCCAGCTGCCGCTCGGGGATGCCGATGCCCGTGTCCCGTACCCGGAAGGCCACCATGGGCCCGCGGCCGGTCGCTCCGGCGGGGACCTCGGTCGCCGCGGCCGGTTCGATCCGGAGCTCGACGCCGCCGCGCTCGGTGAACTTCACGGCGTTGGACAGCAGGTTGCGCAGGACCTGGCGCAGCCGCGAGTCGTCGGTGTGGAGTGCGTGCGGGGCGTCCGGGGCGGTGGTGACGGTGAAGTCGAGGCTCTTCTGCGTGGTCAGCGGCCGGAAGGTGGCGTCGACGTACTCCAGCAGGTGCGGCAGGGGCACCGTCTCGGGGTTGATGTCCACCTTTCCGGCCTCGATCTTCGACAGGTCGAGGATGTCGTTGATCAGCTGGAGCAGGTCGGACCCGGCCGAGTGGATGACCCCCGCGTACTCGACCTGCTTCGGGCTGAGGTTGCGGGTGGGGTTCTGGGCGAGCAGCTGGGCGAGGATCAGGAGGCTGTTGAGCGGGGTGCGCAGCTCGTGGCTCATGTTGGCGAGGAACTCGGACTTGTACTTGGCAGCCAGCGACAATTGCTGCGCCCTGTCCTCCAGTTCCTGCCGCGCCTGCTCGATCTCCTGGTTCTTGGCC
This sequence comes from Streptomyces roseus, assembly GCF_001044425.1. Classification (GTDB taxonomy): domain Bacteria; phylum Actinomycetota; class Actinomycetes; order Streptomycetales; family Streptomycetaceae; genus Streptomyces; species Streptomyces roseus. The sequence goes on from NZ_LFML01000102.1 coordinate 85,045, forward strand.
TCGATGTCGCGGTTCTGGCTGGCGAGGAGGGCGGCCTTCTCCTCCAGCTCCGCGTTGGAGCGCTGGAGTTCCTCCTGCTGTACCTGGAGCTCCGCCGAACGCGCCTGGAGTTCGCCGGTCAGCCGCTGGGACTCGGCGAGGAGCTCGTCGGTGCGGGCGTTGGCGACGATCGTGTTGACGTTGACGCCGATGGTCTCCGGCAACTGGCCGAGGAAGTCCCGGTGCACGGGGGTGAAGGCGGTGAAGGAGGCGAGCTCGATCACGCCGAGGAGCTGGTCGTCCACCACGATCGGCAGGATGATCAGGCTGCCCGGGGTGGTGCGGCCCAGCCCCGAGGAGATGACGTAGTCCCCGGGCACCTGGTCCGTCGCGATGATGCGGCGGCTGCGCGCGGCCTGTCCGACCAGGGACTCGCCGAGGGCGAAGCGGACGCCCTCGCCGGTGCCGACGGGGCGGCCGTAGGAACCGAGCAGGGTGAGCATCGTGGTGCCGGGGCCGTCCTCGGCGAGGTAGAAGGCGCCGTACTGGGCGCCGACGAGCGGTGTCAGCTCGTCCATGACGAGGTCGGCGACCACCGCGAGATCGCGGTGGCCCTGCATCAGGCCCGAGATGCGGGCGAGGTTGGACGTGAGCCAGTCCTGTTCCCGGTTCGCCCGGGTGGTCTCGCGCAGCGAGCCGACCATCGAGTTGATGTCGTCCTTGAGTCCGGCGACCTCGCCGGAGGCGTCGACGGTGATCGAGCGGGTCAGGTCGCCCTCGGCGACCGCGCCGGCGACCTCGGCGATGGCCCGCACCTGGCGGGTGAGGTTTCCCGCCATGAAGTTGACCGAATCCGCGAGGTCCAGCCAGGCACCGCCGACTCCGGGTACGTCGGCCCGGCCGCCCAGGGTCCCCTCGGTTCCCACCTCCCGGGCCACGCGCGTCACCTCGGAGGTGACCTGCGACAGCTGGTCGGCCATCGTGTTGAAGACCGCGGCGATCTCACCGAGCGGTCCGTCCGGCGTGTCGGGCAGGCGGGTGCGCAGATCCCCGTCCCGTACGGCACTCAGGGCGGCCAGCAGCCTGCGCAGCTCCGCCTCGCCGACCCCCGTCCCGTCCGCGGGACCCGGCGAAACGCTCAGCGACTCCGGGCCCGTCCGCTCACCCATCCGTCAACCCCTCGCCGAACGACCGGTCGACGAAGGTTAACGCCGACCGGATGGACCTTATGGCACGACGGATCACCGCGAAGCAGCACGGGCGCACACTCCCGGCGGTGCGTGCGCGCACTGCCGCGGGATGCCACGGGTGCGGGGGCGGGTGGGGGGTAGACGAATCGGTGACGAAGGACACAACTGACGAAATGGGGTGAGCGCGTTGTCGGTCAAGGTCGTGGGCTGGGCACGGTCGTTTCCGGTGTCGAGGGGGGTACGGGCGGCGCGCCAGTGGACCGCCGCGCACCTGGACTCGCTGCCCTGGGACGACTCGGCGGCGGACACGGTGCACTCCGTCCTGCTCAGCGTCTCCGAACTCGTCACCAACGCCCACCTGCACGCCGCCGGAACCGCCCACCTGGTCCTGACGTGGGACGGCCGCTGTCTCCATGTCAGCGTCGCCGACTCCGACCCGCGGCTGCCCGCCCCGCGGCCGGCGGACGCCGAGGCGGATGGCGGCGCCACCTCCGGACGGGGGCTGGGGATCGTCACCACCCTGGCGGACGCGTGGGACATCCACGCGTGCCACGGCGGCAAGGCGATCACGGCCTGCTTCCGCCCCTACGGCGGGGCCGACCCCCACACCGACGCGGCCGGGAGCCTGGACGGGGGCCTGGACGCCCCTCTGGAGGCGGGCCCGGGCGGGGGCCGGGGGGCGGGCCCGGAGGGGCCGCTCCGGTCATGACCCGCCGAGGGCGTCCTCGACGCTGGGGTGCACGGACAGGACCGTATCGGCTCCCGTCAAGGCGAAGAGCCGGCTCAGCTGCTCCCCGGGGGCGGCGATCCGCAGGGTGGTCAGGTGGTGCACCCGCAGCAGCAGGTTCAGGAAGGACGAGTCCCCGAAGGTGACGGCCGCCGCGTCCAGCACCACCAGCCGGTACCGGTCAGCGGCGGTGGCCAGGGCTTCTTCCAGCGGGGCCAGCGTGTCCTGGTCGAGCTCCCCGTGCGCGGCCACCACCCATCCGGCCCCGGCCGGGTAGCTTTTCCCGACCACGCCTTCGTGGTGCGAGTCTCCTGCTCGGGTCATGTCCGCCTCCCCGGATCGTCACGTATGCGGCCTCCGCATGGGAGTATGCCTTCCCCTGGATCGTACGGAAGCAGAAAGTTTTCGCGCCGGGGGGGTAAGAACGAAAAGTGGGGGCATGAGAGCCCGCGCAGCCGTCAGTCAATCGGGAGGGAACGGCCACCATGTCTCGCTCGGCCACCGCCGTAAGCCCCATTCGCGCATCCGATGCGCAGTTCACGACGTCCGTGCCCGCTGACGAGATCGCGGGAGTCCCGCGGCAGGACGTGGCGCTGCCCGAGGTGAGGAACCCCCGGGAGGTGGCGCCGGGCGACGCGCGCGAGCTCTCGCGGATGTTCTTCGGGCGGCTCCGCTCCCTGGAGGAGGGCACGCGGGAGTACCAGTACGCCCGCAACACCCTGATCGAGATGAACCTCTCCCTCGTGCAGTTCGCCGCGCGGCGCTTCCGCGCCCGGGTGCAGGGCGGGGGCCTGGACATCGAGGACATCATCCAGGTGGGCACCATCGGCCTCATCAAGGCGATCGACCGCTACGACCCCGAGCGCGAGGTCGAGTTCTCCACGCTGGCCCTCCCCTACATCACGGGTGAGATCAAGCGCTTCTTCCGCGACACGACCTGGGCCGTGCACGTACCGCGCCGGCTCCAGGAGCTGCGTACGGAGCTCGCCAAGGCCCAGGAGGCCCTCACCGACGTCCTGGGGCGGGCCCCGACGGTCAAGGAGGTCGCCCAGCACCTCGAACTGACCGAGGAAGAGGTCATCGACGGGCTGGTCGCCGCGAACGGCTACACCAGCGGCTCCCTGGACACCGCGGGCTCCGAAGGTGACGAGGCCGCGAGCTCGGCGGGCCGGACGACGCGGCCGCTGGCGGACCGTCTCGGTGACGTCGACCCCGCCATGGAGCTCTTCGAGGACTTCCACACCCTCGCCCCGCTGCTGGAGCAGCTGGACGATCGTGACCGGCTGATCCTGCAGCTCCGTTTCGGCCAGGAGAAGACGCAGGCCGAGATCGGCGCCGAGCTGGGCATCTCGCAGATGCAGGTCTCGCGCCTGCTGTCCCGGACGCTGACCCGGCTGCGCGCCGGGATGCTCTCGGTGTAGGCAGCGCCATGCCGCTCACCGCCCGGCCGCTGGGTGACCGTCCCGGCACCCTGCTGCAGGGCAGCTGCGACTTCGACACGCGGCCCATCCTGTCCGCGGCGCTCGGCGTCGTCACCCGGACCCCCGGACCGGTCGTCCACCTCGACCTGTCCGGGGTGTCCTTCCTCGACGCCGACGCCGTCGGCGCCCTCGTGCGGGTGAACGCCACGTTCACGGGGCAGGGGCGCCGTCTGGTGCTCCACCACCCGCCGTACTCGCTCCGCAAGGTAGTGGAGATGTTCCCGGACGAATGTGCCGCGCTGGAGGTCGCTGCATGATGAACGACGCTTCCGCGCCCGCCTCCTCCGGGGACTTCGTCCACCCCGCCCTGTTCTACCGGGACCAGTCGGAGTACCTGGAGGGAGTGGGCGGGTTCGTTCGGGCCGCCCTCGCCGCCGACGAGCCGGTGCTCGTGGCCGTGCCCGGCCCGCGGCTGGACATCCTGCGCGAGAGCCTGGACGTCGGGGCCGCCGAGGTCACGTGGGCGGACATGACGCGACTGGGTCGCAATCCCGGCCGCATCCTGGCCGCCCTCCAGGACTTCGCGGGCCGCCACGAAGGCCGGCCCGCCCGGATCGTGGGCGAGCCGATCTGGCCAGGCCGCTCGCCGGCCGAGGTGCTGGAGGCCACTCGTCACGAGGCCCTCATCAACACCGCCTTCGCGGGCCGCCGGGCCACCGTCCTGTGCCCGTACGACGTCCTGGGGTTGCCCGACGCGGTGGTGGCCGACGCCCGGCGCACCCATCCCACGCTCATCGCGGAGGGAAAGGACCTGCTCAGCCCGGAGTACGCGCAGGCACCGGCGATCCCCACCGAGTGGGACGGCCCGCTCCCCGAACCCGGCGGGGTCGTGCCCCGCTTCGCCTACACCCTCGGGGGGCTGGGCGAGGTACGGGCCCACACCGAGGCCTGGGCCCGCGGCACGGCACTGGGCGCGGCCCGGCGCGGCGATCTGGTCCTCGCGGTCAGCGAGGCCGCGGCGAACTCCCTCGCCCACGGTGGCGGGAGCGGATCGCTGCGGCTGTGGCGGACCGGCGGTGGCGGGGTCGTGGCCGAGGTCCGCGACGCCGGACACCTGACCGACCCGCTGGCCGGACGCCGGCGGCCCTCCCTGGCATCGGTCGACGGAGGCCGCGGTCTGTGGATGATCCACCAGCTCTGTGATCTGGTGGAGATCCGCTCCTCGGAGAGCGGCCTGACGCTGAGGATGCACATGGCATGTTCCTGAGACCTCCGGTTCCCCTTAAACTGGCACGGGCCTGGCCGGGGGACCGGAAGGCGTCTATCGGGACCACAGGGGTTCCGACGCGCAGAGAGACCAGCGTCAACGGTGGGGGTGAGGTAAGCACAGTGGAAACCATCGGACCGGGAACCGGCGATTCGCTGCCCGCCGGGCCCTCCGCCGTCGTGCAGCGACGCCGCCTCGGCCTGTCCGGCGTCCGCGGCCACGTCGCCAAGGGCCGCGACTTCACCCGCCAGGCTCTGCGGGACTGGGGCTGGGACGGCACCGAGACCTCCGAGGACGCCCTGCTCCTCGTATCCGAGCTGCTGACCAACGCGTCCCTGCACGCCGGCGGCTGCGTCGAGCTCGTCGTCTGCGCCGGCGACGTCCTGCGGATCGAGGTCTTCGACGGCTCGACGACGCTCCCCCGCCGCCACCCGTCCCCGCAGCGCGGGCTGCCGGGCGGACACGGCCTCAACATCGTGCAGCGCCTCTCCGACCGCTGGGGCACCCACACCCACGACCACGGCAAGGCCGTCTGGATCGAGATCGACGCGTCGCGGCTGACCTCGGGCAAGCCCACCGGCGGCTGATCCGGTCGGCCGCCGCCCACCGTGTTCCCGTACGGGCGCGTCGTTCCGGGAGACCGGGGCAAGCGCGCGGTATGACATCGAACGCGCTCACCTCCCCGGCCCTGACCCCGGCGCCCGGCCCTGCCTGGGTCCACCTGATCGTCATCGCCTTCGCCCTCCTCGTCCTCGTCCGCACCCTGGCCCGTCACCGGTAGACCCGGTCGGCGCGACACGCTCCAGGCCCCCGCTTGCGGGCTGGCCGGGCGTCCACGGGGTATGCGCGGAGCATGGAAACCTCTTCGGATCGGCCGGGCGGCTCGCGACGCCCGTGGTGGGGACGGCTCGCCGCCGCAGTGGTGGTGGTCGTGGTGCTGATCGCGCTCGTGGCGCGCTTCGGCCTGGTTCCGGGATTCGACGGCCTCTTCGGCCAGAAGACCCGGGACCGCTCCGGACCGGCTCTGCTCAAGTCCATCCAGGACATGGACCGTTACGAGGCAGCCGTCGGCAACTTCCAGGTGGTCGTGGACCTGGAGAAGGACGCGGCGTTCCTGCCGGACGCCATCCGCGGCACGCGCACCCTGTACGTGGGGGCCGGCACCGTCGGCGGTTACGTGGACCTCGGCGGGCTGGGCGAACGGAACGTCTCCGTGAACGACGACCGCACCAAGGCCACGCTCCGGCTGCCGCACGCGGTGCTCGGCACGGCCGCCCTCGACCCGAACCGCTCGTACGCGGTGTCCAAGCAGAGGGGCCTGCTCGACCGGATCGGCGATCTGTTCTCCGACAACCCGGCCGGTGAGCAGGCCGTGCAGAAACTGGCCGTGCAGCACATCAGCGAGGCGGCCCGCGACAGCGGTCTCGCCGAGCGCGCCGAGAAGAACACCACGGCGATGCTGGAAGGGCTGCTGCGGTCCCTCGGCTTCCGTGAGGTGACCGTCTCCTACGGCTGAGCGCTGTGCCCCGCCCCGCCCTGCGGCGACGGCGCCACGAGCAGGCGGGGCAGGGCGCCCGGATGCTTCTCCGAGAGCCAGGCGATGAGCTGTTCCCGTACGGCGCAGCGCACCGTCCACAGGTCGTCGGCGTCCTTGGCCGTGACGATCGCGCGGACGACCATGGTGGAGGGGGTCGTCTCGGTGACGGCCACGTCCCAGCCCCGGCCGTCCCACTGCGGGCAGTTCTCCAGGATCTCGTACACCTTGTCGCGTATGAGGTCCACGGGCGCGCTGTGGTCGCAGTGCAGGAAGACGGTGCCGGTCATCTGGACGCCGCCGCGGGACCAGTTCTCGAACGGGCGGGTGGTGAAGTACGAGACCGGCATCGTGAGGCGGCGCTCGTCCCAGGTCCGTACGGCGAGGAGGGTGAGGGTGATCTCCTCCACCACTCCCCACTCGCCGGCGACCACGACCGTGTCGCCGATGCGCACCATGTCGCCGAAGGCGATCTGGAACCCTGCGAACAGGTTTCCGAGGGTGGACTGGGCGGCGACGCCGGCCACGATGCCGATGATGCCGGCGGAGGCGAGCACGGACGTGCCGAGTGCGCGGAAGCTGGGGAAGGTGAGGAGCATCGCCGCGGCCGCGACGACGGCGACGACGGCGGTCAGGACCCGCGTGATCAAGGTCACCTGGGTACGGACCCGGCGAAGCCTGGCGGGGTCGCGGGTGCCGGCCGCGTAGTGCGCGTAACCGGACTCCACGGTGGCCGAGGCCACCACCACGATCAGCCAGGCGCCGGCCCCGATCAGCGCGAGCGAGAGGACCTGGCCGACGGCCACCTCGTGCTCCCGCAGCGGCCGCCAGGCGGTCTGCCGGTAGGCCCCCCTGAGCAGGGCGGCGAACAGCAGGATCTGCAGGGCCCGGCGGCATCGGCGCAGCGAGTTCCACAGGGGTGTTTCCGGGTGGCGCGCGCCGGCTCGGCGCAGTACCAGGTCGGCGGCCCAGCCGGCCGCGGCGGTGAGGAGGCCGGAGCCTGCCAGGACGATCAGCAAACGTAGGGCGTGGTTCATGTCTCCTCGACGGGTGTAGGCGGCATGGACTTCTGCGCGCATGCCCGAACGAGGAGGGGCGACACACGAAACCTGCGGCGCGGCCCCGATCGTCTGCCGGCCGCGGCCGGTGACCGCTGCCGGTGACTACGGCTGACGACTACGGCCGGCAACTACGACAGACGACTACGACTGACGACTACGGCTACCGGCCGCGACCGCTGAGGAAGTCCCGGGCGCGGTCGACCAGGCCCGTGCCGGCGGTCAGCAGCCGGTGGTGCGGCTGTGACGGGAGGGCGCCCGGGTGGGGGCGGGTCGGCGCGAACCTCTTGGCCCGGCGCACCCGGTCACCCAGTTTCTCCAGGTCCTCCTGTGAGCACGCGTGGCGCAGCCGCGGGAAGAGGTTCTGCTCCTCGTCGTGCACGTGGGCGGTGACCTCGGTCTTCAGGGCGGCGATCAGCCGGTCGAACTCGGGGCCCGCCGCGTCCAGTCCCTCCAGGTCCTTCAGCAGCTTCTCGACGCGCGCGTGGTCGGCGAGTTCCTTGTCCGCGATGAGTTCGCCGTCCGGGAAGTGTTCCCGGATCACCGGGTAGAGGTGCTCCTCCTCCGCCACCGAGTGGCGGACCAGTTCGATGGTGAGCTGCTCGGCCGCCTTCTGCCGTTCGCCCGCCGGGGTGGTGTGCTCGATCCGGTCGAACAGCGCGTCCACCTCGCGGTGGTCGACGGTCAGTTCCGCGATGATGTCCCCTGCGCGTCCCATGCTGTCGCTCCTTTCCGAACGCCTCCGACCGGCGGCGCCCGCCGGTCGCTGTGCGGGTACCCGCGCTCACGCGGCGCTAACGGGACGGCCCGCGGGGCGCGGCGGCCGGCGCATGGCGTGACCGGGGGCGGGTAGCCGCGCCACGAACGGTCCGGAGGCGGGGACCGGTGCCGCACGGCGCCGGCCCGCCGACGCTACGGAAGGGGTGCATGTGTCGCACGTCGAGGAGTACGTCGAGGTCAACGTCCCCGTACGAACCGCTTACAACCAGTGGACGCAGTTCGAGGACTTCCCCGTCTTCATGGAAGGGGTCGAGCGCATCTACCAGCGGACGGACACGCTCACCCACTGGGTCACGAACGTCAACGGTGTGCAGCGCGAGTTCGACGCGCAGATCACCGAGCAGCTCCCGGACCGGCGCGTCGCCTGGATGACGGTGGACGGTGAGGCGCGCCAGGCGGGCCTGGTCACTTTCCAGCCGATCGACGCGACGACCACCAAGGTCGTGCTGCACATGAACTGGGTGCCCGACGGCCTGGCCGAGTCGGCCGCCGACAAGCTGGGCTTCGTCAAGCGCCAGGTGGCCGGCGATCTGAAGCGGTTCAAGCTGTTCATCGAGTCACGCGGAGTCGAGACGGGCGCCTGGCGGGGCGAGGTCTGAGCGCCATGAGACGCGGGGGCAAGGGGTTCAGGGCGGCGTCGCGCGGCGGCGGTTTCCGCGAGGTCACGGCCCGCTGCGGGCTGCTGGCGCGCGGGGTGCTCTACGCACTGGTCGGGCTGCTGGCGCTGCGCGTGGCCTTCGGTGAGGCCGGGGGCCGGGAGGCCGACCGCGAGGGCGCCCTCCAGGAGCTGGTGGGCAAGCCCTTCGGCGGCGTCCTGGTCTGGGCCGTCGGCGTGGGGCTCGTCTGCATGATGCTGTGGCGGCTGTCGGAGGCGGTGTTCGGCGCGGCCGGGCCGGACGGTGGCAAGCCGCTGAAGCGGCTTGCCTCGGCCGGCCGCACGGTCTTCTACGCCGTGGCCGCCTTCTCCGTCCTGTCGTTCGCGGCGGGCGGCGGCGGACACTCCGGGGACCAGCAGTCCCGCGACGTGACGGCCCAGGCCCTGGAGCTGCCCGGCGGCCAGTGGCTGACGGGTGCGGCAGGCCTCGGGATCGCCGTCGCGGGCGTGGTCATCGCGGTGCAGGCGGCGCGGCGCACCTTCCGCAAGCACCTCGCGATGGGCAGGGTGCCCGGCTGGGGGCGGGCGGCCGTCGACTTCCTCGGTGTCGGCGGCGGGCTGGCCCGGGGCGCCGTGTTCGCGGCGGCCGGGTCCTTCGTCGTGTACGCCGCCGTGCGCTACGACCCGGGACAGGCGAAGGGCGTCGACGACACCCTGAGGTCGTTCACGGGGACCGCGGCGGGACCCTGGCTCCTGGTCGCGGTCGCCGTCGGGCTGATGCTCTTCGGGGTGTTCTCCTGGGCGATGGCCCGATGGCGCGAGGTCTGACACGGGAACCGTGGGATCTCGGCCAACTTGCCCGTACGCCCCTGCAAGCCCCCCGCAGTGACGTTCCATCAGCCCTGAACGGGGGCACCCGTGGTGCCGTTGGTACGTCTACCGAGGAGCGCACGCGATGACGAAGGTCCTGGTTCTGCACAACGTCAGCCTGGTCAGGTCGGCACTCGCCGCCCTTCTGAGATCCGAGGGTCCGTTCGAGGTCACGTCGTCCGGCTGGAGGGCCGCGGCACGCCAGTCCGATTCCTTACGACCAGACGTGACGGTCGTCGACCTCGACTGTCCGGGGACGACGGCCGCCCTCGGCGCCGACAAGCGTGCTGACCACCAGGTCCTCGCGCCCCCGGCGCCGGTCGTGGTACTCGCCTCCACCGGCGCGCCCGGACTGCTGCACCGCGCGTTCCGCGCCGAGGCGCGCGGCTACGTGGACAAGGACGGCTCGCCGGGGCGGCTCGTGCGGGCCGTCCGGAAGGTCGCCGCGGGGGAACGGTTCATCGACGCCTCACTGGCCTCCGCCTTCATGGAGGCCGACCCCTTACCGCTGAGCCCGCGGGAGCTGAGCGTGCTCATTCGGGCCGCGGAGGGCGACTCGATAGCCGAGATCGCCCGTACGCTGCACCTCGCGAGCGGGACCGTGCGCAACTACATGGCCGCGGCGACCCGCAAGACCGGGGCCCGCAATCTCATCGACGCGATCCGCATATCCCGCCGGGCCGGCTGGGTCTGATCCCGCCGGCCGGCTGCGTCTGATCCCGGCGGCGGCCGGGTCCATCCCGGCGGGGCGGCGCTACCGCGCGGACTCCCCCTGGCTCCATCTCCCCACCAGATCGCGGTACAAGGGTGACCTGGCGGGGAGTTCCTCATGTGTCCCGCAGACGGCACGGGTCCCGTCGAGGACGAGGACCCGGTCGGCCCGGGCCGCGGAGGAGACGCGGTGGGCCACGACGACGAGGGTGCCGCCGCGCTCCGCGAGGGCCCGTTCGGCACGCTCCTCGGCGGCCGGGTCCAGGTGGCAGGTGGCCTCGTCGAGCAGCAGCAGCGGAGCGGGCGAGAGGTAGGCGGCGGCGAGCGCCAGCTGCTGGCTCTCGCCCCGGGACAGCAGCCGGGGGGACACCTCGCCGTCCAGACCGCCGAGCCCCGCCACCAGGTCCTCCAGCCCGAGGGCGCGCACGGCGCGCCGCACTTCGGCGTCGCCGGGTGCGGGGGCGCCCGGGGCCGCGGCGAGGTGGGTCAGGTTCTCCCGTACCGTGCCGGTGAACACGTAGGCCTGCTGCGGCAGCAGGGTCCGCCGGGGGTCGGGCGCGCAGGCGCCCTCCCCCGGCTCCCGGCGGGCGGCCGCTCCGGCGACCAGGACCGATCCCGCGTCGGGTGACAGCATGCCGGCGAGCAGGGCGGTGAGCGTGGACTTGCCGATTCCGCTCGGTCCGACCACCGCGAGGTGCTCCCCCGGGCGCACCACCAGGTCGAGGCCGTCGAGTACGGGCGCCGCACCGGGGCCGTAGGCGAAGGTGACGCCCCGGAGCTCGGCCGCGGCGCCGTTCGAGGAGCGGCTCGGCGGGGGTTGGACCGGCTGCGCCGTCCCGCGGCCGGCCGGGTCCGCCGCCACCGGGGCACTGAAGCGTTCGAGGACCACGAGCAGCCGGGTTCCGGCGGAACCCAGCGCGGTCATCAGGGAGTTGAGGGCGGGCAGCAGGGACTGCAACAGGTAGGTGAGGCCCCCGGCCAGCGTACCGGCGGTGATCCCGCGACCCAGCAGCCAGGGCGTCGCCGCGAGGAGCGCGACCACCGGCAGCCGGCCCGCCGTGCCCAGGGCCAGGGTGCGCAGCGCCGCCCAGCCCGCGAGGGTGCGCGCCAGCCGCTCCTGCGCGCTGATCAGGGGCTCCACGCGGGCCCGCGCGGGGGCCTGTCCGCCACAGGCGGCGATGTCGCGCAGCCCCTCGGCCAGCGTCCCCACCCGGTCGGCCAGCGCCTCGTCGGTGTCCAGGGACCGGCGCTGTACGGCGGCCAGGGGGCGCAGCGTGGCCAGGAAGGCGGCCACGCCCAGCAGGAGGGGAGGCAGTACGACCAGCAGCAGCACGGGTGCGAGTGCGGCCATCCCGACGATAGCGCCCACGGCGGTGAACACGAACGACCGCACCGTCAGGACCAGCCCCGCGAAGGAGTCCCGGGCCATTTCCGTCTGCTGGGTCAGCCGGGACACCGCGCCGGTGTCCCCGGCTCCCGCCGGGTCGGCGACCGCCCGATCCAGTGCCTGGCGCACCGCCCGCCGGACCAGGCCGTCCCGCAGCGGCTCCACCAGGTCCGCGAGCCCGGCGAACACCCCGCGCAGCGCGAAGCCGCCGAGCAGCGCTCCGGCTCCGGCCGCGGCCAGCCAGCCGAGACCGGCGGCGGTGCGGCCGGCGAGGAAGCCGTCGTCGAGGGCCCGGGCCACCGCGTAGCCGCCGAGGAAGGTGTGCGCGGACTCCAGGAGCGACCACCCGGCCAGCCGTCCGAGGGCCCTCCTGTGGCCGCGCAGGAACCGCCGTCCCTCGGGGGCAACCCGGCTCCAGGCCCCTCCCCCGGTCATCGCGCCGCCTCCCGTTCGGTGTTCTGCCCGGTGTTCTGATCCGCGTTCCGCACGGTGTTCCGATCCGTGTTCCGCTCGGTGATCCGCTCCGGGTACTGCTCCACGGCTTGCTCCGCGGGTCGCTCCGCGTCGCGGTCCGTCCCCCGTGTCCCGTCCTCTTCCGTCCCGGCGGCGAACACCGCCCGGTAGGCGGGCTCGTGCCGCCACAGTTCGGCGTGGGGTCCGGTCGCCCGGACCCGTCCGCCCTCCAGCCATACGACGAGATCGGCGCGGGCGGCGGACGAGAGGCGGTGCGCGACCACGATCCGGGTGCCGGGACGGATCTCGCGGGCGAGGGCCCGCTCCACCTCCCGGGCCGTGACGGTGTCGAGGCTGGAGGTGGCGTCGTCCAGTACGAGGAGCCGGCCCGCGTGCGCGAACGCCCGCGCCAGTCCAAGGCGTTGTACCTCCCCGCCAGACATCGGCGCGTCGGCGAGGAGGGTGGCGTACGCGTGGGGCAGGCGCCGTACGAACGGGTCGGCTCCGGCCGCACGGGCGGCGGCGCGCACCTCTTCCGGGCCGGGGTCCGGACCGGAGCCGAAGGCGATCGCCCCGCCGAGCGTGTCCCCGATCAGCACCGGCCGGTCGAAGGCGTACCCGACCTCGCGGCGCAGCGCCTCGGCGGACAGCTCGGGCAGGGGCACCCCGTCCAGCAGCACCCGGCCCGCGTCGGGGTCGGTGAGCCGCCCGGCCACGGCGGCGAACAGCGTCTTGCCCGCCCCTGAGCGGCCCACCACGGCCACCGTGGCGCCTCCGGGGATCACCAGGCTGACGTCGTGCAGGACCGTCGCACCGCCGCGCACGACCCGCACGCCCCGCAGTTCCAGGGTGCCGGGGCCGTCTTCCGGCAGCCTCGCCCGGCCGTGGCCGAGTGCTGGCAGGGCCAGCAGGGCGGCGGTCCGGCGGGCGGCGGACCGGCCCCGGACCACGGCCGCGAGCCCGCCGGTGACGGCGCCGATGCCGGCCGCGAGGCCCGCGTACCGTACGGCGGCGAGGAGTTCGCCGACCCCGAGGGCCCCGGCCGACAGGCGGAGGCCGCCGACGGCCAGGACCGCGTACAGGAGCAGCGGCATGAGGGTCGACGAGCGCGCCGTGGTACCGCCGTAGACCCGCCACATCCGCCGGCCCTCGGCGCCCAGCTCGGGCAGCCGGGCGAGGATCCGGGCGCGTTCGCGCTCCGCGGTGCCGGCGGCGGCGATCGTGCGGGCCCCGGCCAGCGCCTCGGTCAGCCGGCCGGCGGTCTCCAGCTGGACCTGCTGGTAGCGGGCGATGCTGGTGTGCGTGTCGCGGGCGAAGGCCCGCAGCAGGAGCACCAGGAAGGGAACGCCGACGAGGAAGGCGAGCGCCGTCCACACGTCGATCAGGAAGAGGGCGGTGACGGCGCCGAGCGGCGGGAGCAGCGCGGCGGCGGCGTGCGCGACCGCGGCCGGGACCTTGCCGGCCTCGGCGGCGTGCGCGGTCAGCCGAGCGGCGGTCTCGCCCGGTGCGTGGCGGGCCGCGTGGTGCGGGGCCGTCCGCAACAGCCCGGTCAGGGCGAGGGCGCGCAGGCGGGCGGTCGAGCGCCCGTCGATCTCGCCGGTCAGCCGGGCGGCGGCCGCGTCCAGCAGGACTTCGGCAGCGATGACCGCGGCGCACAGCAGGGTCCAGGCGGGGCCCGACGGGGAGCGGCGCAGCAGCAGGTCGAGGGTGTGGCCGAGGACGGCGGGTTCGGCGAGCGCCGCCGCGGCGGCCCCCAGCGTGCATCCGAGTACGGCGGCGGTCCGCCCGGCGCTGTGCCGGGCCGCCGCCACGAGAGCCCGGTCGGCGGTGCGTGCCACGGCCGCGGACTGCGCCGTACCGGCCTCCGCGTCGGGGGGGCTCATCGACGGGTCCTCCAGTCGCGGGTACGTGGTGCGGGCCCGGGCGGCGAACCGCCCGGGCCCGACATGGCCTGCGTCAGTTACAGGTCGTGACGCTCAGGCTGCTGTCCCCGCACAGGAGCAGGCTGGCGCGGCTGCCGCCGCCGGTCATCGCGACCTCGGTGGCCTCTTCCTTCGGGGTCTCCATCGACTGCAGGTCAAGAAGGGTCATGTCGGTTCCTCTTCTTCTCTCGAGTGGTGCGATGGGTCACGGTCCCGGACGGGACCGGCTCGTGGGCCGCGGCGTCGTCGCGCAGCGGCGGAAGGAACGGCAGGTGCGCGCGCCCACCGGGCGCCGCGCTGCCGAGGGCGAGGAGAGCGCCGGCCGTGCCCGTGGTGAGATCCATGGACAGGCGCATCATCTGCTCGCCGGGGAAGGCCAGATGTCCCTGGTACGGCACGGCGTGCCGGGCCAGCGCGTCGATCTGGCGGGCGATGTCCGCGGGGCCCGTGCCCGGGCCGGGCGTGGTGGTCCGGGCCAGGTGCAGGATCATTCCGGCGGCGCCGCGCATCAGCCCGGGCTGGGCGTAGAAGGTGGCCTGAGCCGCCCGTACTATCTCCGGCCGGGCCCGTTCGAAGCGCTCGTCGGGACCGTGCTCCAGCCAGTCGTCGAGGACCATGCCGATGCCCACGCTGCCTTCGCCGAGGTACGGCATGGTGCGCCAGCCCTCGTTCACCTGGAGGGTGCCGTACGCGCTGGTGACGCAGCGGTCGAGGTCGCGGTGGAGCGCGTGGGCGGCCTGGATCAGCAGTTCCTTGTCACCGGTGCGCTCGTAGAGGCGTACGAAGAGCAGGGCGGGACCGGAGTTCCCGTACAACAGGCCCGCGCGGGTGGGCCGGTTCCCGGGTTCGGCGAGCAGTTCGGCGCAGCGCAGGGCCGCGGTGTGCAGTTCGCCCTCGCCGCTCGCGGTGCCGAGCGCGTCCAGGGCCAGCCCGATGCCGGCGAGTCCGCCGTGCAGGTCCGGGCCCGCGCTCTGCCAGGGCTGGTGCAGTAATCGCTCGGCGAGGGCGAGGGCGGGCTGCGGGTGTCCGAGCCGGTTCAGGGTCCAGGCCGTGCCGGCGAGGCCGTCGTAGAAGCCCAGCGGGGTGCCGGAGGCCGGGTCGGCGGTGTGCTCCAGCAGCCACTCCTCGGCCTCGGGCCAGGGCGCGGCGTCGGTCTCGGCGAGGGCGTGGAGCACTCCGGCGACGCCGTTGGCGAAGCAGGTGCCGCCGCCGGCGTTCGCGAACTGGGCGATGTCGCCCGGCACGAAGCGGTCCTCGCGCTGCGGGGTGGCGCTCGCGCGGATCGCCGCGGTCATCGACGTACGGGCGGCTTGCCAGTCCCCCGGCTCGACGGGCAGGTACGGGTCGGGCGGCGCGGCCGGTCGCCCGCCCGGGGTGCCCGGCGGGTCGCCGGAGAGGATCTCCTCGACGGCCTCGTCGAGGAAGCGCCTCGGTACGGGGAACTGCGCGGCGGCGACATCGGCCAGATGGGTGGCCTTGGCCCGGTCCAGGACCAGGAGGCTGGTCAGCGGGAGGAACAGGGCCAGCCGCAGACAGGCGAGGGCGTAGCGGTCCACGGAGAACCCGCGCCGCTCGGCGGGCGCGACGAAGGCGGGGTTGGCGACGGTCTGGCGCAGTCCCTCGTCCACGTGGGCGGCGGCCTCGAAGTCCAGGAGGGCGACGGAGGGTTCGCCGCTCTCGTCCTGCGCCACCATGATGTTGAAGAGGTGGAGGTCGTTGAAGACCACACCGCGGGCGTGCACGGCCTCGACGGCCTCGGTGACCCGGCGGTGGATCTTCAGGGCCCAGTCGGTGTACGAGGCGAGTTCGGCCGGGCCGGGGTCCGCCTCGATCAGCGGGTGGCGGCGGGCGAAGGAGGTGTTGAGCGGTTTGCCTTCGAGGTGTTGCAGCACCAGGAAGTGGTGGTCGCCGACCGTGAACGTGCCCCGTACCGCGGGCACGCAGTCCAGGCCCGACAGCCGTTCCAGCGCCGCCTGTTCACGGTGCAGCCGGGTCACCGCGTCGGCGCCGTCGGCGGCGAGCCCGGCGTACGGGCGGGCCTCCTTGAGCACGACGGACTCGCCGGTGCGGGTGTCCTTGCCGACGTAGACGCCGCCGCCGTTGGAGAAGTGCAGCGCCCGTTCCACCGTGAAGGGGATGTCGGTGAGGGTGGTCGCGGAGCGCGCCGCGAGGTGCGGCTCCAGGAAGGCGGGCAGTTCGAGCCAGTGCGGCGGCTGGAACACCGGTCCGCGCGGGTCCGGTACGAGGCGCCCGTCGGGGGCCTCGATCGCCGGAACCAGTTCGCCGTGCTCGTCGTAGCAGTGCCGCAGGGTGAAGCTGCCGTAGCGCAGGTGGACCGGTCCGGCGCCCCAGCGCAGATCGCTGAGGATGTACGGACCGGCCGCCCCGGCGAGCGCGGCGTCGAGGTCCTGCGCGATCTCGCGGCACTGCTCCTCGTCGGCCGGGTACACGGTGATGAACTTCCCGCTGGCCGCGCGGTCGGCGTACTTGGCGTTGCGCAGGTGCAGCAGGTACCGGCTCGGTATGAACTTGAAGGCGATGCCGCGGGCGGTGCAGTACTCGTACACCGCCGTCAGCAGCGACTCGGCGTTGTCGAGCGTGGCCGAGACGTGGATCTTCCAGCCCTGTG
Source organism: Streptomyces roseus (assembly GCF_001044425.1). Taxonomy (GTDB): domain Bacteria; phylum Actinomycetota; class Actinomycetes; order Streptomycetales; family Streptomycetaceae; genus Streptomyces; species Streptomyces roseus. Next base: position 101,568 of record NZ_LFML01000102.1, read on the forward strand.
CGGGCAGTGCGACGCCGACGGGGCGCAGGGCGAGCCAGTCGCCGGTGCGGTGCGAGCGCCACCCGTGCGGGACGGGGGCGAGCGCGGCCGGGTAGTTCTCGCCGGCGCGCCGGTACGGCGCGTCGTAGAACCAGCGGTCTGCGTCGCAGAAGGCGGCGTACCCCTTGTTCACACCTGCTCCCTCGTTCGTCGGCAGACCCGAAGGTGTCACGTCCGGAGGATGCGGCGACAGTCACGTCTGTCATCGATGAGTTGTGCAGTACTCACGAGTCACCTGTCAGATGTCACGGTCAGGGGTCAGGGGCTCGGCGGCCCGGCGGTTCCACCAGTGCCGGCGGCGCGGGTGGACGGCCCGCCCGAGGCGGCGGCCGATCAGCAGGTATCCGAGGAGGGCGCCGGCCGTGTTGAGGATGACGTCGTCGATGTCGAAGACGCGCCCCGTGACGAGGGCGCCCTGCACGAGCTCCACCAGGGTCATCAGGCAGGCCGTCACGATGCCGACCCTGAGCAGCCCGCGCGCCGGGGGCAGCAGGACGGGCAGGAGCACACCGAAGGGCACACCGAGCAGTACGTTGCCGCCCAGTTGGCGCACCGCTTCGATCGTCGAGGTCCCGTTCAGGTAGGCGTTGATGGAGCTGCCGGGCCGGACGTTGGCGTGTACGAGGGCCGCCGAGGCGGCGGAGGGCTCCAGCGTCAGCCGGGCCAGGACCACGCCGAACAGCACGGTCCCGGCGAAGGCGGTCACCATGGCGGAGGCCCGGACCACCGGATGGGCCGGCCCCCGTCGTCGCAACCGGCGGGCCTGGCCCTCCTGTTGCGCCGGGCGGCCAAGGCCCGGCCGCTCCACCGGACGGGCCGTGTCCCCTCGCTCCACCGGACGGGCCGGATCCTGTCGCTCCACCTGCTTCTCGCGTCTGCGCCATGCGTAGCTCCACGTCATGCGGGCGCGTGTACCCTGCGCTCCCCCCGATACGCGGCCACGGCGCGCCGGCCCGGCGCATACGGCGGGGCCGCGTCGGGCATCCGCGCAGCGTGACCGACATTCCCCGCACCACCTCCCGCGGCATCGGCCCGCCCGTGGCCGGCCTCGCCGCGCGTACCCGCGCCGAGCTGCGGCGTACGGCCGTACGCGTCTGGACCGACAACCTCGCCGACCACGCGGCCGCGCTCACCTACTACGCCGTCCTGGCGCTGCTGCCCGCCCTCGTCATCGCGGTCTCCCTCGTGGGGCTGCTGGGCGGGGCCACGCGGGACCGGCTGATCACCGAGCTCACCTCGTACGCACCGCCCCAGTCGGCGCAGGTGCTGCGCGACGCGCTCGGCGGGCTCGTGTCGGAGCAGCCGTCGATGTGGGCGCTGGTGATCAGCGGGGTGCTGAGCGCCCTGTGGTCGGCGTGCAGTTACCTGGCGGTGTTCCGCCGCGCCCTGCACGCGATGCACGGGGTGCCCGACCGGCGGCCCCCGCTGCGCGCGGCCCACACGCTGCTCATCCACGCGGCGCTGCTGCTGGTCCTGCTCGTCGTCGCCGCCGCGGTACTGGTGGTGTCCGGGCCGTCGGCCCGGTGGGTGGCGCGGACCACCGGGGGGATGGGGCCGGAGGCCATCGCGTTCCTGCGCTATCCCGTACTGCTCGCCGCCGTCACCCTGCTGGTGCTGGTCCTCTTCCGGACCGGGCCGGACCGCAGCCGCGGCACCCGCCGGGGCCTGCCGGGCGGCGTACTGGCCGCCCTGCTCTGGCTGGCCGCCTCGGTGCTCTTCACGCTGTACACGGAGCTGGACACCTACGGCCGGCTCTACGGTTCGCTGGCCGGCATCGTGGTCTTCCTCGTCTGGCTCTGGATCGCCAACCTGGCCCTGCTCACCGGCGCCCAGTTCAACGCCGAACGGGCCCGCTGAAACACGCGGGTGGACATCGTCCGGGACACGCGGGCGGGCGGGCCCCCGTGGGGGACCCGCCCGTGCCGTGTGTGCCGCGGGGTGCGGTCACCAATAGTGGCGCCGGCCGCCGACCGCGTGGCCGACGGAGCCCAGGATCCACAGCACAGCGCCCACGACCAGCAGGATGACGCCGAGGGTCCACAGGATGGAGATCCCGGTCAGGAAACCGATGACCAGGAGGATAAGACCGATGAGAATCATGATGTCCTCGTCCTCATGTTGGGGATCGGCGCGACGGTGGTGACCGCCGTGGCGCCTCGAACAGCGTGTACCCCCGAATTCCGGTCCTACCGGTATCGGCTCGACTTCGCGGGATCGGAGGGATCCGGCCAGGATGGGTGCATGACCGACACGTTCACCACACGGACCATCGACGTGACGACGGGCTCCGCGGAAACCGTCCACGACCTGACCGCGGCGTGCGCGCAGTTCCTGCGGGACACCGCCCGGGGCCGGGACGGGCTGCTCAATGTGTTCACTCCGCACGCCACGGCCGGGCTGGCCGTCATCGAGACGGGGGCGGGCAGTGACGGCGACCTGCTGGACGCCCTGCGCACGCTGCTGCCCGCCGACGACCGCTGGCGGCACCGGCACGGCTCCCCCGGCCACGGACGCGACCACGTCCTGCCCGCCTTCGTACCGCCCCACGCCACCCTTCCGGTGGTGGGGGGCGAGCTGGCGCTCGGCACCTGGCAGTCGGTGGTGCTGGTGGACACCAACCGGGACAACCCCCACCGCACGGTACGGCTGTCCTTCCTGGGCTGAGCCGGGGTCGGGCGTCAGCGGGACGGGGCGGGCCCGCTGCCGGAACCGGTCTCGTCCCCGAGGGTGCGGCGGGCGCACCGGAGCACCATCGAGGCCAGGTCGCCCTCCGTGCGCAGCAGCTCGCGCTGTACCCGGGCGCCGTTGCCGCCGGCCTGGAGCCCGGCCAGGCCCTCCTTGACGAAGCCGGCGTCCCCGTTGTCCTCCAGGGCCTCCCGCACATGGTCGTACAGTGCGTGGACCACGGCCGCGGCGGAGTCCTCGCGCAGGGTGGCCGGGTGGATCAGGGGCCCGTCCAGCCCGGACCGGGCGGCCCGCCAGGAGGCGAGCCGCAGCAGGCTCGTATCGACCGCGGGGGACGGCCGGCCCGCCCGCCAGTCACGGGCCGCGGTGTCCACCAGGCCGCGTACCAGGGCCGCCAGCAGCACGGGCGTCGACGCGTCGAGGCAGACGTCGGCCACCCGGATCTCCACGGTCGGGTAGGAGGCCGCCAGCCGCGCGTCGAAGTAGATCATCCCCTGGTCCCGGATGGCGCCGGTGGCGACCATCGCCCTCACCCGTTCGTGGTAGCGCTCGGGCGTGCCGAAGAGGTCGACCGGGCCGGCCGTGGGCCAGCGGTTCCAGACCCGGCTGCGGTAGCTGCCGTACGCGGTGTCCTCCCCCTGCCAGAACGGCGAGTTCGCGCTCAGTGCTGTGAGGACCGACAGCCAGGGGCGGATCCGGTCGAGCACCGCCACGCCCTCCTCGTCGGAGTCCACGGCCACGTGCACGTGGCAGCCGCAGGTCAGCTGCTCCTGGGCGGGCAGGCCGAACTGCCGGGCGATCCACTGGTAGCGCTCGCCCACGCTCAGGGAGGGTTCGACCGGCAGCGGGCAGGTGGCGAGGGCCGCCACGAGCACGCCGGCGGCTTCGGCGTGGCGCGCGGCCTCGGCCCGCCACCTGCGGATCTCCCGGTGGAGTTCGTCCATCCCGGTCACCGGCCGGGTGGCGCACTCGACCTGTTCCTTGTGGAGTTCCTTCTCCAGGGGGATCTCTCCGCCCGCGCCGGCCGCCCGGCCGCCGGACCGCAGGGCCGACGCCAGCACGGCTCCGGCGGAGGCCGCCGGTCGGCCGGTCCGCGGATCGACCAGCAACAGTTCTTCCTCTACGCCGACGCTGCGCATGCGGGGGCCTTTCACTTGCTCTCCGTGCCGTATCCCCCGGCGTATGCCCGCCTGCGCCGAGGTCATCCGCGGCCTCACCCGGATGCGCGGGCCCGCGGAAGTGTCAGTGGCGGCGGTTAGTTTCGGGGTGTTGCACGAGCCGTTTTCCGACAGGAGTGGACGATGACCGAGAGCAGTGCTCTGCCTGTGCTCAGGGTGGTGCTGACAGACGTCAACGAGCGCGTGGTGGAGGCGTGGCGGGCCGCTTTCGCGGACACCCCCGGCATCGAGATCCGCCGGGGCTCGATCCTCGACGAGGACGTCGACGCCTGGGTCACGCCGACGAACTCCCGGGGCCGGATGGACGGTGGGGTGGACGCGGCCGTCAAGCGCCGGCTCGGACCGGGCATCCAGCTGCGGGTGCAGCGGGCGATCCGCGACCGGTTCGCCGGCTCCATGCCGGTGGGCAGCGCGGTCTGCGTCCCCTCGGGGGCGGCGGTTCCCCGGTTCCTGATATCGACGCCGACGATGGTCGAGTCCTCGCAGAACGTGAGTGCCACGCTGAACGTGGCCCTGGCGTGCGCCGCCGCGTTCCAGGCCGTCCACCGGCAGAACCGCGAGGCGCCGGGCAGCATCCGCTCCGTGGCGCTGGTCGGGATGGGGGCGCAGACCGGCCGGGTGCCGGCCAGGGTGTGCGCCAACCTGATGTGGACCGGCTACACGCTCTTCCAGGACCACTGGTTCGAGCAGGACGACGAACTGCGCGCCACGATCACCGCGCAGCTGAGCGGCATCGAGGAGCGCCCGGTGGAGGAGCGGGTACGCATCGTCGCGCCGAAGCCCGCTGCCGACGCCCTGGCCCTCGCCGAGCTCTTCGAGGGCGGCGGTGAGCCCTGGCTTCCGCTCCTGAAGCCCGTCATCGAGGCGCAGCCGGACGCCGCCCGGTTCATCGGGAAGGGGCGCGACCCCGAGGTGGTCCCGGTCCGTGAGCTGACCTTCCAGGCGCTCAAGCCGCACCCGCCGCACCGGTGGAAGGTCGTCGTCTTCGGCCAGAACCCCTATCCGCGGCCGGAGAGCGCCACCGGCATCGCCATGTTCGACAACACGTTCAACGACTGGAAGGACAGCCAGTTCGGCAGGGTCGTCAGCATCCGCTGCATCATCAAGGCGGCGGCGATGTGGAAGTACGGCGTGGCCAGGAAGACCCCGATCGCCGAGATCCGCGCACTGTTGAAGGAGCGCGGGACCGTCCAGCCGCCGGAGTGGTTCCAGGCGATGCTCACGCAGGGCGTACTGCTGCTGAACGCCTCGCTCACCGCCAGCGGCGACGGTGCGATGGGGGCCGACCGGCACACGGCGTTCTGGCGGCCCGTCGCCGAGCGGATCGTCGAGGAGATCCTCAAGGCCAAGCAGGGCGCCGAGGAGGAGGACCGCGGGGTCGTGTTCGCCTGGTGGGGTGCGCACGCCCGGGCCCTGAAGAAGGTCGTCCTGCGGCTCCAGGAGAAATACCCGGACGTCGAGGTGCGGCACATCGACCACGTGAACCCGGCGGCGCAGGGCGACGTGTTCTGCGAGGGCGACCACTTCGCCATGGTGAACGAGGCCTTGGCCTCGCTGGGCTGCGAGGGGATCGACTGGCTCCCGAGCAAGGGGTGGAACGAGGGGGCGGCGGCCGGGGCGGGCGGCGCCGGCGGTGCGGACGGGGGTGTGGCAGCCCGGATGGGCGCCTTCATCGAGTCGACCATGAACCTGCACCAGCTGTACCTGGAGCGGCTCAGCAGCGTCAAGGACGAGGGGCTCGTCCTGCCCGCGATCACCGGTGTGTTCGCCACCCCGCTGATGGGCTTCCAGGACGCCGTCGCACCGGTCACCGAGACGCTGTCCGGGCTCGCCGGACACATAGACCGCTCACGGGACTTCGGCGAGCGGCGGGCGGACGGGGCGTCCGGCGGCGGCCTGTCCGCGGACGCGATCGCCGCGCTCCACCTCTACACCCGCGAGTCCGCGTTCTACCGCGAGATCAACGCCGTCCTGCGCTCCCCGGACCGCTCCAGGGTCACGCCCTACCTGCCGTACCTGCGGCTGCTGTTCTCGGCGGTGTCGGGGCTGCCCGCCCGTACGGAGCCGCTGTGGCGCGGCGTGTCGCTGGACCTGCGTTCGCAGTACCCGGTGGGCCGGACGGTGACCTGGTGGGGCGTGTCCTCGTGCACCTCCGAGCTGAGCGTGGCCCGGTCCTTCCTGGGCAACCGCGGCAAGCGGACGCTGTTCGAGGTGACGCCCGCCCGGGCGGTCGGCATCAAGAGCTTCTCCGCGTTCACCGGAGAGGAGGAGTACATCCTCGCGCCGGGCACGCAGCTCAAGGTGACGGACGTGAAGAGCGAGCGCGGCGGGCTGTGCACGGTCAGGCTGACGGAAGCGGACCTCGATCCCGTGCTGTCCTGACCCGCGGTCCGCCGGGGCCCGCGGGGTCCCGGTCGACCAAGGCGTACAGGCCGGACACCTCGGCGCCGCGGCGGCGCTTGGCCTCGACGGTCGTCATGCCCGCGTGCAGGGCGCTCGTGCCGCGGGCGTAGGCGTCCTCGATCGGCAGGTAGTACATCAGGTTGAAGTACAGGTGGGGCGCCGGGTGGTCGCGGTCGAGGGCGACCGCGCGGATCCATGTCGTGCTCCCGTAGTGGTAGTAGAGGCAGAAGCCGGTCATCCGGTGTCCGTCGTAGGCGGCCACCACGCGCGCTTCGCTGCCCATCGCCGCCGCCTGCCGTTTCAGCAGGCCGGTCATGGCGTCGATGCCGTCCCGGTCGTGCCCGTGGCCCTGCTGGTGGCCCGCCAGGAGGACTCCGGCGTCCTCGAAGCAGTCCGAGAGCTGCTGTCGGCGTACGTCGAGGCCGGCCGCGGCGAACCGGCGGCGTTCGCGGCGTACGCCGACGCGGCGCTGTGAGGGCAGCGAGGAGATGTAGTCCTCGATGCTCCGGCCGGGGAGGGGGATGAGCGCGTCGTCCTCCAAGTGGAGGGCGGGTCGCGGGTAGAGCGGGGCGAGCCTGGCCGCGGCCGTGGCGGTGAGGTAGGGCCACCAGTGCGTCGTGCCGTGGTGGTCGGCGAAGCGGCGTACGGCGTCCCGGAGGGCGGCGAGGCAGGCGTCGCGCCGAGCGGGGTCCAGACCGGGGGCGGTGAGCGGGGCGTTGTGGTATCCGCGCCGGGCACCGGCGATCACGCGGGGCCGCAGGTGCTCGGGGAGTACGGTCTCGGGCCGGTAGCTGTCGTTCGGCTCCTCCCGGACCAGGTGGAGGGGGGCCGCGGCGAGCAGGGCGCCGTCGAGGTCGCGTACGAGCGCGTACGCGCGGATGGCGGTGGGGTCCTCCTCCTCGCCGGCGAGCCAGCGGTGGGAGAGGTAGAGGCCGGCCGGCCGGGCGAGGTGCTCCCATTCGGCGGCGGGGACCTCGTGGATGGACTCGATGACGCTCGTGATCAACGGGGGCTCCTCCGGCGGTGGCGGTTGGGGGCTTTGAGGGCGGGCGCGGCGAGTACGCCGATCAGGCAGGCGGCGGCTTCCACACCCCACGGGAGGAGCGGTCCGGCTTCCAGCAGCAGGGTGAACAGGGCGGGAGCCGCGACCATGCCGACGGCCCAGGAGAACTGGTACAGGCCCTGCGTGAATCCGCCGGCGGCCTGCGGGGTGAGGCTCACGGACAGCTCGCTCAGCGCCGGGCCGAGGAGGATCTCCGCCACGCTGAACAGGGCGATGGCCACGACGAGGGCCGTCCAGGCGGTCGCGGCGGCACCGGGCGGCGCGGCCGGGCCGGGCAGGGCGGCCAGGCCTGGCAGGGCCGGCAGCGCGAACGCCGCCATCCCCACGGTCATGATCAGGTATCCGGCGGCGACGGCGCGCCGGGGCGCCTTGGGCGCCACGTGCGCGGTGACGGCCGTCGAACACGCCGAGACGATCACGGTGTTGATGACGAACAGCAGGCTCGCCGCCGAGGCGGGCAGGCCCAGCGCCCGCGTGGTGTAGACGGCGACGAGGACGGAGAGGGCGGCCTGCGCGAGGACGTAGGGGAGGTTGACGGCCACGAGCAGGAGATGGCGGCGGGTGTGGTCGGACCGGGTGACGAGGGCGCTCGGGGGCGTCCCGTCCGGCTGCGGCGGACGGGGGGTGAGGGCGGCGAAGCAGGCGGCGGCCAGCAGGTAGGTGGCGGCGTCGGCCGCGATCAGCCAGCGCAGCGAGCCGTTGCCGAAGGCGGTCAGGGCGCCCGCGGCTGCCGCGGAACCGGCGGCGAGCCCGATGTTGCGCAGCGAGCCGGTGAACGCGAACCACGAGCGGCGTTCGTCGGCCTGGGTGACGTGGGTGATCAGGGTGCGCTGCGCGGTGAAGTACATGTTGATGCCCGCCTGTACGAGCACGTACACGCCGGCGACGTGCCACGGTTCGCGGGCGAGCAGGCACAGGGCGAACCCGGCGGCGGAGAGGACGTTCGCCCACACCACGACGCGTTTCGGTCCGACGCGGTCCATGAGCCGCCCGGCGAGGAAGGTGACGGGCAGGGCGAGGGCCTGCCCCGCCGTCATCGCCGCGCCGACCTGCCCCAGGGGCAGGCCCTGGACGTCGGTGAAGTACAGCAGTCCGAGCGGCAGCAGCATGCCGTTGCCGACGGAGTCGATGAGGTTGCCGGTGATGAAGAGGCCGTGCCCGCGCAGTACGGGCAGGCCGAGGCGGTCCGCGGCGGTGCGCGGTCGGCGGGGGCCGGAGGCGGCGCTCACCGGTTCAGCAGGGTACTGATCTTGACCAGGACCTCGGTCGCGGGGAAGCCGGTCGCCTCGTGCAGCTCCGTCAGTGCCTTCACGGTCCGCTCCTCCTCGCCCTCGGCGAGGGTGATCACGACGATGTCCCCGTGGGAGGCTCCGTCGATGACCAGCTCGTGGGCGGTGACCACCCGTACGGTGCGCCGGAGTTCGGCCACCACCGCCTCGGGAATCCCGTCCGTGTCGAGGAACTCGATCGCCCAGCCGGTCCGTCGTGCCATGCCCGCGGGGACGGACAGGCCCCGGGCCATGCGGGCGAGGGAGGTGAAGGTGTTGGTGCCGGATGCGGCGCACGAGAGGGTGGTGGCGCCGCCGATGCGCGGGTTGACCTCCAGGACCACGAACCGGCCGCCGCTGTAGACCATGTCGACGTTGACCGACCCGTACACCCCCAGGCTGCCGCAGAGGTCGACCAGGGTGCGGGCCACCGCGGCGAACGCGGCGTCCTCTTCCTCCCGGGGGCCGCACCACCGCAGGCCGGCGAAGGTGAACACGGGCTCGGTCCCGGCGCGTCCGGTCCAGCACAGGGGCAGGACCTGGTACGAGCCAGGACGGCCGACGATGTCCACGCTGCACAGATCGCCCTCGACGACCTGCTCCACCACCGCCGACACCGCGCGCGGGCCGGGTGCGGCGGAGGGGGTGTCGAGGGAGGCGTCCAGGGGGGTGTCGAGGGGGGTGTCGAGGTAGCCGTCCAGGTACGCGTCGAGGTCCGCGGGGCCGCGCACGCTGCGGATGCCCGCGCTGGTCGAGTCCCACACGGACTTCGCCATCAATGGGTAGCCGAGCCGTGCGGCCCGCAGGCGCAGCGCGTCGCGGTATCCGGGCACGGCGAGCCCCCGCCCCGACAGCAGATCGGAGTCGACGCGGAACCCCTCGGGCACCGCCAGCCCGGCGCGCTCGCAGAGCTGTTTGGTCTCCCACTTGTCCACCAGCAGCATCGTCGCCGCGAGCGGGGTCATGACCGTCGGGATGCCCTCGGCGTCCAGGAAGGCCTTGGCCGCGGCGTCGCGCAGCGCGTTCTCGCACGGCAGCGAGATCGACACCGCCGCGTCCGCCCCCCAGGCGGCGACCGCGTCCGCGAGCTCCCTCGGCGTCGCTCCGCGGTCGAGTCGCCGCCGGTGGCCGGGGAAGTCCTCGGCACCGGCGGCGCCGCTCGTGTGGAACAGCCCGGCCTCGATCCCCTCGGCCGCCAGGGCGCGTACGGCCTGCTGGATGTACGGGTCGGCGCGCCGGATGCCCACCGACCGTAAGAACGCGATCTTCCGCATCGCGTCAGCCCACTTCCACTCGGGACCGGGCGGCCACCCGGCCGGCCAGGCCGCGCGCCTGCTCGGCCGTTCGCGCCCGGGCCACCACGTGCGCGATCCGGCAGGTCGAATCCGCCGGCTCCGGCACCGCCTCGCCGGGCCGCAGATACACCTCGCTGTGCGTACCGGGCAGGTCCGGGACGACCACCTCCCGCAGGACGCCGCCGTGCTCCGGCAGCAGGAACCGGATCGAGGCCGCGTCCGTGCGGGAGGGGACGGTGTCGGGCACCAGGCCGAGCACGGCCCGGAGCTGGGCCGCGGCTTCGCTCACGCCCGTCGCGGCCTCGACGATCTCGCACAGGTTGTCCCCCGGCAGCCGGGCGCCGCTCTCGATCACGTACGGCGTCCGCGTGCCCGGCGGGATCTTCAGCTCCGTGTGCGCGATCCCGTTGCGGACGCCGACGGCGAGGGCCGCCCGCGCCGCGGTGTGCTGGACCGCCCTGACCAGCGGGGCGGGCAGACCGGAGGGGCAGGTGTGGCCGGTCTCGATGCGGTACCGGCCGCCGGTGGTGTCCTTCGCGACGACGGGCAGGGGGTAGGCCACCCCGTCCGCGACCACGGTGTCGCAGGAGTACTCCTCCCCCGGGACGTACTCCTGGAGCAGGACCCGCGTGTCGAGTGCCAGACCGTGCGGGCGGGCGTACGCGTACTGCCGGGCCGCGCCGACCGCGTCGGCGAGCCGCTCCGGGCCGTCGACCACGGAGACGCCCCACGAGCCGCCCTGCTCCGCGGGCTTCACCACGAGCGGCCAGCCCAGCCCGTGCTCCCGCGCCGCCCGGTGCGCCTCGGCGTCGTCGTGCGCGAGCGCCCAGCGGGGGGCGGGGATACCGACGGCCGCGAAGGCCTCCCCCATGAGGATCTTGTTCCTGGCCGCGCGGGCGAGCCGCGGATCGTTGCCCGGCAGGCCGGTCCGCTCGGCGAGCAGCGCGGCGAGCGGGGTGAACAGCTCGAAGCAGGGGGCGACACCGGCGATGGCGTGCTGCCGGCAGAAGGCCTCCATGTCCGCCAGGGCCCTCGGGGTGTCGGTCAGGTCCGTCGCGCACACCCCCGCGAGGGCTGCGCGCAGCCGGTCCGGGTAGCCGTCGTGGACGTCCTCGTGGGTGGCCGCGTACAGGCGCACCCCCAGCCGGTCGGCCGCCTCGACGAGGAAACGCCCCGCGTTGCCCATCGGCTCGATCACCAGCACTCCCGGCCCGCGCGGGCCCGCCCCGATTGTCATTCCTCCAGCAAAGCCGTGGTGCGGGCGCGGCGGCTATGGGCCTGATCAACGAAAACAACTCGCAGTGTGATGGCGGGCTTTGGAGCAACCACCAACGAACTGGCCAGTAGCTGCACGGCATTTGGTGCGCCCGCCCGATGGATCCGGCCAACCGTCCCGTGATCGGATCACCGAGGTGGGAAAACCCGCGCCTGCAAACCCGTACGGGAAGGCAACACCGTGACCAGCAGCCTGCACCAGCAGCTCGCCGACCACATCGACCAGGGCGTCATTCCGCCGTACCAGTACTCGTACCCGCCCCGCTCTGCGTACCGCCCCCTCGCGGAGGGCAAGTGGAGCATCCCCGACGTGTGGGCGAGGGATCTCACCCACCACCAGGTCCCCGAGCTCAACCTGTACCTGCACGTCCCCTTCTGCGACCGCAAATGCGGCTTCTGCAACCTCTACACGATCATCAGTACCGACGAGGACGTCTACGACGCCTACACCGACGCCCTCTGTACCCAGATCCGCGATCACGCGGAGATCATCCAGGCCCGGCGTTTACGCACCATCTACATCGGCGGTGGCACCCCCGCACTGCTCAAACCCCGTCACTTCGAGCAGATCTTCACGACCATCGGCGAGATCTACCCCAACTGGCGCTCCACGGCCGAGGAAGTCGCCGTGGAAGCCACCCCGTCGTCGATCGCCGACGCGCCCGATGAGTTCAAAGCCCTCATCGACATGGGCCTCACCCGTGCCAACGTCGGCATCCAGTCCCTCGTCCCGCGCGAGATCCGCGAGGCCGGCCGCGGCGGCGAGGACGAGGACGTCATACGCCGCGCCCTGCGCACCGCGCACGAGCTCGGCCTCCCGGACCTGTCCACCGACCTGATCATGGGCTTCGCGGGGCAGACCCCCGAGACCTGGCGCCAGAGCGTGGACGAGCTGGCCGCGCTCCGGCCCACCACCATCAGCACCTACTTCCTCACGGTGCGGCCGGACGCCTGGTTCTCCAAGACCGGCGCGTACCAGTACATGTGGCAGCCCGAGCTGTACGAACGCTACGACTACGCCCGCCGGGTCTTCCTCGACCACGGCTACGTCCAGGAGGGCTCCGTCCGCTACAAGAAGCCCGGTCGCGGCGGCTACGTCCAGAAGGTGCTCACCTTCCACGGGGTGCCCCTGCTCGGCCTCGGTGTCGGCGCCCGCTCGTACAACAGCGTGCTCGACTACATGTGCGGCAGCGTGAAGCCCTCGACGGCCGAGGTCGCCGACTACATCAAGCGGGCCAAGGGCCATGAGCTCGCGCCCGTCACCGGCTTCGAACTGACCGATGAAGAGATCGTCCGCAAGCGCCTCGTCCTCGACACCTTCGACCTCGACCTCGCGGAGCTCGACCGCTTCGGGTACCAGAAGCACGCCGCCGAGTTCGAAGCCGTGCTGGAGGCGGCCGAGTCCAACGGGCTCGTCCACCGCCTGGGCCGGCGTGTCCAGTTGACCCCCAAGGGCTTCAAGTACCGCGACGTGCTGTCCTGGATGTTCTACTCCGGTTCCGTCAAGGACCTCGACCGCGAGTACTACGAGAACCTGCACGCGGCGAACAAGCGCGCCCGGAAGAACATGGGGGCGACGCCGGTACGGATCACCGGAGTCGACCTGCGCGAGCGCGAGGGAGCCGCGTGAGCGATCTGTACGTCGCGGCGGGCGGCGGCGGGGATCCCGTCGGGACCCTCATCGCCGCCCGCACGCTCGCGGCGGGCGCGGACGCAGCGGGCGCCGGGGGCGCGGACGCAGCGGGCGGGGCGGGCGGGGGCCGCCCGGCCCGGCCGCCGCTGATCGCCACGTACGCCTGGGAGCGCCCCGAGGTGGACCCCACCTCCAGCCCCCTCGGGGAACGGCACTTCGACGGGCTGGTCCACGAGCGGGGCTTCGCGGCCTTCACCCCCGCCACCCGGGCCCGCCCGCCGGCCGGATCCACCATGCCCGGCCTCGCCCGGGACCTGCCGGCCCGGCTGCTGCTCCTCGACCCCGCCCGGGGGCTCCGCGCCCTGGCACGGCAGCTCGCGTCCATGGCCGAGGCCGCGGGCGCCCGCCGGATCCGCGTCGTCGACATCGGCGGCGACATCCTGACCCACGGCGACGAGCCCGGCCTGTGCAGCCCGTTCGGGGACGCCCTGACCCTCGCCGCGTGCCGGCTCACCGGCGTTCCCACCACCGTCCACGTCGCGGGCCCCGGTCTCGACGGGGAGATCGGCGAACAGCCCCTCCTCGAACGCCTCGGCGCGAGCCTCCCCGTGCTCCCCGGCCGGGACGCGGCGGCAGCGGCGGCCCGCGCCCTGGCCTGGCACCCTTCCGAGGCGTCCGCGCTGTGGGCCGCCGCCATCAACGGCGCCCGCGGCCCGGTCCGTACGGCCGGCGGCGTCATCCGCCTCACGGACGCCTCCGCCCTGCTGTACCCGCTGCCCCTCCAGGAGGCCCTCGGCCACAACCCGGTCGCCCGGGCCCTCGTGGCCGAGCGCCCGGCGACCCTGGAGGAGGCCGCCGACGTCTCCCACCGCCTCACCGGTATCCCGGGCCTGGAGAGCGAACGTACGCGTGGGCGGCCGCGGCCCCGGCTCGTCTCCCCCGACCGGGACGAGATCGACAAGACCCTGCGCGAAGCGGCCGACGGGGCCGACCACCTCACCCTCCGCCACGCCGCCCGCACCCTGGGCCTCACCTGGAAGGACATCCCCGCCCTCCGAACCCTCCTCGGCACGGGCACGCCGCTCCTCCGCCTCCCCTGACGCCGCCGGAGCAGATCACCGAGGGAAGGGGGCTTCCTCGTACGGGAGGGCGGGTCAGTCGGATTCGCTCGCGAGGTGCAGGGCGAGCTCCTGCAGGATCTCCTGCGAGGACGTCCCCGGTTCCAGCTCGTCGAAGGCGTCCGCGACGGCCTCGAAGGCCATCACGAAACCGCTGATCAGGGCACTGAGCGGGCCGGACAGCTGATCCAGCATGGCGAATCCGATCTCTGCGGCATCGCCTTCGGCGGGCACGACGAACTCGGTCGGAGTCACCTCGCCCAGCAGCGAGGACACGTAGTCGGTTCCGATACCGCCGCGCACACCCGTGAGCGCCGCGATGGCCTTCAGCTTGATCTCGTTGCCGGTCATCCCGCGAGGGTACGGCGGCTCCTCCCGCGACGGCTCTCGGCACGCTAAACGAGGAGAGCCCCGGACGGGGCTGCGCCGGGGTCCGGCCCTCGCCTGTGTCAGCCGGTCAGGGCGACGAGCCTCCGGTACTCCAGCTGGTCCGTACGCCTGGCCGTCAGGTGCACGCGTACGTCGGTCAGGAACTCCTTCAGCGCCGCGTATCCGGCGGCGTACGCCTCCTCCTGTCCGCCGGCGGCCTCGGGGACCCACAGGATCAGCACCCGCTCGTTTCTGCGCGTCCCCTCCGGGCTCGCGAAGGCCAGCTCGTGGACGACAAGGCGCGCCTCCCCGGCGGGCAGGGCCTGGAGCAGCTCGTCGTGGGTGAGATTGCCCTCGACTTCCGGGACGAGGCCGTCCGGGGCGTCGCGGTGGCGGAGGATCACGGTGTTGATCTCACGTGTCTCCTTGAGGCGCCGGAGGGCGTCGAGGCAGCCTTCCAGCGGCCCGGCAGGGCTGGTCACACGGGCCTCGCTTCACTCATGGGGACTCTGCCTCCGGGCTGTACGCCGGGTTGCGTGGGCCGCGGCCCCGGCGAGGGAAGGCACACGGCATGGATGTGACGGCGGGCCGTGGCCGGTGGGGGGTGGGGG
>NZ_LFML01000102.1:116831-129826 GCF_001044425.1 Streptomyces roseus
TGCTGGAGGCGCTGGAGCGGCCCGGCACCCGTGAGGTCGCGGTCGATCTCCGAGAACTGGTCTTCCGCGACTCCGCGGGGCTCAACGCCCTCCTGGTCGCCCGCCTCGTGGCGGTCGCCGGCGGACGGGTCCTGCGTCTGGTGGCCCCGGGTCGTCAGGTCACGCGCCTGCTGGAGGTCACGGGCGCCGACTCCGTCTTCACCATCGGCGACCGCCAGGTCGTTTCTCAGGCCGCGCCTTCGGACCGTGGCGGGGCCGCGAAGGAGTGCCGTCCGAAGCAGGGCGTTCCGCAGCAGCTCAGGTGTGCAGGAGGCTGTTCGGTCCGTCCTGGTGACCGGCGCTCTCGTCGTTGAACCAGTGGTCCCCCGCCGCCAGGTACCGGAAGGCGTGACTGCTCCTGCTCGGCAGCTCGACGGTGACGGCGCGCTTGCCGTCCTTGCGCGGCCGCAGGGTGTGGACGCCGGGCTGCCAGTCGTTGAAGTCGCCCACGACGCTGACCGGACCGGGCGGAGCGTCGGCCGGGAGGACGAAGGTGACCTCGGTGCGGTCCTTGCTCGACCTGCGCTCCAGCATGGGGGCTCCAGACTGCGGGTGACTCGGGGAGGGCTACGGGCTCATCCTCGGCGGCGGACGCCCGGGCTGCACGCCGGCGCCGCTGGCCGAGTGCCGACATCACCCGCCCACCGCATCGACATCACCCGCCCACCGCATCGCCGAACGGCTGGAGCGGGCAATCCCCCGAAAGGGCGAGAGGAACCTGTTCGAGCGAGTTTCAACGGCATCGCGTCAGACCTGCCAAGCCCACCAGGACCGACTGGAACATTTGTTCACGATCGGCCCCCGATTCGGGCGTGACCGGCCCGATCGGGAGCCGTTCTTAGAGCACCAGTACCAGTCGTGCGCCCATCCGGAGGACTCCGTGAATGCCCCGCCGAAGCACCCAGACACGCCTTCCGCAATCGAACATCCCGGATCCGCCTGGTGCGCGCGACCGGCACCGGCTCGTCTCCGGGTTGACGCCCCCCGCGCCCGTGCCCGCGCCTCACGTCCGGATACCGGGAGGACCGCGTGAGCCAGGAGTCGACGATCGGATCCGGCGCCGCGGAGGTGTCGGACTCCGAGCACCTCCTCTTCGGCGGTGAGCTGGCCTACGACCTCGGCTGGGGCCAGCACGAGGGCGCCTGGCTGCGGCTCGGGCTGTGGACGATGGCCCGGCAGCTCCCCCGCCTGGTGGGCACCGGCCTGCGGCTCGCCCACCTGGCCGACCCGCGCGCCCTGCGCATCGTCCTGACCTCCGAGGCCTGCCGCGGCATCGCCCAGGCGGTCGGCCTGGTCGCCGTCAACAGTGTGCTCGGGCACGTCCTCGCGGCCGGCAGCACCAACGAACGCCTCACCCAGGCGGTACCAGCCCTCACCGTCGTGGCCCTCACCGCGTTCCTCGGATCGCTCCTGCGCTCGGCCTCGACGGCGGCTACCGGGGCCCTGGAGCCGAAGGTGCAGCGCGTGGCGACGGAGCAGTACCTGGGGCTGGTGCACCGTACGGAGCTGTCGGCGATCGAGGACGACGAGTTCCACCGGCTCCTGGACGCGGCCCGGTACGGCGCGGACTCGGCCCGGCGCATGATCCGCTACTGCACCAACACCCTCAACGCCGCCGTGTCGTTGATCGCCGCGGCCGGGGTGCTGACCATCCTCCACCCGGTGCTGCTGCCGCTGCTGGTCCTGATGACGCTGCCGAGCGCCTGGAGTTCGCTGGTGATCTCCCGTCAGCGGTACATCTCCTTCCACGCCTTCGTCCAGCATGCCCGGGCCGGTCACCTGCTCGGCCAGTTACTGACGCAGAAGGAGGCGGCGGCGGAGGTACGCGTCCACGGCGTCGGCCCCTTCCTGCTGGGCCATTTCCGGACCATGGCCGAGACCAGCGAGCGCGAACAGACGCGGCTGGCCCGCCGGGCCGCACGGATCGGGCTCGTCGCCGACGGCGCCGGCGGCCTCGCCACCCTCCTCACGTACGGCGCGCTCGGTGCCCTGTTGTGGGGCGGGGCGATGGAGCTTGCGGTGGCGGGCACGGCCGTCCTGGCCATCCGTACCGGCGCGGCCAGTCTGGACAGGTTGGTGCTCCAGGTCACCGAACTGCATCAGGAGTCGCTGTTCGTAGCCGACTTCGAGCGGCTGTGCCGGGAGGCGGAGAACCGGGCCATCCCCGTGGGCGGCGAGCCGCTGCCCGAGCGGCTGCGGGAGATCCGGTTCGAGAAGGTCACGTTCACGTACCCCGGCGGCGGGAGCGGCAGCGCCGTGCCGGAGCCCACGCTGCACGAGGTGAGCCTGTCGTTCCCGACGGGAAAGATCATCGCGCTGGTGGGCGAGAACGGCTCCGGCAAGTCCACCCTGGTCAAGCTACTGGCCGGTCTGTACCTGCCGGACGAGGGAGGCGGCACGATCTGGTGGGACGGGACCGATGTCCGCACCGCCGACCGCGACCAGGTCTTCGGCCGCGTCGCTCTGATGTCGCAGGACTTCTACCAGTGGCCCTTCACCTTCCGGGTGAACGTCGGCATCGGACAGCCCGGCACTGCCATCGGCGACCGGGCGGTCGAGGAGGCAGCCGCGTTCTCCGGAGCCGACCGGGTCCTGGACGACCTGCCGCGCGGGCTCGACACGCTGCTGGCCCGCGGCTACCGCGGCGGCCACCAGATCTCGGGCGGCCAGTGGCAGCGCGTCGGCATCGCGCGCGCCAAGTACCGGCAGGCCGAGATCCTGATCGTCGACGAACCCACCAGCGCGCTCGACGCCGTCGCGGAACAGCGGGTCTTCGACCAGATCAGGTCCCTGGCCGCGACCACCGGGCAGACGATCGTGCTCATCACCCACCGTCTCCACTCCGTGCGTCACGCGGACCTGATCCACGTCCTGAAGGACGGCCGGGTCGCGGAGTCGGGGACCTTCGAGGAACTGATGGACACCGCTACGGGCACCGGGGACTTCCGGGACGCCTACCTGCTCCAGGCCTCGGCCTTCGATGCCGAGATCCCGGCCCAGCCCGCCGACCACGACGCCCTGCGCGCCGAGGACCACGCATGACCGCCCCCTTCGACCCGCAGGCACACGCCCCGGTTCCCCACGACGTGCCCACCGCCCGGGCCGCCCCGGAACATCGGCTGACGAAGGCGGGACCACGGTGACGCTGCCCACCCCCCGGCCTTCCGCCCGCAGGAAGGCGCTGTCGATGCCCGTGCTGTACGCGGTCGCGCTGGTCCTGGGCGCGGTGACCGTACTGTGGCGGTCCCCGGTCAGCCGCTTGACCGCGATGCCCGTCCCCGGACCTCCCCCCTGCAACTCCGCCCTCGCCCGAGGTGCACGTCCGCCCGCTGATCCTGCGGGTGCGGCCCCGCGGCCCCGCGGCCCCAGAGCGCCGCCGACTCCGCCATCCCACCGTCCCACCGGCCTGTGAGGCCCTCCTGCCGCCCTCCCGCGCGCGCATCCGCGATCTCGTCACCGCCTACCCGGAGCGCTGCCGCCGCTGAAGTGCCGTTGCTGGCCACCCTGTTGCGGTTGCCGGACGAAGACGCCGAGCCCACGAACCGCTCGACCATGCCGGGGCACATCACGTGCAGCGCGGTCGTCGTCGCCACGACCGCCGTGTCCTGCACGTCCAGCACAACGTCTTCGGGCTGCCGCCGGCACCGGGCGGGCACGCAAGGCCGCGTCCTCTCCCGACGCCCACTGCTGGTGGAATACCCAGGCAGCCATGCGGCTCCCCACCCCTCGCCTTCAGCGCCGGGCACACGCCGCCTCGGCACGCGAACAGGCACAGGGCGGGCAGGCGCCCTGGCGGTGGCGTCAGGATGCGCAGACGTCGTGGGCTGCTAGCGGGAGGGAGCCGCAGGGGATCAGCGCCATCTCTCGGGCGGTCTTGATGGCCCGGGCGATCCGTCGCTGCTGCCGACTCGTCACGTGGGTCACCCTGCGGCTGCGGATCTTGCCGCGGTCGGAGATGAACTTCCGTAGCAGATCGGTGTCCTTGTAGTCGACGTAGTGGATGCCGGCGGCGTCCAGCGGGTTGGTCTTGCGCTTGGTCGCCTTGGGCTTGGCAAGGGCGCGGCGGGGCATGTCCGGTTCCTTTCGCAGTCAGTGGATGGGGTCGAGCAGTTCGTCGAAGGCGTGCGACAGCCCGGCCCACGTCTGCGGGCCGGCCGCGTACTCGGCGTCGTCGAGCAGGCAGGAGTCGAGCAGCAGCATGAGGTTCTCGCGGTCGAGGTCGGGCGAGGTGAAGGTGAGGTGCTGGCAGCGGTCGCCGTGCTCGGGGTGCCAGTCGAGTGCGGCGGCCACGCGCCGTTCCGCGGGCACCATCTCCCAGGCGGCCTCGGGGAGTGCCGCCAGCCAGGGGCCCACGGATTCCACGCACAGCGCGCCGCCCGCGGCGTCCCAGGCCAGCAGGGTGTCGGGCCGGTCGGCCAGCCAGAACCGCCCGCGGATACGGGCGGCGGCACAGGTCAGATGCTCCAGCGCCGCATGCAGCCGTCCCGGATGGAAGGGCCTGTCGCGCCGCCACACCAGGGTGGTGACTCCGTGCTCGTCGACCTCCTGCGGCAGCAGAGCGCACGCCGGATGCTGCCGGGCGGCCGCCGCCTCGAGGTCGAACCCGGCCAGCAGGGCGGGCGCGAGGGTCCCGTCTGCGACCCGGAGGTGGCGGGCGGCGGGTGTCAGTTGGGCGAGCAGGGCCGAGTCGCTCTCGTCCGCGGGCTCGTCGCCCGCGGCGAGGGCGATGACCGTCGGGTACTCGATCTGCCGGGCGAAGGTGTCGGCCACGGTGCGCCGGTCGGTCGGGGCGGCCGCCAGGCCCGCTTCGGCCAGGTCGTCGCCGTTGGACAGGTAGGGCAGTACCAGCGCCGGATCGACCGCGGTGGCCACCCCGGTCAGTTCCAGGGACGCGCTCTCCGCCGCGATGACCGCCGCCATCGCCTGCGGCTCGACCGAGTCCCACAGCTCGACGACGGCCAGCCGGTAGGTTCCCGCGCCGGCGAGCCGCACGAGCTCCGGGACCAGGTCCTCGCGCAGCGCGCAGCAGGCGCAGTCGTTCACCAGCGGGGCTTCTCCCCATGCGAAGGGGCCGTTGAGATCGCGGATGACGCGGCGTACCGAGCCCTCGGGCCCCGTGGACAGGTCGTGGTGCAGGACGACGGTGCCGGGGACGGCGCGCAGGATGTCTGCGACCGCGGCACGGCGGGCGCCCTCGCACAGTCCGCCGACGATCACCACCGGCAGCCGGGTGGCAGCGCTCACCGTCCCCCCCTTCCCCGCCCGTAGCGGCGCTCGAAGCGCTCGACACGGCCCGCGGTGTCCAACACCCGCTGGGTGCCGGTGTAGAAGGGGTGGCTCTCCGAGGAGATCTCGACGTCGATGACGGGGTAGGTGTTGCCGTCCTCCCAGTCGACGGTCTTGTCGCCGGTGGCCGTGGACCGGGTGAGGAAGGCGAAGTCGGCGGCGCGGTCGCGGAAGACGACGGGCCGGTACGCGGGGTGGATTCCGGGCTTCATCGGGCTCAGCGCTCCTCTCGGAAGTCGACGTGGCGGCCGACGACCGGGTCGTACTTGCGGAGGGTGATCCGGTCGGGGTCGTTGCGGCGGTTCTTGCGGGTCACGTAGGTGTAGCCGGTTCCGGCGGTGGACCTCAGCTTGACGATCGGGCGCAGTTCGTTTCGTGCCATGGTCGGCAGCATACACGCTATTGGTTTTCATTTTCATTTAGCTGCTACGGTGAGGCCACACCACTCCCGAACAGACGAGGAACCATGTCCGCCCACTGCCAACTCACCGGTCGCCGCCCCGGCTTCGGCAACAACGTCTCCCACTCGCACCGCCGCACGAAGCGACGCTTCGACCCGAACATCCAGAGCAAGCGCTACTGGCTGCCCAGTGAGGGCCGGCATGTCCGGCTCACCCTCAGCGCCAAGGGCGTCAAGACCGTCGACACCATCGGCGTCGAGGCGGCCGTGGCCCGGATCCGAGCCCGGGGAGGAAAGGCCTGATGGCCAAGAAGAGCAAGATCGCCAAGAACGAGCGGCGGCGCCTGACCGTCGCCCGTTACGCCGTGCGCCGCGCCGCCCTGAAGGCGATCATCGCCGGCCCCCGGACCTCCGACGAGGAACGTGCGGCGGCCCAGCGGGAACTGCGGCGCCAGCCCCGCGACGCCAGCGCCACCCGTGTCCGCAACCGCGACGCCGTCGACGGCCGCCCCCGCGGCCACCTGCGCGCCTTCGGCCTGTCCCGCATCCGCGTGCGGGAGATGGCCCACGCCGGCGAACTCCCCGGGGTGACCAAGAGCAGCTGGTGATCCGGCAGCTCGACCCGACACCCCCTCGCGACCCCGATCCGGGGATCCGACCCCGGACCGCCCGGTCGGCCCCTCACCACGCCCCCCCATTCGACCCCCTGGAGGTTCCCATGGCCGTTCCCAAGCGGAAGACGTCCCGCAGCAACACCCGCCACCGCCGCGCCCAGTGGAAGGCGAGCACCCCTCAGCTGACTCCGGTCACCATCGACGGCTCGGTGCACCTGGTGCCGCAGCGCCTCGTAAAGGCGTACGAGCGCGGCCTGCTCCATCCGGAGGGCTGAGCCGCATGGCACTGGACCACCGGCTGCCGGTGACCGTCCTGACCGGCTTCCTCGGGGCCGGCAAGACCACCCTCCTCAACCACGTGCTCGGCAACCACGAGGGCCTGCGGGTCGCCGTCATCGTCAACGACATGAGCGAGGTCAACATCGACGCCGCACTCGTGCGCGGCGGTGGGGCGGCCCTGTCCCGCACCGAGGAACGCCCCCGCGACGACGGCGCCGCTCTCGGCGACCTGGCCCGCCTGGACACGATGGTGACGGCGGTGGACGCCGCGAACTTCCTCGCCGAACTCGACGGCGGCGACGAACTCGCCGCGCGGGCCTGGACCAGTACGAGGACGACGGGCGCACCGTCAGCGACCTCCTGATGGACCAGGTCGAGTTCGCGGACGTGCTCGTGCTCGTGCTGAACAAGCTCGACCTGGTCGGACCGAGGACGAGTTCCCGGAGTGGGAGACGTACGGCATCGACGCCACTTGCGAGCACGAGCACGCAGCGGCCTGACGCCCCGGCCCCGGACACCCCGGGCCGGATGGTGCTCGCAGCCCGATCACCGTCCGGCCCGAAGAGGCCCGATCCGATCACCGTCCGGCCCGAACAGGGACACGCGTCCCGCGATCTGATCACTCGTCAGTAAAGTCGCGCCTTCCCCTGCGACGCCAGATCCGGAGTGCCGGGCAAGAGGACGTCATCCAGCCCTCGCGCTCACACATCAGCAGGTCAGCGCACCCGTCCGCGTGGCTTCAGGTGCGTCGGCGGGAGTTCGGGGGACGGGATGGGGGGTCCGTCGTAGCCCTTCACCTCGCCGAAGCGGGTGCCCGTCATCCAGTCTTCGCGGGCCTGCGCGATGTCCTCGTGGGAGCGGCCGATCCAGTTCCAGAACATCACGATCTCCTCCTCGAACGGTTCGCCGCCCAGGAGCATGAGGCCCGCGTCCGAGGTCGCGCGGACGGGGAGTTCCGTGCGGCCGCAGCCGAGGTACAGCATCGAGCCCGCCAGGACCGGGACGCCGTCCACGTGGGCCTCGCCCGACATCGACAGCACCGCGTACTCGAAGTCCGGGTTCAGGGGGAGCCTGGTCTCCGTGCCCGCCGCCAGGGTCAGGTCCGCTCCCACGATCGGGGTGTACGCCGTACCGGGCGAGGTCGCGCCGTCCAGGGTGCCCAGGATCACCGTCGCCGTCAGGCCCGGGGCGGTCACCTGCGGGAGCTCCGCGTGGTGCTGGAAGTGCGGGTCCACGTGCCGGTGCTCCTCCGGGAGGGCCACCCACAGCTGGGCCCCGTGCAGGATGCGGCCGTGCGCGCGGGGGCTCTCCTCCGAGTGGCTGATCCCGCGGCCCGAGGTCATCAGGCCGAGCTCGCGCGGGCGGATCGTCTCCAGGCTGCCCACGCTGTCGCGGTGGAGCACCTCGCCGTCGTGGAGCCAGCTCACGGTCTGGAGACCGCAGTGGGGGTGCGGGGCGACCTGCATGCCGGGTTCGCCGGCGATGTCGTCCGGCCCGTAGTGGTCGACGAAGCACCAGGCGCCCACCATGCGGCGGCCCAGGTTCGGCAGGAGTCGGCGGACCTCGGTGGATTCCCCGAGCCTGACCGTGCGCGGGCTGAGGAGCTCGCGCACGGGTTCGGCCACGACGAAGCCGCGGCCGCCGCAGGCGGAGAGAGCGGGCTGGCGATCGAGATTGCTCATACGGCACAACTTAGTACCGCCGCCCGTCCCGCGTTCGGTGGAATGTCCGGCCACCCTCACGTGTTGGAGCGTGCGAAAGCACCACCCGAACGGCGGAAGGGGCCCCATGAACGCGCCGACCACGTACTTCGAGCACGGCACGGCTGCCGAGCGCTGGGAGCGCGCCCGGCTCTTCTTCGACGCGAAGGAGTACGCGAGGGCCGCGCAGATCCTGCGCGCGCTGGCGCAGGAGGCCCCCGGCCAGCTCGCGCCCCGGCTGCTGCTGGCCCGCGCCTACTACCACTCCGCGCAGCTCTCGCGCGCCGAGCAGGAGCTCCGCGCCATCCTGGAGGACTGGCCGGTGGAGGACTACGCGCACCTGATGCTCGGCCGGACGCTGGAGCGCCGGGGCCGCGCCGAGGAAGCCCGCCCCCACCTGCGGATGGCCGCCGCGATGGCGGGCGAGTTCCCCGAGCGGTGAGGCGATGGTGCGGGGCCGGGCCGCCTCCTCGGTTAGCCTGGGGTCACGATGAACCGTCTGACCACGCCTTTCGGCTCCTACGAGCTCACCCGCTTCCCCGAAGACCCGCGCGACCAGCTCCGCGCCTGGGACGCCGCCGACGAGTACCTGCTGCGCCACCTCGACGCCGGTACCGGCGACCACGGCCCGGTGGACCTGTCCGGCGCCGGGCAGATCACCATCCTCGGGGACCGCTGGGGTGCGCTCACGACGGCGCTGGCCGCGTACCACCCCGTGCAGATCACCGACTCCTACCTGGCCCGGGCCGGCACCGCCGCCAACCTGGACCGGGCCGGGATCGGCACCGCCAAGTCCACGGTACGGCTGCTGACCACGCAGGACGCGCCGCCCGAGCGGATCGACGTGCTCCTCGTACGGGTGCCCAAGAGCCTGGCGCTGCTGGAGGACCAGCTGTACCGGCTGGCCCCGCACGTGCACGCCGGCACGGTCGTCGTGGGCACGGGCATGGTCAAGGAGATCCACACCTCCACGCTGAAGCTCTTCGAGAAGATCCTCGGCCCGACGAGGACCTCGCTCGCCGAGAAGAAGGCCCGGCTGATCTTCTGCACGCCCACCGCCACCTCGACGCGTGCCGTCGACCCGTGGCCGGTGACGTACACCCTGGACGAGGACGCGGGCTCGGGCGCCGGCCTGACCGCCGTCAACCACGCCGGCATCTTCTGCGCGGACCGGCTCGACGTCGGCACCCGCTTCTTCCTCCAGAGCATCCCGAACAACACGAACGGCGCCCGCGTCGTGGACCTGGGCTGCGGCAACGGCATCGTCGGCACGGCGGTCGCGGTCGCGGACCCCAAGGCCGAGATCGTCTTCACCGACGAGTCGTACCAGGCCGTCGCCTCGGCCAAGGCCACCTTCCGGGCCAACGTGCAGCGCGAGCGCGAGCGGGCCGACTTCCTCGTCGGCGACGGCGTGTCCATGCTGGACCCGGGCTCCGTCGACCTGGTGCTGTGCAACCCGCCGTTCCACTCCCACCAGGCGACGACGGACGCGACGGCGCTGCGCATGTTCGCGCAGTCGCGCAAGGTGCTGCGTCCGGGCGGGGAGCTGTGGGTGGTTGCCAACCGCCACATGGGCTACCACACCCACCTGCGCCGCCTCTTCGGCAACAGCGAAGTCGCCGCGAGCGAACCGAAGTTCGTGGTGCTGCGGGCGGTCAAGCAGGAGGAGCGGCCGCGCCCCATGTGACCTGCCGGTACACCCGCCGGTAGCTCCCCCGGTTCGCCCTACACTCGGCCGCGTGAGCAGCCAGGTACGAGAAGACGACGGTACGGACGGCAGTAGGCCGGGCCGTACGGACGGCAGTACGCCGAGCCGTACGGACGGCAGTAGGCCGGGCCGTACGGACGGCAGTACGCCGAGCCGTACGGACGCCGGCGCGGACGGCGCCGGCGACGGCCCGCGCTACCGCCGCGAGGACCTGGCTCGCGCGGCCGGCGTCAAGGTGCGCAACCTGCGCTACTACCAGGAGCGCGGGCTGCTCCCGCCGCCGCGCCGCGAGGGCCGTATCGCCTGGTACTCCGCGGACCACCTCACCCGGCTGCGCCTGATCAGCGACCTCCTCGGACGCGGGTACACCGTCAACGGCATCGCGGAGCTGCTGCACGCCTGGGAGGCCGGCGGCGGCCTGTCCCAACTCCTCGGCTTCGAGCGGGCGATGACCCGCGACTGGGTCAACGAGGAGCCCGTCACCATGTCCCTGGCCGAACTGCGCCGCCTGTTCGGCCCGGCGGGGACGGCCGAGGACACCCGGCGCGCCGCGGAGCTGGGGTACGTACGGATCGACGGCGACCGGGTGACGCACCGGAGCCGGCGGCTGCTGGAGGCCACGCTCACGCTCGTGCGCCAGGGCGTACCGCTCGCGGAGATCCTCGACGCGGGGGACTTCGTGCAGACGCAGGCGGCCGCGGTCGCCGACCGGTTCGTCGGACTGTTCCGGCGGCATGTGATCGGACCGGACGGATTGGAGCGGCTTTCGGCCACCCAACTGGATCACGTCTCGGACGCGGTGGCCGCGCTGCGTCCGGTGGCGGGCGAGGTCGTGGCTTCGGAGTTCGCCCGCGCCATGGCGCAGCGGGTTGAGGCGGAGGTCGCCGAACTGCTCCGCAAGAAGGCCTGAGGCGGTCCAGGAGGCGGTGACCGACCGGTAGGAGTCGGCCGAAAAGGCACGGCCGAGCAACCTTGCCAACCCCCATTGGCACTCTTACATTCAACTCGTCGGTAACAACGGTGCACAGCCGAAATAAGGGACGATCTCATGGCAGATTCCCCCAACTTATCGGATTCCTCCGCTCCGCCCGGCAGAGATGGGATGAAGGACGGCGAGGGAGGCGGCCGCGTCCGCTGGCGCCGCTTCGCCGTCCTGACCATCCCCGCCATCGCCGTGACCGCGGGTCTCGGCCTCGCCCTCGCGCAAGGTGCGCTCGCCGCCTCCTTCGCCGTATCGGGCCAGCAGTTCAAGGTGTCGGCGACGAGCCTGGAGGGCGAGGGTTTCGCCCAGTACGGCAGCATCGACGTCAACGCCCGCGAGGAGCTCATCCCCGTGGCGGTCACCGCCATCAAGGAGGCCAAGCTGCACAGCCTCTGCCAGTCCGTCGTCACCACGCTCCCGGTCGTCGGCGACATCTCGCTCAACCTCACCGCGGGCAAGAAGGCCCCCGTCGAGGCCAGCAACCTGTTCGTCGACGCCACCCAGCTCGCCGGCGACGCCGTGTTCAGCAACATCGAGATCGGCCGCGACGCCTCCACCCTCGACAAGGGGCCGGCGGAAGCCGTGGGCATGCAGGACCTGTTCGCCCAGCAGGCGGACACGGTCAGCATCACCGGTCTGCAGCAGACGGCCTGGGCCACGAACGCGGGCACCTTCAAGCTCTCCGGGCTCAGCATGAACATCAGCAAGGGCAAGAAGGAATGCTTCTGAGCCTCCGGCGGCGGTGGCGGCAGTGGCGTCGGGGCAGGCCGTTCTGGGGAGGGTTCTTCGCGATCCTCGCCGGGGCCGAGATCTGCGTGCTGCCGCTCGCACCGCTGAAGGTGATGCTCCAGCAGGGCATCGCGGGCATCCCGTCCGTCCTGATGGGCATCGTCATGATCGTGCTCGGCCTCACCGCCTGGTTCTCGCCCGCCCAGCGCAGCCTCGCGGGGGTCCTCACCACGCTCATCGCCACCGCCGCGCTGATCATGTCGAACCTGGGCGGGTTCCTGATCGGCACCCTGCTCGGGATCCTCGGCGGCGGCCTGATGTTCGCCTGGCAGCCGAACGCCCCCGCCCGGCGCCCGTCCTCCGAGTCCTGCGAACCGCAGTCCCCCGCCCCCACGGGAACCACCCCCACGCGAACCACTCCAACCGGCACCACCCCAACCGGCACCACCGCGCACCCCGATCCCCAAGGAGCACAGCCATGAGCCGCACGCGTACCGCGCTCGCCCTCGGGTTGGCCGCCGCCGGAGCGCTGTCGGTGGCCTCGGTCACCGCCACCGCCGCGCCCGCGCCGCTGGCCGGATCGACCACCGTCACCCCGGCCGGGCACTCGTTCAAGGCCACCCTCAGCGGCAAGGCCACCCTCAAGGCAGGTTCGGTGACGGTGACTTGTACGGTCTCCGTCTCCACCGGCACCGTCCCTGCCGCCCCCGGCAACCAGAACGCCTCCGGGCCCGTCTCCTCCCCGATCTCCCCGCCGACGTACAGCTCCTGCACCTCCAGCATGTTCGGTGTGACCCCGACGGTCACCACCAGTGGTGCCTGGTCGGTGTCGATGCAGAACGGCTCCCCGATCACCGCCACCATGACCGTCCCGGCCGGCGGCCTGGTCGTGCAGACCTCCGGCCTCGCCACCTGCACGGTCACCGCCGCACCGACCGCTCCGGCGAACGTCGCCGGGAGCTGGACGAACGGCGCCCCGCCGAGCCTGACCTTCACGAACGCCTCCGTGCCGGTGACGGTCACCGGCGGGTTCGGCTGCCCGACCAGCGCGACCTCCTCCGTCTTCAACGCCGTGTACAAGGTCACCGACACGACCGACCCGGCCCAGCAGATCACCGTCGGCCCCTGACCATCGGCCCCTGAACCCCGGCCCTTGTCGGCCGCCCCCGACAGGCGGCGACCGACCGTACGAGGAGGCCCGCCGGCCCCGGAGTGATCCGGGGCCGGCGGGCCTCTCGGCGGTACCGGGGCTCAGCGG
>NZ_LFML01000102.1:130145-175788 GCF_001044425.1 Streptomyces roseus
TTCTGCCAGTTGATCTGCGGGTGGCTCAGGCCGCCCACCGGACGCTGCACGATCGAGTCCGCGCACCACTGGTTGCCTGCCGCGCAGGTCCCGTCGGCCGGGTACACCGAAGCCGGCGCGGCGGCGGCCGCCTGCTTGAGCGTGGCCGCCATCGCGTCGCGGCAGGCGGACAGCGAGCCGCCGCCGCAGTACGCCTTGGCCAGCGGACCGGCCACCGGACGCCCGAGCACCGTCCGCAGGTCCTTGTCCGCGTAGCTCCACCAGCCGTACTGGAACGCCGATCCGGCGTGCGAACCGGTGGGCCCGTGGCCCGCGTTGGGGGCCTCGTCCACGGTCAGGGAGGCCCGCAGGGCGTCGTACAGCGGTGTGCCGAGGCCCGGTTGGAACTCGGCCTCGATCAGCAGCGGCCACCAGGCGTCCATGATCCGGATGGCGTCGGCGTGGGCGTACGCCTTCGAGCCCTGCGCCGTCTCCTTGCGCTCGGTCCCCGCCGCCTGCCACGCGGCCAGCTTGTCGACCGCGGCGGACACGGCCGGATCGCTGAGCGGCACGCTGCGCAGCACCGCGAGCAGCTCGGGCAGCAGGTTCTCGGCCCGCAGGTCCGTGACGGCCGCGTCCGCCATGGCCTGGGTGAGCTTGGCGCGGGTGACCCCGCCCGCGGCGACGAGGGGCTTGACCCGCTGGTCGAGGAGGTCCGCGCGGTGCACCGATCCCATGCCGAAGCCGGCCGCGCCGTAGTCCTTGGCCTGCTTGTTGTTCCAACTGATGTAGTAGTCCTGCCCGATGGACTGCGGGTGCTCGGAGGGCGGCGTGTAGGCGGCGGTGTTGGCGGCCGGGTCGAAGCCCTGCCACTCGTACTGCTGCCTGCCCGCGATCGGGAGCGCCGCGTCGACCCCGGCCGGCCGGACCGGGTTCAAACCGCTGTTGTAGTAGGCCGCTTCGCGCGCGTCGGCGTAGAACCAGTTGAAGGCGTAGCCGATGTGTGCGGCGGCCTGCTGGAAGGTCCGCGCGTCCGTCACGTACGAGGGGTCGTTGAGCATCTGGAAGCCGATGATCGAGTCGGCCTCGTGCCGGTACGTGGAGCGCAGCGCGGTGTAGGCCACGGGCTTGCCCGCGACGGTGGCCCGGTGGGTGACGATGCCGTAGTTCGTCCGCCAGACCTGCATCCGGTACGAGCCGTTCGGCGTCGGGTCGGCCACCGAGGACTTCCAGGCGTTGGTGCGCTCCAGCTTCTCCATGGGGGTGCAGGTGCCCCGATAGAGGTACGAGGCGCTCGCGGTGGTCGGCGCGCCCCCGCCCGGCTCGCACAGTTCGACGGCGAAGGTGTCGGTGATGTCCTGCCCGGCGGAGGTGGCGCTCCAGGCGTAGTCCTGGCCGCGGCCGAGCTGGACGTACATGCTCACCCCGGCGAAGGAGGCGCCGCGGGCGCTGATGCCGGGGCCCTGGATCTCCTGGAGCATGAGGAGCTGGGGCGCGAGGTAGCCGGTCTGCGGCCCGAAGACGGCGACGGGGTGGCCGCTCGCGGTCTTCGCCCCCGAGACGAGCAGGGCGTTGGACATGCTCTGCTTGACCGGTCTGGGCGGGTTCGCGGCGGCCGCGGTGGCCGCCGCGCCGGTGCGGTCGTGGACGAGCGGCTCGGCGGTGACGGAGCCGGGGTCCGGGAGCGCGGCGCCCTGCGGGTTCGCGGGCTTCTGCGCGTACGGGAAGCTGCTGCCGTCGTGGACGGTGAGCACGGCCTCGGGGTCGTCGCGCTCGCGGAAGGACTCCCAGACCCGGGTGCCCTCCTCCAGGCCGTACTTCTGCTGCGCGGCGAGCAGGGAGAGCGCGGCCTGCACCTCGCCGCCGCCTCCGCCGCCGAAGAGCCCGCCCACGACGGAGGCGAGGGCGATCAGGTCGGTGATCTTGAAGGGCTGGATCTCGCCGGCGTTCGTGATCGAGTCGATGTGGCCGGTGAGCACGTATTCCCCGGGGAAGTAGCGGCCGTTCTTGGACTGGACGCGGTAGGCGTTGATCCCGTCGACGTACGCCTGCGCGTCCTCCATCGCGAGCCGGCCCCGGTCGCCCTCGGTGGTGCGGATCCGGTCCACCTGCGCCTGGAGATCGGCCTCGGTGTACGGGGCCTGCGGCCAGAACTGCTGCTCCAGGCCCTGGTTGGCGAGGGCGCCGCCGGCGAACGGGGTCAGGTCGCCGCGGCCGACGTGGCGGAAGAGGTCCATCTGCCAGAGGCGGTCCTGGGCGGCGGCGAAGCCGGCGCCGTAGGAGGTCCCGTAGCGGGTGGTGCCCTTGATGTGGGGAACGCCGGTCTTCTTGTCGCGGGTGATGGTGACGTCGGCGCGCGGGCTGGTGGTCGACTCGACCTGGTCGGGCGGGACCCCGAAGGAGGCGTCGTTGAAGAAGTCGTTGACCTTGGCGTCGGTGAGCCCCGGATATCCGGCCACCAGCGAGTCATAGCGGGCCAGTTGGTCCGAGGCGTGGGCGGGCATGGTGCCGAACGCCTTGTGCAGGAGGATCTGGGCGAGGGTCGCGTTGCCGTTCTGGCCGGGGGGCAGGATGTCCGCGCACCGGCCGCCGCAGTAGTCGGCCACGGGCAGCGGTACGGGATCGGCGGCCGCGGCGGGCGCGAGCGGGGTGAGCAGGGCGGCGCCGAGGGCGATCACCCCGGCGGCTACGGCGGTTCTCAGGCGAGCGGTGGGACGTCGCATGCGTGCTCCTCCGTGGGGCGGGAAGCGGTCACGGGGGAGGGTACTGGCGAGGTCTACCGCTCAGTAAGATGAACGACCGTCACTTTTCAGGGGAGTTGGCGCCGGACACGGACGAGGTCGGGAAAATCCGTTGCCGGACCTGCGGGATGTCGGACAGGCTCGCTGTCATGTCCCAGACCCCCCTGCCCCAGACCGCCCGCCCCGTCGCCGACCTGTTCTCCGGTGGCCGGCTCATCGCCATCCCGCGCAAGGTCGCCCGCCGCGAGCAGCTGCTCGCCCACCTCGCCGCGACCCTCTTCGAGGAGGGCCGGGCGTACACCGAGCCCGAGGTGAACGACGCGCTGCGCACCGTGCACGAGGACTGCTCGGCGCTGCGGCGCTACCTGATCACCTCGGGCCTGCTGACCCGGACCCGGGACGGCCGCAGCTACCGCCGCGCCGACCGGGTGGGGGCGGCTATCCCCGGTACGTCTCCAGCAGCCTGAGCCAGATCTCGCTGACCGTCGGGAACGCCGGGACCGCGTGCCACAGCCGTGCGATGGGGACCTCCCCCGCGACCGCGACCGTCGCCGCGTGCAGCAGCTCCGCCGCGCCCGGGCCGACGAAGGTGGCCCCGAGGAGGACCTCCCGGTCCAGGTCGACGACCAGCCGGGCCCGCCCCCGGTACCCGTCCGCGTACAGTCCGGCGCCCGAGACCTTGCCGAGGTCGTAGTCGACGGCGCGGACCCGGTGGCCCGCCCGCTCGGCCTCCGCCAGGGTGAGGCCCACGGCTGCCGCCTCCGGGTCGGTGAACACCGCCTGCGGCATGGCCTGCGTATCGGCGCTCGCCACGTGCGCGCCCCAGCGGCCGGTGTCGAGCTCGGGGACGCCCGCCGCGCGGGCGGCGATGACGCCCCCCGCGATCCGGGCCTGGTACTTGCCCTGGTGGGTCAGCAGCGCGCGGTGGTTCACATCGCCGACGGCGTACAGCCAGTCGTGGCCCTCGACCCGGCAGCTGTCGTCGACCGGGATCCAGTCCCCGGGCGTCAGACCGACGGTCTCCAGCCCGATGTCCTCGGTGTGCGGCGAGCGGCCGGTCGCCATCAGGAGCTCGTCGCCCTCCAGGATCTCGCCGCCCTCCAGGACGACCTGGACGGGGCCGGTCGAGCCGTCCCGTACGACCGCCTCCACCGAGACGTCCGTACGGACCACCGCGCCGGCCTCGCGCAGGGCCTCGGCGACCAGCTCACCGGCGAAGGGCTCCATCCGTGGCAGCAGACCGGAGCCGCGTACGAGCATCGTGACCTGGGAGCCCAGGGCCTGCCAGGCCGTGGCCATCTCGGCGGCCACCACCGAGCCGCCCACGACCAGCAGCCGGCCCGGCGCGTGCTGGGCGGAGGTGGCCTCGCGGCTGGTCCACGGCCGCGCCCCGGCGAGCCCGGGGACGTCCGGGATCACGGCGCGGGTGCCGGTGGCGACGACGACGGCGTGCCGCGCGGACAGTACGTGGTGTTCGCCCTCGGGGCTGGTGACGGCGACCTTGCGGACCCCGTAGAGGCGGCCGTGACCGCGGTAGAGGTGGGCGCCGATCGAGTCGAGCCAGTCGACCTGGCCGTCGTCCTTCCAGCTGGAGGTCCAGTAGTCGCGGTGCGCCAGCACGGCCGCCGTGTCCAGCGGGCCCTGGACGGAGCCCGCCAGCCCCGGCACCCGGCGGGCGTCGGCCCTGGCCAGGGCCGGACGCAGCAGTGCCTTGCTGGGGATGCAGGCCCAGTACGAGCACTCGCCGCCGACGAGCTCGGCCTCCACCAGGGCCGTGGTCAGCCCGGCGGCGCGGGTCCGGTCCACGATGTTCTCTCCGGCCGGTCCCCCGCCGAGCACCACGACGTCGTACTCCACCGCTTCCGACACAGTCACCATCCGTGGTTCCAGGGGCCCTTGTTTCCCTGTCACCTTACGTGGGCACGGCGGGGCACGCGGGAGAGGCACGGCGGCGCGCTCTGCGGATCAGCGGGTCTGCGGATCGGCAGGTCAGCGGGGCGCCGACGCGGCGCGGTGGCGCTCAGGCCTGCGCCGTGCCCGCCTGGCCGTCCTGCGGCGAGGCGGCGATCTTGGCGCGCACCTCTTCCATGTCCAGCGCCCGCGCCTGCCCGATCAGGTCGGTCAGCGCTGCCTCCGGCAGCGCGCCGGGCTGCGAGAAGATGGCGACCTGGTCCCGGACGATCATCAGCGTCGGGATCGAGGTGATCTCGAACGCCGCGGCCAGCTCCTGCTGCGCCTCCGTGTCCACCTTGGCGAACACCAGGTCCGGATTGGCCTCCGAGGCCTTCTCGTAGACCGGGGCGAACTGCAGGCAGGGCCGGCACCAGCCCGCCCAGAAATCGATCAGCACGAACGGGTTCTCGCTGACCGTCTGGTCGAAGTTCTCCTTGGTGAGCTCGACAGTAGCCACGGTTCCAGACCTCCTGATTGCCTTGTATGCACCTTGAACGATCGGCTCGCCCCGTGCATTCCGCCACGGCGCGCGGGCGGTACGGAGCCGCCCGAGCGGCCGCCGCCCGGGCGGGCCGTATCAGAAAGGGTGCCCCGGCGGAGTCGGGCGGAGCGTCGTCCAGCGCAGCTCCGTGAACGCGTCCAGGTTCGCCTCACCGCCGAACCGCGCCCCGGTGCCGGAGGCACCGACCCCGCCGAAGGGGGCCACCGCCTCGTCGTTCACCGTCTGGTCGTTGACGTGCGCGATCCCGGTCGGGATCCGTCCGGCCAGCTCCAGCCCGCGCGCCGCGTCGCGGGTCACGATCCCGAGGGAGAGCCCGTACGGGCCGGCCGAGGCCAGGGCCACCGCCTCGTCCTCCGTGGTGAAGGGCCGTACCGGCGCCACCGGGCCGAAGACCTCCTCGGCGTAGGCGGGGGTGTCGTCGGCGACGCCCGCCAGCACGGTCGGCCGGTAGAAGAGTTCCTCGTACGTTCCGCCGACGACGAGCTTGGCCCCCTGCTCCGTGCTCGCCTCGACCAGGGCGTGCACCCGCTCCAGCTGGCCGCGGTCGATCAGCGGTCCCAGGTGCACCCGCTCGCGGTACGGGTCCCCCACCGCCAGCGCCTCGGCCCGCGCGGCGAGCCGCTCGACGTACTCGTCGTAGAGCGAGGCGTGGACGAGGTGACGCCCGGCCGTCATGCAGATCTGGCCCTGGTGGAAGAACGAGCCCCAGGAGGCCTGCGCCACGGCGGCCTCCACGTCGGCGTCCTTGAGGACGACGAGCGCCGAGTTGCCTCCCAACTCCAGGTGGGCGCGCTTGAGATGGCGGCCCGCCAGCTCCCCGACGAGCCGCCCGGCCGCCGTGGAACCGGTGAACGACACCACGCGGACCAGCGGATCGGCGACGACGGCCGCCCCGGTCTCCGCGCCCCCGGGCAGTACGTGCAGCAGGCCGGCCGGCAGTCCCGCTGCCGCGAGGACGGCGGCGAGCGCGAGACCGCCGCAGACGGCGGTCCGCCGGTCGGGCTTGAGCAGCACCGCGTTGCCGAGGGCGAGCGCCGGGGCGACCGAGCGGATCGACAGGATCAGCGGCGCGTTGAAGGGGGCCACCACCCCCACCACGCCCGCCGGGACCCGGCGGGTGAAGGAGAGCCGCGGCTCCTCGCTCGGCAGCACCTGCCCTGCCGGGCGGGAGGCCAGCGCGGCGGCCTCGTAGCACTCCTGGGCGGCCACGTGCAGTTCGAAGTCGGCCTTGCCGGGTATCGAGCCCGATTCGCGCACCAGCCAGTCCCGCAGTTCCCCGGCGTGGGCGGCGAACAGGTCTCCGGCGCGGCGCAGGACCGCGGCCCGCTCCATGTGGCCGGTCCGCGCCCAGGACTCCTGGGCGGCCCGGGCCCGTACGGCGGCCTCCGCGACGTCGGCGGGCGCGGCCAGGGCGAGGGTGGCCAGGGTGCGGCCGGTGGCGGGCTCTACGACCGGGGCGGGCCCCCCGGTGAGGGTCGGTCCGTCCTGCCAGAGCGTCGGTTCGAGGAGCGGCATGGCGCGGGGCCTCCGGTGGGGATGGGTGGGGCGGGGGGCGGCAGCACGCGCCATCGTGCCAGACCGGAGGCACCACATCTGTTCTGTTATTGGGCAGTTGACGCGCCGCCGTGACCGGAAACGATCGACGGCGCGCCAGCGTGCGGGAGTTCCGGGTGCCGGTTCAGCGCTCCAGGACGAGTGCGATGCCCTGTCCGACGCCGATGCACAGCGTCGCCAGGCCCGTACCGGAGCCGGCCGCGGCCAGTTGGTGTGCCACCGAACCGGCCAGCCGGGCCCCGGAGGCGCCCAGCGGGTGCCCGATGGCGATGGCGCCGCCGCGCGGGTTGAGCCTGGCCGGGTCCAGCTCCGGCCAGGCCGCGACACAGCCCAGCGCCTGCGCCGCGAACGCCTCGTTGAGCTCGACGGTCGTCAGGTCGGCCAGGCTCCGGCCGGCCTTCGCGAGCGCCCGCTGCACGGCGTCGACCGGGCCCAAGCCGAAGAGCTGCGGCTCGATGCCGGTGACCGCGGAGGCGCTGATCCGGGCCAGCGGCTCGCGGCCGGTGGCCGCGAGGCCCTCCTCGTCGGTCAGCAGCAGGGCCGCGGCGCCGTCGTTCAGCGGGGAGGCGTTCGCGGCCGTGACCGTACCCGTGCCGTCCGTGCGGAAGGCGGGCTTCAGGCGGGCCAGGGCCTCGGGGGTGGAGCCCTCGCGGACGCATTCGTCGCGGGCGAGGTCCACGCCGGGGTACGCGACGACCTCGTCCCCGTACTGCCCGGCGGCCCAGGCGGCCGCGGCCTTGCGGTGGCTCTCCAGCGCGAACAGGTCCTGGGCCTCACGGGTGATCCCGTGCTTCTCCGCGATGAGTTCGGCGCCCTCGCCGAGGGAGCCCGTCCACGGCGCGGGCATGCGCGGGTTGGTCATCCGCCAGCCCAGGGTGGTGGACCACATCTGCTGGTGGCCGGCCGGGAAGGGCCGCTCGGGCTTCTGCACCACCCAGGGGGCCCGGCTCATCGACTCCACGCCGCCCGCGATGGCCACGGAGGCGTCGCCCAGCGCGATGGCCCGGGCGGCCTGGATCACGGCTTCGAGGCCGGAACCGCAGAGCCGGTTGACGGTGACCCCGGGGACGGACACCGGGAGGCCGGCGAGCAGGACGGCCATGCGGGCCACGTCGCGGTTGTCCTCGCCCGCGCCGTTGGCGTCGCCGAAGACCACGTCGTCGATGCGGGCGGGGTCCAGGTCGGGCGTACGGTCCACCAGCGCGCGGACGACGTGCGCGGCGAGGTCGTCGGGGCGGACCCCGGCGTACGCTCCGCCGAACTTGCCGATCGGGGTGCGGACGGCGTCGACGACGTAGACGTCGCGGACGGTGCGTCCGTCGCGGGCGGTGCGGATGCTCATGGGGGCTCTCCTGGGCGGATCCGTACGGGCGGCGCCGGGTGGTGCCGGGGTCGGCACCCGGTCGGGCGCCGGGCGCGCCCGGTGGGGCGCGCCCGAAGTCTCCGTCCGCAGGTCACCGGCTGTCAACGGCCCTCCGCCGGCCACGCCCGCCGCCGCCACGGCCGCCGGGGCGGCAACGGCCGTACCGCCGCCATGGCCGCCTCGGGGGCAACGGCCGTACAGCCGCCATGGCCGCCTCGCGGGCAGCAGCCGTACAACCGTCATGGCCGTCACGCCGTCACAGCCCCGACGACTCTCAGGTCGACTCCCGCCGGACGGCCACCGCCGAGATCAGGTCCTGCCGCTGCGTGATCTCGGACGGTTCGCGCACCGCCCGGTCCACCAGCTCGGCCAGGTGGTCCCCCGTCGGCAGCTCGATCTGCACCGTGCTCAGCCGGGGCCGCAGCAGACGGCCGATGAGCAGGTCGTCCGCGCCCATGACGGCGACGTCCCCGGGGATCCGCAGCCCCTCGTCCAGCAGCGCGCGCATCAGCAGCATCGCGTACTCGTCGTTGTACGCGAACACCGCGTCCAGGCCGAGCGAGCGCCAGCGGGCGGCGAGCGCGGCGGCCGACTCCTCCGAGTAGGCCATCGGCAGCGCTTCGATCCCTGCGCCCGCCACCGAGCGGGCACCCTCCAGCCGGGGGGTGGAGAAGAGTTCCAGCCCCTCCTCCTGCGGGACGACCACGCCGATCCGCCGGTGCCCGCGCTCCACGAGGTGGGCGGCGGCCCGGGCGCCGACCTCGCTCTGGTCCATGACCAGGGCGTGTGCCCCGGGGACACCGACGGGGCCCATCGTGATCACCGCGCGGGCGCCGGCCCGCTTCAGCGTGGCCACGTTGTGCGCGGAGAGGGTGATCTCGCCGAGCGAGATCACCGCGACCGGGCGCAGTTCGGCCCAGGCGCGGGCCGCCTCGTCGCCGCTGAGGCCGAGGCTGCCGTACTGGACCACGGTGTAGTCGAGGCGGCGCAGCGACCACTGGAGCTCGTTGAGGAAGGCGCTGTAGAGCGGCCCTATGGGCACGTGGGAGGTGGGCAGCAGCACGATCCGGGTGTGTCCGGCGCGCAGGCTGCGGGCGGCGGCGTGCGGGACGTACCCGAGCTCCTCGGCGGCCCTGCGGACCTTGCGGCGGGTCGGCTCGCTGATGCGGACGGCTTCCGCGTTGTTGAGGACGTAACTGACGGTCGCGCGGGACACGCCTGCGAGACGGGCCACGTCGGCGCTGGTCGGCACGGGGGCCGGCTGCGGCGGTTTCGATGACTGTGACATTGCCGTGGAATCTTTCCAGACCCGGTGCCCCCGAGGGCTGGCGGATGGCCGGAAACGAATGCTACACAGTGGTTACACGATTCATTGACACGTGTAAGCGAGGGTCTTCCCGACACCCCCGCCCCTACCTCCCTTCTCAGCTCCGCGCCCGCTCCTCCCACCCTCATCCGCACGATGAACCCGCCCAGGAGGGCGCCGTGGCCCTTTCCTCCTCCGGCACCGGAACCACCGGCGCCGTCCCCGACGACGCGGCTGCCGCACCGGCCGCCGCCGGCGCCGCGCGCGCCCCCGGACGCGGTCTGTTCCCCCTGCTGCTCGTCGGCAGCAGTGCGATGTACACGCTCTACGTCGGCGTCGGCGGCGTCCTGCTCGCCCTCCAGGTCGAGGACATCGACCCGGTGGACAAGGTCGCCCACTTCGGCCTGATCGCAGGGGTCTCGGCGATCTTCGCCACGATCTTCAACCCGGTCGCCGGCGCCCTGTCCGACCGCAGCGGACGGCGCAACCCGTGGATCCTGGGCGGCGCGGCCGCCGCGCTGCCGGCGATGTTCCTGCTGGGCGCCGCCGACACGATCCTGCTGGTCACGATCGCCTGGTGCCTCGGCCAGGCCGTCATGAACGTCTACCAGGCCGCCCTCACCTCCGTGGTCCCCGACCGGGTGCCGGTCTCCGCGCGCGGCAAGGCCTCCGCGGCCGTCGGGCTCGGCCTGCCCATCGGCTCCACCCTCGGGGCGCTGACCGGCGCCGCGTTCTCGGAGGACTACCGCAGCGGCTACCTCGTCTTCGGCGCGATCGTGGCGGGCGCCGCGGTCCTGTTCACCGCCTGCACCCGCGAGGAGCGTCTCCCGGCGCGCGCCGCACTGCCGGTCAGGGCCCAACTGGCCGCGTTCACCGGCGCCCTGCGCGACCACGACTTCCGCTGGGCCTTCGTCGGCCGGGCGCTGCTCGTCCTCGGGTATTTCGCGGTCAGCGGGTACCAGCTGTACATCCTCCAGGACCACACCGTGCTGCCCGTCGGCATGGAACCGGAGGAGGCCGTGGCGGTACTGATGCCGCTGACCGGCGTCGCCATGGCGGTCTCCACGGTCCTGGGCGGGTACCTCTCCGACCGGCTCGACCGGCGCAAGCTCTTCGTGGGCGCCTCGGCCCTGCTGTCGGCCCTCGCGCTCGCGATCCCGGCGGTGTCGGACAGCTGGACGGCGATGCTGGCCTTCGCGGCGGTCAACGGGCTCGCGTTCGGTTCGTACATGGCCGTGGACACGGCGCTCGTGACGATGGTGCTCCCGACGGCGCGGGACGCGGCCCGCGACATGGGCGTGCTCAACATCGCCAACGCGGGACCGCAGATCATCGCGCCGTTCATCGCCTCGGTGATCGTCTCGGTGAGCGGCGGCTACACCGCGCTGTTCGTCGTCGCGGCGGCCTTGGCGGTGGCGGGCGCCCTTGCGGTGAAGCCGATCCGCGGCGTGCGATGAGCCGCCCGAGAGCCTGTGCGAGCGCCGAGAACCTCCCCGACCCCTCCCACGACCCTTCCGGAACCCTCCGGAACCCTCCTAGAAAGGCTTCACCGTGCAGTTGCACACCCACACCTGGGGCGAGGGCGACCGCGTCGCGCTCCTGATCCACGGCATGATGGCCGACCACCGGACCTGGCGCCGGGTGGGCCCCGCCCTCGCCGCGCGCGGCTACCGCGTCATCGCCGTCGACCTGCGCGGCCACGGCGCCAGCGGGCGGGGCGCGTACGACCCGGCGCTCTTCGCCGAGGACGTCGTCGAGACCTTGCCGGCCGGCGCCGACCTCGCCCTCGGCCACTCGCTGGGCGGGCTGGCCCTCTCGCTGGCCGTGGACCGGCTCAGGCCGAAGCGCGCCGTGTTCTCCGACCCGGCCTGGCACCTGGCCGGTCCCGCCGAGGGGATGGACCCGGAGCTGTTCGCCCGGTTCAAGTCCGCGCCCAGGGAGCGGATCCGGGCGATGAACCCGCGCTGGGAGGAGGCGGACGTCGACGTCGAGCTGGAGACCCTGGCCGTGTGGGACGAGGCGACGGCGCTCGTCCTGGGACGGCTCGTCGGTACGGACCTGCTGCCTGCGGCGCCGGTGGTCCCCTCGCTGGTCCAGATCGCCGATCCCAGCTTCCTGATCTCCCCGGAGCGGGCCTCGCTGCTGGAGGAGCGAGGTTTCGAGGTGCGGTCGGTCGCCGGAGCCGGACACACCATCCACCGGGACGACTTCGACGGGTTCATGGCCTCGCTGGAGGGCTGGATCCAGCCGCTCCGACCGCTCTAGCCGCCCTCGGGCCAGCCCCGCTACCTTCACGCCTACCGAGCGGTAACGGGGAGGTCCGATGTCGGTCACGTCGTCAGGTACGAAGGCTCCGGCCGTCTCGCGCGGGCTGGTGGAAACGGCGCGGGCGCTCGCCGAAGGCGCGGTCTCCGCGCGCCGGTCGACCGAGGAGGCGCTGGAGCGGATCGCGGCCGCGCAGCCCGTGCTCAACGCCTTCCGGATCGTGCGCACCGAGGCCGCGCTCGCCGAGGCGGACGCGGCCGACCGGCGGCTGGCCGCCGGCGAGCGGCTCCCGCTGCTCGGCGTACCGGTCGCCGTGAAGGACGACATGGACGTGGCCGGGGAGCCGACCGCCTTCGGCTGCGCCGGGGAGTTCCCGCCGAAGGCGGCCGACAGCGAGGCCGTACGCAGACTGCGCGCGGCCGGCGCGATCGTCATCGGCAAGACCCAGACGCCGGAGCTGGGCCAGTGGCCTTTCACCGAGGGCCCCGCCTTCGGCGACACCCGCAATCCGTGGAACCCGGCCCACACCCCCGGCGGTTCCTCCGGGGGTTCGGCGGCGGCCGTGGCCGCGGGTCTGGTTCCGGCGGCGCTGGGATCCGACGGGGCGGGTTCCGTACG
Organism: Streptomyces roseus; assembly: GCF_001044425.1. Lineage (GTDB taxonomy): Bacteria > Actinomycetota > Actinomycetes > Streptomycetales > Streptomycetaceae > Streptomyces > Streptomyces roseus. The sequence continues at coordinate 142,427 of NZ_LFML01000102.1, forward strand.
GATCCCCGCGGCCTGGACCCATCTGGTGGGCGTCAAGCCGCAACGCGGCCGCATCTCCACCTGGCCGGAGCCGGAGTCCTTCCACGGGCTGACCGTCCACGGCGTGCTGGCCCGCAGTGTCGCCGACGCGGCCCTCCTGCTGGACGCGGCGAGCGGCCGCCACCCCGGGGACCGGCACTGCCCGGCCCCCGTATCGGCGGTCGAGGCGGCCCGCCGCACGCCGAGGCGGCTGCGCATCGCCCTGTCGTTCGCGATGGCCTTCACGGCGACGCCGAAGTCCCTTGATCCGGAGGTCCGTTCGGCGGTGGAGCGGCTCGCCGGGCGGCTGGAGTCCCTGGGTCACGAGGTGGTGCCGCAGGAACCGCGCTACGGGCGGATCGGCCTGACCTTCGTACCCCGCGCGACCGGCGGCGTACGGGACTGGGCCTCCCGGGTGCCCGATCCCGGGCTGCTGGACCCGCGCACGCACGAGGCGATACGCGGCGGCCGGATCCTCGGCGGCCTGCCGCTGCGGGCCTCGCGCCGGGCGGAAACCCTGCTGCGGAGGCGGGTCGGGGAGATCTTCGGCCGGTTCGACGTGGTCCTGACCCCGACGACGGCCACTCCCCCGCTGCGGATCGGCGCCCTCGCGGGCCTCGGGGCGATGGCCACGGACCGGGCGATGATCGCGGCGTGCCCGTACGCCTGGACGTGGAACGTCCTGGGCTGGCCGGGGGTGAACGTTCCGGCGGGCTTCACCTCCGAGGGCCTCCCCCTCGGGGCCCAACTCCTGGGCCCCGCCGATTCGGAACCCCTCCTCCTGTCCCTGGCCGCCCAGGCGGAGGCCGCGGAAGGCTGGACGAGCCACTGGCCGGCCACGGGCTGATCAGTACGGGTGCCGGGACGGTGCCGACGCCGGTCGGTGCCAACCGGGACGGACTCGGGTGGACGGCGGCGAGCGGGCCCTTTCGGCCGCGCCCGGTCCGTCATGGTCTGCGGCTCGTCGCGGAGGCGAAGCCGAGCCAGGTGTGGCGGTTGCCCCACCAGCACCAGCCGACCTTGGGGGCGTTGCGCCGCTCGCGGCCGTCCCGGCCCGTGCCGTTGCTGATCCAGATGGCGGGGGTACGGGCGTCCAGGGCTCCGTCCGCCTTGCGCAGCCGGGAGCCGACGGTCATGAAGCAGCGGCCGCGCTCCAGGGCCGCCGGCTGCTGGAGCACCCAGTGGATGCCCTCGGTGAGCAGCAGCGGGGTGCGCTCCTCCTTCGTGAGGGCCGGCAGTGCCTCTTCGGGGCTCCAGTTGGACATGTGGTCGCCCCGGTCGACGCCCGTGACGACGTACAGCGGGGCGTCGGTCAGCTCGATGGTGTCGAGCGGGCGGAAGCCGTCGACGTCGGACATGTCGGTGACGACGAAGCCGGGTTTGCCCTCGCGGCGCAGCAGCGGCGCGAGGGCGGAGGCGGGGACGCGCTCGGGGTGGACGGCGAGCAGGGCCTCGTCGCCGTGGCCGCCGTCGGCGTCCTGCGCGGAGGCGAACGCGCGCAGTTCGCCGGCCGGGATCCGGGCGAGCTCGTGCACCCCGAGCTCGATCAGACGCTCGGCCTGGCCTGCGAGCGGCGGGAGAGAGGGCGCGACGGGGCCGGGCGAGGTCTCGGGCATGTCACTCCTGCGGTACGCGGTGCAGAGCGGTGGACCCCGGATCAACGAGGCGGCCCGCCGGGAGGTTCCCACCGCTGCCGGCCCCTGACGGGCGGCGGAGTTCCCGCGCGTCGGGATCCGGGTGTTCCTGCGACGGCGCCGGCCTCGCGGTGCCACAAAAAGAAAGGGCAAGGAAGTAACCCACTCCTTGCCACTCTCAACTTATAGCGCAGTGGGGGGCTTGCCGCAAGGCCCCCACCGACCCGCACAATCGTCGCCCACCTGCACTTTTCCGAGGTATCCGGGGGTTTCTCGATGGACGTGATCGTGGTCGGCGGCGGGCCGACCGGCATGATGCTGGCCTGTGAGCTGAGACTGCACGGCGTGCGGGTGCTCGTGCTGGAGAAGGAGGCGGAACCGACCCGTCAGTCCCGGGCGCAAGGTCTGCACGCACGCAGCATCGAGGTGATGGACCAGCGCGGCCTGCTGGAGCGGTTCCTCCCGCTCGGCCGCCAGTTCAGGGTCGGCGGCTTCTTCGCCGGCCTCGGCACCTCCTGGCCGGAGCGGCTGGACACGGCGCACTCGTACGTCCTCCACATCCCGCAGGAGGTCACCGAGCGGCTGCTGACCGAGCACGCCGCCGAGGCCGGCGTCGAGATCCGGCGCGGCTGCGAGGTGGTCGGGCTGCGTCAGGACGACGACGGGGTGGGCGTCGAGCTGGCCGACGGCACGCGGCTGCGCGCCCGCTACGTCGTCGGCTGCGACGGAGGGCGCAGTACGGTCCGCAAACTGCTCGGCGTCGGCTTCCCCGGGGAGCCTTCCCGGGTCGAGACGCTGCTGGGCGTGATGGAGCTGGCCGAGCCGGCGCAGACGGTGGCCTCCGTCGTGGCCGAAGTGCGCAAGACGCAGCTGCGGTTCGGCGCCATGCCGTTGGGCGACGGGCTCTACCGCGTCGTCACGCCCGCCGAGGGGGTGGCCGAGGACCGCGCCACCGCACCGACCCTCGACGAGTTCAAGCGGCAGCTGCGCGCCTTCGGGGGAACGGACTTCGGCGCGCACTCGCCGCGCTGGCTTTCCCGCTTCGGCGACGCGACGCGGCTGGCCGAGCGCTACCGCGTCGGCCGCGTGCTGCTGGCCGGCGACGCGGCGCACATCCACCCGCCCACCGGCGGGCAGGGGCTCAACCTCGGTATCCAGGACGCGTTCAACCTCGGTTGGAAGCTGGCCGCCGAGATCGCCGGCTGGGCACCGGAGGGGCTGCTGGACAGCTACCACTCGGAACGCCACCCGGTGGCCGCCGACGTACTGGACAACACCCGCGCGCAGATCCAGCTGATGTCGACGGATCCGGGTGCCCTGGCGGTACGCCGACTGCTCGCGGAACTGGTGGACTTCGAGGAGGTGAACCGGTACCTGATCGAGAAGATCACCGCCATCTCCGTCCGCTACGACATCGGCGAGGACAAGGATGAAGGTGACGGTGACGGTGAGGGCGGCCGGGTCGACGGACAGGACCCGGCCAGGGCCCGCGCCGGTCGTGAACTGCTCGGCCGGCGGATGCGGGACGTGGCGCTGGGGCGCGGCCGCCTCTACGAGCTGACGCGCGGCGGCCGCGGTCTCCTGCTCGATCAGACGGGCCGGCTCTCGGCCGCCGGCTGGTCGGACCGGGTCGACCACGTCGTCGACGTCAGCGACGAACTGGAGGTGCCCGCGGTACTGCTGCGCCCGGACGGTCACGTCGTGTGGGCGGGCGAGGACCAGCAGGATCTGCTGGCGCACCTGCCCAAGTGGTTCGGGGCCGCCGCCCGCTGAGTACGCGGCCCACCCCTGTCGGCCTGAGCGAGGCCGGCTTCGCGCTCATGACGGCCCTGACGCCCCCACCGGAGAGCCGTCGCCGCGCACACGGCGACGGCTCTCCCCCTGCCCGCTCCCGTCCGTCCGTGCCCGTCCGTCCGCTGCGTCCCGCACGCCCGCGGGGCTCAGAACGTCCAGCGGGTGTGGGTGTAGACGCCGTTGTCGCGGCCGAAGCCGTAGGCCGTGGACGGGGGCAGCCCGAAGACCACCACGTCGCCCGTGCGGAACGCGTCCGCCATGCCGTGGAAGGTGCCCTCGGAGGAGGTCATGTGGGGGCCGTACTTCGTCTCGTACGCCGTGATCACCTCCTCCAGGACCGCCGGATCGGCGACCTGCCGGGCCGTGCCCTCGATCACGAGGTCGAGCCCCTGGGTGAGGGAGTTCGGGCCGGTGGTGGTGGTGAGGGCGCAGTGGCCGTCGTGGGCGAGGTTCTTCGCCTTCTGCTCGCCCGGGCCCGTCGAGAAGTACAGCACCCCGTCGTGCCAGGCCGCGATCACGGGAGTGACGTGCAGCCTGCCGTCGGCCCGCACCGTCGACGCCCAGAAGATCTCGGCGGTCTCCAACTGCCGCAGGGCCTCGGCCCAGTCGGTGGCGGTGGCATCCGCGGCGCCCGGGCGGGGGTTGAGGGCGGAGCTGTAGCGGGCGTCGAGCTCGGTGGCCGTGGGGTGCTTCTCGGGTCCGTGTGCGGGCATGGCGGACCTCCCTTCCTCGTTCCCGTAACGACCCGCCGCCCGTAGGGAAACCCCCCGCCGCGCCCGGTTCGCCCGTCTGCCCGCGGGGGCCGGGAGCGGGATCAGTCCGTGTGCCGGTACGCCCCGTAGGTGAGGTAGCCCGCGTCGCCGCCCTGGTAGAGCGTGGCCTCGTCCACGGGGGCGATGGGCAGTCCCAGCCGCAGTCGCTCGACCAGGTCGGGATTGGCGATGTAGGCACGGCCGAAGCTGACGAGGTCGGCGCCGAGCCCGAGCCAGTGGTCCGCTTCGGTGCGGCCGGTCTGCTTCGGTCCCATCGGGAGCGTCGGGTTCACGATGAGGGTGCCCGGCCAGGCACGGCGCAGGCCCAGGAGCACGGGCTCCTCGGCGGTCGCTTCCAGGTGGACGTAGGCCAGGTCGAGGCGGGCGAGTTCGGCGAGCAGCGCCGCGTACAGCTCGGGCACATCGGTTTCCGCGACGCCCCAGAACGTGGCGCCCGGGGAGAGGCGGATGCCGGTCCTGGCCCCGCCGATGGCGTCGACGGTGGCGGCCGTCGCCTCGACGGCGAAGCGGATCCGGGCCGCCACCGAACCTCCGTAGCGGTCCGTGCGCAGGTTGGCGTTGGCGGAGAGGAACTGCGAGATCAGATAGCCGTTGGCGCCGTGCAGTTCGACGCCGTCGAAGCCGGCCTCGACGGCGCGCCGGGCGGCCTCGGCGTACGAGCGCGCGTGCTCGGGCACCTCGGCGGTGTCCAGGGCCCGCGGTACGGGTGCGGGGCGGGGCCCGGCCGGGGTGAACACGTCGCCCACGGCGGCGACGGCCGAGGGCCCGACCGGCTGCGTGCCCGTGGTGTCGGGGTGCGAGACGCGGCCGCCGTGCATGATCTGGGCGAAGATCCGTCCGCCGTTGGCGTGGACCGCGGCGGTGACCGGGCGCCACGCGCCGACCTGCTCGTCGGTGTGCAGTCCCGGGGTCCCCGGGCTGGACTGGCCGATCAGGCTCGGCTGCACCCCCTCGGTCACGATCAGCCCGGCGGTGGCCCGCTGGGCGTAGTACGTGGCCATCGACGGTGTCGCCAGACCGTCGGCGGTGGCCCGGACCCGGGACATCGGGGCCATCACCACCCGGTTGGGCAGGGCCAGGTCGCCGAGTCGATGGCTGTCGAAAAGCGTCGTCACCGTAGAGCTCCTTGCTGTCCGCAGCGCCCGTGTGTCGGGCACGGCAGCTACGCTAAAACCTGACATTGACGTCAGAGGCAAGCTTTGTGGTGCGGCTCACAGCCAGGAGGACGAGATGCGTATCGGGGAACTCGCGAGGCGGGCCGGGGTCAGCGTCCGGTCGGTGCGCTACTACGAGGAGCAGGGCCTGCTCCACAGCACGCGCAGCGCCGGCGGGCAGCGGCACTACACGCAGGACGAGGTGGAGCGGGTCACGTTCATCCAGCGGCTGTACGCGGCCGGGCTCTCCAGCCGGACCATCGCCGAACTGCTGCCGTGCGTGGATTCGCCCAGCGAGGAGACCTCCGATGCCGCGCTGGCGCGGATGGCGCAGGAGCGCGACCGGCTCTCGGAGCACATCGCCGACCTCGTGCGCACCCGGGACGCCCTCGACGGGGTGATGGGCACGGCGCGTGAGTACCGGGAAAGCCTGCGCGCCTCCGCGGAGACCTCCGCGACGACCTGGTGAAAGGGGTGCGGCCTCCTGTAAGTTCCGTTTGGGAACTCACTAGTGGGTCAAGGCGATCGGGAGAGCTCATGGGGCTTCGACGGACTGCTCGTGGAGGAGGACGAGGCGCTGGCCGCCGCCACCAGGGATGCCGAGGCCGCCGGGCTCCCCGCGCACCAAGTGGCCCCGAACCAGGGGAAGCTGCTGCACCTGCTGGCCCGCATCCGCGGCGCTCGCACCATCCTCGAAATCGGCACGCTCGGCGGTTACAGCACCATCTGGCTCGCCCGGGCCCTGCCGGCCGGCGGGCGGCTGGTCACCCTGGAGGTCGACCCGGCGTGCGCCGACGTGGCCGCCGCGAACGTCGCCCGCGCCGGACTGGCGGACGTGGTCGACATCCGGCGCGGCCCCGCCCTCGACCTGCTGCCGCAGCTCACGGACCTCGCCCCGTTCGACCTGGTCTTCATCGACGCCGACAAGCCGTCCAACCCGCACTACCTGAGGTGGGCCCTCGAACTGACCCGGCCCGGCAGCGTCATCATCGGTGACAACGTCGTGCGCGACGGCGCCGTCGTCGACCCGGACAGCACCGATCCGCGCGTCCAGGGCGTCCGCCGGTTCACCGAACTCATCGCGGAAAACCCGAAGTTGACCGCCACGGCCCTCCAGACCGTCGGCAGCAAGGGGTACGACGGCCTCGTCATGGCCCTCGTCACCGACTGAGCCGCGCCCCGGGCGGCCGCCCGAAACCACTAACCTCGGCCGCATGACGGCACTTTCCCACCACAGCTTCGACCCCATCGAGCAGCCCGGCCGCGGCGGGGCCACCGCCACCACCGAGGCCGATCCGCACGCCATCGGGCCCGTGCGCACCGAGTACGCGCCCGACAAGGACGGCGATCCGGACCCCGGCGAGATCGTGTGGACCTGGGTCCCGTACGAGGAGAACGACGGGCGCGGCAAGGACCGCCCGGTGCTGGTCGTCGCCCGGGAGGCGGGCGGGCGCACGCTGCTCGCCGTCCAGCTGTCCAGCAAGCGGCACGACAACGACCGGGAGTGGGTGCCGATCGGGACCGGACCGTGGGACGGCGCCGGACGCGAGTCCTGGGTCGACGTGGACCGCGTGCTGCGCGTGCACGAGGACGGGATGCGGCGCGAGGCCTGCGCCCTGGACCGGGGCAGGTTCCAGCTGGTCGTGAACCGGCTCCGCGAGCGCTACGGCTGGCGGTAGGAGGCTTACGGAGCCGCCGGGCGGACCTCCCAGCCGCCCGGCGGCCCCTCCGTCAGCCAGGCGGGCGGGCGCCCCGGCCCGCGCCGGGCGGGCACCCCGTGCCCTACGCCCCGCACCGCGGCCCCTGCGCGCCGAATCCGGCGAAGGCCCGCTCGAAGGCCACCCGCGGCGCCGGGTCGCGGTCCAGCACCCCGAACACCACCCGCTCGAAGACCCCCGCGAAACGACCGGCCAGCAGGGCCCGGAAGGCCTCGGCGACCTCCGCCGGGTCGTTGCGGAACACCCCGCACCCCCACGCCCCCAGCACCAGCCGCGGATACCCGTGCAGCGCCGCCGTCTCCAGGACGCGCTCCGCGCGCCGTGCCAGCGCCGCCGGGATCTCGGCGGCGCGCTCGGGCTCCTGGCGGCGGATGGTGCCCGCGTTGGGAGCCGGGGAGGTCAGGAAACCCACCCGGACGGGGGTGTCCAGCAGCTCGCCCCGGTCGTCACGGAAGACGGGCACCCCGGGCGAGTGAATCACCCGGTCGGTGTAGAACGTGCTTCTTCCCGCGCGGTGGACCTCGTAGTACTCGGGGGCTTCCAGCAGGGTCTCGTACAGGGCCGAAGCGCGGCACAGCGCCTCCTCCTGGGCCTTGGCCCCGCGGACGTATCCGCCCCCGGGATTACGGGCCGAGGCGAAGTTCAAGGCGGCCACCGCCGCGCCGCAGACCGGGCCCGGGCCGTCCGCCGCGAGCCTTCGCGCGGCGACCGTGCTGCTCTCCCCCGTCACCTCGACGACGGTCTCGTACCGCCCCGCGGGAAGTCTCCCGTCTGGAATGACCTGGTTTGGCCCATATATCCTGGTTGCGGCCCTGGATTCCGCCAGGGCGGCGGCGAGGGAGACCTGCCGCCCCGACCGCGTCCGGTACCCGCCGGCCGCCACGATGGTCGCGTTCTCCCGCGCGATCTCGCGCAATCTGCTGCTCACGCCGCCATCATCGGCGGCAGGAACCACCCGCGGCCAAGGGATTTCCGCGCGGTGGCCGGCTCCCCCCCTTTTCGGGCCGACGAGGACGGGTAGGTAGGCATGGTCAGGTCACACCCGCGGACAGGAGACCCTGCCATGTCACAGGACTCGTACGCGCCACCAGATCCCCTGGCCCCCGGCGACGCGCCCGCTCTCGGCGAGACCGCCGCCAAGGACCTCGTCCACGGCATCTGTTTCAAGACGGGCCCGCCCCGCACCCTCGGAGCCGAGCTCGAATGGCTCGTGCTGGACGCCGAGCGGCCCGGCGAGATACTGCCGCCCGACCGGCTGACCGCCGCGCACGACGCGGCCCGCGCCCTGCCCCTGCACTCCCGCTTCACGATCGAGCCCGGCGGCCAGCTGGAACTCAGCTCCGCTCCCGCCTCCTCCCTCTCCGGCTGCGTGGACGGCCTCCAGGCCGATCTGACCGCCGTACGGGCCGCCCTGCGGTCCCGGGGCCTGGTCCTGCGCGGCACCGGCCGCGATCCGCGCCGGCCGTTGCGCCGCCTCCTGTACAGCCCGCGCTACGACGCGATGGAAACCTACTTCGACCGCACCGGCCCGGCCGGGCGGGCCATGATGCGCTCTTCCGCCTCCGTCCAGGTCTGCGTGGACGCCGGCTACGAGGAACCGGGCCCGCTCGGGTACGGCCGCCGCTGGCGGATGGCCCACCTGCTGGGCGCCGTGTTCGTGGCGGCCTTCGCCAACTCCCCCGCGCACGAGGGCCCGTACGCCGGATGGCGGTGCTCCCGGCAGGGGATCTGGCACGACCTCGACGCCCGGCGCTCGCTGGCCCCGCCCCTGGACGCCGAACCGCGGGCCGGCTGGACCCGGCACGCGCTGGACACCGAGGTGATGTGCGTACGGTCGGAAGGCGACGGGCCGTGGCCGGTGCCGCGCGGCATGACGTTCCGCGACTGGCTGCGCGCCGGCAGGGCCACCGGCGGCCGGGCCCGCCGCGGCCTGCGGGCTCCCACCGCCGAGGACCTGGAATACCACCTGACCACGCTGTTCCCGCCGGTGCGCCCGCGCGGGCACCTGGAGTTCCGGATGATCGACGCCCAGCCGGGCGACGACGGCTGGCTGGTGCCGGTCGCCGTCGTGCACGCGCTCTTCGACGACCCGGAGGCCGCAGAGAGCGCGTACCGGGCCGCGAAGGCCCTGGCCGACGCCCACGGGCCCCGGCCCTCGCCGCGCAATCCCCTGTGGGAGTCCGCCGCCCGGCACGGCCTGGCCGACCCGGAGCTGCGTGCGGCCGCCGCCGTGTGCTTCCGGGCCGCCGCGCAGGCGCTGCCACGCCTCGGCGCGAGCCGGCACGTCCAGGACGTGGTCGGCGCCTTCACCGAACGCTTCCCGCTGCGCGGCCGCTGCCCGGCCGACGACGGATACCTCCAGCTCACCGGGACGGGGGCCCGCTCATGACCGCATCTCCTTCAGCCGATTCCGCCCGCCCGAGCCCCGCGGCCCTGCGCGAGCGGGCCTTCACCGCCCTGACCGCCGCCCGCGCGCGCACGGCCCTGCTCACCGATGCCGTGAGCGATCGCGACCTGATCGCCCAGCACTCCCCCCTGATGTCCCCCCTGGTCTGGGACCTCGCCCACATCGGGAACCAGGAGGAGCTCTGGCTGCTGCGCAACGTGGCCGGGCACGACTCCCTCCACCCGGAGATCGACCCGCTGTACGACGCGTTCCAGCACCCCCGCGCCGAGCGGCCGAAGCTGCCCCTGCTGGGTCCGGAGCAGGCCCGCCGCTACGCTGCCGAGGTGCGGGGCCGGGTCTTCGACCTGCTGGAGCGCACGGCGCTCGAAGGCTCCGCGCTGCTGGACGACGGTTTCGCGTTCGGCATGATCGCCCAGCACGAACAGCAGCACGACGAGACGATGCTGATCACCCATCAGCTCCGCTCGGGCGAGCCGGTACTGACGGCGCCCGACCCGGACCCCCCGCAGGGGCCGCCGCCCGCGGTCACCGAAGTCCTGTTGCCCGGTGGTCCGTTCACCATGGGCACCTCGGCCGAGCCCTGGTCCCTGGACAACGAGCGGCCCGCGCACACCCGGGAGGTCGGGGCGTTCCGGATCGACACGGCGCCGGTGACCAACGCCGCCTACCAGGCGTTCATCGAGGACGGCGGCTACGGCGACGACCGCTGGTGGGCCCCCGAGGGCTGGGACCAGATCCACCGGCACGGGATCGAGGCCCCGCTGTTCTGGCGCCGCGAGGCCGGCCAGTGGCTGCGCCGCCGCTTCGGCGTGACCGAACCGGTCCCCGCCGACGAGCCCGTACTGCACGTCAGCTGGTACGAGGCGGACGCTTACGCCCGCTGGGCGGGCCGCCGCCTGCCCACGGAGGCGGAGTGGGAGAAGGCCGCCCGGCACGACCCGGCCACCGGCCGCTCCACCCGGTACCCCTGGGGCGACGCGGACCCGACCCCGGAGCGCGCCAACCTCGGCCAGCGCCACCTGCGCCCGGCCCCGGCGGGCAGCTACCCGGCCGGGGCGTCCCCGCTCGGGGTGCGCCAGCTGATCGGCGACGTGTGGGAGTGGACCTCCTCCGACTTCCTGCCGTACCCGGGGTTCAGGGCCTTCCCCTACCGCGAGTACTCGGAGGTGTTCTTCGGCCCCGAGCACAAGGTGCTGCGCGGCGGCTCGTTCGCCGTGGACCCGGTGGCCTGCCGGGGCACCTTCCGCAACTGGGACCTGCCGGTACGCCGGCAGATCTTCTCCGGCTTCCGGACCGCGAGGGATGCCTGATGTGCCGGCACATCGCCTTCGTGGGACCGGAGATACCCCTGGCCCGGCTGCTGACCGAGCCCGAGCACTGCCTCGTCCGGCAGTCCTGGGAGCCGCGCCGCCAGCGCCACGGCACGGTCAACGCCGACGGCTTCGGTGTCGGCTGGTACGCGGAGGGAGACCCGGTCCCCGCGCGCTACCGCCGGTCCGGACCCGTTTGGGGGGACGCCAACTTCGCCGATCTGGCCCGGGTCGTCCGTACGCGGGCCGCGCTGGCCGCCGTACGGGACGCGACCGTGTTCGGGGCGGACGGGGAGGCCGCCGCGGCGCCGTTCGCCGCCGGGCCGTGGCTGTTCAGCCACAACGGCGCGGTGCGGGACTGGCCGGACGCGGCGGCGCCGCTCGCCGCCTCGCTGCCCCCCGCGGAGCTGCTGTCCCTGGCCGCGAGCACGGACTCGGCGCTGGTCTGGGCGCTGGTGCAGCACCGGCTCCGGCAGGGGGACGACCTCGGCACGGCGCTCGCCGAACCCGTGCGGGAGCTCGCGGCGGCGGCGCCGGGCTCCCGCCTCAACCTGCTGCTGACGGACGGCGCCGACATCGCCGCGACGGCCTGGGGCGATTCGCTCTGGTACCTGTCCGACGCGCGGGCGCAGCGCACGGTGGTGGCGTCCGAGCCCTACGACGACGATCCCCGCTGGCGCGAAGTACCCGACCGGACCCTGCTGACCGCCCGTGCCACACGGGTCGACCTGACCCCGCTGAAGGAGACCTCCCCGTGAGCGACTTCCAGTTGACCCGCACCCTCGACGAGCACTCCGCCGACACCGCCCTGCGCGCCGACGTCCTGCACGGGCTGACCGCGTCCCCCAAGGTGCTGCCGCCCAAGTGGTTCTACGACGCCCGGGGCAGTGAACTCTTCGAGGAGATCACGCGGCTGCCCGAGTACTATCCGACGCGCGCCGAGCGGGAGATCCTGCTGGCGCGGGCCGGTGAGATCGCGGCGGCGAGCGGCGCGCGCACGCTCGTGGAGCTGGGTTCCGGCTCCTCGGAGAAGACCCGGCACCTGATCGAGGCCATGCCCGCGCTCGACACCTACATTCCGGTGGACGTGAGCGAGAGCGCCCTGGAGGGGGCGGCGCGGACCTTGCAGGCCGAGCACCCGGGGCTGCGGGTGCACGCGCTGGTGGCCGACTTCACGAAGCCGCTGCGGCTGCCGGAGGCGCCCGGGCCCCGCCTGGTGGTGTTCCTCGGCGGCACGGTCGGCAACCTGCTGCCGCCTGAGCGCGCCGAGTTCCTGGCCTCCGTACGGGCGATGCTGTCGCCCGGGGACGCCCTGCTGATGGGGACGGACCTGGTGAAGGACGAGGACGTGCTGGTGGCCGCGTACGACGACGCGCAGGGGGTGACGGCCGAGTTCAACAAGAACGTGCTGGCCGTCGTCAACCGGGAGTTGGGCGCGGACTTCCGCACCGACGACTTCACCCACGTCGCGGTGTGGAACCGGGAGCAGGAGTGGATCGAGATGCGGCTGCGGGCCCGGTCGGATCTGGTCGTGAAGGTACGGGCGCTCGATCTGGTGGTGCCGTTCGCGGCGGGCGAGGAGATCCTGACGGAGGTCTCCGCGAAGTTCCGCCAGGACGGCGTACGGAGGGAACTCGCTGAGGCGGGCCTTCAGTTGACCCAGTGGTGGACGGATGGGGAGGGCCGCTTCGCGCTGTCCCTGGCGGTGGCCGACGGCGAGACCGGCTGGGCCGGGACGCCTGCCAGCAGTGAGGAGGCGGGAAGGGCGCGGGTGACGGGTACGACGGGCACGGACGAGACGGCGACGGCGGCCTGAGCCGCGGCCGCGAGCTCCCGCCGGTCCGCGTGCCGGCCCGGCGGGATCCGCGGCAGCAGCCGCACCTCGGCGCGCACCCCGCGGGCCCGGGCGATCCGCCACAGGGAGGCGGTCAGCGGATCGTCCCCGACGAAGGCGGGCGCCCCGGCGGGACTCCCGTCGCACAGCAGGTAGGCGAGCTGCACGGGCTGTACGGGTACCCGCGCGTCCAGGGCGGACTGGAAGGCGGCCCGCCGGAAGGTCCCCTGGGCGCGGCCGCACCAGGTGCTGCCCTCGGGGAAGACGGTGACGCGGTCGCCGGCCAGCAGGGCCCGGGTCATTGCCTCGACGGTGGCGGGGAGGGCGCGGATCCGGTCCCGTTCGATGAACAGCGTCCCGTTCTGCCGGGAGAGCGGTCCGAGCAGCGGCCAGTCGCCGATGTCGCTCTTGGCCAGCATCCGGCAGGGCACGGCGGCGGCGACGAGCGGGATGTCGAGCCAGGAGACGTGGTTGGCGACGATCAGGCGGCCGCCGGCCGGGCCGGGGCTCCCGTGCACGGTGAGCCGTATGCCGAAGGCCCCGACCAGGGCGGTCGCCCAGGCCCGCACGAGGGTGCGGCGGGGGCGGGCGGGGAGCAGCCGTACGGGCTGGAAGCCCAGGATCCCGAGCAGGATCAGGGTGGCGGCGGCGGTGAGCCGCAGCACCGCGCGGACGAGGCTCGCCCGCTCCCCCTCGTGGCCGGCGCAGGCCTCGGGGGTGCAGGGCGAGGTGGGCAGCCAGACGCTCATGCGGCCGGGACGAGCGAGAGGAAGTGCTTGAGGTAGCGGGGGTTGGTGCGCCGCAGGGAGAGCAGGACGTACAGGTCGGCGCAGCCGAACTCGGCGTCGAGGGCGGGTTCGCCGCAGACCCAGGCGCCCAGGCGCAGGTAGCCGCGCAGCAGCGGGGGCAGCTCGACGCGCGGCGGGAAGGTGATGCCCTCGGGGCTCCAGGGGAGGTGCGGGGTGACCCGGTACTCCTCGGGGGCGAGGTTGCGGGTGAGGACGCTCTCGCGGGTGGCGGCGGCCAGGACCCCGCCGTCGGCGAGCGGGATCGAGCAGCAGCCGGCGAGCCAGTTGTGGCCGGAGCGGTCCATGTAGCGGGCGAGGCCGGCCCAGATCAGCGCGATGACGGCGCCGTTGCGGTGGTCGGGGTGGACGCAGGAGCGGCCGACCTCGACGAGGTCGGGGCGGATCGGGGCGAGGGCGCGGAGGTCGAACTCGCCTTCGGAGTAGAGGCGGCCGGCGACGGCGGCGCGCTCCGGGGGCAGCAGCCGGTAGGTGCCGACGACCTGCCCGGTCTCCTCCTCGACGACGAGGAGGTGGTCGCAGTAGGCATCGAAGGCGTCGGTGTCGAGACCCGGCTCGGGTCCGTCGAGGCGGGCACCGAGCTCCCCGGCGAAGACCAGGTGGCGCAGGCGCTGGGCGGCGCGTACCTCGTCCTCGTCGCGGGCGAGGCGGACGGTGTAGTGGGGGGTGTCGGGGAGGAGCGCGGGTGCCGTGACGGGTGCGGCCGCGGGGACGGAGGCGGCGGTGGGGAGGGGGGTGACGGGCGAGGTCACGGTGGGGGGAAGGGTGGACGGGGACAGGGGGGCGATGGTCATGGCGGCTCCTGATCCGGGCACGGGAGCCAGGCCGGCAGGTGGTGCGGCCTGGCTCCTTTACTTCTTCCGTGACCGGCTGGATTCGACATGACCGCTCAGCGGCCCTTGGATGTGCGAACGCTGAACTCGGCGGGCGCGGCGGTACTCGGCATCTGCTCGCAGGGGGCTGGACACCCGCTCGACGCCTGCCCGACGGAGGCCGGGACGGCGCTCGCGAGGGGCTCGCGGGGAGCGTGGCGGGCTCCGAGGCGCGTGAGGGGCGCCCGCGGGTGTCCGCGGGCTCTCGCCGGGGTGCTCGATGTGCCGGAGCGCGCCCCGCCTCTCGGCCCCGGAGACTCAGCGGTCGGAGTTGAGCACCTTGCCGATCGTGCCAGAGGCCTCCTTGGCGGCCCGGCGCGGGTCCTCCCCGTTGAGTACGGCGGTCATGTAGGGCTTGATCGGGTTCTTGCCCTCGACCTCGGCCCAGCGGGCGGACTTCGGGGTGGCGCGGCCCTGGGCGGCTCCGGGCGCCATGCTGGCCGCGCCCTCGTTGCCGTCGACCACGTGCGCGAGGGACGCCTTGTTCGGTACGTAGCTCATGGTGCGGGCGAGCTCGGTCTGCCAGGTCTCGCTGACCAGCGCGGTGATCACGTCCACGGCCTGGCGGCGGTGCGCCGTCCGTTCCGGGATGATCAGGTCGGAGCCGCCGGTGAAGACGGCTCCGGGTCTGTCCGAGGTCTTGCCCGGGATCGGGAAGAAGCCCAGCTTGCCCTTGAGGGCCGGGTTGGCGGCCTCGATGGCGGCGGCCTGGCCGGGCGGGGCGATGATCTGGGCGACCTCGCCGCTCGCGAAGACCTCGGACTGCGGGGGCGTCTCCTCGTCGGCGTTCTTGGGGCCGTCGCCGAGGGCCTGGAGCTGCTTGTAGAACTCCATGCCGGCCAGGGCCTTGTCGTCGTCGAGGGTGCCGACCCATTCGCTGCCCGTCTCGACGGCGAGCTCGCCGCCCTCGTCCCAGATGAACCCGGCGAGGACGTACCAGTTCTGGCCCGGCAGGTAGATGCCCTGCCGACCGCCCTTGTCCAGCTTCTGGGTGGCCTGGATCCACTCCTGCCGGTTCTTGGGCGGGGCCTTGATCCCGGCGTTCGCGAAGAGGTCCTTGTTGTAGATCACCACGCGGTTGGCGGCGTACCAGGGGACGCCGAACTGGGCCCCGTCGATGCTCGCCGGGTCGGCGAGGCCCTTGAGCCAGTCCCTGCTGCCCCATTCGCGCAGGCCCTCGAGGGTGAGTTCGGACAGGCCGCCGGTCTCGATGTACTGGGCGACCTGGGTGTTGCCCACCTCGATGACGTCGGCGCTCTCGGCGCCCTTGCCCGCCAGCACCGCGTTGACCTTCTCGCCGATGCCCGTCCACTCCTGGATCCGGACGTCGAGGTCGACGCCCGGGTGCTCCTTCTCGAACGAGGTGGTGAACTTCGCGATGAAGTCCTCCGAGGCGCTGCCCTTCATCAGCCACAGCGTCACCTTCTGCGCCCCTCCGGCCGATCCCGCCAGCTGACTGCAACCGGTGAGGGCGGTCGCGGCCGCGAGGGCCGTGCACACGGCGAGGAAGCGCATCTTCACGAAGGTCACCTTCTGGAGTCCGGTCTCGGAGATGGCTTGAAATTGGCATAGACCAATGGGTGGGTCAAGACCCTTTCACTCGGGACTGTTCACACAAAGTTCGCGGAGACGGACTTACTGGGGCACCGTGGAACGAGGCAAGTGCCCCCCAGCGTCGGGAGAACCCATGTCGAACCACACCTACCGCGTGACCGAGATCGTCGGCACCTCCCCCGAGGGCATCGATCAGGCCATCCGCAACGGCATCACCCGGGCCGGGGAGACGCTGCGCAATCTGGACTGGTTCGAGGTCACGCAGGTGCGCGGGCACATCGAGAACGGCACGGTGGCGCACTACCAGGTGGGGCTCAAGGTCGGGTTCCGCCTCGACGGTGAGGACTGAACCGGCCGGGCCGGGACGGGGACGGGCCGGGGACCCGGCGGGGGGACGGGCCCGGCGGGCGGGGCCGGATCAGGTGCGGCCCTCACCCTCCTGGGCGGACTTGAGCTCCGGCGCGTCCGCCGCCCAGTTCGCCAGGACCACCGGGTAGCCCGCGGCGCGCGCCGCCTGGCAGACGAGCTCGTCGTCGTCCACGAGCATCCGCACCTCCCGCCCCCGCGCGATCCGCCGCAGCACCTCCAGCTTGGTGGTCCGGGCAGGCCTGCGGTCCTGGTTCCCGCGCATCCACACCCGGCCCCCGGGCAGTCCGTGCCGCGTCAGCCACTCCTCCGTGTCGGCCCGGCACCGCTCGGGGCGCCCGGTCAGGTACACGACCTCGCAGTCGGCCGCCTGCTCCACCGCCAGCGCCACCCCGCGCGCCAGCGGCGGGTCGGCCGGGGCCGCGCCGAAGAAGCCGTCCCAGTCCCGGGGCCGGCCCTCCAGGAAGTGCTGGCGGTGGTCGGTGTCGGCCAGGGTGTTGTCGATGTCGAAGACGGCCAGCGGCCGGCGGTCGTTGCTGTCACTCATGCGGGCCAGAGTAGGCAGGGAATCCTTTCGGCGCCCGTGCGTTACAGGTCTGTGTGATCCGCAGACTCTCCATCCTCGACCGGTCCCGGACCCGTGAGGGGCACCCGGCCCCGCAGGCCCTGCGGGACACCGTGGAGCTCGCCCGCGCGGCGGAGCGGCTCGGCTACCACCGCTTCTGGGTGTCCGAGCACCACAGCGTCCCCGGAGTCGCGGGCTCCGCGCCCGCCGTACTGGCCGCGGCGGTCGCCGGGGCCACCCTGCGGATCCGCGTCGGGACGGGCGGGGTCATGCTGCCCAACCACCAACCGCTCGTCGTCGCGGAGCAGTTCGGGGTCCTGGAATCGCTCTTTCCCGGCCGGATCGACATGGGCCTCGGCCGCTCGGTCGGCTTCACCGGCGGCATCCGGCGGGCGCTGGGCCGCGACACCGAGGACGCCGACCGCTTCGAGGAGCAGCTGGCGGAGCTGCTGGGCTGGCTGGACGGCACCCAGCAGGCCCATCCCGAGGTGCACGCCCGCCCCGCGGAGGGGCTGCGGATTCCGGCGTACGTCCTGGCCACCGGCGAGGGCGCCGGGATCGCGGCGCGGGCCGGGCTGCCGCTGGTGGTGGGCGACCTGCGCTCCCGCGGCCGGCTCACGGAGGTCATCGAGCGCTACCGCGCGCAGTTCCGCCCCTCGGCGCACCGCTCGGAGCCGTACGTGATCGTCTCCGGGACGGTGGCGGTGGCACAGACCACGGAGGCCGCCCGGCGCATCCTCCTCCCCGAGGCCTGGTCCCTCGCGTACTCCCGCACCCGAGGCAGCTTCCCGCCGCTGCGCCCGGCGCAGGAGGTGGAGGCCCTCGCCATGACGCGGAAGGAACGGGAGCTGTACGAGCGCGGGCTCGACGGGCACGTCCACGGCACCGAGGAGCAGGTCGCGGCGCAGCTCGCCGAGGTGGCGGAGCTGACGGGCGCCGACGAGCTGCTGGTCACCACGTCCACGTACGACCGCACGGCGCTGCTGGACTCCTTCGAGCGGCTGGCCCGGGTGGCGGGGCTGACCGGCCCCTGACCGGGGGCGTCCCCGGGAAGCGGCCCGTAAACTGGCGCGAATGCACCATTCCACCGTGTCCGATGCCCGGCCCGACGCCTTCGTACGGGTCAGAGGCGCCCGGGAGCACAATCTGCGCGGGGTCGACGTGGACATCCCGCGCGACGCCCTGACCGTGTTCACGGGCGTCTCCGGCTCCGGCAAGAGCTCCCTGGCCTTCGGCACGCTCTACGCCGAGGCGCAGCGCCGGTACTTCGAGTCGGTCGCCCCGTACGCCCGCCGCCTGATCCACCAGATCGGCGCCCCGAAGGTGGACTCAGTCACCGGGCTGCCGCCCGCGGTCTCCCTGGAGCAGCGGCGCTCCTCCCCCGGCTCCCGGTCCTCGGTCGGCACCGTCACCCTGCTCTCCAACTCCCTGCGGATGCTGTACTCGCGCGCCGGCACCTACCCGCCGGGAGCCGAGCGGCGGCTCGACTCCGACGCGTTCTCCCCCAACACCGCGGCGGGGGCCTGCCCCGCCTGTCAGGGGCTCGGCACCATCCACCGCACCACCGAGGAACTGCTGGTTCCGGACCCGGGGCTGTCGATCCGTCAGGGCGCCATCGCGGCCTGGCCGGGGGCCTGGCAGGGCAAGAACCTCCGGGACGTCCTGGAGGCGCTCGGCCACGACGTGGACGCGCCCTGGCGGGAGCTGGCGGCGGAGGACCGCGAGTGGATCCTGTTCACCGAGGAGCAGCCGGTGGTCACGGTGCATCCGGTGCGGGACCCGGACCGGATCCAACGGCCCTACCAGGGCACGTACATGAGCGCCCACCGCCATGTCATGCGGACCTTCTCGGACAGCAGGAGCGCCACGCTGCGGGCCCGCGCGGAGCGATTCCTCACGCATTCCCCGTGCCCGGTGTGCGAGGGCCGGCGGCTGCGGCCGGAGGCGCTGGCCGTGACGTTCGCGGGCCGCACGATCGCGGAGCTGGCGGCGCTGCCGCTGACCGCCCTGGACGCCGTACTGGCCTCCGCGCCCCTGGACGGGGAGGCGGCGCGGGTGCTCGCCGAGGACCTGCGGGCCCGGATCGGCCCGGTCGTGGAGCTGGGGCTCGGCTACCTGAGCCTGGACCGCACCGCGCCGACCCTGTCGGCGGGCGAGCTGCAGCGGCTGCGGCTGGCGACGCAGCTGCGGTCCGGGCTGTTCGGGGTGGTGTACGTACTGGACGAGCCGTCGGCCGGGCTGCATCCGGCCGACACCGAAGCGCTGCTCGGCGTGCTGGACCGGCTGGGGGCGGCGGGGAACACGGTGTTCGTGGTCGAGCACCACCTGGACGTGGTGCGGCACGCGGACTGGCTGGTGGACGTGGGGCCGCTGGCCGGGGAGCACGGCGGGCGGGTGCTGTACAGCGGCCCGCCCCAGGGGCTGGCGGACGTCGCGGAGTCGGCGACGGCGCGGCACCTGTTCGGGCCGGCCGGGACGCAGACCGGGCCCGGACGGCGCCCGGTGCGGGCGGCGAGGGGATCGGTGCGGCTCTCGGGGGTCGAGCGGAACAACCTGCGGGGCGTGGACGCCGAGTTCCCGCTCGGGGTGTTCACGGCGGTCACCGGCGTGTCGGGGTCGGGCAAGTCCACGCTGGTGGGCCAGGTGCTGGCGCAGGAGGTCGGGGAGCGGATCGCGGATCCGGTGTTCCCCGTGCGGCGGCTGGTGGAGGTGGACCAGAAGCCGATCGGCCGGACCCCGCGGTCCAACCTGGCCACGTACACGGGGCTGTTCGACGTGGTGCGCAAGCTCTTCGCGGCGACTGCGCAGGCACGGGCGCGCGGCTGGAAGGCGGGCCGGTTCTCCTTCAACGTGACGGACGGCCGGTGCGAGACCTGCCAGGGCGAGGGGTTCGTCTCGGTGGAGCTGCTGTTCCTGCCGAGCACGTACACCCCGTGCCCGGAGTGCGGCGGGGCCCGGTACGACACGGAGACCCTGGAGGTGCGGTACGAGGGGCTGAACATCGCCGAGGTGCTGGGCCTGACGGTGGAGTCCGCGGCGGCCTTCTTCGCGCCCGTCCCGGCGGCGGCGCGCAGCTTGCGGGCGCTGGAGGAGATCGGGCTGGGCTACCTGCGGCTGGGGCAGCCCGCCACGGAGCTGTCGGGCGGCGAAGCCCAGCGGATCAAGCTGGCGGCGGAGCTCCAGCGGCAGCGCCGCGACCACACCCTGTACCTGCTGGACGAGCCGACGACCGGTCTGCACCCGGCGGACGTGCGGGTGCTGCTGCGGCAGTTGCACGGGCTGGTGGACGCCGGGCACTCGGTGGTGGTCGTGGAGCACGACATGGAGGTGGTGGCGGGCGCGGACTGGGTCGTCGACCTGGGTCCGGGCGGCGGCGCCGACGGCGGCCGGATCGTCGCGGCGGGTACCCCGGCGCAGGTGGCGGCGGCGGGCGCGGGCCGGACGGCGGGCTACCTGGCGCGGGCGCTGGGTGCGTCCTAGCCGCGTGACACGTCCATCGGTGCACCGGTGGGGACCGTGTCCTGCCGAGCGTGGCGGGGACCGGGCTCCGGGCCGCTACGCGTCGCCGGGAAGCAGGTGCTGCGCCAGTTCGCGGAAGGTCCACCGGCCCTGGCGGCGGGTGAACTCCCACACCAGGTCGTAGCGGTCGGGCCAGCTCGCGGGGACGCCGAGGACCTGGTGGGCGCCGAGCGCGTGGATCAGGCGGGGGATCCCGGTGTGTTCCCAGCAGACGAGGACCGGCATCCGGGCGGCCAGTACGGCCCGCCCCAGGGCCTCTTCGGCGCCGATGCCGAATTCGGAGCGCAGGGGGATGTGCAGGGCGGTGGTCAGCGGCTCGACGGTCTGGCGGCAGCGGGCGGGGGGCCGGCCTCCGGCGCCGGCCGGGCCGGCGGCCGCGAAGACGACGGCGGGGCGCGGCAGCGCCGAACCACCGGCGGGCGGGAAGAGGCGGTGCAGTTCCTCGGCCCGGCGGCGCCCGCGCCCGGCGAGGGATCCGGGGTCCTCGTTGCCGTCCTCGTCCTCGCCCAGGTCGCCGGCGTACGGCTTCTCCGCGTGCCGGACCACCATGACCAGGGCGTCCTTCGCGGCGGCTTGCGGGCCGCGGGCCGCGTTCCCGGACGGGTCCTGCGAGGAACAGCCGGCCAGCGCGAGCGGGGTGAGGGCGGCTGCCGCCAGGAGGGTGCGGCGGCGCGGTCCGGACCCGGCGGGGGCTTGTGGCATGGGGCCCACTGTCGCGCACCGGCCGGACGGCTCCCCGCAGCGGCGCGTCGTACGGCCGCCAGGAGCGCCCGGTCGGCCGATCGGATCAGCCGATCGGCCGAGGCGCGCCCCGTACGGGGCTCACCTCTCGTACGGAGAGGGCACCGGGAAGTAGGCCTCCAGGAAGGCGGCGACCGCGCGCTGCTGCTCCTGGGGCGACAGACCGGTTCCGGCGTCGTCGTCGGCGAGGCAGAACGCGTCGGAGCGGCGTTCGGCCGCCAGGACCGGCAGCCGTTCGATCTCCTCGGTCCGGCCGGTGCTGACGTACGCGTGGTCCAGTTCGCCCTCCACCGCCCGGCCGTCGGCGAGGGCGAGGTGTGAGGCCAGGGTGACGGGGGCGAGGTCGTCGGCGCTGCGGAAGACCGAGCGGCTGATGCCGGTCAGCCGGCCGGGCAGCCGCTCCTCGACGTGGGCGAAGAGGGAACGGCTGAGCGGGTACGGGGTGTGGGCCAGGATGTGCGGATAGGTGCGGCCGACGGCCTGTTCCACCGCCTGGCGGGTGGCCTTCTGGGAGGCGGTGAAGACGTCGTCGCCGGAGTCGGTGTCGGGGGCGCCGGGGGCCACGGCGCGCTGGTCGTGGAAGACCTTGGGCAGTCCCGAGGAGAGGAAGTAGTTCTGGGGGCGCTGCGGGCGGCCGAGGAAGATGTCGTCGTTGAAGTAGAGGAAGTGCTCGGCGAGGCCGGGGATGTGGTGCAGCCGGCTCTCGATGGCGTGGGAGTTGAAGACGGCCGGGTGGGCGGGGTCGGCGAACAGTTCGCGGTGGTCGACCACGGTGATCCGGGGGTGGTCGGTGGCCAGCCAGGGCGGGATCTGGTCGTCGGTGACGAGGAAGACGCGGCGGATCCAGGGCGCGTGGGCGGCGATGGAGCGCAGGCAGTACCGCAGTTCCCCGCGGTCGCGGTAGCGGTTCTCGGCGTGGTCGACGGCTGTGCGTCGGGCGGCTTCCGGTCCCGCCGCGGCCGCTTCGGCAGCTTCGGAGGCCGCGGCGCGGTCCCGGCGGCGGCGCCAGGCGGGGTCGGCGGCGTCCACCCAGGTGATCACGGCGTCGACGGGGAAGTCGATGTCGTCGGGGAAGCGGCCCGCGAAGGCGTCGACGACGGGGTGGTCGCGATCGCCGACGCGGGTGGTCGACGTGGCGTCGAGGGTGGGCACCCACCAGCCGTACGGGGTCTCGCGCAGTCCGGCGATCGCGCCGGTGCCCGACTCCGGGACCTCCCAGAACTCCAGGTCGCAGCCGCTCTCGGCACCGTAGGCCACGGTCCGGCCGGAGGTGACGACGGGCTGGAAGAGCCGGACGCCCTTGATCTTCGGACGGACGGCGCCGGTGGGCGGGCCCTCGTGGGCCGCGACCGCTTCGAGAAGTGATGCGGCGAGGACCTCCGAGGGCGCCGCGGGACCGCTGCCGCCGTAGCCGCCGCCGTCGTAGCCGTCGCCGTCGCCGAGGAGCCGGGCGTACACCGGGAGCCCGGTGAAGGCCGCGGCGCAGGCCTTCAGGGCGGCCTCGCGGTCGCCCGGGGCGATGGCCACCCGGTGGCGCAGCTCCCCGTCGGGGACCAGCCCGTACGGGACGGCGGCCGCCTCCAGTGCGTCGGCGACCGCGTTCAGGTTGGCGTCCCGGGCGCCGGCGGGCAGCAGGTCGTCGCGGACCCGGGCGAGCCGGCCGCGGTGGCGGACCAGGCCCGGCACGTTCTCCAGGAGCTCGTCCTCACGGGCCCGGCCGGGCGGTGGCGCGGCGTCGCCGTTCCCGGTGCGCTCCCGCTGGGTGGCGTCCGGCTGTCTCGGTACGCCGCCGGGCCTGCGCAGGGTCCGTACGATCCGGCGCAGGCCGACAGGGAGCGGGAGACGGGACAGGCCCTGCATATACGACCTCGCGAGACGGCGCCGGTGTGCGGCACCCGAGGATGCGGACGGTACCCGGCGGGGGTGCGGTGCGGTCCGGCAGGCAGGGGCGGATGCCTCGTTCACGTCCACCTTTCCCTTCGTTCATTTTTCACGCAAGGGTCGGGAGTCCGTAATCCGCGTCTCACAGGCACTTCTCAGCTTCGCCCCGCCGGGCGCTTGTCAGCTTCCTCCGTGCTTGCGGACCGCCCGCAGCCATTCGCGGTTCATGGCGGCGATGGAGGGCATCGGGATGCCCTTGGGACAGGCCGTGGCGCATTCGCCGGTGAGGGTGCAGCCGCCGAACCCCTCGTCGTCCATGGCGGCCACCATGTCGAGCACCCGGGTCTCCCGCTCCGGCGAGCCCTGCGGCAGCACGTTGAGGTGGTTGACCTTGGCGGAGGTGAAGAGCATCGCGGAGCCGTTGGGGCAGGCCGCCACGCAGGCCCCGCAGCCGATGCACTCGGCGTGTTCGAAGGCGGAGTCGGCGTCGGCCTTGGGCACGGCGGTGGCGTGCGCCTCGGGGGCGGAGCCGGTGGGGGCGGTGATGTAGCCGCCGGCCTGGATGATCCGGTCGAAGGCGCCGCGGTCCACGACGAGGTCCTTGACCACCGGGAAGGCGGCCGCCCGCCAGGGCTCGACGTCGATGGTGTCGCCGTCGGCGAAGGACCGCATGTGCAGCTGGCAGGTGGTGGTGCGCTCGGGGCCGTGGGCGTCGCCGTTGATCACGAGGCTGCACGCGCCGCAGATCCCCTCGCGGCAGTCGTGGTCGAAGGCGACCGGGTCCTCGCCGCGCAGGATGAGGTCCTCGTTGAGGGTGTCGAGCATCTCCAGGAACGACATGTCGCGGGAGATGCCGTCGACCTCGTACGTGACCATGGCGCCGGGGGTGTCGGGGTTCTGCTGGCGCCAGACGCGCAGGTTGAGCCTCATGCGTAGCTCCGCTGGGTGGGGTGGACGTACTCGAAGACGAGGTCTTCCTTGTGCAGGACGGGGGCCGCGCCGGTGCCCCGGTACTCCCAGGCGGCGGCGTAGCCGAACTCCTCGTCGCGGCGGGCGGCCTCGCCGTCCGGGGTCTGGGACTCCTCGCGGAAGTGGCCTCCGCAGGACTCGGCGCGGTGGAGGGCGTCGAGGCACATCAGCTCGGCGAGCTCCAGGTAGTCGACGATGCGGTTGGCCTTCTCCAGCGACTGGTTGAACTCCTCGCCGCGGCCCGGCACCTTGATGCGCCGCCAGAACTCCTCGCGGATCTCGGGGATCCGGGCGAGGGCCTTGCGCAGGCCCTCCTCGGTGCGGGACATCCCGCAGTACTCCCACATGAGCTCGCCGATCTCGCGGTGGAAGGAGTCCGGGGTGCGGTCGCCGTCGACGGCGAGCAGCTTGGCGAGGCAGGCGCGGACCTCCCGTACGGCGGCCGCGGCCTCGGGGTGGCCGTCGTCGACGGCGGTCCGGTGCGGGTGGCGGGCCAGGTAGTCGTTGATGGTGGAGGGGAGCACGAAGTAGCCGTCGCCGAGGCCCTGCATCAGTGCGGAGGCGCCGAGGCGGTTGGCTCCGTGGTCGGAGAAGTTCGCCTCGCCGATCGCGAAGAGGCCGGGGACGGTGGTCTGGAGGTCGTAGTCGACCCACAGGCCGCCCATCGTGTAGTGCACGGCGGGGTAGATCCGCATGGGGACCTCGTACGGGTTCTCCGCGGTGATCCGCTCGTACATCTCGAAGAGGTTGCCGTACTTCTCGGCGACCTTGTCCCGGCCCATGCGGCGGATGGCGTCGGCGAAGTCGAGGTAGACCCCCTGGCCTCCGGGGCCGACGCCGCGGCCTTCGTCGCAGACGTTCTTGGCCGCGCGGGAGGCGATGTCGCGGGGCACGAGGTTGCCGAAGGAGGGGTAGATCCGCTCCAGGTAGTAGTCGCGCTCGTCCTCGGGGATCTCGGCGGCGGGGCGGGTGTCGCCCTGGGCCTTGGGGACCCAGATGCGGCCGTCGTTGCGCAGGGACTCGCTCATCAGGGTCAGCTTGGACTGGTGCTCGCCGGTGCGCGGGATGCAGGTGGGGTGGATCTGGGTGAAGCACGGGTTGGCGAAGTACGCGCCGCGCCGGTGCGCCCGCCAGACGGCGGTCGCGTTGGAGTTCATGGCGTTGGTGGAGAGGTAGAAGACGTTGCCGTAGCCGCCGGAGGCGAGGACGACGGCGTCCGCGTAGTGGGTGGAGATCTTCCCGGTGACGAGGTCGCGGGCGACGATGCCGCGGGCCACTCCGTCGACGGTGATCAGGTCGAGCATCTCGGTGCGGGCGTGCATCTCCACGTTGCCGGCGGCGATCTGCCGGGACAGTGCCTGGTAGGCGCCGAGGAGGAGCTGCTGGCCCGTCTGGCCGCGGGCGTAGAAGGTGCGGGAGACCTGGACACCGCCGAAGGAGCGGGTGTCGAGGAGGCCTCCGTACTCGCGGGCGAAGGGGACGCCCTGGGCCACGCACTGGTCGATGATCTCGACGGATATCTGGGCGAGGCGGTGGACGTTGGACTCGCGGGCGCGGAAGTCGCCGCCCTTGACGGTGTCGTAGAAGAGGCGGTGCACGGAGTCGCCGTCGTTGCGGTAGTTCTTGGCGGCGTTGATGCCGCCCTGCGCGGCGATGGAGTGGGCCCGGCGCGGGGAGTCGGAGAAGCAGAACTGGACCACGTGGTAGCCCTGTTCGGCGAGGGTGGCGCCGGCCGCCCCGCCGGCCAGGCCGGTGCCGACGACGATGATCGTGTGCTTTCGGCGGTTGGCCGGGTTGACGAGCTTGGCCTCGAAGCGGCGGCGGTCCCAGCGTTCGGCGATGGGGCCTTCGGGGGCCTTGGTGTCGGCGATCGGCTCGCCGGTTGCGTAGTGGGCGTAATCGGTGCTCATGTCAGCTCACCACTCCGGTCATGACGGCTACGGGGACGGAGACGAAGCCCGCGAAGAGGACGAGGGCGAGGGCGTTGGCCAGGAACTTCAGCGTCCGGTCGCGGCGGGCGTTGCCGGCGCCGAGGGTCTGGGCGGCGCTCCAGAAGCCGTGCCGGACGTGCAGGCCGACGGCGGCCATCGCCACGATGTAGATCGTGTTTCCGTACCAGGTGGAGAAGGTGGCCAGCACGTTCTGGTAGGGGTGGCCGGCCCACGCGCGCTCGTTGACGGTGAGCGTGGTGAGGTCGAGCAGGTGCCAGACGATGAACAGGGCCAGGATGATGCCGCCCCAGCGCATGGTGCGCGTGGCGTAGCTCGCGCGGCGGCGCTTGTGGGCGTACTTGACCGGGCGGGCCTTGATGTCGCGGCGGCTGAGCTGGTACGCGGACACGGCGTGGCCGGCGACGGCGGCGAGGAGCACCACGCGCACGATCCACAGGGCCCACTCGTGGTGGAGGAAGGGCGAGCCGAGGGTCCGCAGCCAGTGGGCGTAGCCGTTGAACTCGTCCGCCCCGAAGAAGATCTTGAGGTTGCCGAGCATGTGGACCACCAGGTAGCCGAGCATGATCAGCCCGGACACCGCCATCACGGACTTCTTGCCGACGGTGGAATCCCAAAGCGTGCGCGTGGTGGACGGCCGTCGGCCCGTCCGCGTTGCCAGAGCCATGCCACCGACGGTAAGGACCAAAGTCCCAGAGGTCCAAGACATGATGGCGCTTATGTCAATAGGGGCTGACTATGGGCGGCGTATCCTGGGGCGATGCAGTTCCAGCAGCTCCTGTACTTCGTGGCCGTCGCCGAAACCCGTCACTTCAGCCGGGCCGCGGAGCGGGTGCACGTCGCTCAGCCGTCGCTGTCACAGCAGATCAAAGCGCTGGAACGGGAGCTGGGGGCGGAACTCTTCAGCCGGGCGCGGGGGAACATCGCGCTGACGGACGCGGGTGAGGCACTGCTGCCGCTGGCCCGGCGGATCCTGGCGGACGCCGACACGGCGCGGCTGGAGGTGCAGGAGCTGGCGCAGCTGCGGCGGGGGCGGGTCCGGCTGGGGGCGACCCCGAGCGTGTGCACGGGTCTGCTGCCGGGCGTGCTGCGCGCCTTCCACACGGCGCATCCGGGGATCGAGCTGCTGATCGAGGAGAGCGGTTCGCTGGACCTCGTACGGGAACTCGCGCGCGGGGCGCTGGACCTGGCGCTCATCGCGCTCCCGCTGCCGCCCTCGGCTCCGGCGCTGACCACGGTGGAGCTGCTGACGGAGGACCTGGTCGTGGTCTCTTCCGCGCAGCTGCCGCCGCCGGCTGGCGGCGGGCCGCTGACGGTGTCCGCGCTGCGCGACGAGCCGATGGTGATGTTCCGGCACGGGTACGACCTGCGGGATCTGACGGTGGCCGCCTGCCGCGCGGAGGGGTTCGAGCCGGTGTTCACGGTGGAGGGCGGCGAGATGGACGCGGTACTGGGCTTCGTCCGCGCGGGGCTCGGCGTGGCGGTGGTCCCGGCGATGGTCGTCGACCACGGCGGCCCGGGGCTGCGTGCCACTCCGCTGGCGGGCTCGCCGCTGCGCCGCACCATCGCCCTGGCGCACCGTACGGACGTCGCGCCCCCGCGCGCGGCCCGCGAGCTGAGGCGCATCCTCCTGGGCTGACCCGTCTTACGGGGCGGGCGGCCTTGCGGGGCCGCTCCTGCGGGGCGCTCTCGGCGGGCGCTCCTGCGGCCGCGCGGGCGGCCGTCAGGCCCGGGCTCCGGGGAGGGTCCTGTCGAGCCCGTCGGCCAGCATCGTGAAGGCCTGGTCGGCGTCGGCCACGGCGGCCGGATGCGCCTCGTCGGCGCTCTGGCCGCCGTCCATGCGGCGGTAGTTCTCCCGGCCCAGCTCATGGCGGACGGCCACCAGGTGCGTGGCCGCCAGCCGCGCGGCGAGCGGCCGGACCGACTCCGCCTCCAGCACGGCGGCGAGCAGCTCCACCTCACGGTCGGTGTAGTGGGTCATCCGGCTCTCCAGGCTGGGGGTGGAGTAGAGCAGCCGCTGGAACGCCAGCACGCCGGGGTGGTCGCAGAGCCCGGTGATCGGATCCCGATCGGCCAGGGCCCCCAGGAAGTGCGCGTGCACCGCGCCCACCGGCGTCTGGCCGGCGGGCCGGTCGCGCACGATGCGCGCCGCCTCGTCGTGGTGGTCGGCGAACCGGTCGAGCACCAGGTCCTCCTTGCTCGGGAAGTACCGGAACAGGGTCGGTTTGGAGACCTCGGCCGCGGCGGCGACATCGGCCACCGACACGGCATCGAAGCCCCGCTCCATGAAGAGCTCCAGCGCCGTGGCCGCCAACTGGCGACGCGTACGGAGCTTCTTGTTCTCGCGCAGACCCGTCGTCTTCCCCATGTCCCGAGCATAGCACGCATTCATGACTGGGTAATTTTCTTGACCGGGTTGCTTTTTCTTCGAGGAGACGCTTTCCTTGAGGCATCGACGGGACCGAGAGCGGCCGGATCATGAGACCGGCCGGAGGGGACATCCGATGACTGACGTACTGATCGCGGGCTCAGGCCCCACGGGGCTCACCCTGGCCTGCGAGCTCGCCCTGCGCGGCGCCGCCGTCCGCGTGATCGACCAGCGCACCGGACCGCACCGCGAGTCCCGGGGCAAGGGGCTGCGGCCGAGCAGCCTGGAGGTCTTCGAGAGGCTCGGCGTGGCCGGTGCCCTGACCGCCGTCGGCGCCCGCGAGGTGGTCCTGCGCAAGTACTTCGACGGGGCACACGTCAGCGACACGCCCGTGACCGACGCCGGGCTGCTGATAGGGCAGTGGCAGGTCGAGGAGGCGCTGCGCGAGCGGCTCGCCGGCCTGGGCGTGCGGGTCGAGTACGGGTGCCGGCTGGCCGGGATCACCCAGGACGCGTCCGGGGTCCGAGCCGAGCCGGCGCGGGGCCCCGCGATCGAGGCCCGCTATCTCGCCGGGTGCGACGGGGGGCGCAGTACCACCCGCACGCTCCTCGGCATCCGCTTCGAGGGCAGCACCCGGGAGGAGCCCGCGATGGTGGTCGGGGACGTCCGGGCCGAGGGGCTCAGCCGGGAGTTCTGGCACCAGTGGTTCACCTCGGAAGGCACCGGGATCATGCTCTGCCCGATGCCGGGGACGGATTCCTTCCAGCTGCAGGCCTCACCCGAGCTGGACGGGCGGGGGGTGCCCCTGCCGCCGTCGCCGGAAGGCTTCCAACGCCTCTTCGACCGCTACGCCCGGATACCGGGGATCCGGCTCACGGACCCCACCTGGCTCTCCAGCTGGCGGGTCAATGTGCGCGTGGCCGCCCGGATGCGCGAGGGCCGGGTCTTCCTCGCGGGGGACGCGGCACACGTCCACCCCATAGCCGGCGGACTGGGCATGAACACCGGCATCGACGACGCCGCCGCCCTGGGCCGCACCCTGGCCGCCGCCCTCGCCGGGCCGGGCGGGGACGGGGTGCTCGACGCGTACCAGGCCGAGCGGCTGCCGGTGGCCGCCGAGGTCGTGGCCGACACGGCACGGCGCTACGAGCGGGTCCTGGCCGCCGTTCGGACCCCGGGCCGCGGCACGGAGGCCGGCCTGGAATGAGCGGTCGGCACGGCCGGCGTCAGGAAGGGGTGGGCACGGCGTCCGAGAGCGAGAGGGTGTGGATGCGGTCGGGGGCGCCGGGACGGGCGTAGTACCAGCCCTGGGCGGTGTCGCAGCCGAGATCGCGGAGCTGGGCGGCCTGGGCGCCGGTCTCCACGCCCTCGACGGTGACCGCGAGTTCGAGGCTGTGGGCCAGGGCGACGATGCCTTCCACGATCTTGACGTCGACCGGGTTGGCGGGCTGCTGCTGCATCCCCTTGGTGAAGGAGCGGTCCAGCTTCAGGACGCTGACCGGGAGGCGGCGCAGGTTGGCCAGGTTCGAGTAGCCCGTACCGAAGTCGTCGAGCGCGATGTCCACGCCGAGGGCGGCGAGCCGGCGCAGCGGTTCCAGGAGTTCGTCGTCGGCGCCGATCAGGGCCGATTCGGTGACCTCCAGGCACAGGGCGCCCGGGGCCAGGCCCGAGTTCTCCAGCACCGCGACGGTGTCGGCGACCAGGCCGGGGTGGTGCAGCTGGGTCGGCGAGAGGTTGACGTTGATGCGCAGGGCGGACCCACCGTGCTGGCGCTGCCAGTTGCGGGCCTGGCGGACGGCTTCCTCCAGGACCCAGCGGCCGAGCGGCACGATCAGCCCGGTCCGTTCGGCGAGCGGGATGAAGCGGTCCGGGCCGAGTACCCCGTACTGCGGGTGCGACCAGCGGACGAGGGCCTCGGCGCCGTGCACGCTGCCGTCGTGGAGGTGGACCAGCGGCTGGTACTCGATGAAGAACTCGCCGCGCTCCAGCGCCGCCGGGAGGGCGTTGGTGAGACCGTGCCGGGTGATGGCACGGGCGTCGGCCTCGGCGTCGGCGAACTCGAAGCGGTTGCCGCCGGCCGCCTTGGCCCGGTACATGGTGATGTCGGCGCTGCGCAGCACCTCCGCCGGCGTGCGCTCGCGGGCCGGACCCTCCACGATGCCGATGCTGCCGCGGACCGACAGCTCCCGGCCCTCGATGCGGATCGGCACCGACAGGGCGGACAGGATCCGGACGGCGAGTTCGGTCACCTTCTCCTCGGTGTCCGAGCCGGTGGTCAGGGCGACGAACTCGTCGCCGCCGAGGCGTGCGACGACCTCGCCGGGTCCCGTCGCGCAGCTCTGCAGCCGGTCGGCGACCTCCACCAGGAGCCGGTCGCCCGCCGAGTGGCCGAGGCTGTCGTTGACCGCCTTGAACCCGTCCAGGTCCAGGTAGCACAGGCCGAAGCGGCTTCCGCCGGCCCCGCTCAGGGCCTTCTCCAGGCGTTCGAAGAACAGCGTCCGGTTCGGCAGCCCGGTCAGGGCGTCGTGGGTGGCCTCGTAGCGCAGGCGCAGGTTCAGCAGCCGGCGCTCGGTGGTGTCCTCCATCAACGCCAGCTGGTACTGGGGCACGCCCTCGGCGTCGCGCAGCAGCGACACGGTCAGGTTGGTCCAGAGCACGGTGCCGTCGTGGCGGTAGTACGGCTTCTCCACCCGGTAGCTCTCGCGCTCCCCGCGTACGAGTTCGCCGTACATCCGCCATACGTGGGGCGCGTCGTCGGGGTGGCCCCACTCGCTGACGTTGCGGCCCTGCACGTGCCCGCCCATGCCGCCGAACATCTGCAGCAGCGCGTCGTTGACCTCGAGGATGTTGCCTTGGAGGTCGGCGATGCCGAT
Source organism: Streptomyces roseus (assembly GCF_001044425.1). Taxonomy (GTDB): domain Bacteria; phylum Actinomycetota; class Actinomycetes; order Streptomycetales; family Streptomycetaceae; genus Streptomyces; species Streptomyces roseus. Next base: position 173,532 of record NZ_LFML01000102.1, read on the forward strand.
GCCGACGGCCGCGCCCTCGAAGACCGCCTTGAAGCGCTCCTCGCTCGCGTGCAGCGCCTGCTGGGCGTCGATGCGGGCGGTCAGCGCGGAGCGGGCGATGGCCTCCTGCTCCTTGAGGGTGCGCTCGCGCAGGGCGCGGGCGAAGCCTGCCGCGATCCCGTGCTGGAGCCGGGCGCAGCGGGAGCGGTACTCCTCGGTGCCTTCCACGCCGATCCCGTCCGGGCCGCAGTAGAGCACCAGGTACGACTCGACCACGCCGAGCGTGCCGGCGAGCGCCTCCGGGTCGGTGCAGTGCACGGCGACGAGTTCGGCCCCCACCGCCTGGCCCACGCCCGCGTCGAAGGGCCGGGCGTGCAGTGCCTCGGCGAGGGTCCGGGCGAGCGGGATGAGGTGCTGTTCGAACTCGACGCGGGTCAGCGAGGTCGCGGTGACGGGGAAGATCGCGCGTCCCCAGATGGTCGCGAAGCGCCCGATCCGGTCCTCCAGCCCGGTCCGCAGTGCGGCCTGGCCCGCGCCCGCCGACAGGCCCGCCGTCGTCGGCGGGCCTGTCGGCGCAGTGGTGGGCTCCGCTGCCCGAGCGGTCCCCTGGTTCTTCGGGGTCGGTGTGCCGGAGGGCACCGCGGCCGTGGATCTCACGCCTTGCGTCCCACTCCGCCGAAGCCCGAGAACGCGTACGGGTCCTCGGGCTGTTCGCCGTCCTCCGGGTCCTCGATGCCCTCGGGCCGCCACAGCGGCATGGACACGACGCCGGGTTCGACGAGCTCGAACCCGTCGAAGAAGCGGCCGATCTGCTCGCCGCTGCGCATGACCAGCGGATTGCGGATGTCCCGGTAGACGCCGACGGTGCCGCTCGCGACCTCCTGGGAGAGCGGGATCCCCTCGTACGAGGCGTGCGTGAGCACGAGGAGGCTGCCCGGGGCCAGCGCGTCGCGCAGCTCGGCGACGGCGGTGTACGGATCGTCCGCGTCCTCCAGGAAGTGCAGGACGGCGACGAGCAGCAGGGCGACCGGGCGTTCGAGGTCGAGCAGCTGGGCGACCTCGGGGGCGGCGAGGATGTCCTGCGGCTTGCGCAGGTCGGCGGCGACGATGCCGGTGCCCTCGTCCCCCGCGAGGACGGCCCGGCTGTGCGCGACGGCCACCGGATCGTGGTCCACGTAGACCACGCGGGCCTCGGGGCTGGCGGCGTGGGCGATCTCGTGGACGTTGCCGAAGGTCGGGATGCCGGAGCCGATGTCGAGGAACTGGGTGACGCCCTGGGCCACGGCGTAGCGGACGGCGCGGCGCATGAACGCCCGGTTGGCCTGCATGATCTTGGGCAGGCCCGGCAGGAACTCCATGGCGCGGCGGGCGGCCTGGCGGTCGACCTCGAAGTTGTGGGAGCCGCCCAGGTAGTAGTCGTAGATGCGGGACACGCTCGGCACCGATATGTCGATACCTGGCGGGGCCCAGGCGGGGCGCTCCATCGGGGTCTCCAAGCCGTCATCCTGCGCGGTCGTCCGGGATCGGACGCCTGTCCGAGCCGAATGTACTGATCATTGCCCAACGGAGCGAGTAAAAGCGGAAATTGGTGATCCGTTCTTCATCACACACCAAAGACCTCCGAGACCCCTCCCGCAGCGAATGACCGAAACCGACAAGTCGCTTTTGGCAATACGCATGCAGATGATCGGAATTCGTCATTCCGTGGCTTAAACCTCTACGGTCTTCGTGCCATCCGTTCAGGCGAACCGCGGCCGAGCGCCGCGTGCGCGGGCGCACGTGGGCCCATGCTCCCCGGGTGAACAGAGCCTCTACCAGACGCCTGCTGGTGGTCCCGGTCCTGCTGTGGGCGGCGCTCTCCGCCACGTCGGCCGTGGCCGATAGCAGCGCCTACGCGACGATCGACACCGGGGACGGCGCGAGCGCCCCCGGGCTGGTCGCGACCGCCGGAACCGGCGCTACCGCGAGCGTCCGGGGTGGCGGACATCACGGCGGCGGGCCACCCGTCGGCTGGGGCGACGGCCACGGCATCGGCCACGGACACGACCCGGGGCACGGCCACGGCCATGGACACGGCCACGGCCACGGCGGACACGACTGCCCTCCGCCGCCTCCACCGCCGTGCCCGCCGGAGCCGACCCCCACACCGACACCCACCCCCACGCCGACGCCGACGCCGACCCCCACACCGACGACCGCCACCCTGACCGTCACCCTCACCAAAGCGGGCCGCACCAAGATCCGCTACCCCGCCGCCCTGGTCGCCGACACGGGCGAC
>NZ_LFML01000103.1 GCF_001044425.1 Streptomyces roseus
ATCGGTCCTCAGGCGGCAGACCTCGGCCTCGATTACGGCAGGGGTGCGGTGCGGGGTCGCATGCGGCGTGCTCGGGCGGTCGTGGAGTCCGCCGTCGCCTTCGGCCCGCCAGCGGCGGACCCACTTGTGGGCGGTGGGACGGGATATGCCCATCTCGGCCGCGACATGCGCGACCGGGCGGCCCGCCAGGACGCGTTCGACCAGGATCCGCCTGCCGTGAACGGTCAGCCGGGCATTACGGTGGGACACGAAGACCTCCGTGCGGTGTAGTCCTAGACACCTCCACCACACCGGAGGTCTTCGCCATGATCAAGACCTGACCCGCGTTAACAACGCTCGTGATCAATACACCTAGCGGGGCGTCGGCAGGCGGAGGGTGGCCAGGACCGGGAGGTGGTCCGTGGCCCCGTCCAGGTCCGCTTCCGTGATGTCCGGCAGGGAGGTGGGGACCCCGCAGGTGAGCACCTCCACGCCCCGCGTCGCGAAGATCGCGTCGATCCGCCGCGGCGGGGCGGAGCGCGTGAAGGTGTGTTCGCCGCCCCAGGGGGCGACCGTCCAGCAGTCCTGGAGCTCCGTGGAGAGCCGGCGGAAGGCCGGGCCCGTCGGGGGCTCGTTGATGTCACCCGCCGCGATGGCGTACGGGGCGTCCGCGGAGCCGAGCCGGTCCAGCAGGAGGTCCGCCTGGGCCCGGCGTTCCGCCGCGTCCAGCGACAGGTGCGCGCTGAGCACCGCCACCCGCGCGGCCCCGAACCGGACCACCGCCGTGGCGAAGCCCCGCCGGTGCAGGCCCGGGGTCCGCGGGAGCAGGACGTCCTCCGTCCGCTCCACGAAGGCCCGCAGCGAACACAGGAGCAGCGGGCCCGCGGCCGTGGCGCCTCCGCTGAGCACCACCAGGTCCGTCTTGGCGGCCAGCCGCGCCGCGTGCTTGCGCCAGCGGAAGAAGCGGGGGGCCTCCTGGACGAACACCAGGTCGGGGGCGCAGGCGCGGATCACCCGGGCCAGCGCCTCCTCGTCGTCGCGCATCGAGCGGATGTTGTAGCTGAGGGCGCGGATCACCGCGGAACCGTCGGGTTCCGTCACAGAGTTCGGCAGCATGCACGGCAACATAGCCAGACTGCCCGCCGTGCCACAGAGGGCGCGACGGGCAGTTCGGACAAGAGCGGGTGTCAGCCCTGGCGGGCCAGGTCCGCGGCGCCGACCAGACCGGCCTTGCCGCCGAGCTGCGCGGCCAGCACCTGCGCGTGCGGGCGCCAGGCGCCGCCGACCAGCCAGCGCTTGAAGGACTTGCGGATCGGGTCGAGGACGAGGTCGCCCTCGTCCGAGACCCCGCCGCCGACGATGAACGCCGACGGGTCGAAGAGCGAGGCCAGGTCGGCCAGGCCGGCGCCCGCCCAGCGGGCCAGCTCGCGGAAGGCGTCGACGGCCACCAGGTCACCGGCCCGCGCGGCCTCGCTGATGTGCTTGCCCTCGATGCCGTCGGGGGTGCCGTCGCCGAGCGCGAGCAGGACCGCCGCGTTCTCGGGGGTGGCGTTGGCGCGCTGCTTCGCGTACCGCACGAGCGCGCGGCCGGAGGCGTACTGCTCCCAGCAGCCCTGGCTGCCGCACCCGCAGAGCAGGCCGTCCGGGACGACCCGGATGTGCCCGAACTCGGCTGCCACGCCGAAGCGTCCGCGGCGCAGTTTGTTGCCGATGATGATGCCGCCGCCCAGGCCCGTGCCGAGCGTGATGCAGATGACGTCCTCGTGGCCCTGCCCGGCGCCGAAGCGGTACTCGCCCCAGGCCGCGCAGTTGGCGTCGTTCTCGACGACGACCGGCAGGCCGATGCGCTGCTCGACCTTGTCCTTGAGCGGCTCGTGACGCCAGTTGATGTTGGGCGCGAAGAGCACGGTCGCGCGCTTGTCGTCCACGTATCCGGCGGCGCCGATGCCGACGGCCTCGATCGTGTGGTTGGTGCTGACTTCGGACACGGCGGCGCAGATCGCCTCCGTCACCCCGTCCGCGGTCGGCGGGGTGGGCACCTTGTACGTCTCAAGGATGGTGCCCTCTTCGTCGACCACGCCGGCCGCGATCTTCGTGCCGCCGATGTCGACGCCGATGGTGAGTCCCATTAGTCCCTCGGTTTCCGGTCAAACCCCGCCACGGCCAACCGTACCCGAGGGCAGCGGGGTCTCAGTCGAGATCGATCCGCTGGGTCGGACCGCTCCCGCCCTCGTCGCGCGGGTCGGAGCCGTCACCGGACGGACCGTCCGGGGCGCCACCGGGCGCGGGCTCGTCGCGGGTCCAGCGGCGCTCGTGGCCCTCGACGGCCGAGCGGTACGCGGCGAGCAGCTCGGAGCCGGCGGCCGCGAGGTGGTCGAAGACCTCGGGGTTGCGCTCGACGACGGGCTTCGCGGCGGCCTTCGCCTGGTTGACGAACTGGCGTACCGCGCCCTGAGCGGCGGCGCCGAGCACCGGGTTGTTCAGCGCGGAGACCTTGTCGGCGACCGCCTCGAACAGCTTGAACAGCTCTTCGGTGGCGGTCCCGGTGCCGCTCCCGGCGCCGGGCCCGCCCTCGCGGGCCCTGCGGCGCTCCCGCTCCGCGGCGAGGTCCTCGGCGCAGGCCTTGGCCCAGGCGTCGTCGTCGGTGGGACGGTCGGTGGCCTCGCTCATGGCGGACTCTCCTGCGGCAGCTGCTGGGCGTGCGGTGCGTACTACCTTCGACGGTACCCGAACGGGGGTGGCGGGTTCAGGGCCGCGTCCCGCCCCGCGCCGGGATCAGCCCCGGCGCGGCCACAGGTCCGGGTCCGGTGCGAAGCGGATCCGCAGCACCCCGTCGGCGAGCGCGGCGCCGGAGACCGTGCAGCGGCGCAGCACCGAGGGGAGCGGAACGATCCTGCGGTACGGGCCCGCCGCGAGCAGCAGTTCGTCGCCGCGCCGGACCAGGTCGAGGTCCTGCTTGCGGGCGCCGGGCAGCGGCACCACCCAGACGAGTACCCCGTCGTCGGCGAGCCGGTCCTCGACCACCCACTCGCTGCGGGCGCGGGAGTCCCCCGAAGGCGGCGGAACGAGCCCGTCCGCCCCGGTGAGCCGGGTCAGGTCGTCCGGCCCCGACGGGTCGCGCCCGAGGTGGCCGAGCGGCAGCACGGGCACGTCCCCGGCCCCGTGCGCGCCGGCCCACTGGGCGGCGTACTTCTCCTGCTGGGCGGCGAGCCCGGCCAGCCAGGGGTCGGGCGAGCCCTGCGGCACCATCCGGTTGGCGACGATCGCGCGGACCGGGAGCTGTTCGAGGGCGAGCCCGAGCAGCCCGGTCCGCAGTGCGGCGTCGGCGCCGGGCCCCGGCTCCGCGACCACGTGCAGCGAGGTGGTGGCGGCCTCGACCACGGCCTGGACGGCGGCCAGCTCCTCGTCCCAGCGCGCGGCGGCCTCGTACAGCCACTGCGCGGGCATCGGCACGCCGGCCAGCTGGGCCAGTACGGGCCGCAGCGCGCGGGCCGCCTGCCGCTCGGCCGGCAGCAGCCGGGCCAGGTAGCGGCGCAGCTGGGCGGGGAGGGCGAGGGTGGCCACGGCCTGGTGGAGCGGGGGCAGGTCGACGACGACGAGGTCGATGCCGGGGGCCGCGGCGGCCCGCCGCAGCGCGCGCAGCAGGGCGAACTGCTCGGCGCCGGGCAGTTCGGTGAGCTCCTCGGCCCCCAGCGGCCGGGCGCCGACCATGCCGAGGAGCGCGGATCCGCGCTCCTGGAGGGCGACGAGCTCCGCGCGGAACTCCTCGCCGCAGTCCACGCGGGCCACGAGCACCCCGGCGGCGGCCGGTACGGCGGCCAGCCCGGGCGCGGCTTCGACGGGCTCCGCCGCCGCCTCCCCGACCAGGGCCGCGAGGGGATCGGCGGGGTCGCCGCTGAGCAGCAGCACCCGCGCGCCGTTCCCGGCGGCGGTGAGGGCGGTGGCGGCGGCCACCGTGGTCCGCCCTGCCCCTCCGGGGCCGGTGACGAGCAGGATGCGCATCGATCAGGCCGACTCGACGCGCTTCTTCAGGCCCGCCAGGGCGCGGTCGATGATGACCTTCTCCGCCTTGCGCTTGATCATGCCGAGCATGGGGATCTTGACGTCCACGGTCAGCTGGTAGGTGACCTCGGTGCGCTTGCCGCCGTCCAGCGGGGCGAGCCGGTAGGAGCCGTCGAGCTGGCGCAGCATCTGCGACTTGTCCAGGGTCCAGCTGACCTCGTCGGCGCCCTTCCAGCTGTAGGCGAGGGTGTGGTCGTCCTTGATCGCGCCGGCGTCGAGCAGCAGCCGGACCTTCTGGGCGCGGCCCTCGGCGTCGGTGGCCAGCACCTCGGCCTCCTTCACCTCGCCGGTCCACTCGGGGTAGCGCGCGAAGTCGGCGATCACGGCCATCACGTCGGCCGGCGCCGCCTCGATCGTGATGCTCGAGCTGGTGTGTTCGGCCATGGCGGTCGCCCCTCCAGGGAGTTTTCGAGGAAGTGTGCGGCCTGCGGCCGCCGCGTGCAGGCTACCGTGCGTGCGGAGGTCACCACTCCAGGGCCCACGGCCTTCCCGTGGCGGCGAAGTGCCCGACGTTCACGCACTCCGTGCCGCCGATCCGCATCCGCCGGGCCAGCGGCTGGTGGACGTGCCCGAACAGCGCGTAGCGCGGCCGGGTCCGCCGGATCGCCGCGAGCAGGGCCTCGCTGCCGCGCTCGAAGCGGCGCGCGACCGTGTCGTAGCAGAGCTCCGGCACCTCCGGCGGGATGTGCGAGCACAGCACATCCACCTCGCCGAGCGCCTCGACCTTGGCGGCGTACTCCTCCTCGTCCACCTCGTACGGGGTGCGCATCGGGGACGGCAGGCCGCCGCCGACGAAGCCGAAGACGCGGCCGCCGATCTCCACGCGCTGCCCGTCGAGGACGGTGGTGCCGGGACCGGCGTACTCGCTCCACAGACCCGGGATGTCGACATTGCCGTAGGTGGCGTACGTGGGCTGTGGGAACGCGGCGAACATCTCGGCGTACTGGCGGCGCACCGCGCCCTCGATCAGCCGCTCCCGGTCCAGCCCGGCCCACAGTCGGCGCCCGAGGTCGCGCGCCTCCTCGAAGCGGCGCGCGGTGCGCAGCTCGACGATGCGGTCGGCGTTCTCGACGCCGAACAGGTCGGGGAAGATGCCGCGCGAGTGGTCGGCGTAGTCGAGGAAGAGCACGAGGTCACCGAGGCAGATCAGCGCGTCGGCGCCGTCCCCGGCCCGGGCGAGCGCCTCGGCGTTGCCGTGGACGTCGCTGACGACGTGGACTCTCGTGCTGCTCTTCCTGCCACCCATGCGCCCCACCCTAGGGGGGCTTGGGGGCAGCGGGTAGAGGAACCTTCACAGGCTGCCTACCTGCGGTTACTTCCGAGTCGTCGACGGGGTCGACTACTGTCGGCATGGCACGGCCGCGTCATGTGACGCACGGAACATCTGGCCGGTTCCCTCTATCCGGAACCCACTACCGGTGGGTAACGTCCGGTCGGTCCACATGGTGGCGATGGCGCCCAGAGGAGCAGCAGTCTTGCGCGAGTTCAGCCTTCCGGCCCTGTACGAGGTCCCGTCGGACGGGAACCTGACGGATCTCATCCGCCGCAACGCCGCTCAGCATCCCGACACCGCAGTCATGGGCCGCAAGGTCGACGGCGGCTGGCAGGACGTGACGGCGACCGCGTTCCTCGCCGAGGTCCGCGCCGCCGCCAAGGGCCTGATCGCGTCCGGTATCCGGCCGGGCGACCGCGTCGCGCTGATCTCCCGCACCCGCTACGAGTGGGTCCTGCTCGACTTCGCGATCTGGAGCGCGGGCGGCGTCACCGTCCCCGTGTACGAGACCAGCTCGCCCGAGCAGATCCAGTGGATCCTCGGCGACTCCGGGGCCGTCGCGGTGATCGTCGAGAGCCCGGCGCACAGCGCGGCCGTGGCCTCCCTGCGCGACCGGCTCCCGGAGCTGCGCCAGGTCTGGGAGATCGAGCAGGGCGCGCTCGCGGCGCTGAACGCCGCGGGCAGCGGCGTCGGCGACGCCGAGGTCGACGAGCGCAGCTCGCTCGCGAACGCCGACGACCCGGCGACCATCGTCTACACCTCGGGCACCACCGGCCGCCCCAAGGGCTGCGTGCTGACCCACCGCAACTTCTTCGCCGAGTGCGGCAACGTGGTGGAGCGCCTGAGCCCGCTGTTCCGCACCGGCGAGTGCTCCGTGCTGCTCTTCCTGCCCGCCGCGCACGTCTTCGGGCGCCTGGTGGAGGTGGCGGCCGTCCTCGCGCCGATCCGCCTGGGCTGCGTACCGGACATCAAGAACCTCACCGACGAGCTGCAGTCCTTCCGCCCCACGCTGATCCTCGGCGTGCCGCGCGTCTTCGAGAAGGTCTACAACTCGGCGCGCGCCAAGGCCCAGGCCGAGGGCAAGGGCAAGATCTTCGACGCGGCGGCCGAGACGGCGATCGCGTACAGCCGCGCGCTGGACGCCCCCGGCGGCCCCTCCTTCGGCCTGAAGCTGAAGCACAAGCTGTTCTCGAAGCTGGTCTACAGCAAGCTGCACACGGTCCTCGGCGGGCGCGGCGAGTACGCGATCTCCGGCGGCGCCCCGCTGGGCGAGCGGCTCGGCCACTTCTTCCGCGGCATCGGCTTCACGGTCCTGGAGGGCTACGGCCTGACGGAGTCCTGCGCCGCCACCGCCTTCAACCCGTGGGACCGTACGAAGATCGGTACGGTCGGCCAGCCGCTGCCGGGCTCCGTGGTGCGCATCGCCGACGACGGCGAGGTGCTGCTGCACGGCGAGCACATCTTCAAGGAGTACTGGAAGAACGAGACGGCGACCGCCGAGTCGCTGACCGACGGCTGGTTCCACACGGGCGACGTCGGCACCCTCGACGAGGACGGCTACCTCGCGATCACCGGGCGCAAGAAGGAGCTCATCGTCACGGCGGGCGGCAAGAACGTGGCCCCCGCGGTGATCGAGGACCGGATCCGGGCGCACGCGCTGGTCGCGGAGTGCATGGTGGTCGGCGACGCGAGGCCGTTCGTGGCCGCGCTGGTCACCATCGACGAGGAGTTCCTGGGCCGCTGGGCGGCCGAGCACGGCAAGCCGGCCGGGGTCACCGCGGCGGAGCTGCGCGAGGACGCGGACCTCATCGCCGCCGTCCAGCGGGCCGTGGACGACGGCAACGCGGCGGTTTCCAAGGCGGAATCGGTGCGGAAATTCCGCATTCTGCCCTCCCAGTTCACGGAGGAGTCGGGTCACATCACGCCTTCGCTGAAGCTCAAGCGGAATGTGGTGGCGAAGGACTTCGCGGACGAGATCGAGGCCCTGTACCGCGGCTGAGACCGTCCGCCGGGGCCGCCATGCCGGCGCGGGTCCGCCGGCCTAGACGAGTAAGTCCGAAGTCCTTTGGGCGCATGAAGCGAGGGTCTCGTTGGTTCGTTTGTGACGACAAACCTGGAGACCCTCGCGACTGCACTGTACGTGAGGATCGATG
>NZ_LFML01000104.1:0-7476 GCF_001044425.1 Streptomyces roseus
GCCGCGAGCTGGCGGACGCGTACGTCCGTCTCGTCGGGATGAAGCTGTTCAGCGACCGCGCCGTCGACTACTTCCGCACCGCGGGCCCCTTCGAGCGCCTTGCCGACGTCCGCCCAGTCGCCGGGTGCCGGTTCCAGCGCGGTGGCCCGGTACCGCTTGCCGATCGTCCGGTAGCTTCCCTCGGTCACGTCGTTCGCGGCCTCCGTCAGCGGCGGGGGGAGTTCCGCGACGAGGGTCGACTGGCCCTGCCGCTGCACCGCGTCGACGAGGAAGGCGGCGGGTTCGGGGACGACGGTGTCGAACAGGAGCCGGCTGCCGTAGTTGTACATCTGGGCGCGGGTGACCCGGTTGACCCACTGGTAGAGGCCGCTGATGTTCGCGCCGCCGATGCCGGCCGCTCCGGGCTTGTTGTCGAAGGCGTGCTTGTTGAACTCCTCGAACTCCGCGATGGTCTTGCGGATGTGTGCCTGCTTGGTCTTCTCGGAGAGCCTGGACGCGGCGCGGCTGGTGACGTCGCGCGAGACCGTGGAGGCCTGCTTGAGGGAGGTCTCCTCGCTCCGGTCCTGTGCCACCGCCACATCGGCCTTGACCTCGACGCTGAAGCCGTACCGCGCCGTCACGTTGAGGCCGGCCTTGAGGCTGGAGTCCTCCTTGACGACGCTGCTCGCCTCGCGCTGGAGGGAGAACCGGTCGGTGGTCTGGGTGTCGCGCTCCTCTTCCTTGGAGGTCTCCGTCTCGGTCGAGTAGGTGTCCTCGGAGCGCTCGAAGCGCCGGGTCTCGCGCTCGCGGAGCTCGGACTTCAACACGTTCTCGATGTGGGAGAGTTCGCCGCCCTGGTAGCGCAGGATGTGCTCGCGGACCACGATCAGGTCACCCACGCCGATGGGGCGCAGCACTCCCGGCTTGCCGAACGGAAGGCTCCCCGTGGGAGGTTTCTCGTAGCCGCCGCCATCGCCGTCCGTGCCGGGTTCCGGCTCGGGGTCCGAGGTGACCTCGATGGCCATGCCCCGGCTCGCGTACAGGCCCGGCCGGGGCGGGCTCTGGCGGCGCCCGGCGGTGGCCGCGGTACCGCCGCCGGTACGGGCGGTGCCCTTCTCGGCCGGCGCCGCTCCCTGGGGCGGTGGCGGCGGTGCGATCTCCACCGGGCGCCTGCGGAACGTGCCGGTGGTCGCACCGGCGGACCGCTGGACCAGGTCGATCCCTTGCAGGATCAGGAGCAGGCGGGGGCCGCTCGACGGCTTGTCGTGGCCGGCCCGGAGGATCTCGATCGCGGCGTCCGCGAGGGTGACCAGGTCCTGCTTCCACTCGTTCGTGGTGACCAACTGCGCCGGTTTCTTGCCGTACTTCTGCTCGGCGGCGGACGAGATCGCGGCGCAGGTGTAGTCGGGGCCGTCCCCGAGGGCCGTGTTGAAGGCCAGGTGGGCGGCTTTGAGCGCGGTCCGCCCCAGGATCTCGTCCAGGGTGCCGGGGTGCTCGGGAGGAAGCTGACCGCCTGCGGCGCTCGTGGCGCCCGCGGTGTTCGGCGGGGTGGAGTGCTTGATCCGGAAACGGCCCTCGACCGTCTCGGCCGGCCGGATGACCGTAAAGCGCAGCAGTTCATCCACGGCGTTCTCCTGACCTGAGGTGGCGCGGGGAGTGAGCGGTGCGGATCTCCATCCGGGTTGTAGCGCTTCGAACCCGCCGGGCAACAGGGTCCGGCGCCGGGACTCACCCGGGTGAGTGACGTGCTTCACCGCGGAAACGGCACTGCATCGGGGCGGGAGACGCCACCGCCCCGAGGGCGTGGACCGGCCCGGCCCTGCGCGGGAGCAGCGACTCCGCCGAGCTCCGGACGGGGGGTTCGGGGTTATTCGGCGGGGTGCTCGCCCTGTGCGACTTCCACGCCGCGGTGCAGCCAGAGGGCGCCGCCGAGGGACGAGGCGCCCGCCGCCCCGCACAGCAGGGTGAGGGCCAGCAGGGCGGGTACGCAGCGCCGCACCGGAGCCTGCGCGAACAGTGCTTTGACCCGCGCCGGTACCGGGCCGGTGGTTCCCCGGGCCGCGACCGCCGGGACGTGCAGCCCGCTGCGGCATGCCGTCGAGGCCAGGGCGGCCCGCCCGATGGCGCGTGCGGTCAGCCGCCTGTCCCCGCAGGCGCGGGCGGCGGCTTCGTCCGCCGCGCGCTCGGCGGCGAGGGAGACGACGGGAAGGGCCGAGGCCAGCGCCGGATGGCACCATCCGGCGAGCTGTGCGACGGCCAGGAACACGTGGTGGTGGCCGGCCAAGTGGGCGCGCTCGTGCTCCAGCAGCGCTTCGCGCTCGCGCGGGTCGAGGGCCCGGAGCATGCCCGCGGTCACCACGATCCGACCCGTGCGGGGCGTTCCTCCCGGCAGGGCGAACGCGTCGGGCCGGTCGTCGTCGAGTACGCACAGTCCTCCGGCCTCGGGAATCCCGGCCACGAGGTCCCGGGCCGCGCGCAGGCGCGCCACCTCCGCCGTGACGCCGCGTGCCGCGGCGCTCGCCGCCACGGCGAGCGCGCCGCCCGCCAGCGTCGAGATGGTGGCCACGAGCGCCGCCGGGCCCGCTTGGAGGGGGTGGAGCAGGTGGGCGAATGCGGCGAGTACGGGCAGGCGGAGGGCGAGCGGAAGGAGCAGCGCGCCCAGGCAGGTGACGACGCCGAGGGCGAGTACGGCCGCGCCGGCGGCGATGGCCCACAGGGCGATATCCGGTCGCACCCTCTCGGCGGTCCGCCGTGCCAGTGGCGGCAGGAGCCAGGGCAGCACGAGAGGAACCACCAAGAGCATGATCACGGGTGGTCCTCCTGCAGGAGCCGCCGCAGTTCGGCTTCGTCGTGCGGAGCGAGTCCCTCGACGAACCGGGCCAGGACCATGCTCCGGTCGCTGCCCCCGTCGAGCTCGCGGTGCATGCGCCGGGCGGCCAGCCCGTGGGTGTCCTGCACGGCGAAGTAGACGAACCCGCGGCCGCCGGGGCGGCGCCCCACCAGGCCCTTCTCGCACAGGCGCCCGAGGAGGGTGGCCACGGTGGTGCGAGCCAGATCCTGGGGTATCGCCGTTCTCACCTGCGCTGCCGATAGCGGCGTCCCGGCCGCCCACAGTGCGGCGAGCACGCTGGATTCCAGCTCGCCGGCCGGCCGTCGATCGCCCTCGTCTGCCATGGATCCCCCTTGACCGGTGCGCTGCGTACGGCGGTGCAGATCGACTACTTGGTTGTAGACAGGGTAATGGCTCCCCGCCCCGCCGTGCGTGTCGGCCTCATCGGGTCGCGCGGGTTCGACCGGACGGCCGGGGCTCACGGGGTGGTGAGCAGGGGGCGCAGGGGGCTGTGGTGGAGTCGGTCGGCGAGGGCGTCCTGCCTGCGCTGGACGGCTCGGGTGCAGGTGGCGGCGACGAGGGCGCCGACGGCGAGTCCGGCGAGGACGTCGTGGGGGTAGTGGACGCCGACCCAGACGCGGGAGGCGGCCATGAGCAGGGCTGCGATCAGGGCGATGGTGCCCAGCCGACGCGAGACGAAGAGCAGGGCGACGGCTGCGGCGGAGGCGATGGCGGCGTGGTTGCTGGGGAAGGACCAGTCGCCGGGGGCGGGGCAGGTTTCCAGGACGGTGACGTGCAGGCTCTGGCAGGGCCGGTCCTCGCGGACCACGAGCTTGAGCAGCAGATCGGCGGCGAAGCCGGCGAGGGTGATCAGGGGTACGGCCAGGGCGGTGACGGCGGAGGGGGAGCCGCTGCGGCGGGCCTGCCACCACGCCGCCAGCATCAGTACGGCGAACACCGTCAGCCCGTAGAGGGACCAGGCGGAGATGAGGTTGTTGAGCCAGGCCGGGGTGTGGTGGGCGAGGTCGTTGACGTCGGTGTAGGCGGTGCCGTCGATGCCTGATCCGTTGTAGGCGGGGGTCATTGCGCTGTTCCGTTCTGGTGCTTGCGGCTGCGGCGGGAGCGGAGGACTTCGATCGCCACGGGCAGCAGGGAGACCGCGATGATCAGGGCGACGAGGGGCAGGAGGTAGGTGTCGACGCTGGGGATGGAGGAGCCGAGGGCGTAGCCGGCCAGGACCAGTCCCACCGTCCACAGCAGGCCGCCGGCGATCTGCCAGAGGGTGAAGACGCGGGCGGGGATGTTCAGGGCTCCGGCGAGGGGGTTGAGGACGGTGCGGACCACGGGGACGAACCGGGCCAGGGTGATGGCCTTGGCGTGCCCGTACTTCGCCAGGAACTCCTCGGCCCGGGCGGCACCCTCGTGGAGTTTCCTGGAGCGGGCGCGGGCCAGCAGGGCGGGGCCGGCCCGGCGGCCGATGAGGTAGCCGCACTGCGCGCCGGCCAGCGCGCCGACCACGGAGGCGGCCAGTACCGCGGGCAGGGACAGGCTCGCGCTGCCGGCCGTCCCCGCGCACAGCAGGCCCGCGGTGAACAGGAGCGAGTCGCCGGGCAGGAAGAACCCGACCAGGAGTCCGGTCTCGGCGAACATCACCACCGCGATGCCGATGACGCCGAAGGTCGCGAGGAGCGAGTGGGCGTCGAGGAGGTTCACCGCGAGCGCGGCGGAGGCGGAAGCGGGCATGGCCATGGGTGTGGGCCGGCCTCTCTCACTGATGCGGACAGGGAGGGGCGCCCCGGAGGAGGGCCCCTCGGCGACTACAGTCAAGTAGACGGTCTACTGCACTGTAGACGATCGAGTGAAGGAACACGACCGACCCCACGCCGCACCCAGGGGGCGTGACCGGCTGACTCGGAAGCGCGGGCCGCAGTCGAACGGCGGGGTTCGGGGCGCAGGGCCCGGCGCGGGCGGCCCGGCTATATTTCGTACGTGGACGACGATCACGGGCAACTCCTCGCGGGCCGCTACCGGTTGAGCCGACTGCTCGGCCAAGGCGGTATGGGAGCCGTCTGGCGGGCCCACGACGAGCGCCTGGAACGGGACGTCGCCGTCAAGGAGTTGCGGCTGCCCGAGCATCTGGGTGAGGCCGAACGGCGCGACTGGATCGCCCGTCTCGACCGCGAAGCCCGCGCCGCCGCCCGGCTGAAGCATCCGGGGATCATCACCGTCCACGACCGTATATCCGGCCCCGACGGACGGCCCTGGATCGTCATGGAGCTGGTGGACGGCGGCTCCCTGGCCGACCTCATCGAGGCGGACGGCCCGCTCACGCCCGAGCGGACCGTCGACATCGGGCGGCAGGTGGCGGCTGCGCTCGGGGCCGCGCACCTGAGGGGAATCACCCACCGGGACATCAAGCCCGCCAACATCCTCCTCGAAGGGGACCGGGTGGTCCTGACCGACTTCGGCATCGCCGCCCTCGAGGGAGACGCGACCCTCACCGCCACCGGCATGATCATGGGCACGCCCGCGTTCATGGCACCCGAGCAGGTCCGGGGGATGCCCGCGACGGCCGAGTCCGACCTCTGGTCCCTGGGCGCCACGCTGTACGCCGCGGTGGAGGGCCGCGCCCCGTTCGCCGGGACGGCCCCGAGCGCGGTCCTGGTCGCCGTCGCGACGGAGCCGCCGATCCCGGCCGTGCGGGCGGGGGTGCTCGGCCCCGTACTCGACGGGCTGCTGCAGAAGGATCCGACCGAGCGCCTGAGCATGGCACGGCTACAGGCTCAGCTGAGCCTCGTCGCGACGTCGCCGCCAGCGCCGACGAGAACGCCGACGCCGACGCAATCGCCAGGAGCTTTGGGCCCCGTTGAGTTCAGACTTCCCACGATGCCGGCGGGGAGCCCGTCCGTGCCGCAGGCCGCGGCGGGGCCCGCCGTCCGGCGCTCGGCAGCGTCGCCGGGGCCCGCACCGCGCCGACGCTTCTCACGGCGGGCCAAGCTGTGCGCGTCGGCACTGGTGATCGCGCTGGCCGCGGATTCCGGCTACCTGCTGTACCAGGAGGCCCGCGACGACAGCGCGTACAAGGCCAACCGGCGCGTGGCCGAAGCCCTGACCGCCCCCGCGGGCTTCTCCCGGCAGAGCACGACCCGCATCGGCCAGAACCGGGTACAAGTGACGTACACGTGGCCCGACCCGTGCGCCGATCACTGCGCCGACCAGGTCTCTCTGGCCGAGCAGTGGATGAAGCAGCATGCGGGCACCGCCCGGGTCGACACCTTCGGGGCCGCATCCGGAAGCTGCCTCGACCGCGAGGACGGCTGCCCCGTCCTGATCGAGCGGGTGCCGTCGTACAAAGCCCCGGCCCTTCAGAGCGCCTCCCTCCGGACCGTGGGCGGCCGGCTCTCCTTCCGGGTCGACGTGGGTCGTTAGCGGCGGGCGGCTCGCCTTCTCGAACCACCGGCGCCTGCGCCGGACCCGACCGGGGATGTTTGCCCTGGGCGGGACAGGACAGTCGCCTGGCATGAAGGACAACCCCGCTCCCTCGGACAGGGACAAGCGCACGGACGCCCGTCGGCCCGGATCCGAGGAGGGGCCCGCTCCGACCCCCGGCCCCGGCCCCGAAGTGGAGCGCAACGCGCCCGACGAGCCCACGGAGCTCCCCAAGAAGTCATGGTCGGCCGTACTGAAACGGACGTTCAAGGAGTTCCAGGACGACGAACTGGCCGACCGCGCCGCGGCGCTGACCTACTACAGCGTCCTGTCGCTGTTCCCCGCACTCCTGGTCCTGGTCTCCCTGCTCGGGGTCGCCGGCGAGTCCGCCACCCAGTCCGTCCTCGACAACCTCCAGCGGCTGACCCCCGGCGCCGCGCGGGACATCGTCTCCGGCGCGGTCCGCCAGCTCCAGGGCGGTACGGGGGCCGGGTCCGTGCTGGCGGTCGTGGGCCTGATCGCGGCGGTGTGGTCCGCCTCCGGATACATCGCGGCGTTCATCCGGTCGTCCAACGCCGTCTACGACGTGCCGGAGGGCCGGCCCGTGTGGAAGGTGCTGCCTCTGCGGCTGGCCCTCACCGTCGGGCTGATGGTCATGGCGACGGCGAGCGCCCTCATCGTGGTGTTCACCGGCAGTCTCGCCCGGCGTGCGGGGGACGCCCTGGGGCTCGGCGAGACCGCCGTCACCGTGTGGTCGATCGCGAAGTGGCCGGTGCTGGTGCTGCTGGTCACCGTCATGATCGCGGTGCTCTACTGGGCCGCCCCGAACGCCCGGGGACGCGGCTTCCGCTGGGTCACCCCGGGCAGTTTCCTGGCGCTGGTGATCTGGATGGCCGCCTCCGCCGGCTTCGCCCTGTACGTGGCCAACTTCGGTTCCTACAACAAGACGTACGGCACCCTGGCCGGCGTCATCGTCTTCCTGATCTGGTTGTGGATCACCAATCTCGCCATCCTGCTCGGCCTGGAGTTCGACGCCGAGATGAGCCGCGAGCGCGCCATCGTCGGCGGACTGCCCGAGGACGACGAGCCGTACGTGGAGCCGCGCGACACCCGGGAGTGGAGCGAGGTGGAGAAGCGGCGCGCCCGGTGACGGCGGCCTGCAGGGCGAGCCCGCCCGTGCCCGTGCCGATCTCCAGTACTTCGGAGCCCGGGCCGAGGTCCTCGTGGGCGAGCGCTTG
>NZ_LFML01000104.1:7727-25673 GCF_001044425.1 Streptomyces roseus
CCTGTGTGCGGCGGCGGTCCATGCCCGGCATGTGTTGATACGTAGTAGTTTCGCATTTTCTGTCTGATCCTCTGAAGATCGGCCGCATGGTGTCTGGACCGCCCCGAAGGGGGCAGCCGCAGCCTGTCGACCATGGCCGCGGCCCGCCCGTCGCGGACCGCTCGCGATACAGGAGGCCTGCGTGACCCCTACGGCTGTGAGCCCGGGCGCCCTGCCCGTCGGACTGATCGCCCTGCCGGGCGTGTACCGGCCGCAGGCCGATACGGCACTCCTGGCGCAAGCGCTCGCCCACGAGGACCTCGGCCCGGGCTCCGAAGTACTGGAGATCGGCACGGGCACGGGCGGGCTCGCCCTGCAGGCCGCCGGCACCGGCGCCCGCGTGACGGCGGTGGACGTTTCCTGGCCCGCCGTGGTCACCGCCCGTCTGAACGCCCTGCGGCGCAGGCTCCCCCTGCGCGTCGTCCACGGCGACTTCGCGGCACGTGCCGGCGGTCGCCGGTACGACCTGGTGCTGTCCAACCCGCCGTACGTCCCCGCTCCGGGCGAGCGACTGCCGTCACGCGGGCCGGAGCGGGCCTGGGACGCCGGCCCGGACGGGCGCGCGGTCATCGACCGGCTCTGCGCCGGAGCCCCCCGGCTGCTGCGGCCCGGCGGCGTCCTGCTCATGGTGCACTCGGGGATGTGCGGCACCGAGGAGACCCTCCGACGGCTGGCCGGCGAGGGCCTGGAGGCCCAGGTCACGGCGAGGGCGACCGTGGCGTGGGGGCCCGTACTGCGCTCGCGGCGGTCCTGGCTGGAGCGCCGGGGCCTGGCCGCCGAGGCCGAGGAATGGGAAGAGCTGGTGGTGATCCGTGCCCGGCACCACTGACCGCCGCGCCCCGGTTGCGTCCGCGGCCCCGGCGCCCCCCTCTGCCCGCCCGGTCCCGGCCAAGCCGCAGGGACCGCCCCTCGTCGAGGCACGGGGCGAGCTCTCCGCTGCCGTGGCCGCGGCGCTGCGCTCCGGCGCCCCGCCCGCGTACACGGCGGCCTCCGTACTGATGGCCGATCCGTGGGGGGAGGACCTCCAGCTCGCGCTCCACCTCCTCTACGAGCTGCACTACCGCGGCTTCGACGGCGTGGACGACGAGCGCGAATGGGATCCCGACCTGCTGCGGCTGCGCCAAGCCCTGGAGACCCGTTTCCTGCACGCCCTGCGCACCGACCTGCCGGACGTTCCCCGAACGGTCGAGGAGGCCTTCGCGCCGCTGCTCGTGGAGCCCGTCGACCTCTCCGACAGCCTCAGCCACCGCCTCGAAACCCGCGGCGAGCTCTGGCAGCTGCGGGAGTACGCGGCCCTGCGCTCGGTCTACCACCTCAAGGAGGCCGACCCGCACGCCTGGGTGATCCCGAGGCTCACCGGCCGGGCCAAGGCGGCCATGGTCGCCATCGAGTACGACGAGTTCGGCGCCGGCCGCGCCGACCGCGTCCACGCGCAGCTGTTCGCGGACCTCATGACCGACCTCGGCCTGGACCCCGCGTACGGACGCTACCTGGACCGGGCGCCGGCGCCGCTGCTCGCGACCGTGAACCTGATGTCCCTCTTCGGCCTGCACCGGTCCCGGCGGGGCGCCCTCGTCGGCCATTTCGCGTGTGTCGAGGTCACCTCGTCACCCGGGTCCAGGCGCCTGGCCAAGGCCATGCGGCGCTGCGGCGCCGGACCCGCGGCCGAGCACTTCTACGCCGAGCACGTGGAGGCCGACGCCGTCCACGAGCAGGTCGTACGCCACGAGGTCATCGGCGGCCTGCTCGCGGACGAGCCGCAGCTGGAAGAAGACATCGCCTTCGGGTGCGCCGCGACCGTCCTGCTGGAGGACCGGCTCGCGACGTACATCGGGGAGGCCTGGGACCGGGGTGGCAGCGCCCTGCGCACGCCGTTGCCGCCCCCGGACTGAGCCGCGTACGGCCCGGTTCGCTGCCCGGCTCCCGTGTCCCCGGCGGCCGCGCGGGCGACAACGGCGGGCCGGGCACCGACAATGGGGGAGGAGCGGACCACGCCGGCTCACGGCCGGTCACGCCGCAACCGGATCCTGGGGGGCCCTGGGAAAGGGGACGTACTCCCATGACCACCGTTGCCGCCTGGGCCGCACCCGCCGCCAAGGCACCGCTGGAGCGTACGACCGTCTCCCGCCGCGCCGTCGGCGAGAAGGACGTACTGATCGACATCGCCTTCGTCGGCATCTGCCACTCCGACATCCACCAGGTCCGTGAGGGCTGGGGCAAGGCGATCTTCCCGATGGTCCCCGGGCACGAGATCGCGGGCGTCGTGGCCGAAACCGGTTCCGGGGTGACGAAGTACGCGATCGGTGACCGGGTCGGCGTCGGCTGCATGGTCGACTCCTGCCGGGTGTGCGTGAACTGCCGCGCGGGACTGCAGCAGTACTGCAGCGACGGCCCCGTCTGGACGTACAACTCCGTCGGCAAGGACGGGCAGCCCACGTACGGGGGCTACGCGCAGAAGATCGTCGTCGACGAGGACTTCGTGGTGCGCATCCCCGACGCCCTGCCGCTGGACGCCGCCGCCCCGCTGCTGTGCGCGGGGATCACCACGTACTCGCCGCTGCGGCACTGGAACGCCGGACCCGGCAGGTCGGTCGCCGTCGTGGGGCTCGGCGGGCTCGGCCACATGGGCGTGAAGATCGCTCACGCACTGGGGGCCGAGGTCACCGTGCTCTCCCAGAGCCTGCGCAAGAAGGACGACGGCCTGCGGATGGGCGCCGATCACTACCACGCCACCGCCGACCCGGCCACGTTCACGGACCTCGCCGGCAGCCTCGACCTCATCCTCAACACGGTCTCCGCCCCGCTCGACTTCGGCGCGTACTTCTCGCTGCTGCGCACGGACGGGGCCATGGTCAACCTCGGCATGCCGGAGGAGGCGGCGGAGGTCGACATGCAGTCCTTGTTCGGCCTCCGGCGGAGCATGAGCAGCTCGGGCATCGGCGGCATCCCCGAGACCCAGGAGATGCTGGACTTCTGCGCCGAGCACGGGGTGGTGGCGGACATCGAGACGATCGGGGCGGACGAGATCAACGAGGCCTACGAGCGCGTCCTCGCCAGCGACGTCCGCTACCGCTTCGTCATCGACACCGCCACCGTCTGAGCGGGCGCCGGGCCCGGCGGCGAGCGCCCGGCGCCGACGGCAGACCCGGCGCCCGGGTCAGAACCCGCAGGACACGCGCGCGTCCTGGAAACGCTCCGGATGGCGCCGCCGGTACTCGACCAACGACTGTGCCACCGCGGCCCCTTCGCCCACCGCGGCCCCGACCCGCTTGACCGAACCGGAGCGTACGTCGCCCACGGCGAACACCCCGGGCAGGCTCGTCTCCATCGGCAGCGCGTCCGGGGCGGCTCCGCCGCTGCCGGTCAGGACGTAGCCGCGGTCGTCGAGCGCCAGCGTGTCGCCGAGCCACTGGGTGGACGGGCGCCCGCCGATCAGGACGTACAGGCAGTGCGCGGCAACGGTGCGCTCCCCGCCCCGGCGGTCCCGCAGCTTCAGCCCGGTGAGCGTCGACCCGCCGAGGCACTCCGCCACTTCCGTGCCCAGCAGGACCTGGAGGCCCGGGGTCCGCTCGATCCGCTGCACCAGGTAGTTCGACATGGACGCGCCGAGGTCGCCGCCGCGCACGAGCAGGGTCACGGAGCGGGCGTAGCGCGCGAAGTAGAGGGCGGCCTGGCCGGCGGAGTTGCCCGCGCCCACCATGTACACGTCCTCCCCGGCGGTCGAGGGCGCGTCGGACAGGCAGGACCCGTAGTACACGCCGGAGTTGAGGAGGCGGTCGACGCCGGGGGCCGTCAGCCGGTTCCAGTCCACGCCCGTGGCGACCACGACCGCGGCCGCGGTCACCGAGGCCGACTCGTCGGTCCCGGCCTTGACGAAATCGACGGTGTGGCCGCCCGAACCGGTCGGGGTCACCCGACTGGCCACCCGGGTGGGCTGCCACTCGACGCGGGCCCGCCGGGCCTGCTGCAAGGCGCGCTGGGCCAGGTCGGCGCCCGTGAGCCCGACGGGAAATCCGAGGTAGTTCTCGATCCGCGAGGTCGTGCCCGCCTGTCCGCCGGGCGCGTCGTCCTCGATCACCACCACGCTCATGCCCTCGGCGGCGGCGTACACCGCCGCGGACAGCCCGCCGGGACCGCCGCCGATCACCGCGACGTCGTAGTGGTCCTGCGCGGCGGGCCGGATGAGGCCGAGCCGCTCGGCCAGCGCGCTGAGCGAGGGGTCCACCATCTCCGTTCCGTCGCCCAGCCGTACGGTCACCGGCGCATCGCGGACGTCCTCTTCGGGCAGCCACCGGAAGAGGACGCCACTGCGCCCGAGGAAGTCGCGCACCGCGTACGCGGCGGGCGAGAAGCGGCTGCCGCGCACCTCGGCGGTGGGCAGAGCCCCCTGGCAGTCGGCACTCCACGTGCACAGGGAGTCGTCGAGAGCGCCCCGGAGGTGCTCGGCCGGGCTCTCGCCGCCCGGAGCCCCTTCGGTGCGGGCACCGGGCACGGCGCCGAAGTGCGCGGCCAGCGGCAGCCAGCGCACTCCGGGGTGCGCGGCGCCGGAGTCGGGGGCCTCGTCCGCGAGGACGGCGGCGACCGGTACCTTCCGGTCGGCAAGCGCCGTCAGCGTCCGGGCCACTTCCGCCGGTCCCGCGACCTGGAGCACGCGGAACGAGTTCCGGTACCAGCCCTGCACCAGCGCGGCCGTCTCATCGCGTCGGAGCGGATCGGGGTCGCAGAGCAGGATCACCGGCAGTGCGGCATTGACCATCAGAGGTCCTCCAGGTGGGTGTGGGAGATCGGCCTCCGCCCGCGCCCGACGGGCGGGGGCGCGGGACGGGGCGATACGGTGCGGTGGGTTCGGCCGGATCCGGCCGGGCCGGGTTGCGGAAGCCGACGGTACGGCGGGCCCGGCAGCGGCCGGTCGGCGGCTCGGCGGCCGCCGACCGGGACGCGAGGGCACGGGAGCGCGGGCCGGGGTTCGCTCCCGGCGCCCCGCTGCCGCTCAGAGGCGGCCGAAGAACTGGTTCCCGCGCGCCGCGTAGTTCTCGCTCGTGTAGTACTCCTTCATCGCGGAGCTGATCTCCTCCCGGCTCAACTGCCCGTCACCGTCCAGGTCCAGCTGGTTGAAGGCCTCGTCGAAGGTCTCCCGGGGCAGGCGGAACATGCCGTGCAGCAGGTCGGTGTACTCCTCGCGGCTCAGCATGCCGTCGCCGTCGCGGTCGCCGAGCTCGGTCCAGGCGTTGCTCATGTTCCGGATCCGTTCCCAGATCCGGTTCTGGTCCGTGACGATGCGCGCCCGGAACGCCGCCCGGAACTCCTGCCGGTCGACCGCTCCGTCGTCGTTCTTGTCCATCTGGTGGAAGACGGTGTCCCACAGGTCCGCCAGCGAGTTCCGGAGCCCGGCCACGGCGTCCGGAGCGTAGCCGCGTGACTCGGCCAGCTGATCCGAGAGGCCGATCACGTCCGACTTCACGAGCCGCCCGTCGCGGTCCGAGTCGAAGACGTCGAACGCCCGCTCCAACTTGATGTCCAGAACGCTCACGGCACCATCCCCTTACGTTGCGTGGTCGTCTCGTCACGGTGCGAGACGGGGAACAGGAAACCACATGCCGTGACCTTGGTGCATGCCGCCGACTGCCCTCTCGGTCGTCGGATTTCGGCCATTCGTCAGCAGGGGGCCGGCGGCACGGACCCGTCGGGGAAGAGCGGGGACAGGCGAAAGGGTTCGCCAGGGCGGGGCAGCGCTCAGCCGGCGTTGCACACCCGGTTGAAGGAGCGGTTGGCCGCCTGGGTCCAGGCCTGCCAGTAGGCGTCGCTGTGCTGCGCGCCGCTCTTGTCCGGGACCGGCTTCGTGGCGCAGCTCTTGGCTGCCGCGGCGGTGCCCGCCTGGGCTCCCGCCGCACGGCCCTGGGCGACGTCGCGCCGGGAACCGGGCTGGACCGGGGTCGTGTTCTGCGGGTTCTGCGGCTTCGGGTTCTGCGGCGCGCCGACCTTCTTGCAGTTCACGAAGATGAAGTTCTGGTCTTCGTTCACCGCGAGGACGGTGTAGTCGACGTTCTTCTGGAACCGCTTCACGAGGAACGTGCCGTCAGGACCGATCGCCAGGTCCACGGTGCTCTCGCCGTCGTTGAGCTTGCGAGGTCCGGTGAACCCCTCGCCGGAGATCGTGACGTACGTGTCGTTCGGCCCGGGCGTGACCGTACAGCTGGCGGCTGGTGCCGCCGCGCCGGCGGAGGGTGCGAGGGCGCCCGCGGCGGGTGCGAGGGCGACGGCGCCACCACATACGACCGAGGAGACGAGCAGGGACGCGACCACGGCGCGTCGGGTGCGTCGGTACATGAGGGTGCTCCCATCGGATGTCGAGGGGGAGCGCGGAGGGCGGACCGCGTCGGCGGAGCGCTCGCGCCTTTCCATGGTCCCCCCGGATCCCCCGGGGTGTCGACCGGGAGGGGATCGGGGGCCGTCAACGGCGATGCGCGGGACTCACTTGAACGGGTGGCGCGCGCGGGTCGTGCGTTGACCGCCGGCGCACGGCTCCCGGCCGGAACCCCGACGGACGCCCGCCCTCGCGCGCCGGCCGGCCGGCGCCTTGGGGCGGCACGCGATCCTGCCGGTGGGAAGAGCACATGTCCGTATCGGTCCCCGCGCCGCCGGGCCCCCCGCCCGGACCTCCCCCGCGAGGAGGCGGTGCGCCCTCCGGGCAGGGAGCCGCGGCCGCCCGCCCTGCCAGATGCGGTCGATTCCATGCGTCGGCGGTGTGAGTCGTGACAGGGATCGATCAATTGCGGTTCCAGGTCGGTCAACGCGGACGTTCCCGTTCCAGCAAGGTCACATGGTGTACCCGAACTGACTATTCTCCCCTGCGTGTTGCGCTGCACTCACAGCGAGTGACCGAGTGTCGTGCCGCGCGCGCAGGAGAGGCCCGTCCGTAGGGAGGCGTGAGGACCGATGCGAGCTCGAACCGACCCGTCGGAGTCGTCCATGACGCCGCTCGCGCCCGGCCGGCCGGCCTCCCGGCCGCTCCCGCCGCCGCACCGCACCACCCCCAGTCCACTCATTCCAGACTGTTTAGGGACCCCTCGATGGTTCGTACCGGTTCAACCCCCGGAGGCCCGCCACGTGCGTTGGCTCCGGCATGGCTCATCCCTCCCGGCCTGCTGGCCGGGGCATGCGGCATAGCGCTGGTCCTCGTCCCGGCGCAGATACGGCCGCCGGTTGCCTGGTGCGGTCTCGTCGCGGTGGTCCTGACGGTCGTCACCTCGGCCGAGACGGCACGCAGAGCGCGCGCGGCGGAGCAGGCCCGGTACGCACGGGTGACCGCCGATGTGCAGCAGTACTACGCGCAACGCGAAGCGGCCCTGTTCGGGCGCCTGTCCGATCAGCGGGCCACCGTGGTGTGGCTCGCCGAGGAACTGCTCCCCGCGGCCGTCGCCCGCATGAAGAACGGCGACCCCGCCAGCGAGATCCTGCAGGCCGTCAGGTTCGGGGAGCATCTCGACGGCGACTTCGCGGAAGCCCTCAGGGCCGCCCTGCGGACGCTCCTGGAAGCGGTGGAGGCCGAGGAGCAGACCCGGGACTCCTCCCAGCGGGCCATGGTGGCCATCGCGCGCCGGGTCCAGGCGATCGTGCACCAGCTCGCCAAGGACCTCCGTGACATGCAGATCCTGCACGGTACGGACCTCGTCGTCTCCCACGGCCTCCAGGCCATCGACCACCGCAACGCCCTGATCGGGCGGCTGGCGGCCAGCGTCGCGGTGCTGGGTGACGCCCGGCCCGGCCGCCAGTGGTCGAAGGCGATCCCGCTCTACGACGTCCTGCGGGGCGCCATGTCCCGCATCGTGGACTACCCCCGTGTGAAGCTGCAGTCGGTGACGGAGGTGGCCGTCACCGGTCCCGGGGCGGAGCCCTTGATCCACCTGCTCGCCGAACTGCTCGACAACGCCACCACCTTCTCGCCCCCGCACACCCCGGTCGAGGTGAGCGCGAGCGAGGTGCCGTCCGGCATCGCCATCGAGATCGAGGACCGCGGGGTCGGACTCACCGAGGAGGTCCGCCGGCGCATCGACCGCGTGATGGCCCAGGCGTCCTCCAGCCTGGAGCTGGCCGACCTGGGCGAGGCGACGCAGCTCGGCCTGCCCGTCGTCAGCAGGCTGGCCCGCGAGAACGGCCTCGAGGTCGATCTGCGCCTCTCCGCGTACGGGGGAGTGCGGGCCGTGGTGCTCGTTCCGCGGCGCCTGATCACCACCGTCGAGCAACCGCCGCAGAGAGTACAGCCGTTCGTGCCGAGGCGCACCGCCCCTGCGATGGGTCCGAGGCTGACGGTCGGCCCGGGTCCGAGGCCGACGGCGACCCGGGATCCCGTCGAGGCCGGCCAGACCACGAACGGGCTGCCGCAGCGCCGGCGCGAATCCCCCGTCCCCACACCGGTCGTCCGCACGGCGCCCCAACCCCCCGTTGTCCCGGCCGTCTCCCCCGGATCGGCCGGCGCGGGCCGGCAGCCGGGCCTGATGTGGGAGGCGTTCAACGGTGAGAAGAGATCGGGTACCGGCCCTTCCGTCCAGCGCGAGTCATCAGATGAGGATGAGTAACCGTGACGCCACTGCCCAACATGGACTGGATGCTCAAGGAACTCGCGTCCAGCGTCCCTTACGTGCGACACGTCGTCGCGCTCTCGTCGGACGGCCTGTGCATCGGTCAGGCGAACACGGAGACCGACACCGCCGACGCGATCGCCGCGGCCTGCTCGGGAATGCAGAGCCTGGCGCGGGCCATCGCGCAGAAGTTCCCGCACGGGGACGGCTCGACGCGCATGGTCGGGATCGAGGTCGACGGCGGCTACTTCTCCCTGATGGCGGCCGGACCCGGGGCCTACCTCGCGGTCCTGGCCGATGAGGAGGTGGACGCGGGGCTGCTGGGCGACCGCATGCGTACGCTCGTGTTCAGGATCGGCCAGCACCTGACGAGCCCCCCTCGCGATGACGTCGGGCAGGCGATGTGACGTCAAAGCACCACGGAGCCTGGGACGAAGGCAGTCCCGTTCCTCTGTACGTCATCTCCGGTGGCCCCGGTTCGTCGGCCAAGGCCTTCAACCTGGTCACCCTCATCACATCGAGGTCCGCACCCGAACCCGCGATGCAGCCCGAGCAGGCGGCGATCCTCGCCATGTGCCAGTACCCGCTGTCGGTGGCCGAGATATCCGCGTATCTCACCCTGCCGTTCAGCGTCCTCACGGCCCTGCTCTCCCAGCTCGTCGAGGACGGGCGGGTCGAGGCGATCGCCCCGGTCCCGGTCGCCGCGGTCCCCGAACTCGGCCTTCTGGAGGCGGTGATCCATGGACTACGCAATCTCTGAGGTACCGGCCGCCGGCCCCCGCGGCACCGACATGCTGCTGCCGCACGGCGCCAGGGGAGTCAAGGTCGTGATCGTCGGCGGCTTCGGCGTCGGCAAGACGACGATGGTCGGGGCGGTGAGCGAGATCTCGCCCCTGACGACCGAAGAGACCATGACCCAGGCCGGCATCGGCATCGACCAGAATCCCGGCGCCGAGGGCAAGAAGACCACCACCGTCGCCATGGACTTCGGCCGCATCAGCATCAACGAGGAGCTGATCCTCTACCTCTTCGGAACGCCGGGCCAGGAGCGCTTCTGGTTCCTGTGGAACGGCATCTTCGAAGGCGCGCTCGGCGCCGTGGTCCTCGTCGACACCCGCAGGATCGAAGTCTGCTTCGAGATCATCACCCGCCTGGAAGACCGCCGCGTCCCCTTCGTCGTGGCCGTCAACTCCTTCCCCGAGGCCCCACAGCACCCGATGTCGGTCCTGCGGACCGCCCTGGACCTCAACGAATCCGTGCCCATCGTCACCTGTGACGCGCGCGACCGGGCGTCATGCCGTGACGCCCTGCTCTCGCTGATGGGCTACCTGTGCACCCTCGCCGCCGCCCAGGAGTCCGCATGACCGTCCCGCCCTCCGACCGCACCACGACCGAACCGGGTCTCCTCCCGCCCCCGGGCTGCCCGGCCCACGCCGCACACGCCGCCACCGGTGCCGGGGGAGCGACCCGGCTGCACGGCGTCGCCGCCGAGACCGACCCCATGGGCCTGTACGAGAAGCTGAGAGCCGAACACGGGCCGGTGGCGCCCGTCCTGCTCGAAGGGGACGTGCGCGCCTGGCTCGTACTCGGCTACCTCGAAAACCGCGACGTGGCCACCCGCTCCACCCAGTTCTCCCGCGACCCCCGCACCTGGCACGGCTGGAGGAGCGGCGAGATCGACCCCGAGACCTCGCCGCTCGTGCCGATGATCGGCTGGCGCCCCGACTGCGTGTGCGCCGACGGCGAGGAACACCAGCGCCTGCGCGGCGCCGTCACCGCCGGACTCAACCAGTTCGACCAGCGCGGGATCCGCCGTCACATCACCCGCTTCGCACACCAGCTGATCGACGACTTCAGCGAGAACGGCAGGACGGAGCTGGTGGGCGAGTTCGCCGAACCCCTGCCCATGCTCGTCCTCACCCGTCTGCTCGGCATGGCGGACGAGGACGCGCCCCGGCTCGTCCACGCCGCCCGGGACCTCTTCAAGGCCACCGAGACCTCGCTCGCCAGCAACGCCTATGTGCTGGAGACCCTGAAGGAGCTCGTCGCCGCGAAGCGCGCCCGGCCGGGACCGGACATCGCCTCCGTGCTCATGGCCCACCCGGCCGGCCTCAGTGACGAGGAGGTGCAGCACCACCTGCGCCTGATCCTGCTCGCCGGCTACGAGACCACCGCCAATCTCATGGCCAACGTGCTGCGGATGGCGGTCACCGACCCGCGGTTCCGCGGGTCGTTGGCCGGCGGCCAGATGACCCTGCCCGAAGCCGTGGAGCAAGTGCTCTGGGACGAGCCTCCGTTGATGGTGTGCCCGGGTCGCTGGGCCACCGGCGACACCACCCTCGGAGGGCAGGAGATCAAGGCGGGCGACATGCTGCTGCTCGGCCTGGCCGCCGGCAACGTCGACCAGGCGGTCCGCCGGGATCCCTCGGCCCGCGTGCACCACAACCGCGCGCACCTGTCCTTCAGCGCCGGCGCCCACGAATGCCCCGGCCAGGACATCGGCCGTGTCATCGCGGACACCGGCATCGACATCCTGCTCACCCGCTTGCCCGACATCACCCTGGCCGTTCCCGGGTCCGAGCTCACCTGGCGCTCCTCGACCTGGGCCCGGCATCTGACGGCGCTGCCCGTGAAGTTCGCGGCCCGGCCCCGTGAGGCCCGAGAGCTCCTGACGGCGCCGCTGCCCGCGCCGCCCCCGCCGGCCGTCGGCATGCCCGTCGCGCCGCGCATGCCGGATTCCGTGCCCCGCCTGTCGTGGCGGGCGCGGCTGAGGCGGTTCCTGGGCATGTGACGGCCCCCGCCCGGCCCGGCGCACCACCGTCCGGGCCGTGGCGGACGTCAGGGCCGAGGGGCTGGCGCGCGGCACGGTCCGCCGGCTCCTCAGTCCGGTACGCCCCCGGGGGCGTACCGGGGCGCCCCGGTGTACCAGGCGTGGAGCCCGGACAGGAAGCTCCAGGCGCCCCGCAGCCAGGCCTCCAGTTGGAGCCGTTCGCCCTGGTCCAGTCCGGCTCGCTGGACGAGCGGGGGCAGTTCGTTGCGTATGAGGTGCTCGAAATGGCGCAGCCGGGCGCCGACCAGGTCCGCGGCGGCGTGCATCGCCTCCTTGACGGTGAGGCCCAGGGAGGTCTCCAGGACGACGACGAGATTGTTGACGTCGTACTCGTCGTGGACCTCCCGCTGGTAGGAGGCGATGTCGTTCGCCAGGCCCATGTAGTCCATGAAGGCGTCGAGGAGGGCGCAGACGGTCCCGCTGTGCCGGATCCGCTCGGGTATTCGTGCTCCGGTGGCGAGTTCGACGGAGTAGGGCGCGGTGTAGGCGGCGAAGCTCTCGCGGCGGAACTGGGCGTACTCGATGAGGTCGGGGACGCGGCCGGCGCGGCTGTTGACCAGTTCCTGGACTCCGGCGTCGACGTAACGTGCCAGCGCCCGGTTGAGCCCCTGGCGCCAGTGCGCGAGTCTCGGCGGGAACAGGTGGTGCTGGAGGTCGGCCATGCCCCTCTCGATCGCGTTGGCCGGTTCGGGCAGCGAGGCGTCCGGCTCCGGGGGCAGGAAGTCGTGGAGACGGGCGGTGAAGGCGTGCGCGCCCGCGAGGTCGCCCGTCTGCTTGAAGGCGGAGGCGAAGTAGTCGTCCCAGGCCAGGGCCCAGAGGTTGAACCGGTGATTGAGCCGCAGCGCGGCGAGCGAGGCGTCGGGGAGGGTCCATGCGGTCAACTGGTCGACGGCCATCGCATGGAACTGGGACCGGCTCCAGATCGGCCGGGCGGACGGCGCCTGATCACCGGCCAGCATGCCCATCTCGCGCGCCCACGTCTCGGACTCCTTGCGCAGAACCGACAGGTACGGATTCAGCCGCACCGGGTACGGCATCCGCAGTACGGGCAGCTCGATGTCCTGCACTTTCATGGGATCCCTACCTCCCTTGGGGCGCACACCGGTGTGCGGACCACACGTGCGAGCGGGCTGTCGTCGGAAGGAAGTCCCAGGCCAGGGGTATGAGCGGCCTGCCGGGGACTCGCGGCGTCATACGAGGACGTGAACGCGCTGCACATTCGGGAACGATCGGGCCGGGCCGGTTCGGCGCCGGGGCGTGACGATCCACTGCGGGGACGGACGTCGACTAGTTCTCGCCATTTGGCGCACCAACCCTTCCCACTGCGGCCGATCTGCAACCCCATGCGGTTGTCTTCGGCCACGATCAGAGCAGGATTACGCAAAGGAAACGATCAGTCTGGGCGGGTTTGGCTCAAATTCGATCCTTGGGTGGCGTCGTCAGACAGCGCGGCACCCCTGTGGGCTCTCCGCGCCGTCTTTAGCCGAAGTTGCTTAAAGACACGGACTCCCGGGTCGGCGGCACTATCGTCCAGGTCCCTCGATCCGTACGAGCCCGCCAGAGTCCGCCCCCGTCGCCCCAGGTGACACGCACCGTTCGGGAGACCGTGCCCTCATGCCCAGTGGATCGCTGCCCCCGAGGCGGTCGTCGGCCCTCTTGGTGCTGGTCGTCTCCCTGCTCGCCCTGCTCCTGGGCGGAGCCGGACCGGCCTTCGCGCATGCGGGTCTGAGCGGATCGGATCCCGCGGACGGCGCCGTCCTCACGAACGGGCCGCAGTACGTCACGCTCACCTTCACCGAGTCGGTCGGCTTCTCCGACGACTCGCTGCGGGTCCTGTCGCCGAAGAACGAGCGCGTGAACCCGCGGCCCGCGCAGCACGCGGACGGCAAGGACAACACCGCACGGGTGGAGTTGTCCGGCAAGCTGCCCGAGGGCAGCTACACGGTGGCGTGGCGGGTCGTCTCCGCCGACGGCCACCCGGTCTCCGGCGCGTTCGTGTTCTCCGTCGGCCAACCGTCCGAGACCGCCGCCGTGGTGGCGACCGGCTCACCGGACGACACGGCGGTCGCCCGCCTCCACGGCGTCTTCCGGTACGTCGCCTACAGCGGTCTGGCCCTCCTCCTCGGCGCCGCCGCGTTCGTCCTGCTGTGCTGGCCCGCGGCGGGAGCGGTCCGTCCGGTACGCAGGACGCTGGCGGTGGGGTGGGCGGCGCTGACGGCTTCCACGACGGCCCTGTTGCTGCTGCGCGGCCCGTACGAGGCGGCGGCCCCGGTGACTTCGGTGTTCGACCTGGCCCAGCTGGGCCGTACCGCCACGGGGCGGCCCGGCGCAGCACTGATCGTACGTCTCGTACTCCTGGCGCTCGGCGCGGTGTTGCTCAGGCGGTGGGGCCGGCGGCCGGACGCCCCCGGCCCCGGGGCCCGCCTCCGGTTGAGCGGCGCGCTGCTCGCGGTGGCCCTGACGGCCACGTGGGCCGCCGCGGAACACGCATCCGCCGGTCCCCAGGTGGCGCTCGCCGTGCCCGTCGCCGCCCTGCACCTGCTGGCCATGGGGGTCTGGCTGGGCGGCCTGGTCACCCTGCTGCTCCTGCTGCGGCGCCGTGGCGCCGACGGCCAGGAGGTTCCGGCGGCGGCGATCGGCCGTTTTTCGGCGCTGGCCTTCGGCGCCGTCGCGGTGCTGGTCGGCACCGGGGCGTACCAGTCCTGGCGCCAAGTCGGCTCCTGGGAGGCGCTGTCCACCACCTCGTACGGCAAGGTCCTCCTCGTGAAGATCGCCGCGGTGGTCCTGGTGCTGTGCGCGGCGTCCTTCTCCCGGCGCTGGACCGCCCGCCTCGTCCACGAGGCGCCACCGTCCGCCCGGACGCCGACGGTGCCCGCCGCGGCCGAGCGGGTGCGGGTACCCCAGACGGTGGGGGCGCCCGCTCCCGCGGCGGGACAGGACCTCGGCACCGCCTTTGGGGAGGGGCCGGGCGACGGGAGGAAGCCGCCCGCCTTCGACGCCGGCGCGTACCGGCGCGCCCTGCGCCGCATGGTGACCGCCGAAGCCGTGCTCGGTGTCGTGGTCCTGGTGATCACCACCGTGCTCACCGGCACCCAGCCCGGCCGCGCCGCCGGCGAGCGGGTCTCGGCGGCTTCCGCGGCGCAGCCGCAGGTGAAGGTGGTCACGGTCCCCTTCGACATGGGCACGGCCAACCACCAGGGCACGGTGCAGATCACGCTGACGCCGGGCCGCGTCGGCGAGAACACCGTCGAAGCCGTCGTCTACACCGCGGACGGCGGCCTCGCCACCGTCCCGGAACTCCGCCTCACGCTCACCCGGGAAGAGCTGGGGATCGGCCCGCTCGACGCCAGGCTCAAGGATCGGAAGGGCTACTGGGCCGCGTACGACCTGCGGCTCCCCATGCCCGGCGTGTGGACCCTGGACGTCACGGTGCGCACCACCGACATCGACCAGGTCACCGTGCACGACACGGTCCGCATCACGGCGGCGCCGAGGTAGCGGGCCACCGTCGCCCCGGCCCCGGGTTCAGAGGACCAGGGGGAGGGCGGTCAAACCCCGGGTGAGGCGGGTGCGGCGCCAGGTCGGCGCGTGCGCGGGGAGGGCCGGGCGGACGTCCGGGAAACGGGTCACCAGCGCCCGGAGGGCGATTTCCGCCTCGGTACGGGCCAGGGGGGCGCCCGGGCAGCGGTGGATGCCGTGGCCGAAGGAGAGGTGGCCGCCGGCGTCGCGGTCGAGGTCGAGGCGGTGCGGGTCGGGGTACGCCGCCGGGTCACGGTTGGCGGCCCCGGGGGCGATGAGCACCGGGAAGCCCGCGGGGATGTCGACCCCGCCGACGCGCAGGGCCTGCGTGCTGTGACGGAAGGTGGCCACGCTCACCGGGGAGTCGTAGCGCAGCAGTTCGTCCAGGGCGCCGGGGATCAGATGGGGGTCCCGGCGCAGCCGCTGGAATGTTTCCGGGTGCCGGAGCAGGGCCAGTACGGAGTTGCCGATGAGGTGGGTGGTGGTCTCGTGCCCGGCCACCAGGAGCAGGGCGGCCAGCGAGACCGTCTCGTCCGGGTCGAGGCCGCCCGCCTCGCAGTCCCGCACGAGGGCGTGGAGCGGGCCCTCGCCGGGGGTGGCGCGGGCCGTGTCGACGAGGTGGGTCAGGTGGTCGCCGATCCGGTGCGAGGCGGCGTCGATACGGCTGTCGTCGGTCGCGTCGAAGAGGTCGTGGGACCAGCCGGCGAGCGTGGCGCGGTCGGACTCCGGCACCCCCAGCAGCTCGCAGACGACGGTGACCGGCAGGGGCACCGCCAGGTCCGCCACCAGGTCGACCTCCGTGCCCGGCCGCCACGCGCTCATGAGGTCGTCGACGACCCGGGTGATGTACGGGCGCAGTTCCCGGACGCGGCCGGTGGTGAACAGCCGCGTCGCCACCCGCCGGTGGCGGGTGTGCGCGGGCGGGTCGCTCGCCAGCATGTTGCGGCAGATCGCCGGGTGCAGGTCGCGGTTCGAGGGCCGGCCGGCGAAGAAGCGGGCCGTGTCCTTGGACAGACGGGGGTCGGTGAACGCCTCGCGGGCCTCGGCGTGGCCGGTGATCAGGTATGCGTGGCGTCCGCCGGAGCCGGTGGGGACGCGTTGTACCGGACAGCCTTCGCGCAGCCGCTCGTAGGTGGGGTAGGGGTCGGCGAAGAAGCGCGGATCGCGCAGGGGGTCCTGCCGCGGGGTGCTCACGAGTCCGCACCCCCGCGTGCTTCGCCGAGACCGCCACGTGCTTCGCCGAGACCGCCGCGTGCTTCGCCGAGACCGCCACGTGCTTCGCCGAGACCGCCGCGTGCTTCGCCGAGACCGCCGCGGTCTTCCGTACCGCTCAGGTCGTCATCCTCCACCTGTACGACCTCCGTGGCGTGCTCACGAGCATTCACTCCGGTGCAGCACGCTACCAGCGCTCCCGCCGGCGGAGTGGCGGGACGGGAGCGGTGGCCGCTTGGGCCCGCCCGGGCCGCAATCGCCCGGTCGGCGCGGCGCGCCGCCGTCTCGGTGGGCGGGCCGCGCGCGGTCGTCGCTCGTAGCCTGAGGGGGTGCCCGACTTCGGTCCGGCAGTCAGGCGGAGCGGCGGGAGGAGGTCCCATGAGCAGGCGTTGGACCGCGCGGCTGGCCCTGGTGACGGGCCTGGCGGCGCTCGCGGTGCTGGTGCTGTTCGGCGGCTTCACGAGCCTCCTGCTGATGGCCGTGGGGTGGGCCGGACTGGTCCTCACGGCGGCAGGCGTGTGGTGGATGCTCACCCGCACCGGCTGGATCAGGGTGCTCGCCGGGCTGCTGGTGGCCGTGGCGCCGCTCGCGGTGCTGCTCCTGTACGCGGCCGCCGGGCTGCTGTGGGTCGTGCTGGTCTCGCTCGCCCTGTGGGCGCTGGCCGTCGCCGCGGGCAGCGCCGCCCTCACGGAGGACGCCGAGGGCATGCCGGAGCGCTCCACCGCCCGGGCCGAGCGGCCCTTCGTGATCATGAATCCGCGCTCGGGTGGCGGGAAGGTCGAGAAGTTCGGCCTGGCGGAGCGGGCCAGGGCCCTGGGCGCCGAGGTGGTCCTGCTGGATCCGGACCGTCGCCAGGACGTGGCCGAGCTGGCGCGGCAGGCCGTCGAGGACGGGGCCGACCTGCTGGGGGTCGCGGGCGGCGACGGTACGCAGGCGCTGGTCGCCGCCGTGGCCGCGGAGCACGACATCCCGTTCATGGTGATCTGCGCGGGCACGCGCAACCACTTCGCCATGGACCTGGGCCTGGACCGGCAGGATCCCTCCCGGTGTCTGGAGGCCCTGACCGACGGCGTCGAACTGCGCGTCGACCTCGGCTACATCCTTGAGGGGGAGCCGGCGGACGGGACCACAGGGGGCCCGGGGGTCACAGGGGTCACGGGGGTTACCGGGGTCGCGGGGCGGGTCTTCGTCAACAGCGCCTCGTTCGGCGTGTACGCGGAAGTCGTGCAGAGCCCGGCCTACCGGGACGACAAGGCCGGCACCATCCTGGAGATGCTGCCGGCGCTGCTGACCCAGTCCGGCGGGTCGCGGCTGAGCGTCCGAGCGGATGCGCTGACCATGGACGGTCCCCAAGCCGTGCTGGTGAGCAACAACCCGTACCAGAACGGCGATCCGGCCGGGCTCGGGCGCCGGGAGCGGCTCGACTCCGGTGAGCTCGGGATGCTCGGAGTGCAGGTCTCGAACGCGGCCGAAGCGGCGGCGCTGCTGCTGCACGGCCGCCAGGGGCGCGGTTTGACCGCCGTCACCGCCCGTGAGGTGCTCGTCGACGCCGACGCGCCCGCCATCCCCTGCGGTGTCGACGGCGAAGCCCTGGTGCTGTCCACTCCCGTGCGCTGCCGCATCGCCCCCGGCGTACTGCGCGTACGCGTGCCCCGGCACCGTCCCGGTGTGCCGCGCGCCGCGGCCGCGATGGACTGGCGCCGGGTGCGGCAGCTGGCTCTGACCATGGGACGGGCCGCGACGGGGCGCGCCGACGCCTGAACGACG
>NZ_LFML01000105.1 GCF_001044425.1 Streptomyces roseus
CCCCGCCGCCCCGGCCCGCCCCCGCGAGCCGGGGCCGGGCCGGGGCGGCGGGCGGGTCCTACCCGCATCGCAGCGTGCGGCGGGGCCGCCGCCGGTTCTGCACGCCGAGGGGCCTGCCAGGGGCGGGCCGGGAGTCCGGCAGCTCGCGCAAGCCGCTGCCCGGGCCGTCCAGGACGGGCGTACGGTCCTGGTCCGCTGCAACGCCGGCTACAACCGCTCCGGCCTGGTCGTCGCCCAGACCCTCGTCGAACTCGGCCACGAAGCGCCGACGGCCATCGGCGCCGTCCGACGGAAACGGTCCCCCTCGGCCCTGAACAACAAGCTCTTCGAGGAGTACCTCACCACCGGCCTCGGCGTCGCCCATCTCCTCGCCGGGCTGGACCCGCTCGCCTGACCGGGGCGAGGCTGGGCTCGGGAACTCGCTCAGGGGGCCTTCGGGGGCGGGGACGTGATGCGGCGTACGGCCTCGACCACCGCCGTGCGGTGCCGGGCCAGCCGCTCGGACGTCCAGCCGGCGCCCGCGCCGCCCGCGGCCGGGCCGCCCACCGCGCCGAACCAGGCCTGGGACAGGCCCAGTACGAGCGTGAGCACATCGGCGGGGTCCAGTGCGGCGTCGACGCGCCCCGCCCGCTGGGCCCCCTCCACCACCGCGATCTTGCCGCGGTAGGACTCCTGCTCCGCCTCCGTGGTGCCGGGCCGCTCCAGCTGCTTCCACACCACCAGCCTCATCAGGGACGGCTGCGCGACGAGGTGGTCGAAGACGGCCCCCGCGTACGCCGGCAGGTCGTCGGCGTCGAAGGGGACGGACTCCGAGCCCGTCTCCAGCGCCCGCTGGAGCACGGCGTCGAAGAGCTGCTCCTTGTTCCCGTAGTAGACGTAGATGAGCCGCTTGTTCGCCTGCGCGGCCTCGGCGATGCGGTCGACCCGCGCGCCGGCGATGCCGTACGCGGCGAATTCGGAGAAGGCCGCGTCGAGCAGGCGTGCCTTGGTCGCGCTGGAATCCCGTGCCATGAGGCGAAGCCTAGCAAGTAACTATCTGGTTATTGACATGCAGCGCGAGAGCGGTGCATAGTAAAACTATCCAGTTAGTTACTTACGAAGGAGCAGCACCATGGAGAGGCGCGCACTGGGCGGTCAGGGCCTCGAGGTCGGCGCCGAAGGCCTCGGCCTGATGGGCATGAGCGCCCATTACGGAGCCACCGACGAGACCGAGTCCCTGGCCACCATCGACCGCGCTCTGGAGCTCGGCGTCACCCTGCTCGACACCGCCGAGGGCTACGGCCCCTTCCTGAACGAGCAGCTCCTCGGCAAGGCGCTGGCCGGCCGCCGCGACGCCGCCGTCGTCGCCACCAAGACGGGCGTCGAGTTCACCGACGAGGGCGCCCTCCGTGGCCAGAACGGGAGCCCCGAGTACATCCGCCGCTCGGCCGACCGCTCCCTGCGCCACCTCGGTACGGACCACATCGACCTCTACTACCTGCATCGCGTGGACCCGAACGTTCCGATCGAGGAGAGCGTCGGCGCGATGGCCGAGCTGGTCGCCGCGGGCAAGGTCCGCCACATCGGCCTGTGCGAGGCCGCGCCCGCCACCATCGCCCGCGCCCACGCCGTGCATCCGCTGGCCGCCGTGCAGACCGAGTACAGCCTCTTCGAGCGCGGCATCGAGTACGACGGCGTCCTCGACACCCTGCGCGATCTCGGCATCGGGCTCGTCGCGTACTCGCCGCTCGGCCGCGGCTTCCTGTCGGGCGCGATCACCACCCCGGACGATTTCGCGGCCGACGACTTCCGCCGTACGGACCCCCGCTTCCTCGGTGAGAACTTCGACCGCAACCTGGCCGTGGTCGACCAGGTCCGCCGCCTCGCCGCGGAGAAGGGGGTGACCCCCTCGCAGCTGGCCCTGGCCTGGACCCTGCGCCAGGGTGCGGTGCCGATCCCGGGCACGAAGCGCCGCCGCTACCTGGAGGAGAACATCGCCGCCACGGCGGTGACGATCACGGACGCGGACCTGGCCGCCATCGACGAGGTCGCCCCGCACGGGATCGTCTCGGGAGACCGGTACGCCCCGGAGCTGATGCGGACCCTGAACGGCTGACCGTGCCCGGCAGGGAACGCCGGGCGGCAACGCCGGGCAGAACCGGCGGATCGCAACGCTTCGGCGATCGAACCGCCGCGGATGCGGAAAACCGTCCGGCGTGCCGTGACCGTCGTGCACCTTTCGCCCTTTAATGTCGCCGCATGGCTGACATGTTCGATCACAATCCGCAGGTGTGGACCGCCGGCCGGCTCCGCGAGGTGCTGGCAGCGCTGCCCGACGAGACCCCGATCCACATCGGGGTCGCGGACGGTCCCGGGGACTTCGAGAGTTACGGGGAGTACGTCCTCGTGGACGCCGCGCCCGTCGAGGTGGACGTCGACTGCGAGGGTGAGGGCGAGAGGGACCGTGACGGCGAACCGGGCCACCGCGTCCAGTTCACCCTGTTCGCCGACGCTGCCGCCGGCGCCTATCACCTCGACCTGGACTGACCTGACCTGACCTGACCTTTAGGTGCTGTCGGCCCCCTCGGCCCCGAGGAACTCGCGGACCAGGCGGTTCGTCTCCGCCGGCGCCGCCGTGGGCAGCGCGTAGTGGGTGAGCCGCGGGAGCGTCTCGATCCGGGCGTGCGGTACGGCCTCGCGGGCGCGGGCCGCCACCCTCCCCGGATCGTGGGCGCCGCTGCGGCCGGCGAGCAGGACCAGGAGCGGGGCCCGCAGGGCCGCCGCGTCCGGGCGGCGGCCGACCACGAGCCGGCGGCCCGCGAACTCCGAGGCCGCCAGCGCGAAGAGCCGCTTCCAGTCCGGGTCGGTGTCCGTGCCCGCCGTCTCGCGGTCGAGGTAGGCCAGCACCCGGGCCGTCCTCGGGCGTGCCAGCACGGGCAGTGAGCGCAGCAGGAACCCGGGCCGGAAGCCCGAGAAGCACTGGGTCGGGTCGAGGAGCACCAGGCGGTCGACCCGCTCCGGCGCGTGCAGTGCGTACGTCAGGGCGATCCAGGCGCCGTACGAATGCCCCAGCAGCGCGGCGCGGCGGACGCCGAGCCCTTCGAGGAGCGCGTCCAGCCAGCCCATCAGGTCGGCGCTCGTGCGCAGCGGGCGGCCCGCGCGCACGCTGCGGCCGGCGTCGCCGAGGATGTCGGCGGCGAGCACCCGATGGTGCGTGCCGAGTGCCGCGGCGTTGGCGAACCAGACTGCGCCGGTGGAGCCGCCGCCGTGCAGCAGCAGCACCGGAGGAGCCCCGGCGGGCCCGTACGCGTGGACCCGGGTCGTTCCGTAGGGGGTCGGTACGTCGATCTCGGCGGTGCCGGCCGGCCAGCGCGCGAGCAGCGCGTCGTAGGCGGCGAAGAAATCCTGCGATGCGGATGCGGATGCGGATGCGGACTCGGTCACGGCAGGCCCCCCGATATCGTCTCGTTGACCGATTATCTCGCCGAGCGAGAGAATAGTCGAGTGAACGATGACGACACCCCCGCCATGCGGCTGGTCCACCTCCTGCGCGCGGTCACCGTGGAACTCCACTTGCGCGGCGCCGAGTTCGCTGCGCACAACGGCCTGCACCCGACCGATCTGCGGGCCCTGATCCGGCTGCTGGACGCGGAGCGCGCGGGGGAGGCCATCACCCCGGGGCGGCTCGGCGAGGCCCTGCGGCTCAACTCGGCGGGTACCACGGCGCTCCTCGACCGGCTGGAGCGGCTGGGCCTGGTCCGGCGCAGCCGCGACCCGCGCGACCGGCGCCGCGTCCTGCTGGGGGTGGAGCCGAAGGCCGTCGAGCTGGGCCGGTCCTTCTTCGGCCCCCTGATCGGCGGGCTGGTCGATCTGGCGGAGGAGTTCGACCCCGCCGAACTGGACGTCGTACGGCGTTACTTGGGCGCGGCGCTGGATGTGGCAGGCAGGGGCGCGTAGGGGCGGGTGCGCCGGGGGTCCGAGGGCGGTCGACCACCGTCCGGCGCCGACCGCTTGCGGGTGTCCCCCCGCCCCCCTTCCCGTACGCCCGGCTCCTCGTCCGGCCCGGAGCCGGCCCGCGCCGCCGGTTCGACGGCCCGGAGCGGTTCCCCGGCCCCCGCGTAAATTTCCGGGCACCGCGCAGGTCCGGAACCCGGCGTAGCCTGGTCTGACCGTCGTGTCCGCCTGTGACCAGGGAGGCGGCGTATGACCGACCCGTACGGGTTCCTCCGGACCCCCCGCAACGCCGTCCCCCCGCGCCCCGCGGACCAGCGGCTCGGCGACTGGCGCGAGGTGCACGCCGGGCAGACGCTGCTGCCCCTGGTGTCCGAGCAGGCGAACCGCTGCATGGACTGCGGCGTTCCCTTCTGCCACGGCGGCTGCCCGCTCGGCAACCTCATCCCCGAGTGGAACGCGTACGCCGCGCACGGCGACTGGCGCGCCGCCGCCGAGCGGCTGCACGCCACGAACAACTTCCCTGAGTTCACCGGCCGGCTCTGTCCGGCGCCCTGCGAGGACTCCTGCGTCCTCGCGATCAACGCCGATCCGGTGACCATCAAGAACGTCGAGCAGACCATCGCCGACCAGGCCTGGGAGCTCGGGTACGCCCCGCCGGCCCCGCCCGGCCGGCTCAGCGGGCAGAGCGTCGCCGTCATCGGCTCCGGGCCGGCCGGGCTCGCCACGGCCCAGCAGCTGACGCGCGCCGGGCACACCGTCGTCGTCTACGAGCGCTCCGACCGCATCGGAGGTCTGCTGCGCTACGGGATTCCCGCCTTCAAGATGGAGAAGATCCACCTGGAGCGGCGGATCGCCCAGATGCGGGCCGAGGGCACGGTCTTCCGAACGGACGCCGACATCGGCGGCCGCGTGGACGCCGCCGAGCTGCGCCGGCGCCACGACGCGGTGGTCGTCGCCGTGGGGGCCGAGGAACGCCGGGAACTGGCCGCGCCGGGCCGTGAGCTGCTCGGAATCCACCAGGCCATGGAGTACCTGACCTGCGCCAACCGGGTCGGCGAGGGTGATCACGCCGGGCCCGCGCTCACCGCCGAAGGCCGGCACGTCGTGATCGTCGGCGGCGGGGACACCGGCTCGGACTGCCTGGGCACCGCCCTGCGGCGAGGGGCGCTGTCGGTGGTCCAGCTCGACATACGCCCGGAGCCGGGACCCGACCGTCCCGAGGCAGAGCCGTGGCCGCTGGTGCACCCG
>NZ_LFML01000106.1 GCF_001044425.1 Streptomyces roseus
CCCGGCCCGGCTCCGGCCTCCGCCCGCCCCCGGGCCGCCCGCCCCTGGGCCGCCCGCCCCGCCCCCGCCCCGCTCTGTACCGGGTCGGTACCGACTTGGCCGGATGTCGGCGGATGCGGCTAGCCTGAGCGGCACGCACATCACTGTCGGGATGGGGGACGGTCGTTACGTATGGCCAGGGAATTCCAACGCGGTCACAAGGCCAGGATCAGCGATCTGACGGCAGGCACGGATCTGTACGTGGGCGTGCAGATCGCCGGGCCCGGACTCGCCTTCGACATCAGCTGCTTCGGCCTTGACGCCGACGAGAAGCTGTCGGACGACCGGTACTTCGTCTTCTACAACCAGCCGAAGTCGCCGGAGGAGTCGATCCAGCAGCTCGGCGCGCAGGCGGGCGACACCGAGTCCTTCCGGGTGACGCTGGACCGCGTCCCGGCGAGCATCCACAAGCTGTCCTTCACCGCCACCATCGACGGCAACGGACAGATGTCGCAGATCGGACCGGGCTACATCCGGATCGTGGCCGGCGGCGAGGAAGTCGTCCGGTACTCCTTCACGGGCGCGGAGTTCAGCACCGAGCGCGCGGTCATGCTCGGCGACTTCTACCTCAAGGACGTGTGGCGCTTCGCCGCGGTCGGCCAGGGCTTCGACGGCGGACTCGCCGCGCTGCTGGAGAACTTCGGCGGCGAGGTCGCCGAGGAGGACGAGCAGCAGGCCCCCCAGCAGCCGCAGGCCGCCGCCCCGCCCCAGGCCGGCGCCGCGCCGGGATTCGCCCCGCCGCCGCAGGCCGCCGCCCCGGCGCCGTCGTTCGGCGCCC
>NZ_LFML01000107.1 GCF_001044425.1 Streptomyces roseus
CCCCGGGTCAGACCATCCCGAACCTGGTGGTGGTCCCGGTGGTGGACGGGAAGGTCAG
Organism: Streptomyces roseus; assembly: GCF_001044425.1. Taxonomy (GTDB): domain Bacteria; phylum Actinomycetota; class Actinomycetes; order Streptomycetales; family Streptomycetaceae; genus Streptomyces; species Streptomyces roseus. The sequence continues at coordinate 59 of NZ_LFML01000107.1, forward strand.
TTTCTTCAACAACCAGGGCACCGTGGACCTGATCGCGGACATCACGGGCTACTTCACCTCGGCCGGTGACGGCGCGACGCACGTGAACATCGGCCCGAAGCGGCTGATGGACACGCGTTCGGGCCTGGGCGGCGTGCCGCAGGCGAAGGTCGGCGCGGGCGGTGTGGTGACGCTCCAGGTGGCCGGTACGAACGGCGTCCCGGCGTCGGGTGTGACGGCCGTGGTCCTGAACGTGACGGCGACCAACCCGACGGAGCCGAGCTTCGTGTCGGTGTACCCGAGCGGTACGACGCGTACGAGTGCTTCGAACCTGAACTTCACCCCGGGTCAGACCATCCCGAACCTGGTGGTCGTCCCGGTGGTGGACGGGAAGGTCAGCTTCTTCAACAACCAGGGCACCGTGGACCTGATCGCGGACATCACGGGCTACTTCACCTCGGCCGGTGACGGCGCGACGCACGTGAACATCGGCCCGAAGCGGCTGATGGACACGCGTTCGGGCCTGGGCGGCGTGCCGCAGGCGAAGGTCGGCGCGGGCGGTGTGGTGACGCTCCAGGTGGCCGGTACGAACGGCGTCCCGGCGTCGGGTGTGACGGCCGTGGTCCTGAACGTGACGGCGACCAACCCGACGGAGCCGAGCTTCGTGTCGGTGTACCCGAGCGGTACGACGCGTACGAGTGCTTCGAACCTGAACTTCACCCCGGGTCAGACCATCCCGAACCTGGTGGTGGTCCCGGTGGTGGACGGGAAGGTCAGTTTCTTCAACAACC
>NZ_LFML01000108.1:0-13252 GCF_001044425.1 Streptomyces roseus
TTCTCCAGCGGTACGAGGTGGGAGGCGCCCGGGATGACCGCGAGTTGGGATCCGGCAATGCCCCGGTAGAGCGCGATCGTGTGCTCCAGGGTCACCATGTCGTCGTCCCCGGCCATCACCAGCGTCGGCGCCTCGATCCGCCCCAGGTCCGCCGTCGTCATCTTCGGCTGGCCGCGCCACATGGCCACCATTTTCGCGGCCACGACCGGCCAGTGCCCGACCCCGTCCGGCGTCACCGGATCGTACATCGCCCGGAAGAACTCCAACTCGTCACTGCCAGGGGTCATCTCGTCGAGCATCGCCGGTTCGACGAACGCCTCTTCGGCGGGACGGAAGTTGGCGCCGATCACGACCACCTTACGGACCAGGTCCGGCCGGGCGGCCGCCACCGTCAGGGCGACGATGCCGCCGTCGCTCCAGCCCACCAGGTGGGCGGGGGTCCGTACGACCGCCTCCAGAAAGGCGACGGTATCCTCGGCCATCGCCTGGTACGACAGCGGCCCTTCGACATCGGGGGTGTGCCCGTGCGCACGGCGTTCCGGGAGGAAGACGCGGTACCCGGCAGCCATGTCCGCACGCTGCGCACCCCACGTCTCGTTGGTGCAGAACCCGCCGTGCAGCAGGACGAGGGGATCGCCGCTTCCTTCGGTCTCGTACCAGGTCCTGACAGCGGGAAGTTCCACGTATTCGCCCATGGTGCAGGCCTCTCCCGGAGATCGCCCACTCGCGGCCCGGGACGTGCCCGATCCGCGCGCCTGGGCCCAGTCTCCGTCGTGCCACGGAAGCGGGCAACGCGAAGCCCGGAGGTTGTGCCGGCGCTCCTGTCCTCCACGGACGGCCATGTCGAATCCGGGCCGAGGTCTGTCCGCCGCTCGCCTCCTTTGAAAGGTGCGGTTCGGACGGCGGCTCCGTCCCCCGAGGCGCATGCTGGGAAGCGGGGGCAGACCGCGTCGTCCCCGGGAGCGGGCGTTCCTCACGCGGCGCCCTCACTTCGCAGGAGCCACCATGAGTGTCGAGTACGCCGCGATACGGACCCGTCTGGAGGACGGAGTCCTGTTCGCCACCCTTGACGCCGGTCCCCTCAACCTTCTCGGCGTCGATCTGGTCCGCGACCTGGTCTCTTTCGTCGGCGCGCTCCATACCGACCCGACCCTTGCGCGTGTCGTCGTCATCGAAAGCGCCTCGCCGGACTATTTCTCGGCGCACGTGGACCTCACGGCAGTACCGCAGTACACCGCGGAGGCCGCGAAGGCCGGTGGCCCGGGCGATGCGTCTCTCGGCATGTTGCTGGACAAGCTGGCGCGGGTCCCGGCGATCACCATCGCCAAGGTGCGCGGGCGTGCACGCGGCGGTGGCGACGAACTCGCCCTGGCATGCGACATGATCTTCGCCTCGCGTGAGAACGCCGTCCTGGGGCAGTTCGAGTCGGGAACCGGCGCGCTGCCCGGTGCGGGCGGCGTTCAGCACCTGACGCGGCGGCTCGGCCGGGCACGAGCCATCGAGGCCATCGTGGGCGCCGACGACTTCGACGCCGACACCGCCGAGCGCTACGGCTGGATCAACCGCGCCCTGCCCGATGACGAACTCGACGGCTTCGTCGAGCGTCTGGCGAAACGCATCGCCCGCTTCCCTCCTGAGGGAGTACGGGCTGCCAAGCGTGCCGTCAACGAGCTCACGCTGGCGTCCCCCGCACACATCCGCTCCGATGCCGCGACGTTCCAGAGCCTGGTGGCCGCGCCCGAGAGCCGTGAGCGCCTGGACTACCTTGCGGCCCGGGGTCTCCAGACTCCGGGCGAGCTCGAGCGCGACCTCGGCAAGGCTGTGGAGGACTTCCCCCGCTGACTCCCGGCCCGATCTCTCTGTTGTGAAGGTCAGCGGCCAGGCCGCGCCTCCCCCACCCCCGGCGCCGCCGCCAAGACCCTGCGAGAAGGCCCCGACCGGTCAGGGGGGTGACCGATCGGGGCTGGTGCCCGGGCCGGCCGGGGGGACCGGCCGGGCGCTTGAGGGTGGGGGCGGGCGGGTGGTCGCCTCGCGGCGGAATGCACTGCGTGGCTTCAGCCGGACGATCTTCCACGCAGGCGGATGGTTGGGCCCGGGGACATCAGCCCTACCCGCCCCCACGGATAGATGAACGGTCAACCAAGCGGGATTGTTCCCACCCCCGCACCCGCTCTCCGGGAGGGCGAACGAGGCGACGACGGCCGGCCACCGGCGGCTCGGGCAGCCAACAGCCCGCCCGCTGCTGGTACGTCATGCACGGTGTGCGATGCTGCCGAGCACACGGGAGGGGTGGGGCGTGGGGCGGGAGCGTACGGCGGGCGGGCGGCAGCCGCGCGGCGGCGGGCCGGCCGTGCTGGTGGTGGGCGGAGTGGTCCTTGCGGCGCTGCTGCTGCGGCCCGACACGGGCCTGTGGGCCAAAGGCCGCGGGCCGCTCGGCGGCAACCCCGTCCTCGTGCTGGGCTTAGCCCTGCTGGCGCTGCTGGGCGGTTTGCTGCTGCGCGGGAAGTACCGCGAGCAGGTCGGCGCCGACCGGGAGCTCAACCCGGTGGAACAGCGGTTGGCCGACGGTGTGAGCCGCGTCCTGCTGGCCGCGTCCCTGGTCGTTCCCCTGCTGGTCCTGGTCCTGCACCGGTTCGGTGCGCCCGGCGCCGGCCGGGACGTTGGCCGCGGGGGCGGCACACCGTCCCAGCTTCCCGGCCCGCCGCAGGACCCGGCCTCCGCCCCGCCACCCGCACAGCATGCCGTTGAAGCCGATCGCGGCGTCCAGTTCGGGCCGGCGCGCGTCCTGCTCGGTCTCGGCATCGCGCTGCTCGTCGTGGTCGTCGTCATCGCCGGGCTGTACCTGTGGCGGCATCTGACCCGGCCGCCGATACCCGACGCTGCGGCGACCGGCGCCACGCTCGACCACGAACAGGAACGCCTGGCCCACGCCGTGGACTCCGGGCGCCGTGCCCTGCTGGAAGCGGCCGACGCCCGCGCGGCCGTCATCGCCTGCTACGCCGCCATGGAGGAGTCGCTCGCCGCATCCGGCGTGGACCGGCACGTTTCCGACAGCCCGCAGGATCTGCTGGAGCGAGCGGTTGCCGGCGGCCTGCCTGCGGGGACGGCTGCCACCACGCTCACGGCCCTGTTCCGCGAAGCCCGTTACTCCACGCACGCGATGGACGCCGGCCACCGCGACCTGGCCGCGGCCGCGCTCGCCGAGATCTCCGACGGCCTGCGCCCGACGGGTACCGCGTGAAGGCGCCCGGCCGGATCCGGGCCATCCTCGATTCCCTCTCGCCGGAACCCGGTTCGGTACGGCACTCGCTGTCCGTACTGGGCGCAGCCGCGGTCGCCTCCGAGCTGTTGCTCGTCCTGGCCGACGGTGTCGCCGCGGGGGCCACCGGCTTCGCCCTGATGACCGCGGTCGCGCTGGTCCTGGGGCGCTACGCCGCGGGCGGCGCCGCCCAGGACAACGGCTACCGCAAACCGGTGCGCTTGCTGGGCAGCCGGGCCCCCGCGCTCGACGGATGGCGCCGCATCGTGGCCACGTCGCTCGCGGATGACGGCGAAGCCCCGTTCGACACCGTCATGCGGCCGCAGTTGCAGCGGCTGTTCGCCGCCCGGCTGGCCGAACGGCACGGCGTGGCGATGTACCGCAACCCACAGCGGGCCCGGGCGCTGGTCGGATCCGAGCTGTGGCCCTGGATCGAACCCGAGGCCACCGCTCCGCAGTCCGCGCTCCCCGAGCCCGTCCTGCGCTCCCTGCTCGACCGCCTGGAAGCCCTGTGACCGGTAGCGGTGCGAACGACCCCGCAGCCCGCATCCCCACCCCATCCCGTGAGGACACGAACGTGAGCCTGACCCGTCGGCAACCCGTGCCGGACCACGCCACCCTGACCCCCCGGCAGGCGGGTGAACGAGCTGCGGCCGTGCTCGACGAGATCCGCACCGCCGTGGTCGGCAAGGCGGAACCGCTGACGCAGGTGATGCTCGGCATCCTCGCCGGCGGCCACGTCCTCATCGAGGACCTGCCGGGCCTCGGGAAAACGCTGCTGGCACGCTCCTTCGCCACCGCTCTCGGCCTGGACTTCCGCCGCATCCAGTTCACCCCCGACCTGCTGCCCTCCGACGTGACCGGCGCCCCGTTTTACGACCAGCGGACCGCCGACCTGGTCTTCCGCCCAGGACCGGTCTTCACCCAGCTGCTGCTCGCCGACGAGATCAACCGCACCCCGCCCAAGACCCAGGCCGCGCTGCTGGAGGCCATGGCCGAGTCCCAGGTGTCCGTCGACGGCAGCACCCGGCCGCTGCCGAAGCCCTTCGTGGTCGTCGCCACCGCCAACCCCATCGAGTACGAGGGCACGTACACCCTGCCCGAGGCCCAGCTCGACCGGTTCCTGCTTCGGGTTCGCATGGGCTATCTCGAGGCGTCCGAGGAGGCGGGCATGCTGCGCGCGCGTGTCGACCGGGCGGCGCCCGAAGCCGAACTGCGCACGCTCAGCGATCCGGGCGAGGTACTGGCCATGCGGGCCGCCGTGGAACGCGTCCAGGTGGACGACGACCTGCTGGAGTACGCCGTCGCGCTGGTCCGCGCCACCCGGGCCCATCCGCACGTCCAGGTCGGCGCCTCTCCGCGCGGCGGCCTGGCCCTGGTCCAGCTCGCCCGCGCCCGCGCCGTCCTGGACCTGCGGGACTACGTGACCCCCGAGGACGTCAAGTCCGTGGCGGTGCCGGCCCTCGCGCACCGTCTCACCCTCAAGCCGGAGCTGTGGGTCCGGCAGATCGACGGCGACGACGTCATGCGCGAGATCGTGCGGTCGGTGCCCGCCCCGCAGACCTTGCCGCGTACCCCGATCGCGTCATGACCGAGCCCGTACCGGCTCCCGGAGCGGCCGCCGCCGTTCGGCGAGCGCTGGACGGCCGCCACGACCTGACCGCCCAACCCCCGCCGCCGCCTCCGCCCGGCCTGCGCGCCGGCGAACGCGGGCTGCGGCTGGGCACGCTGGCCGTCGTCGCGATGGCCGCCGCGCTGGTCACCGGGCGCCCCTGGGTACTCGCTCTCGCCGTCGGCCCCCTGGTGCTGCTCGCCCTCGCCCTGCGGAGCGGGCCGCGTCCGCAGGCGGTGACGGCCGAGGCCGAGGTGGGAACGCGGCGGTGTTTCGAGGGCGAGCGGGTGAGCGTGCGGATCACGGTCTCCTACGAGGGTGAGGCCGGCCCTCTGGACCCCGGAGTCACCCCCGGTCACGGGGTCCGGCTCGACCACCTCGCGGCCGGCCCGCACCACGTCGATCTCGTCCTGACCGCGCAGCGCTGGGGCCGCTGGACCCTCGCCACCGTCGACGTCGACGTCTACGACCGCGGGGGGCTGACCCGGCACACCGTCCGCGTCGAACTCGGTGAGATCGCCGTGTTCCCGCTGCCCGAACACGCCGGCCTCACGCCGATCCCGGTCCGGCTGCCGCAGCGGCTGGGCGAGCACACCGCCGAGCAGCGCGGCGAGGGCGTCGAGGTCACCGGCGTGCACCCGTACGTACGCGGCGAACGGCAGCGGCGGATCCACTGGCCGGCCACCACCCGCCGCGGCACCCTTCAGGTGCACCGGTTCGCCGCGGAGCGCACCGCCGACACCGTGGTGCTGCTGGACGTGCTCGCCGACGTGGTGGACCCCGTCACCGGCCTGTCCTCGCTCGACGAGACCTTCCGGGCCGCTGCCGGGCTGGTCCGCGCCTACCTGCGCACCCACGACCGGGTGGGCGTCGTGTCGGTCGGCGGCGCGACCCGCTGGCTGCGACCGGGCAGCGGCCAGGGGTACTTCTACCGCGTCGTCGAGAGCGTTCTGGAGGTGCGCAAGGACCTCGCGCACCGTACGGAGGGACTCGACCTGCTCCCACCGCCCGCGTTGCCCGAAGGAGCGCTGGTGTACGTCATCACGCCGCTGACCGACCAGCGGATCTTCGACGTCCTGCAGCAGGTGCGGGGACGGGCCAATCCGATGGTCGTCGTCGAGGTGCCCGCCGGCGAGCCGCTCCTGGAACCTGGCGACACCGAGGGCGAACTCGCGCTGCGGCTGTGGCGGGCCGACCGCGACGCCATGCGCTTCACCCTGGTGGAACGCGGCACCGCGGTCGTCACCCACCGGCCGGGCGAGACCCTCGATCTGGCCCTCGCGCCACTGCTGCGCGGCCGCATCCGCGGGGGCAACCGATGACCGGCGCCCCCGTCCGGGCAGCAAGGACGGACATCCCGGCCGACGGTCGGACCGCCCTGCTCCTCACACGTCTCACCTCCCGCATCACCGACCGCCTGCTCGGAACGGCCCTTGCCGTCGCCGCCTGCGACCCGCCGACCGCCCTGCACGCATCACTGCCGGTCAGAGTGCTGCTGCCGGTGGCGGCGGCGGCCGCCTGGTGGGCCTCCCCGATGGTCGACGCGCGCCCGGTCCTGACCTCCATGAGCCGGCGGACCGTCGCGGCCCGCCGCAGGACCACCGTGCTGCCCGCCGCTGCGATCGCGGTCGCCGCGGCCACCGGCCCCGCGCCCTGGCTGACCGTCTGCATCGCCGCTCTGCTGCTCGCCTACCTGCTCGTCACCGACCCGTGGACCGTCGGTGTCACCGCCCCGCCCGGCAGCCCGCCGGCGACACCCGCGCTGGCGGCCGCCGCGGCGACCGCTCTGGTACTGATCGCCGCCCACGCGCCGGTCGCCGGCAGCTCGTGGGCGCGCCTGCCCGCCTCACTCGCCATCGCCGCGACCGGGGTCTGTCTGGTGCTGGCGGTGCGCACCCGTCGCACGCCGCCCGGCTGACGACCGAGACCACGGACGAACGCCTCGCCCCTCCCGGTGGGGCGCGGGCGCCTCGCAGGAAGGGCGGCGGCCCGGTGCCCGTCGTATTCTGCTCGGGGCGGTGCTCCTCGGCTTCGCAGCGGCTGGGTGGGGGCCACCCCCCGATGGCAGGGACCCGCCGGCGCCTCCCGCGTCCCGTCGTCCGCGGCGGGCACCCCGAGCCGGTGCGCGGTCGCCCGAACCGAATCCCCGCGTCGAAAGGCCTCCTCTGATGCGTGCCACCCTCATCTACGGCGCCGGCGACATCCGTGTGGAGAACGTCCCGGACCCGGTCGTCCACGAGGGCACCGACGCGGTCGTACGCGTACTGCGTTCGTGCATCTGCGGCAGTGACCTGTGGCCGTACGCCTCCAAGCCCGCCGAGGAGCAGGGGGACCGGATCGGCCACGAGTTCCTCGGTGTCGTCGAGGAAGTCGGCCGGGACGTGACCGGGCTGCGGCGGGGTGACGTGGTGGTGGCCCCGTTCGTATGGGCCGACAACACCTGCGACTTCTGCCGCGAGGGCCTGCACACCTCCTGCCGGAACGGCGGATTCTGGGGCGCGGGCGATGTCGACGGCGGCCAAGGGGAGGCCGTGCGCGTCCCGCTGGCCGACGGCACCCTGGTCAAGCTGGGTGTCGGGGAGGACTCGGCGCTGTTGCCCTCGCTGCTGACCTTGTCCGACGTCTTCCCCACCGGCCACCACTGCGCGGTCACCGCCGGAGTGAACGAGCGCACCACCGTCACCGTGATCGGCGACGGCGCGGTCGGCCTGTCCGCCGTTCTGGCCGCCAAGCGCCTGGGTGCCGAGCAGATCATCCTGATGGGCCGGCACGAGGCGCGTACCGATCTCGGCCGTGAGTTCGGTGCCACCGACGTCGTCGCCGAAAGGGGTGAGGAAGGCATGGAGCGGGTGCGGGAACTGACCGGCGGCGACGGCACCCACACCGTGCTGGAGTGCGTCGGCCTGGAGCCCGCTCTCGACACCGCCTTCGGGGTCGTCCGCGCCGGCGGGACCGTCTCCCGCGTCGGCGCGCCCCAGTACCCCACGGTGAAGATGGGCTTTCCGCACTTCCTGAAGAACATCACCCTCACCGGGGGCGTGGCCCCGGCCCGCGCCTACATCGAGGAGCTCCTGCCCGACGTGCTGGAGGGCCGGGTGCATCCCGGCCGCGTCTTCGACCGCACCCTGCCCCTGGAGCAGGCGGCCGACGGCTACCGGGCCATGGCCGAACGCGAGGCCCTCAAGGTCATCTTGCAGCCCTGAGCCCACCCCTGAGCCCGCCCCTGCTCCCGGTCCGCCGGTCAGTCGGGGCGCCCCGCAGTGGGGTGGCGGGCGGCCGGGGGCCGGACGGCCGTGCGGAAGGCGATCGGGCTCTGACCGGTGCGCTGGTGGAAGTACTTGCTGAAGTTGGTCGCGCTGGAGAAGCCGAGGTGCTGTGAGATCTGCACCGCGCTCCGGTCGCCGTGGGCCAGGAGGCGTTTGGCTTCCAGCACGATGCGCCGGTCGATGAACTCCTTGGCGCCGACCCCCGCCCCGGCCGACGCCGCGCGGGTGAGCGTACGCGGCGAGTAGCCGAGCAGCCGGGCGTAGTCCTCGACGCGCCGGCTCCGGGTGAAGCCCTCCTCCACCGCGTCGCGGAAGCGCAGGAACGTGTCGTCCAGCTCGGCGGGCGGCCTCCCGGCAGGGTGGTCGAGATGTGCCAGACGCAGGACGAGGACGGCGAGCAGGTGCCGCACCGTCGCGGTGTGCACGGCGGGCGGCAGCCGGCCGAAGCCCTCCCACTCCCGTGCGAGGTGGTCGCGCGCCCGGCGCAGGGCGCGGCCGTCCTCCGCGTCGGGCTCCAGGGCCACCGGAGCGTACGGGTCGTCCAGGCGGGCCGCTCCGGTGGTGACGGTGTCGAGGAAGTCCGCCTCGAAGAAGACCGCAGTGCCCTCGGTGGCGTCCATGGCGTCCCACTGCTGAACCTGACCGGGCCGTACCCAGAGCCAGGCGCCCGCGGCCACGGCGTACTCGGTGAAGTCGACGGAGTGCCGCAGTACGCCCTTGTCGGGGGCCAGCAGGTGGTGGAAGGAAGGGCGCTGCGGTTCGACCAGGCTCCGGGGCGGAAGGCGGGAGCGCAGCAGGTCGAAGGACATCACCTCCGCTCCGGCCGGGACCCCGACGGGGGCGGCGAAGGGGACCTCGCGGATGGACTGGCCGCCCCCGGCGCGCGAGGGCTGTCGGTTTTTGACCATCATGAGTCGCCAGCCTACCCACGGGACCCCCCTTTTGAGCTCGTAGGTTGGACGTGTGCCCGATCCGGCCCAGTGGTCGGGTGCACAAAGAGGCAAGGCGTCGGTTTCGGCGTCCGCGGCCGGCCGCCCTGGCCCGCCGCCGCGCCTGACGCCCGACGAACGAACGAGGAGTCCCCCATGAAGATCGTCCTTTTCGGCGCCACCGGCATGATCGGCAGCCGCATCGCGGCCGAAGCCGTCCATCGCGGCCACCACGTGGTGGCTGCCTCCCGTTCCGGGGACGCGCCCCAGGCCCACGAGCTGCTGGTGCCCGCCGCCGTCGACGCGGGCTCCGCGGAAGAGGTCGCGGAGGCGGTCGCCGGTGCGGACGTGGTGGCCTCGGCGCTCGTGCCGCCACGGGACGACAGCGACCCCCGCGCGCCCTTCACGGCGCTGTACCGGGAGCTCCTCGCGGGGGTCCGGACCGGCGGCGTGCCCCGGGTGGTCGTGGTCGGCGGGGCCGGGTCGCTGATCGTCGACGGCGGCGCGACCCTGATGGACGCCCCGGGCTTCCCGCCCGAGTACCGGCAGGAGGCCCTCGCGCACGCCGATCTCCTCGCCGACCTGCGCCGCGTCGGCGATCTGGCGTGGACGTCCGTCTCACCCGCCGCGACCATAGCCCCCGGCCGGCGGACCGGATCCTTCCGCGTCGGCGGGGACACGCTCCTCACGGACGCGGACGGCAACAGCGCGGTCAGTGCCGAGGACTACGCCGTGGCCTTCGTCGACGAGATCGAGCAGGGCGCACACCCCCGGGCGCGCATCTGCGTCGCCTACTGACCCGTCGTCGCCTACGGAACCGTCCCGGTCCCGGGGGTCGGCAGGATCAGCGCCGAATCCGCGTGCACGGTGATGTGCACCGGCGAGTAGGTCGTGGCGTCCACCGGGGACTCGCCAGTGCCGGTGCCACGCGCGTACCGCGGGTGGGCCCCTCCGCTGATCTGCCAGCGCATGCGGTGGCCGACGGCGAAGCGGTGGGCGGTTGAGCTCATGGGTACGGCGATCTCCGAGGGCTCGCGGGTTGCCGCCCGTACCCGGCCCAGTCCGTCGCAGACGTTGACGGAGCGGCCCTGTGGGTCCACGTCGCACAGGCGGGTGAACACGTCGGCGTGACCGGTGTCCGTGGAGATCGTCAGCCGTGCGGAGACCGCACCCACGAGGTCCACGGGCTCGGTCAGGGGCGGGCTGGTGAACGTGAGGACGTCCTCCCGGGCTTCCAGGGCCTTGTTGTCGCGGCGGCCGGCGGCGCGGGACAGCAGCGGACCGCCGAGGGAGGGCGTGGGGTCGGCCGGGTCGTAGCGGAAGGTCTCGACGGGCGCGGGGCCCGCGGGTGTCCGCCGGGTGAGGTGGCCCCCGGGGGCGGGATGCCACGGGGTGGCCGCCGGGGCCTGCGGCCAGTCGTCCAGGTCCCGCCAGGCGTCTTCGCCGCCGATGTGCACGCGTACGGGTGTGGGGCGCAGCCCGGAGGGCTCCGCGCTGAGGTGGGCGCGCAGCCAGGCGAGGCTCTCGGTGAACACCTCGGGCCATCCCTGCCGCAGGGCCGAGCCGTGGGTCCAGGGGCCGACGAGCAGGGAGGTGTCGCAGCCGCTCCGGCGCAGCCGCTCGTACTGCCCGAAGGTCTGGTCGAGCAGTACGTCCTGCCATCCGGTGATCAGGGCGGTGGGTATGCGCAGCCCGTCCGCGGACTGCGCGAGGGACGCGCCGCGCCAGTACTCGTCCGCGGCGTCCGGGTGCGCCATCACACCTTCCAGCCAGGAGGGTTCGCCCCCGAGGGCGGCGGCGTACGCCCCGCGCAGGGGCTGCGCCGTGGTGATGCCGCGCAGGCGGCGTTGCAGGCGGAGCGTCGCCTTGAGGAACGGCGCCATGCCCTGGTGCTGGTAGGTCATGCCCGCTGCGACGGCGAGGGTGTTCTCCAGGCGCAGCGCGCCGTCCGCGTGGAACAGGGCGTGCGGGTCGTGCAGACCCACCTGCACCACCATGGCCTTCAGTTCCGGGGGCGGGTCGAGGGCGAGGGCCCACTGCACGTAGCCGAGGTAACTGGGGCCGACCGTTCCCAGTGTCCCGTCGAACCACGGCTGTTCGCGCAGCCAGGCGACGGTGGCCCGGCCGTCGGCCGCTTCGTTGCGCCACAGGTGGAAATCGCCTCCCGAGCCGCCGGTGCCGCGGCAGCTCTGCAGGATCACGTGGAAGCCCTGCTCGGCGAAGAGCAGTCCGTACATCGGGGACCACGGGAAGCCCCGGCCGTAGGGCGAGCGGACCAGGAGGGTGGGGAAGTCGCCCTCGCCGCGCGGGAAGTAGTGGTCGGTGATCAGCGGGCTGCCGTCGGCGGCCGGCACCACCAGCCCCGGTTCCCATCCGACGGCGTGCCGCGGCGCCGGCAGGCCCCGCCATGTCGCCCGCATGATCCGGGAGGACAGCGGCGGCTTTCCGGTGGGTGGAGCCCAGGTCGCCGCGGCGGTGCCCCGGCGGGCTTCGGCGTTGGGCGTGCGTGATGGCATCTCGCTCCTCCGAGTGATTCTCGTACTGTGTACGAGAATAGGTCATGCTTGGATGACCTGCGCAACAAGTGCCCCGAGACGACGAGCGATGGGAAGTGCGAGACATGGCCGGCGACGAAAGGGCCGGCGCCGCCGGCTTCGACCCCGAACGGCTCTGGCTGCGTCCCGCCGAGCCCCGCAGGGGCCGCCGGCCGTCCTTCACCCGGGAGGCGATCGTCGTCGCCGCCGTCGCCGTCGCGGACGCGGAGGGGCTGGAGGCGGTCACCATGCGGCGGGTGGCCGCGGAGGTCGGGGCGGGCGTCATGTCGCTGTACAGCTACGCCCCCGACAAGGAGACCCTGCTGGAGCTGATGGTCGACCACGTCGTCGGAGAACTGACGGTCACGGACCCCCCGACCGGGGACTGGCGCGCCGACCTCAAGGCCTTGGCCCGCCTACAGCGCGCCCACATGCTGCGGCACCCGTGGCTGCCCGCGGCCCTGTCCACACGGCGCTCCCCGGGCCCCAACACCCTGGCCGTCCTGGAACACGCCCTCGCCGCCCTCCGGCCCACCGGGCTGGACGGGGGCGCGAAGCTGGAGGTCTTCGCCCAGCTCACCGCGTTCGTGGCCGGACACGTCGGCTACGAGATCGCGCAGGCGGGGGCCGCCCGCTCCCCGGGCCGGGCCGAGGCCGAGGCCCGCTACCTGGCGGCCGTCGCCGCCGAGGGCCGCCACCCGGAACTCGCCGAAGCCCTCGCCTCCGCAGGCCACCACGCCCCGAGTCCCGACGACACCTTCGCCCGGTTCCTGAACCGCCTGGTCGACGGCCTGGACAGCGCGTGAGTGCCTCGCGCCGCCCCACCGGACCCGCGATGGCGAGGTCGCCGCGGACGACGAGCGGGCCGTAGCCGGCCTGGCGGGCGCGAGGTTACGGGCTGCAAAGCTGCCGGCTGCCGGCAGCGGGCTGCGGGCTGCGGGCTGCGGGCTGCGGGCTGCGGGCTGCGGGCTGCGCAAGTCGGGTGCAAGTGGGTTGCAATCGGCCTTCGCAGACTGGGTGTCATGACGTCGAACGACACTTCCAAGCCCACCGTTCACCCCTACACCCGCGAGATGGCGATGATCCACCAGGTGTTCCGGCGCGAGTCGCGCCTGCTGGCCGAACTCGTCGAGGAGGTGCGCCCCGGCGACACCGGCCGCGCACGGGTCCTGTCCGAGCACTGGCGGCTGTACTCCATCGGCCTGCACGCCCACCACACCGGTGAGGACGAGATGCTCTGGCCGGTGCTGCTCCCCCACCTGGACCTCGACGCCGAGCAGGTCCTGGCGATGGAGGCGCAGCACCGTGCGCTCGACGACGGCATCCGCGAGGTGCGGCGGCTGATGGACCGGTGGCAGGCGCGGGCGCTGGCCGAGGACCGTGACGAGCTCACGGACGCGCTGCGCCGGCACCACCGGCAGCTGTGCGCCCACCTGGACGAGGAGGAGCGGGAGGTCATGCCCCTGGTCGCGCTGCACGTGAACGAGAAGCAGTGGCACGCGGTGGGCGAGCGGGGCCTGGCCGAGACCCCGCGGAACCGGCTGATGATCGCCCTGGGCGCCATCCTGGAGGACAGCTCTCCCGAGGAGCGCCAGGAGTTCATGGCGCGGCTGCCCGTCCCGGCCCGGGTGCTGTGGCGGTTCCTGGGGCAG
>NZ_LFML01000108.1:13606-72645 GCF_001044425.1 Streptomyces roseus
AAGTCCCACCGATGCGCATCGGATTCTCCGTCCCCCAGTTCGGCCCCTTCGCCGACCCCGACCGCACCGCCGGCATGTGCGCCGCGCTGGAAGCGCTGGGCTGCCACGCCCTCTGGGTCGCCGACCGGCTCCTGGCACCGCTCACCCCCGCCGCGGGATATCCCGGCGGGAAGCCGATGCCCGACCGGTACGGCACCCATCTCGACCCGCTGCTCGCCCTGGGCGTGGCGGCCTCGGCCACCACACGGGTCCGGCTCGGCAGCAGCACGCTGGGCGCCCTGTGGCAACCGCCCCTCGTACTCGCCCGGGCGCTGACGACCCTCGACCTCATCAGCCACGGCCGCCTGGACGTGGGCCTCGGGCTCGGCTGGATGCGCGAGGAGTACACGGCCGCCGGGGTGCCCTGGCGGGGGCGCGGGGCACGGCTGGAGGAGACCCTTGACGTACTCGACGCCGTATGGCGGTCCGAGCGGGTCGTCCACAGCGGCCCCTTGTGGACGGTGCCCGAGTCGACCGTGCTGCCCAAGCCCCTCCAGAGACCGCGGCCGCCGATCCTGCTGGGCGGTTTCACCCCGTACGCCATGGAGCGGGTCGGCAGGCGCGCCGACGGCTGGCTCGGCGCGTCGATGCCGCTGCCCCACCTGGACGGCCTGTGGGCGGTCGCCGCGCAGGCGGCCGAGAGGGCTGGCCGCGACCCGGCGGCGCTGCGCCGGGTGTTCCGCGTGAACGCCGATGTCACGAAGACCGACGCCGACCCCGCCGAGACCCACCACCTCGGGACCGTGCGACAGATCTGCGAGCACCTCAGGGCGGTGTGCGCGGCGGAGACCGACGAGGTGCTCGTGGACCTCCAGTTGACGACGGACTCACCGCAGGAGTTCCTCGACCTCGCCTCGGAGTTCATGGCCGAATTGGCGTAGCCCCCAGGCCCGGGGCGCCTGCGGATTCCGGCCCCAGGTCGGCCAGTGCGGCCTGCGCGGCGCGCGTCCACAAGGGTGAGTCCCACGCGGCTGCCACCCTCATGGCTTCGAGGAAGTGACGCCGGGCCTCTTCGGGCCGGTCCAGGAAGCGGGCGAGTTCGCCGAGGGACTGCGCGACGGGCCGGAAGGCGAGGCTGAGGCTGCTCGCGCCGCCCGCCAGCCCCCGCAGGGGCAGCAGGTCCTGGTACACCTCCTCGGCCGCCGCGGTGTCGCCCAGGGCGATGGCGGCCACCGCACGCATCCCGGCCAGTATGGGATAGGCGAAGTCGCGCCGCAGCGGCACGCGTTGGCCGAAGATCTCCCGGGCCTGCGCAGGACGGTCGGCGGCCAGCAGCGCGAGTGCGGCGAGGGCCTCGTTGTGCGGCTTGTACCGCTCCCACACCTGGAGCAGTACGGGCAGCATCTCGGCGAGCCGGCCCTGCTGGAAGCGCATGCAGCCGACTCCGAGGGCGGCCAGTCCGCTGAGGTCCACCGCCCCTCGGGCCCGCAGCTCCGCGACCGCCGTCCCCAGGTCCCGCTCGGCCTCCTCGAAACGTCCCTGCGCCATGGCGACCATGGGATGGCGCAGCCTGGCCACCGCGAACGCGCCCTGGAGCTCGTACCTGCGGGCGATCTCGTCCGCTCGTACGAGACACCGCTCCATCTCGGCCGGGTCATTGCGCCCGGCCGCGATCCGGGCGGCGACGTAGGCGCTCATCCACGCGTACTCGGGACTGTCCTGGGCGGCGGCCACCTCGGCGAGTTCCCGGTGGAGTTCCCGGTAGGCGGCGGGTTCGAGTTCGCCGTCGACCTTGCGCAGCAGCGACGTGAGGGTCAGGCCCCGCAGGCGGGGCTCGCCCACGGTCCGTGCGAGGTCCACGGCCCGGCGCGCCACGGTCACCGCGCGGGGGTCGGTGTCGTCGAGGGCGTCGGCGAGCTGGTCCAGGAGCAGGCAGCGCTGCCGGTCGCCCAGTTCCGGGTCCTTCAGCAGCTCCCCGAGCTCCTCGACGGCCTCGGGGTCGGACGCCGCGTACGGGCGCACCCGCCAGGGCGTCGGCTCGGTCCACGTGGTGTAGGCGGCGGTCAGCAGCTCGGGCCGGCCCTCCGCGCGGGCCACCCGTACGGCCTGCTCCTGGGCCTCCCGTGCCGGCACCACGGCGCCCATGCGGATCCGGCAGTCCACCAGCTGCCCCAGCAGCAGCACCCGTAGCAGGGGCGCATCCTGGTCGGCGAAGGCGGCGGGGTGTTCGGCGAGGAGGGCGAGGGCCGCGTTTAGGAGGGCCTCGGCGTTCTGCGGCGCGTAGCGGCGCACCGCCTGCTCGCACGCGAGGCGGGCGTGGCGGACCGCGGGCCCGGCGTCGGCGCTCACGACCGCGGCCGCCCGCAGGAGGTGGTGCGCGATGGCGGAGACGTCGTCCGAGCCGAGGGCGATCAGGCTCCGGCCCAGGCGCGAATGCATCCGCGCGAGCCGCAGGCGCGTGAGGTCTCCCTCCAGAGCGTCCCGGACGAGGGCGTGGGTGAAGCGGACGGTACCCGGGCGCGGCTCGGTGAGCAGTCCGGCGGTGACGCCCGCGTCGAGGGCGTCGAGGAGCTGCTCGGCGTCGCCGTCCGCGGCGTGGACGAGGAGGGCGACCGCGGCCTCGCGTCCGGCGACGGCCGCGAGCCGCAGTCCGGCCGTGACGGCCGGCGCGAGCAGGGCCAGCCTTCGCCGCAGTACGTCCTGGACGCCCTGCGGGACACGGGCCAGCGCCTGCCGCTCGCCCTCACCGGCCAGCAGGAGCGAACTCTCGCGCAGGTGGAAGGGGTTGCCCCCGGCCCGTTCGGCCAGGGCCACCGCGGCGTGATCACTCATGGCGGCCGCGCCGCGCCGCAGCAGTTCCCGCGCCTGGGCGTCCGAGAGGCCGCCGAGGGCAAGCCTCAGGGGCGAGCAGGGGGCCAGCCGTGCCAGTGCCCCGGTCAGGTCGCCCTCGCCGGTGCGGTACGAGCCCACCAGCAGCAGGGGTACGTCGCGCAGCCGCTCGGCGCAGAGGAGGAACAGCTCGATGCTCTCCTGGTCGCCCCGGTGCAGGTCGTCCAGCACGATGGCGAGCGGTCGCCGCAGGGCCGTGTCGCGGAGCCAGCCGAGCAGCGCCTTGTGCAGGTGGAAACGCCGGGCCGGGCTCCCGTCCGGCAGCCCGAGGTCCCGCTCGGTTCCGGGCGCCAGCAGCGGGGCGAGCGCATCGGCGTACGGACCCGGCGGCGCGGCATGCGCCAGGGCCGGCAGCATGTCGAACCAGGCCCAGCCGGGCGGGGCCCCGTCCGTCTCCGGGCACTGTCCCGAGCCGACCAGCCAGCCCTGGGCAGGGAGTTGGCGGACGGCGGCCTCCAGGAGGCTCGATTTGCCGATACCGGCCTCACCGGAGATCAGGACCACCTGCGCGCGCCCGGCCCGGGCACGGTCGGCGGCGGCGGCGAGTCCGGCCAGCTCCTCGTCACGGCCCAGGAGCCGGTCCGCCGCCAGGGAGGTCGGGGCTGCCGGGGAGGTCGGGGCTCTCGCGGCCGGGGGCTGCGGGGGAAGGGCCGTCGGGGTCCTGTGCCCGGGTCCGGCCGGAGCCGGCGCTTGCGGGGCGGGCGCCTGTGGTTCCGGCGCTCCGGCGGTGGCCGCCCGTGGGTGTCCGGTGGCCGCCGCGGGGGTCCCGGTGGCCCGGTGGAGCACGTCGAGGCGCTGGTGCAGCAGGGCCTGCTCCAGCTCCAGCAGGGCGGGCCCGGGCTCGACCGCGAGTTCCTCTCCGAGTACGCGCCGGGCCTCGCGCAGCGCGGCCAGGGCGTCCCCCTGGCGGTCACGGGCCCACAGCGCCAGGGCCAGCAGTCGCCAGCCCTCCTCGTGCAGCGGCTGCTCCCGGGTCAGGGCGCCGGCGTCGGCGAGGGCTTGTGCGGCCTGCCCGCCGGCCAGCCGTGCCGCGGCGAGCCGTTCGCGGGCGGCGCGGTGCAGCTCGTCCAGTCGGGCGCGCTCGCCGGCGGTCCACGGCTCGTCCGAGAACTCGGCGTACGGCTGGCCGCTCCAGGACGCGAGCGCCTCGGCCAGCCCCTCGGCGGCGACGGGGGCGGGCAACTCCGGCGCCGAGCAGGCCAGCAGTCGGCCCTCGAACACCCAGGCGTCGACCGCGTCCGATTCCAGGGCGAGGGCGTAGCCGTAGGGCGCGCTGAGCAGCAGTCGCGCGGGCGTGCGCGGCGCGCGTTCCGGTTCGAGGACGCGCCGCAGACGCGCGATGTAGGCGTGGAGCGACGCGTGGGCGCTCGACGGGGCGCGGGTGGGCCACAGGCGCTCGATGATCCGCTCCGTGGGCACGACCGCCCCTCGGGCGAGCAGCAGTTGGACCAGGACCATACGGGCGAGCCGGCCCCCCGCATCGACCGGGCGGCCGTCGACCTCGACCCGGAGCGAGCCGAGCACCTTCACTGTGACCATGACAAGAACATGATAAGGGGAGGTTGCGGCCGCGGTCGCCCGGCAACGCGGTTCGTGAGCCCGGCGATTGTCAGTGGTGGGTGAGAAGGTTGGATCATCCAGTCGGGAAGAGGGGGAGCGGCCATGTCCGGAAACCAGAACTTCATCAATCACGTTGCTCTTGTGTTGGATGCCAGTTCGTCGATGTCGCATCTGAACCGGAAGGTCGTCGAAGTCGCCGACCAGCAAATCGCCTATCTGGCACGCCGGTCGGAGGAACTCGACCAGGAAACCCGGGTCACGGTGTACGTGTTCGCGGACAAGGTGGAATGCGTCATCTACGACAAGGACGTGCTGCGGATGCCGTCCCTGAAGCAGTTGTACCGGGTCGGCGGGATGACGGCTCTGCTGGCGGCCACGCTGAAGTCCCAGCGGGAGCTGGCGCAGACGGCCCAGCTGTACGGCGACCACAGCTTCCTGACGTTCGTGCTGACCGACGGGCAGGAGAACGCGAGTCACCGCTGCTCGGACGCCCCTTCCAGGGATCCGCGGGAACTGGCGCAGGCCGTGTCCCGGTTGATCGCGACGCAGGAGGACAACTGGACGCTGGCCGTCCTGGTGCCGGACCAGATGGGCAAGCGCGAGGCCATGCAGTGCGGTTTCCCGAAGGACAACATCGCCGTCTGGGACGCCACGAGCACGCAGGGGCTGGAGGACGCCGGGGAAGTCATCAAGCAGGCCACCGAAAAGTTCATGGTGGGGCGCTCGCAGGGAATCCGAGGATCGCGCGCGGTATTCTCCACGGGTGCGGACGCCGTCAACAAGGAAACGATCGAGGCGGCCGGTCTCACGCCGGTGGATCCGTCGGAGTACACGTTGATTCCGGTGGCCCGTGATGCGGGAATCCGGGAATGGGTCACCGAAAGCGGGCACGTCTATCGCACCGGTGGTGCTTTCTATCAGCTGAGCAAGTCGGAAAAGGTCCAGGCGCGAAAGCAGATCGCGGTGCTGGAGAAGAAGACGGACCGCGTGTACACGGGTCCGCAGGCCCGGGCCCTGCTCGGACTGCCGGATGTGGAGGTCCGCCTCAAGCCGGACCACAACGACGAGTTCACGATCTTCATCCAGAGCACCAGCGTGAACCGGAAGCTGGCGCCGAACACGCGCTTGCTGCTCATGAACTGACGCCGGTGAGGGCCCGGGTCGGTGCCGGGTGGGGTCCAAGGCCGGGCGGCACCGCGGGGTGCCGCCCGGCCGCCGGTGGGCGTCGGTGGCCGGGCGGGTCAGCGCAGTCCGGCGAAGAGGTCGTTCTCGGGTACGGCCGCGCCGGTGGCGTCCTGGACACGTACGAAGGTCTCCATGCCCATCAGCTCGGCGAACCGCTCCTTGCCCATCCTGAGGAAGAAGATGTTCTCGCCCTGACTGGCGTGCGCGGCCAGCGCGTCGAACTTCTGACCCGCGAAGGCGGTGGTGTCCACCCAGGTGGTGATCTCGTCGTCGGGAAGACCGATCTCGGCCAGCGCGGCGGTCTCCGCGGGGTCCGGCTCCGGCATGTCCTCGTGGAACTCGCGCATGATCTCGCCGAACCGCTGCATCGCCGAGCGCGGCATCGTCGTCCAGTACACCTTCGGGGTCAGCCCGGTCATCTCCAGCGCCGCCATGGTGATCCGGTGCGCCTGGATGTGGTCGGGGTGACCGTAGAAGCCGTTCGCGTCATAGGTGACGACCACATCGGGCCGGTAGTGCAGCATGAGGGTCGCGAGCCGGGCGGCGCCTTCCTCAACGGGGGTCTGCCAGAAGGATCCGGCGGCGTCGTTGCTCGGCCAGCCCATCATCCCGGAGTCGGCGTAGTCCAGCATCTCCAGGTCGCTGATCTTCAGGACTTCACAGCTCGCCTCGAGTTCCTGACGGCGCATCGAGGCGACGGCCGCCGGGTCGTGCCCGGGATCGCCCGGCTTGGCACCTCCCGGCCCGTCCCCGCACCCGCCGTCGGTACACGTCACCAAGACCGTGCGGATGCCCTCCGCCGCGTAGCGCGCGAGGACGCCGCCGGTTCCGGTGGCCTCGTCGTCGGGGTGGGCGTGCACTGCCATGAGCGTCAAAGGCCGGTCGGCCATGAAAGTCCTCCTGCGGAAATACGTCTGGGCGGCGTGCGCGCCGGGCGTCACGCAATGACGGGGACCGGCTCCTGCGGGAGCGGACGACTTCGACGTGTCCGTGTCCCCGCCGGTACGGCGCCGGTCCCCACCCCAGTACAACAGTGCCGGTCGGCCCGGCTGTTCCCGGCGCGGCCCATTGATCTTCCGGATGAGGAGCGCGAGCCGGGCGCCTACGGGGCCTCGGGGGCCACGCCGGGGCGTTCGCGCCAGAAGGCTCCGGAGGCGGCGCGGCGCACCAGCATGAGCACGACTCCGGCGCCCGCCAGGAACAACGCGATGATCAGGGGGGCGCCCAGACCGAACCAGGCGGTCGAACTGGAGGCGTTGCCCGGGTCGGCCATGTCGGCCACGGATTCCACCAGCAGCCAGATCAGCATGGCCGAGCCGAGCAGGGGGCCCAAGCCGAGCAGCAGGAAGGGGCCCGGTCCCCGCATCAGGCGGCGCCGGTACCAGACGGCGCAGGCGATGCCGGTGAGGGCGTAGTAGAAGGCGATGAGCAGGGACAGGGCGGTGAGGGAGTCAGCCAGGGCGTTCTCGCTGATCCGGTGGATGACGACGTACCAGACCGTCGCGGTGCCCGTGACCCACCAGGTGCTGGTGCTCGGCGTGCCCCGGCGCGCGTCTATGTGGGCGAAGGCGCCGGGCAGCGCCCCTCGGCGGGCCATGGACAGCGCCGTACGGGAGGCCGGGATGATGGTCGTCTGCGTCGAGGCGAGGGCGGAGGTGGCGACGGCGAGCAGCAGGATCCAGTCCCATCCGCCGAGCACCTCACGGGCGAGCGCGGCGAAGACGTCCTCCGCCGCATCGGCGTGTCCGGCGAGGTACGCGGTACCGGCGTAGGCGACGACGGCGAAGGCCACGGCCAGGTACGTCGCCAGCAGGACCACCGTGGACCAGATGCCGGCCCGGCCGGGGGCGTTCGCGGAGTCCTTGGTCTCCTCGGTCAGGTTGACGGCGGACTCCCAGCCCCAGTAGGCGAAGACGCCGAGCAGCAGGCCGCCGGTGAGCGCGGGGCCACCGGCCCCGAAGGGGTCGAGCCAGTCGGCGCCCGGGCGTACGGCATCCAGGGATCCCGTGCCGGCGTACACGCGGTAGACGGCGACGGCCGCGAACACGACGAGGCAGAGGACCTGGAGCAGTCCCAGGACGTTCTGGAAGCGGGCCGACACCTCGGTGCCGCGGACGCAGAGCCAGGACATGAGCAGGATCAGCAGGACGGTGAGGGCCTCGCGGACCAGGGTGTCGTCGGCCAGGCCGTCGGCCCCGACGGCGAGGAGGCCGAAGCCGACGGCGACGTCGGCGAGCGAGCCGACGACGAGTACTCCGGTCATCGCGATGGCCCAGCCGCCCAGCCATCCGGTGGTGGGGCCGAGGGCGCGGGTGACCCAGGAGAAGGTCGTACCGCAGTCCGGATCGGCCCGGTTGAGGAAGTGGAAGGCGGAGGCGATCAGCAGCATGGGGACGAAGGACGCGAGCATGACCCCGGGGGCGTGTACGCCGACCAGGGCGACGAGGGGTCCGATGACGGCGGCCAGCGAGTAGGCGGGCGAGGTGGCGTTGAGGCCGATGGCGAGGGCGTCGAGGAAGCCGATCGCGTCCGGTGTGAGGGCTCCGGCCGGGGTGGGCGCCTCCGGTGCGCCGTTCCCGCTCGGGGCGGCCGGGCCGGTCATCCCGGTCGGGCCGGCCGCGGCGGTCGGGCCGACCGGCGGCGCGGGCGCGGTGGTGGCCGTGGCGGCTCGGGGGGTGGTTTCCGGCGGGGTGTCTGCGGCCATCGTCCCTCGCTGTGCTGAGTGCGGTGTGCGGGCCGCGCCGTGGCGGCGCGGTGTGAACAGGGCGTGAACTGCGAAGAGGAAACCCGCGCGGGCGGGAAGGGGTCAATGGTGTTGGCATAAGGGCCCGCGCAGGTCCCGGCGACTGAGCGCGCCCGGGTCAGCCGGCCGGCGGCAGGGACCGGAGCCTGGCTTCCGCGCTCGCGAGCAGCATGTCCAGGGCGACCGGGTAGGCGCTGTGGTTCATGCGGGCGGCGAGCAGTCGCTTGGTGGCGGCGATGTGCGGGTACTCGTCGGCCGGCAGGCGCGCGTACGTGGACTCCCACTGCCCTTCGTCGGAGGTCCGGGAGGGCTCGGTCAGGGCGAGGGCTCCGGCGTCGAGCGCCGCGAAGGCCAGGCTCTGGTCGATGAAGGCGTGGTAGATCAGCACCGCCTCCGGATCGGGGAAACCCGCTGTGCGCAGGATGCCGAGGACGGCCTCGTCGGCGGCGATCTCGCGGGGCCGGCCGGTCACGCGGCCGGCGGTGAGCACGGCCGCCTGCGGGTGTGCGAGGTAGGCGCCGTGGATGCGCAGCCCGAGTTCGCGCAGGTCGTGACGCCACCGGCCGGTGACCGCCCAGCCGTCGAGGGCCCGGCCGATGAGCTCCTCGCCGATGGCCAGGGTGAGGGCGTCCATGCCGTCGAAGTACCGGTAGAGGGTGCTGGGATCGGCGCCGAGCGCGGCGCCGAGTCTGCGGGCCGACAGACCCGCGCTGCCGTGTTCGCGCAGCATGCGCAGGGCGGTCTCGACGATGAGCCGCTCGGACAGGACCACGCCCTGCCGGGTGGGGCGTCGCCGCCTGCGGGCTTCCTCGGGGACCACGGGCTTCGCCATCGGGCACCTTCCTCTCACGCCTCCACCCTTACGCCAACACCATTGACCTTATCTCGCGGCCCCGGCTTTCATCCCTCCCATGGGGCGCGGACCTCCGCGGACCTCACCGAGAGAGGGTTTCGTCATGCGTGTTCTGCTTGTGGGCGCCGGTGGCGTCGGTACCGCGATCACCCGGATCGCGGCCCGCCGGGACTTCTTCGACCGCTTCGTGGTCGCCGACTACGACCTGGACCGCGCCGAGGCGGCCGTGGCCGCGCTCGGCGAGGACGGCGGCCGGTTCCACGCGCGCCGCATCGACGCCTCCGACCAGGCGGCGGTGGCGGCGCTGCTGACCGAGGAGCGGTGCGACGTGCTGTTGAACGCCACGGATCCGCGGTTCGTGATGCCCTTGTTCGAAGCCGCGCTGGCGGCTGACAGTCACTACATGGACATGGCGATGTCCCTGTCCCGGCCGCACCCCGACCGGCCCTACGCGCAGTGCGGGGTCAAGCTCGGCGACGAACAGTTCGAGCGGGCCGGCGCCTGGGAGAAGTCGGGGCGGCTGGCTCTGGTCGGCATGGGTGTCGAGCCCGGCCTGTCGGACGTCTTCGCCCGGTACGCGGCAGACGAACTCTTCGACACGATCGAGGAGATCGGCATCCGCGACGGGGCGAACCTGACGGTCGAGGGTCACGAGTTCGCGCCGTCCTTCAACATCTGGACGACGATCGAGGAGTGCCTGAACCCGCCGGTGATCTACGAGCGCGAGCGCGGATGGTTCACCACCGAGCCGTTCAGCGAGCCGGAGGTCTTCGACTTCCCGGAGGGCATCGGGCCGGTCGAGTGCGTCAACGTCGAGCACGAGGAGGTGCTGCTGGTCCCGCGCCGGGTGGATGCCCGCCGGGTCACCTTCAAGTACGGCCTGGGCGAGGACTTCATCGGCAAGCTGAAGACCCTGCACGCGCTGGGCCTGGACTCGACCGAACCGGTCACGGTGCGCGGCGCGGACGGCAGCCCGGTACGGGTCTCTCCGCGCGACGTGGTCGCGGCGTGCCTGCCCGACCCGGCCGGCCTGGGCGAGCTGATGTCGGGCAAGACCTGCGCGGGGACGTGGGTGAAGGGCACCCGGAACGGCCGCCCGCGCGAGGTGTACCTGTACCACGTGGTGGACAACCAGTGGTCGATGCGCGAGTACGGGTCGCAGGCCGTGGTGTGGCAGACCGCGGTCAACCCGGTCGTGGCGCTCGAGCTCATGGCCGGCGGGGTCTGGGCGGAGTCGGGCGTACTCGGCCCGGAGGCCCTTCCGCCGCGCCCGTTCCTGGACCTGCTGACCGCGTACGGCTCCCCTTGGGGCATCCGCGAACAGGGCTGATCGCAGCCGTCCGCCGCTGTCGCGGGCCGTTTCGGACTCCGGCCGCCCCGGCCCGCGACAGCGGCCCTCGCCCCTTGCCCGGACGGGCGCGACATGACCGATCTCAAGATCATCGGCATCGACGGCGGTGTGTCGGCCGTACGTTCATCTGGTTCGCGCTCCCACCGCCCTCAGGCGAGCGACCGCATGTCCCACCGTGGTCGAGCCCGCGCGCGTCGTACCCCTCGACGTGCGCGGAAATCGGTGCGGCGGCGGAAGCACACCCGTCCGCTCACACAACCGGGGCCTTCCGAATGAACACCTCACCGCACGGAAAGAACACCTCACCGCACAGACAGATCAGCCGGCAGCACCGCACGACGCTGCGCCGGCTCATCGCCATCACCACCGTCACGCTGGTCTTCGACGGCTACGACCTGGTCGTCTACGGGACCGTGGTCCCACAGTTCCTGCGCGACCCGAGTCAGATCGGCCACCTCTCCGTCGCCCAGGCCGGCGCGCTCGGCTCCTATGCGCTCATGGGCGTCATGGTCGGCGCGCTGAGCGCCGGAGCGGTCGGCGACCACGTAGGACGCCGTCGCGTCATGATCGCGGGGATCATCTGGTTCTCCGTCGCCATGGGGCTGAGCGCCTTCGCCACGAGCATCCCCGAGTTCGGCGTCCTGCGCTTCCTCACCGGTATCGGGGTGGGCGCCCTGGTGGCCACCGCCGCCGCGATGGTCGCGGAGTTCGCGCCGCCCCACCGCCGCAACGTCTACAACGCGATCGTCTACAGCGGCGTCCCCGTCGGCGGTGTCCTCGCCGCGGTCTTGGCACTCATCACCTCCGGCGGGGACAGCTGGCGCACCCTGTTCCTCTTCGGTGCGGCTCCCCTCGTGGTCCTGCTGCCGGTCACACTGCTGTGCCTGCCCGAGTCTCCCAAGTGGCTCCAGGCGCGCGGGCACACCGAGCGGGCCCACCTGCTCTCCGAGCGCACCGGAGTCGCGCTGAACGGGCCGGTCCGGGCGGCCGACGACGAGAAGGTCGGCTTCGCGGCGCTGGCGAGCCGCCGGTACGCTCTGCCCACGGTTCTGCTCGGCCTGATGAGCTGCTCCGGTCTCCTGCTCACTTACGCCCTGAACACGTGGCTGCCCGAGATCATGGGGCAGAGCGGCTTCGACAAATCGTACTCACTGGTCTTCCTGCTCGCCCTGAACGGCGGGGCGGTCATCGGTGGGCTTCTCGCCTCCCGGGCCGCCGACCGGAGGGGCCCGCAGCGGGTGATCACCTCCACCTTCGTGCTGGCCGCCGTCTCCCTGGTGCTGCTCACCCTGGGGCTGCCCCTCGGGGCTCTGCTGGCGCTGGTCGCGGTGGCCGGAATCGGCACGATCGGCACCCAGGTCCTGGTGTACGGCTTCGTCGCGAACTACTACGACACCCGGGCCCGCGCCGCCGGAGTCGCCTGGTGTGCCGGGTTCGGCCGGCTCGGTGGCATCGGCGGGCCCCTGGTCGGCGGCGCCCTGATGAGCGCCGGCATCTCGCCCCACCACGCGTTCTACGCCTTCGCCGGCGTCGCCGTCCTCGGTGCGCTGGTGACCCTCTTCGTTCCGCGCCGGAGCACCGGGGAGGAGGCCGCGGCCGAGTACGTGACCGAGCCGGGTGTGCCCGAGTCCGCACCCGGCTCGATGCCCGACTCCGTGTCCGTTCCCACGTCCGCGTCGATTCCCGTGGGGTGACGCCCCTCGGCGGCTCAGGTGACGTCAGGTGCACCCGCCCGCCGCGCGGTCCTGCGGTGCCCGGCGGCGCTGCGCGGGGTCGGTCAGAGCCGGCGGGCGCCACACGCCGTCGGGCTGGTAGAGGTTCGTCCCCGGCGGCACGATCTCGTCGATCCGGTCGAGCGCCGCGTCATCAAGGACCAGTCCGGCGCCCTTGACCAGCGAGTTCAGTTGGTCCATGGTCCGCGGACCGATGATCACCGAAGTGACCGCGGGATGGGCGACGGGGAAGGCGACCGCAAGCTCGGGCAAGGTGCAGCCGATCCCGTCGGCGAGCTCGACGAGCGCTTCCACGGCCTCCAGTTTCGCGATGTTGCCGGCAATCGCCGGGTCGAAGCGCGCGGGTGTCAGCGCCGCCCTCCCCGTGCTCAGGTCGACGGGCCCGCCCAGCCGGTACCTGCCGCTCAGGAAGCCGGAGGCCAGCGGGCTCCAGGTCAGTACGCCCATGCCGTGGCGCCGGGCGACCGGCAGCACGGCGGCCTCCACCCCGCGCGCGAGGATCGAGTACGGGGGCTGCTCCGTACGGAACCGCGGCAGGGCCCGCCGCTCGGCGACGTGGTGCGCCTCTGCGATCTCCTCGGCGGGGAAGGTGGAGCAGCCGAAGGCGCGGATCTTGCCCGCCCGCACCAGGTCGCCGAGGACCGAGAGGGTCTCCTCGACGTCCGTCGTGTGGTCGGGCCGGTGCACCTGGTAGAGGTCGATCCAGTCGGTGTCCAACCGCCGCAGGCTGTCCTCGGCGGCCTGCGTGATCCACCGCCGCGAGTTTCCGCTGCGGTTGCGCCCCTCTCCCATCCGGAAGTGGACCTTGGTGGCGAGTACGACGTCATCGCGCCGCCCCCTGAGCGCCTTGCCCACGATCTCTTCGGACTCTCCGGCGGAGTACATGTCTGCCGTGTCGACGAAGTTGATGCCCTGATCGAGTGCGGCGTGGATGATGCGCACGCAGTCCTCGTGATCCCCGTTCCCCACCGCTCCGAACATCATCGTGCCGAGGCAGTGCGCGCTCACCTCTATGCCGGTCCCACCCAGGGTGCGGTATCTCATGGTCATGGGGCGGAACTCCAGGAGTTGGAGTGCGCTCCAGCGCAAGCACTCGGCAGACAGCCCCGGTTGGACCAGCTCCTCTGCCCACCGAACCGCGCGGCGGCACCGGCTTCGCATTCCGGCCGACAGCGGGTGCGGGTCTTCGCAATACGGCTTTCGCGGGCACCGGGACGGGTCGAAAGTGGAAGCATGTCCTCCCCCACGATCGCCGGGCTCACCCAGGACGGGTCCGGCGACGACTGCGCACGTGTGCGGCGTCTGCTCGCCCGTGCCGGTTTCGAGACGGTGCCGCAGGACGGGCACGGCCTGCGCGTCTGGGCGGCGCCGGAGGGCGTCTTGATCGGATGGGCCGCTCAGGAGGTACTGCGGCCGACCATCCAGGTCCACGGTCACGAGGAGGACCTCTCCCGGTTCACCGCCCTGCCGGGCCTGCACACCGCTCTGCGGACGGCTCTGGCGGTGACCCTGCGGGACGGCGGCCTCGATGTGGCGGTCCGGGGTGATCACCTCCTCGCGCTGCGGCCCCGGGAGGCCACGGGCTCCGGTCCTGCCCCGGACCCGGCCGTTTAGCCGGCCGGCGCCCCGGCCCGGGCTACGTGGCCGGGCCGCTCTCCCCCAGGGTGTGGCTCGGCGCGTGCCCGTATGCCGCGCGGTAGGCGGCGGCGAAACGGCCGAGGTGGTGGAAGCCCCACCGATGGGCGATGGCCGCCACCCCGACCCCGTCCGCCGGGCCGGCCGCCAGCAGGTCGGCGTGCGCGAGGTCGAGCCGTACGCGGCGCAGGTAGGCGGTCGGCGTCGTACCGGCATGCCGGCGAAAGGCGTACTGGAGCGCTCTCGGGGTGACGCCCGCGGCCGCGGCCATCTCCGTCAGACCGATCTCGGCGTCGGGCGCGGATTCGATGAAGGCCACGGCTCGCCGGACGGTCTCCGACGTCGCGTCGCGGGTGTCGGCCAGTACGGGCGCGGGGTGCGCGGTGTTCGGGAAAGTGGTCAGCACATGGGCTGCGATCATGCGGGCGGCGGCGTCCAGCACCAGCGGTTCACCGGCCGCGGGCCCGGCCAGGACGTCCGACTCCAGATAGGCCACGGCCTTCTTCCACTGCTGCGCCAGCGCCGGGGAGACGGGGGTGAACCGGGTGAACCGCAGCGGCGGCGCGGGCCGGCCCGGCCGGCGGCCCGCGGCGTCCTCGACGAGTCGGCGGGGCAGGGACACCGCGTGCAGCTCGGCCCCCTCGACGCGGCCGGTGTACGGCTGGTCGGGCTGTGAGATCGCGAGGACGTCGCCCGGCCCCGCGGCGAGGGCGTCGTCGGCGCATTCCCGGTGCATCCGGCCGCTCACCACATGGGTGATGGCCACGGCGTCCAGCGGCTCGCTGGCGTACGCGTACTCGGCGGCCAGCGCGAGCGTGCTCAGCGTGACGGGGCCGGCGAGCGTACGGGAGTAGCTGAAGGTGCCGTTCGGCGCGGGGGACCTCATCCGCAGGCTCGTGCCGTACGCGTTCCTCATCCAGTCGCGGGCGGCTTCCAGGTCCGTGATCCGGAAGCTCGTCCGGCCGGGCGAACCGGCCGGGGAATTCCGTCGCATCGCAGCCCTCCCCCTTCCGCAGGCGGCCGGCTGGAGGCCCGGCCCGGCCTTCCAGAATAGGGTCGCTCCAGGCGGGCGGACCTACGCCCTTCGGGCAGAACCGCTGCGCATCCCCGCCCCGTACGACGCGCGGCGCTCACGCCCGTGTCAGGATGCAGGCCGCGACGCGCGCGCCCCGCATCGCGCGCAGGGACGCCTCCCGCCCCGACGAGGAGAGCCATGAACCACACGACCAGCCGGATCCTGGTGACCGGTTCCGCCGACGGGCTGGGACGGGCGGCAGCCGAGTCCCTGCTGTCCGCGGGGCACGAGGTGGTGGTGCACGCCCGGAACCCGGAGCGGGCGGCCGCCCTCGCCCCGCTGCTGGAGCGCGGCGCGGGCCTGGTGGTGGGCGACTTCACCGACCGCGGCACCGTACGGCGCATCGCCGAGGAGCTGAACGACGCGAAGCCGCTCGACGCGGTCATCCACAACGCGGGGGTGTGGAGCGGCCCGGCGGTCATGCCGGTCAACGTCATCGCGCCGTACCTCCTCACGGCCCTGGTGCGCGGGCCCCGCCGCCTCGTGTACCTGAGCAGCGGCTCCCATTTCGACGGTCACCCCCACTCCTCGCTCGACGGCATCGACTGGCGGGGCGAGCAGGCGGGCTCGTACGCCGACAGCAAGCTGTTCGTCACGGCGCTCGCGGCCGCCGTCGCCCGCCTGCGCCCGGAGGTGGCGAGCAACGCCGTGGATCCGGGCTGGGTCCCGACGAGGATGGGAGGCCCGCACGCGCCGGACGACCTCGAACTCGGCCACCGGACACAGGAATGGCTGGCGACGAGCGCCGATCCCGAGGCCCTGACGAGCGGCGGGTACTGGTACCACCGCCGGCGGCAGCCGCCCCACCGGGCGGTCCACGACCGGGCCTTCCAGGACCGCCTGCTGCGGGCGCTGGCCCAGGAGACGGGCGCCGCCGTCTGATCCGTACGTATCGGGCGGGGGGCGGACGGAGCCGGGGGCGGGAGGGACCGGGCGCATCCTCCGACCGGTTGGCCTGCGGACTTCGGGACAGAAGCACGACGTGCTGAAGATATCTCTCGTGGCCCTGCTCGCCGTGGTCGCCATAGGTGCGTCGGTCGCCGCCGCCCTGACCACGCCGTGGCTCGCGGCCCTCGCCGTCCCCCTGGTCCTGCTCGTGCTGGTGGCCGTACACGACCTCGTACAGCGCCGGCACTCGATCCTGCGGAACTACCCGCTGCTGGGGCACCTCCGCTTCGCCTTGGAGGCCCTGCGGCCGGAGATCCAGCAGTACTTCGTCGAGCGGAACTTCGACGGCCGCCCCTTCGACCGGGACACCCGCAGCATCGTTTACGAGCGGGCCAAGGGGACCGACGCCGAGGAGCCGTTCGGCACCGAGCTCGACCTGTACCGGCCCGGCAGTGAGTACCTCGTGCCGTCGATGGCCCCGCGGCCGGTGCGCACGGATCCGCCCCGGGTGCGGATCGGCGGACCCGACTGCACCCGCCCGTACGACATGGCCCTGCTCAACGTGTCGGCGATGAGCTTCGGCTCGCTGTCGGCCAATGCCGTACTCGCCCTCAACGCGGGCGCGCACGCGGGCGGCTTCGCCCACGACACCGGCGAGGGCGGGCTGTCGGAGTACCACCTGCGCCCGGGCGGGGACCTCGTCTGGGAGATCGGCACCGGCTACTTCGGCTGCCGGACCGACGACGGGGGCTTCGACGAACGGCAGTTCGCCCGGAAGGCCGCGTACGAGCAGGTCAAGTGCGTGTCGCTGAAGATCAGCCAGGGCGCCAAGCCGGGCATCGGCGGCGTCCTGCCGGGAGCCAAGGTCAACGCCGAAATCGCCGAGGTGCGCGGTGTCCCGCAGGGCAGGACGGTCGTGTCGCCTCCGTTCCACCGCGTCTACTCCACGCCGCGCGAGCTGGTGCGCTTCGTGGCCCGGCTGCGCGAGCTCGCCGACGGCAAACCGGTCGGTTTCAAGCTCTGCGTCGGCTCGCGGCGGGAGTTCCTCGCAGTGTGCAAGGCCATGCTGGAGGAGGGCACCACACCGGATTTCATCATCGTCGACGGCGCGGAGGGCGGAACGGGCGCCGCGCCGCTGGAATTCGCCGACTACGTCGGGCTGCCACTCGGCGAAGGGCTGATGACCGTCCACAACGCCCTCGTGGGCACGGGCCTGCGCGAGCGCATCCGAATCGGCGCCAGCGGCAAGGTCGCCACCGGCAGTGACCTGGTCAAACGCCTCCTCCAGGGAGCCGACTACACCAATGCCGCCCGCGCCATGATGTTCGCGGTGGGCTGCATCCAGGCCCAGCGCTGCCACACCAACACCTGCCCCGTGGGGGTCGCCACCCAGGACGAGCGGCGCGCCCGAGCCCTGGACGTCGGCGAGAAGGCGGAACGCGTGCAACGCTTCCAGGAGGCCACCGTCAAGAGCGCCCTGCAGATCATGGCGGCGATGGGCGTCGACGAGCCGTCCGGGCTGAGCCCGCACCAGCTGGTACACCGGGTGGATCCGCATACCGTCCACTCCTACGCGGAACTCCACGAGTGGCTCACACCCGGACAACTGCTCGCATCGGCTCCCGAGAGCTGGGCATCCGACTGGCGGGCGGCCGACCCGGACCGCTTCACCCACTGACATCGCGCCGGCCCTCGCCGCGGGGGCCGCACCGGACCGAAGGGCACTCCTGTGGCACGTACCGTCGCCCACGTGATCGTCGACGCACTCAAGGAACTGGGTGTCCGGCACGTCTTCGGCGTCGTCGGGGACGCCCTGAACCCCCTGACCGACGCCATCCGCACCACCGACGACCTGGACTGGGTCGGCTGCCGGCACGAGGAGGCCGCGGCCTTCGCGGCCTCGGCGCAGTCGCAGCTGTCCGACACCCTCGGGGTGTGCATGGGCACGGTCGGGCCGGGTTCCGTGCACCTCCTCAACGGGCTCTACGACGCGGCCAAGAGCCGCACGCCGGTCCTGGCGATCTGCGGGCAGGTCCCGCTCGCCGAGGTCGGCAGCGACTACTTCCAGGAAGTCGACAACGACCTGCTCTTCCGCGACGTGGCCGTCTACCGCGCCACCGTCACCTCCCCCGACCAGATGCCGAGGATGCTCGAATCGGCCGTGCGCGCCGCCGTGACCCAGGGCGGGGTGGCCGTCCTGACCGTACCCGGCGACCTCGGCGACCAGGAGCTGAGCGAGGACCGCCCCACGCGCTTCGCCCTCGCCGCGCCCCGCACGCGGCCCGAGGACCCGGCCCTCGCCGAGGCCGCCGAGCTGCTGAACTCCGCCTCCCGGGTCACGCTGCTCGTCGGCCGCGGGGCGCGCGAGGCCCGTACCGAGGTGCTCCGGGCCGCGGAGCTGCTCGCAGCGCCCATGGTGCTCACGCTCAAGGCGAAGGAGGGCTTCGAGGGAGACAACCCCTTCCAGGTGGGGCAGACCGGCCTGATCGGGAATCCCGCTGCGGCGCACGCGCTCGACAACGGCGACGCGCTCTTGATGCTGGGCACCGACTTCCCCTACCGCGACTGGTACCCGACGGGCTGCAAGGTGGTTCAGGTGGACACCCGGGCGGAGCACCTGGGGCGCCGGGTCCCGGTGGACGTGGGTCTCGCGGGCGATGTCGGGGCCACCCTGCGCGCCCTGCTGCCCCTGCTGGAGGCGGCCTCCGACCGTACGCACCTGGACGGCGCCCGGGAGCGGTTCGCGCGCTGGGAGGAGGGGCAGCAGCGGCTGGCCGACCCCGGCCACGAGCGCCGGTGGACCGGCAGGCTGCGAGCGGCCCTCGACAACCGAGACCACGAGATCCGTCCGGAGGCGCTGGCCGCCGCGGTGGACCGGTACGCCGACGAGGACGCCGTGTTCACCTCCGACACCGGCATGGCCACCGTGTGGCTGTCCCGCTTCGTCGGCATGCGCGGGAGCCGGCGGCTGGTCGGCTCGTACAACCTCGGGTCGATGGCGAACGCCATGCCCCAGGCGCTCGGGGCGCAGCTGTGGGCGCCCGACCGGCAGGTCGTCGCCTTCTGCGGTGACGGCGGGCTGAGCATGCTGCTCGGGGACCTGATGACGATCAAGACGTACGGGCTCCCGGTGAAGCTCGTGGTCTTCGACAACCGCAGGCTGGGCATGGTCAAGCTCGAACAGGAGCAGGCGGGCCTGCCCGAGTTCGGTACACAACTGGACAACCCCGATTTCGCCGCCGTCGCCACGGCACTCGGCCTGACCGGGATCCGGGTCACCGATCCGGCCCAGCTCCACGACAGTGTGCGCCGGGCCATGCAGACTCCGGGGCCGGTCCTGCTGGACGTACTGACGAACCCCGAGGAAGTGGCCGTGCCGGGCAAGCCGACCGTGGCCCAGGGATGGGGCTTCGCCATCGCCAAGATCAAGGAGACGCTGTCGAGCCACGAAGGCTGACGCAGGACCCCGGCCCCGGCGGACGACAGCCCGCCGGGGCCCGTCGGCGGCCCGCGCAGGGCGCCGGGGACGGTCTCACAGCTCCCGCAGGGCCGGCAGCAGCTTCTTCTCGGCCCAGTCGAGGAAGGGCAGCTGCTGGTCTCCGCCGATCTGGACCAGGGCGATCTCGGTGAATCCCGCGTCGACGTACGGGCGCACGGCCTCGACGAAGGCGTCGACGTCATCGCCGCAGGGGATGGCCTCGGCGACGTCCGAGGGCCGGGTGTGCTGCGAGGCCTGGGCGAAGCCCGCGGGACCGGGGAGTTCCGCGTTGACCTTCCAGCCGCCGAGCGCCCAGCGGAACTGCTCGTGCGCTCGGGCCGCCGCCGCGTCGCGGTCGGGGTCGTAGGAGACCGGCAGCTGCCCCACGCACGGCTTGCCGGCGCCTCCGTACCCGCCGAACGAGGCCACCAGCCCCTGCTTCGGCTCGGTGGCGATCAGGAGGTCGCCGTGGCGTCCCGCGATCTCGCAGGAACGGTCGCCGGAAGCGGCGATCCCGATCGGGGGCGGATCCTCGGGGAGGTCCCAGAGCCTGGCGTTCTCGACGTCGAAGTGGGCGCCGTGGTGGCTGACGTATCCGCCCGCGAACAGGGAGCGGATGATCTCCACGGCCTCCTCCAGCATGTCGAGGCGGACGTGGGCGGCGGGCCAGCCCGCGCCGATGATGTGCTCGTTGAGGTTCTCGCCCGAGCCGAGGCCCAGGCGGAAGCGCCCCTGGGACAGGAGCTGCACGGTGGCCGCCTTCTGCGCGATCACCGCAGGGTGGTAACGGAAGGTCGGACAGGTCACATACGTCATGAGCGGGATCCGGGAGGTGGCCTGCGCCGCGGCGCCCAGGACGCTCCACGCGTAGGGCGCGTGCCCTAGGGACTCCAGCCAGGGGAAGGAGTGGTCGGAGATGACGGAGAAGTCGAATCCCGCCCGCTCCGCGGCCACCACGTGCGCCACGAGGTCCCTCGGCCCGGCCTGCTCGGTCATCATCGTGTACCCGATTTTTGCCATATCGGGCGCATTACCGTTTCCGAGCCGTTCAACCGCCTCCGGGCCGACCGGCACCGGCCCCCTCGTCGCCCCGCCCGTCCGGGTCGCACCCCGGGTCGGGCGGGGTGACCATGGGCAGGTGGTGGGAGGGCGGTCGACAGCGGCTGCCCGCGCAGGAGGGCACTACGGATCGTGACCAGGCAGCACTTTGCGTTCTGCGGGGCGGAGCTGGCCGCTGTCTACGTACTCGCCGAAGGCCGCAGGGAACTCCATCTGGCCGAGATGACCGGAAACCGCTCCATGCTCTACGGGCTGCCCGCGGTCCTCTCCGTGGACGGGCACTCCCCGGCCGCCGAGGCCTACCGTACGGGCCGCCCGCTGTGGCTGACCCCGAAGGCGCTCGCCGCCTACGTGGAGGAGGACCCGCACCACTTCCCGGGCCGGGTGGGGGAGGAATCCGCCAGGGTGTCGCCGGCCAGGTTCTCGCTCGGCGCCCTGCCGCTCGGGCACGGTGCCAGGGAACTGGGCTGCCTGGTCGTCGCCGGCGAGGTCGACGACGGCTTCAGCAGCGATTGCCGGAGCCTGCTGGAGCTGTACGCCGACCAGGTGGCCGCCGGACTCGAATCGGCGGCCGCCCACGCGCCCGGGCGTGCGGCGCCCCGCCCCGTTCTGGGGCACAGCCTGGTACCGATGCGGGGCGGCGCGTTCATCCTGGACCTCGCCTCCGGCCGCCTGGAGGCGCACGCCCGCGTACTGGAGCTCCTCGGCATCCCGCCCGACCGGTTCGGCGGCACCGTGGAGATGCTGCTCGCGAGCGCCGTGCCGGACGACGTTCCCGCGCTGATGGCCGTACTGGAGCCGGACGGGCTCACGACGGAGCCGCAGCAGCTGGCGTTCCGCATCCGCAGGCCGGGAGGAGAGCTGCGCTGGCTGGGCCTGCGGTGCCGGGTGACGACGGACGACGAAGGCACCCCCACGCGCGTGCTCGGCGTCGTGGCCGACGCCTCCTACCTGCGTCCGAGCGCCGACGAGGTCTCCGTCGTCCAGCGGCTGTCCACCAAGCTGGCCGGCGCGACGACCATCAGGGACGTCAGCCAGATCGTGGTCAACTCGCTGCGCGACCCGCTGGACGCCGGCCGGGTGGCTGTCGCCGAGCTGGAGGCCGACCGGCTCGTGATCACCGTGCTGGACCCTCCCGAACCGCGCGCCTGGCCGGACATGTGGCGCTCCGAATGGCGCTCCGAGTGGCCGGACGCCTCGATGCACGACCTGCCCACGCTGCAGAACGCGATCCGGGAGGGTCATGTGAGCCTGTGGCCGCCGGGTGCCGACCTCGAACCCGCCCTGGCGGGCATCGGGCCCGGCGGGCTCGCGGTCCTGCCCCTGCCGGCGGACGGCCGCATGGTCGGGGTCTGCCTCGTCGGATGGGACGGGGAGCACCGGTTCGGGCCGGAGGAGCGCTCGCTCCTGACCGCCACCGCCGGGCTGGTGGGGCAGGCGCTGATGCGCGCCCACGCCCTGGACGCGGGCCATGAACTCGCCACGATGCTCCAGCGCAGCCTGCTGCCGCGCAAACTGCCCCCATTGCCCGGCGGAACGGCCGTAGCCCGGTACCTGCCCGCGACCGTGGGGCTCGAAGTGGGCGGCGACTGGTACGACGTCATCCCACTGAACGACGGCCACGTGGCGCTCGTCATCGGCGATGTGCAGGGCCACAGCGCCGGCGCCGCGACCATCATGGGCCAGATCCGGACGGCCGTGCGGGCCTACGCGGTGGAGCGGCATCCGCCCGACGTGGTCATCGCGAGGGCCAACCGGCTGCTCGTCGGCATGGAGACGGACCTGTTCGCCACCTGTCTGTACGTGGACCTGGACATGGAGGAGGGCATCGCCTGGTTCGTCCGCGCCGGCCACCTGCAACCGATCCTGCGGCACCCGGACGGGCGGGCCGAGGAACTGGCGGTCGAGGGAGGGCCGCCCCTGGGAGTGGTCGCGGACGCCGAATTCCCCATGACGGAGCTCGGCCTTGCGCCGGGGAGCGTGCTGGCCCTGCTGACGGACGGCATGGTCGAGTCGTCCAACCTCCGTCTGGAGGAGGGAATGCGGCGGATGCGCGACGCACTGGCCACGGCGGACCCCGCCGACCCGGGGATGATGGCCGACGAACTGCTCGCGGGCGTCAACCGGCGCGACGACGACGTGGCGCTGCTGCTCCTGCGCTACGACGGCACCGACACCCGGCCGATGCGGACGAACTGGACCGTCTGGCGGCTCCCCAACGCCGTCCAGCACGCCCGGCGGTTCGCCGCGCGCGCCCTGCGCTCGTGGGGTGTGGAAGAGGAGGTGGACGTCGCTCTGCTGGTGGTGTCCGAGCTGGTCACCAATGCCCTCGCCCATACGCAGGGCGAGGTACGGCTGGACCTGACCCTCTCCGCGGACCGGCTGCGCATCGCCGTGAACGACGCCTCGCCGCGCAGCCCGGTCAAGCCCGGGGACGTCGACTGGTCGGCGACCGGGGGCCGCGGCATCCTCATCGTCGAGGCGACGACCGCGTCGTGGGGGTCGGTACCGCTCAGCAGCGGCAAGCAGGTGTGGGCCGAGGTTCCGCTGGCGCCGCGCGAGCGGCTCGCCCACGGCGGGTAGCAGGGCGCCGCACCCGCTGCGCGGCGTGCTGGGACGTCGGGATGAGGGAAACCGGCGTGGCGGAGTGCGACGGCGGTTCAGGTTCCCGTGGCGGTCTCCGTGTCGGGGTGGATGGCGAAGACCCGGTCCAGGCCCACCAGCCGGAGGATGCGCAGGGTGTGGACGGGGACGGCTGCGAGGGCGATGACGGCCCCGTGGGCGACCGCGTGGTTGTAGGCGGCGATCAGGGCGCTGATGCCGCTGGAGTCACAGAAGTCCATGTGCTCCAGATCGATGACGAGGCGCCCGCCCGGGCGGAGGGTGAGGGTGGTGAGGAGGTCGTGGACTTGGGGGGCGGTGATGTAGTCGAGGGTGCCGGCGACTTTCAGGAGGGGACCTGTCGCGGCGTCCAGAACGGTGATG
Source organism: Streptomyces roseus (assembly GCF_001044425.1). GTDB lineage: Bacteria > Actinomycetota > Actinomycetes > Streptomycetales > Streptomycetaceae > Streptomyces > Streptomyces roseus. Next base: position 37,020 of record NZ_LFML01000108.1, read on the forward strand.
CGCAGCGGGCTCATTTCAGGCTTCCGGTCGTAGGGGCGCCGAGGGCGAGGAGGGCGGTGTCGTCGTCGAGGCCGGCACCGAAGCCGTCCAGCAATGTTGCCAGTGCCTTGACGATGGCCTGGGGCGACTGGCCGGCGTGGCCGGCGGTGAAGTCGCGCAGGGCCTTCTCTCCGTACAGGGCGCTGCGGTCCGCGCCGGTACGGGCTTCGGTGATGCCGTCCGTGTAGAGCAGAAGCGTGTCACCGGGCGACAGGACGGTCGTGACGGAGGTGAAGTGCGCGGCGGGCAGGACTCCGATGAGGAGGCCGCCGGGGGTGGGCAGGAAGGAGGCCGTGCCGTCGGCGCGCAGGACGAGGGCCGGAGGGTGTCCGCCCGCGGCGAGGGTGATGGCCACCTGGCCTGACACGGGGTCGTGTTCGAGCGTGCCGAAGATGGCGGTGCAGTAGCGCGGGTCTCCCGCGCTGTACCGCTCGTGCAGGGCCTCGTTGAGGATGGCCAGTGCGGATACGGGGTCGGGGTCGTGCAGGGCGGCGGCCCGCAGGGTGTAGCGGGTCAGCGAGGTGACCGCCGCGGCCCGGGGGCCCTTGCCGCACACGTCGCCGAGGAAGAACCCGTACCGCTTGCCGTCGATGGGGAAGAGATCGTAGAAGTCGCCGCCGAGCCGGTCCGGGGAGGCGGTGCGGTAGTGGGCGGCCGCCTCCACTCCGGCGATCCGGGGCAGGCTGTCGGGCAGCAGCGAGGCCTGGAGCACGGCCAGGGCGTCCTGGAGCCGGGCCCGGTCGGCTTCGGCTTCGCGGCGTGCCTCCTCCGCCGCCTTCCGTTCCCGCAGGAGCTGTTCTTCGTAGGACCGCCGGTCGCGGGCGTCGAAGACGGTGGTGCGGATCAGCAGCGGGTCGCCGGATTCACCGTATTTGACGACGGAGGAGACGAGCACGGGCAGCCGGCCCCCGTCGGCCCTCTTGATCTCCAGGGCGATCCCGCCGACCTCGCCCCGCATGCGCAGGAGGGGTGCGAGATGCGTTTCGTGGTAGAGCCTGCCGCCGACGGTGAGCAGATCGGTGAAGCGTCTGCGGCCCACCAGCGCTTCCCGTGGCAGGCCGAGCCAGTCCAGGAGGGTCGCGTTGATCTTCGCGATGGTGCCGTCCATGAGCGTGGACAGGTAGCCGCACGGGGCGCTTTCGTAGAGGTCCTCGGCGCTGTCCTCGAGCATCGCCGCGAACACGGCCTGGGATTCCTCCCCGCCCTCTTCCGGACGGTCGGCTCCGTGCGCCCCCGAGAGGTGCCCGGTCCCGCACATCACCGCAGCCCCGCCAGGAAGCCGGAGAGGGCGGTGTTCGTGGCCTCCGGCGCGGACAGGTGGGGGCAGTGCCCGGTCGCGCCGAGGGTCACCAGGGTCGAGCCGGGAATCGCCCCGTGGACGAAGGCGCCGACCTCGCGGGGTGCGATGACGTCCTGGGTGCACTCCAGGATCAGCGTCGGGACGTCCACCTTCTTCAGGTCCTCCCGGGAGTCCGACAGGAAGGTGGCCCGGGCGAAGACGCGGGCCATGTCGGGGTCGGTGGCGCAGAAACTGGCGGTGAGTTCCTCCCCGAGCTCGGGCCGCTCCGCGTTGCCCATGATGGCGGGGGCCATGGCGGCGGACCAGCCGAGGTAGTTGGCCTCCATGGACGTCATCAGCTCGTCGATGTCCTCGGCGCTGAATCCGCCGTGGTAGTCCACGTCGTCGATGTAGCGCGGGGAGGGAGCGACCATCGCCAGCGCACCGATGCGTTCCGGTGCCCTCTCGGCGGCCAGTACTCCGATCATCGCGCTGACCGAATGACCCACGAACACGGCGTCGCGCAGGTCCAGCGCCTCGCACACCTCGACGACGTCCTGGGCGTACCCCTCCAGGGACGCGTAGCGGGCCTCGGAGAACGCCGACGGGTCGGAGCCTCCCGATCCGACGTAGTCGAACAGCACCAGGCGGTAGTCGTCGGCGAGGGCGGGCACGGTGAGCCGCCACATGTTCTGGTCACAGCCGAACCCGTGCGCCAGCACCACCACGGGCCCTTGCGGGTTGCCCGTGACGCTGACGTTGTTCCTCCTGGCGATATCCATGAGCGCAGTCTCGCAGGGTCCGGGCACGGACCGTGAACGGGCCGTGAACGGGCCGAGACCCCCGGGCGCATGGGGCTCGGCCGCCCGCCGGGAGGAGGACCTGGGTCTCCGGCCCCCTGCGGCCCCGGGCCCGGGCGCGAGCGCGGGTGGCCTCGTTCGCCTCCGCTTCGTGCCCGGGCCCTTGGCGCGTCAGGGGCAGGTGGCCAGGAGGACGGAGACGACCGTGCAGGTGGCGGTCGCGCTGTCGTCGAGCGGGTCGGGGTCGGCCGGGGCGGACACCGTGCGGGTGGCGGTGACCGAGACGCGGCCCAGCGAGAGCAGGCCGAGCGGCACCCGGAAGGTCTTGGCCGGGGCCGCGCCGGCGGCGATGGTTGCGAAGGCGCAGGTCACGGTGGCGCCCGTGGCGGTGCACCCCGGAGCGAGGGAGGTGGCCGAGGAGCCCGGCGGCAGGGTAGCGGTGAGGGTGGCCGAAGTGACCGTACCGGGCCCGGTGTTGTGGGCCGTCATGGTGTAGGAGAGGTACGGGACGAGCAGGCTCAGGCCCGGCTGTGCGGTCAGGTCCACGTCGATGTCGGCGGGCGGGAGCTGGTAGGTGTAGCGGGCTGCGGGGGATGCGGCACTGGTACCGCCCGGGGTGGTGACCTGCACGTCGACGGGGCCCGAGGCATGCGCGGGTGCGGTGGCCAGGCAGGTGGTGGCGGTGCAGGACAGGGCGCCGGCCGGGTTGCCGGGGCCGAAGGTGAGCGCCGTGGCGCCGCTCAGGCCGGTCCCGTGGACGGTGACGACGGTTCCGCCGTCCGTGGTGCCCGAGGTGGGGCTGAGCGAGGTCACGACGGGGACGGGGAGATAGGTGTAGCGGGCTGCGGGGGTCGTGGCACTGGTACCGCCGGGCGTGGTGGCCCGGATGTCGACCGTGCCGGTGCCGGCCGGGGCCGTGGCGGTGCAGGAGGTCGGGGTGCAGGTGACGCCGGTGGCGGGGTTGCCCGGGCCGAAGGCGAGGGTGGCGCCGGTCAGGTGGGTGCCGGTGAGCGTGAGAGACGTACCGCCCGCGGCGGGACCGGTGTCCGGGCTGACGCCGGTGAGCGTGGGAGCCTCCGGGAGGAAGGCAAACACGATCCGGCCGTCCCCGGCGTTGGCTCCCTCGGTCAGGGTGACCGGCGAGCCGGGCAGGGTGCCGGACACCAGGCTGGATCCGCCGCCCCCGCCGCCGCCCCCGCCACCGGTGGTTCCGTACCGGCCGCCGGCTCCGCCCCGGCCGCCGCCGCCGTACCCGGCGCCACCGCGGCCGCCGGCCCCCGTCGGGTTGTAGACGCCCTGTGGGGCGGATCCGCCGGAGCCGTTCGGGTGGGCGCCGGGAGAACCGTTCGCGCCCTCATTGTCCGTGCCCGGCCCCCCGATGCCCGCGGCACCGCCGGCGGTGGCGGTGCCCGGGCCGCCGCCCGTACCGCCCTGTGCGTCCGGGACCAGGCCGTTGCCGTCGCCTCCGGCGCTGCCGCTGTCCCCGCCCGCGCCGCCCCGGTAGGACGGGGAGCCGATGCCCGGGCCTCCCGCGCCGCCGCCCGAACCGGCCGTCAGCAGGGGGGCGTTGGCGTCGGTGGTCACCGCGACGAGGGCTCCGCCCGAACCGGGTGCGCCGAACTGCGGATTCGCCGCCGCGTTGGCGCCGCGGCGGCCGACGGTGACGTTGAACGTCTGCCCGGGGGGCGTGGGCAGGCTCGCCACCAGGTGCGCGCCCTTGCCGCCGGGTGTGCCGTCATAGGCGTTGCCGCCTCCGGCGCCGTCGAGGGTGACCACGGCGCCGGTGGTTCCCTCGGGCACGGTGAGGCTTCCGGAGCCCCCCGCCGTGCAGGTGATCGTGGTGATGCCGTCCGCGACGGCGGGGGCGGCGCACACCCCTTCGGCCGCTGCCGGAAGCGCCAGGGCGGTGAGACCGCCCGCAGCGAGCGCGGACGACGCGGTCAGGACCAGCAGCCGGTCGCGCCAGCGGGTTCTCGGTCCGCGGAGTAACCCTTTCGATGACATCGGCATCTCCCCCTCCTCAGTTCCGCCCGGCCGCGACCGGAGGCGAAGTCTCCCGGAAAGCCGCTGCCGGGCGCTCCGGCACGACGAACCGGCGCGCCGATCCCCGTGGCGCCGCCCGCGTTCGCCGGTGTCGCCGGACCACGCGTGCGAGCGGGGCCCGGCGACAACGGCGGAAGCATCGCAGCGGGCGCCGCGCGGTGAGGGAGAAACCCGAAATCACGTCCTTCCCCGTGCCGGGAGGGAGTAGGTGGGGCGAGGCCGATGTCCTCCCGTCTCCCGTGCACGCCGGCCACATCATCACGGCCGGGGACGGCCCGCACGCTCTCGGTCGGTGATGGCCCCGCGACCCGGTCGGGGCCACTGATGGCCCAGTCCGGGCGACGGGCCGGACGAATTCGCTTTGACTGGCGCCATGGAGACGGAAGCCAAACCTCCCGCCGGGGCGTACCGCAACCTCGCCGTCGCTACGGTCGGCTTCGCCCTCACCTTCTGGGCGTGGGACCTCATCGCCCCGCTGGCCGCCGGCTACAAGGACCGGCTGGGCCTGAGCGACTTCCAGCAGGCGGTCCTGGTCGCCGTCCCGGTCCTGGTCGGGTCACTCGGCCGCATCCCGGCCGGCGCGCTCACCGACCGGTACGGCGCACGCGTCGTCTTCCCCCTGGTCGCGGCGCTGACCATCGTCCCGGTGCTGCTCCTCATTCCCACCCGCGACAGCTACGGGTGGGTTCTCCTGGCCGGGTTCCTCCTCGGCCTGGGCGGGACCACGTTCGCGATCGGCGTGCCCCTCGTGAACTCCTGGTTCCCGCCCCGCCGCCGGGGCTTCGCCCTCGGCGTGTTCGGCATGGGGACCGGAGGTGTCGCCCTTTCGGGATATTTCACGCCCCGGATGGCGGCACACGGCGAGAACCTCCCGTTCCTCGTCGTCGCGATCGCACTGGCCGCGTTCGCCGTCGCCGCCGCCTTCCTCATCACCGACCGCCCCGGCCGGCCCGTCCCCACCGCCCCGCTCTCCGCCCGGCTGGTCGGCGCGGGGAGGCTGCGGGTCACCTGGGAGCTGTCCGCCCTGTACGCGATCGGATTCGGCGGGGTCGTCGCGTTCGGGGTCTACCTCCCGACCTACCTCAAGACGTGGTACGAGCTGTCGCCCACCGATGCGGGCGCCAAAGCGGCCGGCTTCGCGCTGGTCACCGTCGTCTTCCGGCCGGTCGGGGGCCGGCTGTCCGACCGGTTCCACCCGGCTCTCGTCACCGCCGGGGCGCTGGCCCTCGTCGCGCTCTTCGCGGTGGTCCAGGCCTTCGATCCCCCGCTGTACCCCCTCGGCACCCTCGCCCTGCTCCTCATGGCGGCCGGGCTCGGGGCGGCCGGCGGCAGCGTCTTCGCCCTCGTCTCGCAGGTGACACCGCAGGAACGGGTCGGCAGCGTCACCGGCATCGTGGGCGCCGTGGGCGGCCTCGGGGGGTTCGTCCCCCCGCTGCTGATGGGCGCCGTCTACAGCGCGAAGGGCTCGTACTCCATCGGCTTCATGCTCCTGTCCGACCTCGCCCTCGCGGGCTGCGTGTACGCGTACGGCCGGATGCGGAACCTGGAGCCCACCTCGGCGGCGCCCGCCCCGGAGCCCCTCCCCGTGCTCGGCCGACGCCCGTAGAGGTGACCGCACCGTCCCGTCGGCCTCACCCCGCCCGTCCCCCAATGGCATACGCGTACCCGCTCCGTACGGGCGGTGCGGGCCGGGCCGTGGCACGGTGGCAGGGCGAGGTGAGGTCCACGCACGCGGGGCCCGGCCGGCGAAGAAGCCACCCCGGCCGGGCCCCGCACGGACCCGGAACCGGCACTCCCCCACCACCCGCGCATCCGCCCCACCACCTACGGCTGGAGAACACCGTGCTGGAACGCAAGTCGGCCAGAGGCCGCACCAAGGTCACCTTCGTCCTGCCCGAGAGCAACCCGGACGGCCCGGTCAGCGTCGTCGGGGACTTCAACCACTGGAACCCGGCCGCCCACCCCCTCCAGCCCCGCGGCGACGGCACCCGCGCGGCCGAGGTGTCCCTGCCCGCGCACAGCGCGCACTCCTTCCGCTACCTCGCCGCCGGCGACTACTGGTTCAACGACGAGCACGCCGACGGACATGACGGGACCAACAGCCGCCTCCACACCTGAGCGCCTCGCCGGTCCACGCTCGTGGGCTCACCGGACGGTGCGCCCATGGACTCAGCCGAGGGCGCGGTCGAGGTTGAAAGCCGCGCTGATCAGCGAAAGGTGGGTGAACGCCTGCGGGAAGTTGCCCAGTTGTTCTCCGCTGCGGCCGATCTCTTCGGCGTAGAGGCCGACGTGGTTCGCGTAGGTCAGCATCTTCTCGAACGCCAGCCGGGCCTCCTCCAGACGTCCGGCGCGCGTGAGCGCCTCGACGTACCAGAAGGAGCAGATCGAGAACGTGCCCTCGGAGCCCCGCAGGCCGTCCGGGCTGACCTCCGGGTCGTAGCGGTAGACCAGCGAGTCGGAGACCAGGTCCGCGGTGAGCGCGTCCAGGGTCGAGAGCCACTTCGGGTCGGTGGGCGAGATGAACTTGGCCAGCGGCATCATCAGCACCGCGGCGTCGAGTACGTCGTCCCCCAGCCCCTGGGCGAACGCTCCGCGCTTCGCCGACCAGCCCTGCTGCATGATCTGCCGGTAGATCGCGTCCCGGTTCCGCTGCCAGCGCAGAAGATCGGCCGGCAGGCCGCGCCGGTTGGCCATCCGGATGGCCCGTTCGATCGCGACCCAGCACATGAGCCGCGAGTAGACGAAGTTCCGCCGGCCGCCGCGGGTCTCCCAGACCCCTTCGTCGGGCTGGTCCCAGTGGTCGCAGAGCCAGTTCACCACTGCGTCGACCTCGTCCCAGTGGTCGCTGCTGATGGGCCGGCCCCACTTGTCGTACAGGTAGACCGAGTCGATCAGCGCGCCGTAGATGTCCAGCTGGAGCTGTTCGGTGGCGGCGTTGCCCACCCGCACCGGAGCGGATCCCAGGTGCCCTTCGAGGTGGGACATCTCGGTTTCGGGCAGCTCGGTGCGTCCGTCGATGCCGTACATGATCTGCAGCGGGCCCGTGGGCCCGACGCCCCGCATGATGCCCCGGTCGGACAGGAAGCCCATGAACGCCTCCGCCTCGGTCGTGAAACCCAGGCGGAGCATGGCGTAGATCGCGAAGGCGGCGTCGCGGACCCAGACGTACCGGTAGTCCCAATTGCGCTCGCCGCCGACCCATTCGGGCAGGCTGGTCGTCGGTGCGGCCACGATCGCACCGGTCGGCGCATAGGTGAGCAGCTTGAGCAGCAGCGCCGAGCGGTGGACCATCTCCCGCCACCGGCCGCGGTAGCGCGACTGGCTCAGCCATCGGCGCCAGAACCGGACCGTGGCCTCGAACTGCTCCTCCGCCTCGGCGTGCGGACACGCCAGCGGGCGGACGTCATCGCTGATCTTGTCGAGGGCGAAGACCACGGACTCGCCTTCGAGGAGCTTGAAGTGCGACCACACGTCCGTGGCGTCGCTTTCGAGCGGCACGGTGGAGGTCAGCGCCAGCGAGATCGACGGGGAATCGAAGACGGCCTCGTGGCCCTGCACGCGTACGGTGTGCGGCTCGGCGCCGTAGCCGAAGCGGGGGGCGATGCGCGTCCTGAAGGGGAGGGAGCCGCGGACGCAGATCACTCGGCGGATCAGCCGGTGCCGGGACGCCTCGCGCGACTCGTCGACGACCGGCATGAAGTCCTGGATCTCCGCCACCCCGTCCTCCGCGTAGAACCGCGTGATCAGGACGTTGGTGTCGGGGAAGTAGAACTGTCGCGTCCGCGTCGCGATGTCGGTGGCCAGTTCCCACGAGCCGCCCTTGTCCGCGTCGAGGATGGACGCGAAGACGCTCGGTGCGTCGAAGCGGGGGCAGCAGTACCAGTCGATGGTGCCGTTGGCTCCCACGAGCGCGGCGGTGCGAAGATCACCGATCAGGCCGTGCTGGGCGATGGGCAGGTAGCGTGCGCCGTCCGCTCCCGCGGCTCCGTTCCCGAACTCCATGCCGACCTCCCTGCCGCCTCGCCGTGGCGGGGTGGGCGGGAACCAAGAAGACCAAGAAGACCTTGCCCTTCATGGTAGAACGCTCCCGGATTCCGGCGCGGCGAGGAGAGGGACAACAGCGAACAATTGTTCGCCACCGCAGGCGTCAGTCCTTCTTCAGCTCCTCGGCGAGCATCACGAGGATGCCGCTGGGACCGCGGAGGTACGTGAGCTTGTAGACGTCCTGGTAGGTCGCCACACCGCGAAGCGGGAGGCACCCGTGCTTCGCCGCCGTCTCGAGGGCTTTGTCGATGTCGTCCACGGAGAAGGCGACGCGGTGCATGCCGATCTCGTTGGGGCGCGTGGGCTCCGTCTCGATCGCTTCTGGGTGGACGTACTCGAAGAGCTCCAGGCGCCCTTGGCCGTCCGGCGTCTGGAGCATCGCGATGTGGGCGTGATTGCCATCGAGGCCGACGGCGGTGTCGGTCCACTCCCCACTGACCGTGTCACGGCCGATGACGGTGAGGCCGAGGTCGGTGAAGAAGGAGATCGCCGCTTCGAGGTCGCGAACGGCGATGCCGACGTTCTCAAGTCTGATGCCCATGCGGCGCATGCTACCGATCCCGAACCGGGCGGATCGAGCGTTTGCGGCAGTCACACGGCCTGGCCTCGGGGGACGGCCAGGTCCGTGAGCAGCGCGGCGTCCGGGCCGAGGTCCGACCAGGGGCCGCGCAGGGCCAGTACGGCCACCGCCGAGGTCGGGAACTTGGTCCGGGCGCGCTCCAGGGCATCGCCCACGGCCGCCGCGGCGACCACCAGCAGCAGGTCTTCCAGTCCCGGGTTGTGGCCGACCAGCAGCAAGGTGCCCACTTCGGGCGGGACTTCGCGGATGACATCGAGGAGGTCGCACGCGTCCGCCGCGTACAGGCGCGGGTCGTGCCGGACCGGCGGTGTGCGGTCCAGTTCCGCAGCGGCCAGGTCCCAGGTGTCCCGGGCGCGGCGCGCCGGGGAGCACAGCACGAGGTCCGGCACGCCGAGGGAGCGGGCGAAGAGCCGGCCGACCGCCGGCGCGTCGCGCACGCCGCGGGGCCCGAGCGGGCGGTCGTGGTCGGGAACCCCGTCCGGATAGGCGCTCTTGGCGTGTCGCAGGATCACGAGTCGGCGCCCGGTGTCGTGCGGCCCCGCACTGCGTACGTCCTGGCTCTCGGGTGACCCGTCTCCGTGCCTCATACCCCGAGCGTAGAGGCCCCGGGACCTGGTCGGGTCGGCCCGGGCCGGGTCCGTACGGGCGTCCGCACGCTCGCCGCCGGGCCGCCCGAACGGCGCAAGGGCGGTCGGGCGCGGCGCGGGGGTGCGATGTCCCTGTTCAGGGGCGGGTGGGAGCGGTGGCCGGCTCGCTCCGGGCGCGGCGGTCCGGGAGGTCGGGGCTCCCGTCCGGCTCTACGCTCCGGTGCCATGAGCCCCGTACACGGCGGTCCGCACTCCGGACCCACGCGACGAGCCCTCCTCACCGCCGGCGCGGGAGCCGCGCTCCTTGCGGGCTGCGCCCGCGGCGGCGCCCCCGGCGCCCCGGCCGCGGTGGCCAGCAGCCCGGCCGCGGCTGCGGGCGGTGGCATCACACCGGGCGCGATGACGCTGTTCAAGGACCCCTCGTACAACTTCAACGGACTCCTGGCGCTCGGGGCCTCGGGCGCCGGCTCCGCGGAGGTCGGTGAGGTCCTGACGGCGGTGAACGCCATCAACGGCGCCGGGCTGACGGCCCAGTCGTACGTCAAGACGTTCCGCAGCCTCGGCGACCAGCTCATGGCGGCGCCTCCGGGCGCCCCCGCCGACGGCCAGACCAAACGCTTCCGTGCCCTGCGCGCGGCCCAGTACTACGGCCAGGCGCTGTTCTTCGTGCTGGGCTCGGACGACCCCGGCAGCGAGGAGCAGCTCTACAAGGCGGGACGCGCCGCCTGGGACGCTTTCTGCGACCTGTGCGACCCCGCGCCGGTGAAGGCGAAGGTGCCCTACGGGACCACACCGCTGCCGGTGTGGTTCTTCCGGCCCGACGCGTCCGGCACTCCGCGCCCGACGGTGATCCTGACGAACGGGAGCGACGGCCAGAACGTCGACATGTGGACGTACGGGGTGCCCGCAGCCCTGGAGCGGGGCTGGAACGCGCTCGTCTACGACGGACCCGGCCAGGGGCAGCTGCTCTTCGTGGACCGCGTGGTGTTCACCCCCACCTGGGAGCGGGTCGTCACGCCGCTCGTCGACTGGCTGACGGCGCGCCCGGACGTGGACCCCGGCAAGATCGCCCTGACCGGCCTGAGCATGGCGGGCGACCTCGCGCCGCGGGCCGCGGCGTTCGAGACGCGCATCGCCGCGCTGGTGGCGATGCCCGGGTGCGTGGAGCCGTGGCTGGGGTTCCCGCCCGAGATCCGGAAGATCCTCACCCCGGACAAGCAGCAGACGAACGACATCTGGAACAAGGAGGTCGTCCCCGAACTGCCCCCGGAGGCGGCCGATGTGATGAAGAAGCGGTTCGAACCGTTCTCCGTGCCCGCCATGCTCGCGGCGCGTCAGGGCAAGCTGTTCACCGACTTCTACACCCCGGCCTCCCGTATCAAGGCACTGTCGATCACGGACGTCGTCCCCCGCATCAAGACGCCTACGCTGGTGCTGGATTACGAGGGCGAGCAGTTCTACCCGGGGCAGCCGCGCCGCATGTTCGACGCCCTCACCTCGCCCAAGGACTACCTGAAGCTGACGGCGGCCCAGGGGGCCCAGCTGCACTGCTCCCCCATGGCCCCGCAACTGCACTGCGAGGTGGTCTTCGACTGGCTCGGCAAGACGCTGGGCGCGTAGAGGATCTTCCGAAGGCGGCGGGGCCGCGGCGTCCGACCCGCCAGCCGATCACTCCGGTGGCGCGCCGACCGGGTCCACCGGCGCGACCACGGGCGCGACCGCCTCGTCGCCCGTGAGCGCCTGCTCCCGGCGCGGAGGGCGCCACGACGGGGCATCCTGGTTGGTGGGGGGACGGAGACTGTTCCGGAGACCATCGTTTCCTCTCCGCTTTCTGTCGAGGAGTGATCGCCATGACAGAACCGCCGGTCCCACCGCTCACCATCGTTCGTCCCGGCGAGGGCTCCGAGGGCTTCCTCGGCTCGATCGGGGTCGCCTTCAAGCTGTGGGGGGAGGACACCGGCGGCGCGGTATCCGTCGTCGAGCACCCGTTTCCGGTCGGGGCCTTGGTGCCCCCGCACCTGCACACCCGGGAAGACGAGTACTCGATCGTCACCGAAGGCGACATCGGGTTCCGGTCCGGGGACCGTGAGACCGTCCTGGGCGCCGGCGGCTACATCACCAAGCCGCGCGGGGAAGTGCACACGATGTGGAACGCCGGATCCGCCCCCGCCCGGATGATCGAGATCATCAGTCCGGCCGGATTCGAACACTTCTTCCGGGAGATGGTCGAGATGCTCGCCGACGGCCGGCCGCCGTCCGAGGACGCGGTACCGGCACTCGCCGCCAAGTACGGGCTCGTGCTCGGGCGCCCCGACTGGCTGCCCGACGTCATCTCCCGGTACGGCCTCACGCCCCCGCCCGGCCTCTGACCGAGGCCGCGGGTCACAGCGCTGCGGATTCCTGCGGGGTCGGCTCCTGGCATGCGGTGGGGGTGATGCCCTCCTCCACGCGCGGCCAGTACCGCCCTTCGAGGGCCTCGGCGCTGCGGTTGAGCCGGACCAGGACGTCCTCCAGCTCCCGCACCTCCTCGGGGGTCCAGCCCGCGACGACCCGGGCCAGGCAGGACTGGTTGACCTCACGGTCTCCGGCGAGCCGGCGCCCGCCTTCGACGGTGATGCGCAGCTTGCGGGCCATGCCGCCGTCGGGATCCGCGACGCGCTCGGCCAGTCCGCAGCGCAGCAGCGCGGCCGTCTGGCGGTTGACCGTCGAGGTATCGAGTCCGAAGGCCTCCGCCAACTGTCCGATGGACATGGGGCCTTGCGTGTCGATCCGGCTGAGCAGGAGGTAGGCCGACCGCTCCAGGCGTTCGGGATCCCGCTCGCGCCGAGCGAGCACCTGGTGCCGCGAGAGCAGCATCAGCTCCCGCTCGAGTTTCTCCAGCACTGCGTCTCCCCGCTCCTTCCGGCGCCCTCATTATCGCCGACCCGCGGGCCGGCTGACCCCTGCCGGGATGCAATATGCATGATACATAAGCTGTGTACTATGCACTTCTCGTCGCCGTCTCACCCCGACGAGCCACAGCCTCAACCCCGGAGGACCCGCATGACCCTCTCCACGTCCACCGCCTCCCGCGCGGCCGAGATCCTGTCCCGGCCCATCACGCTGAACGGCCTGACCGTTCCCAATCGCATCGCGATGGCCCCGATGACGCGGATGTTCTCCCCCGGCGGCGTACCCGGCGAGGATGTGCAGGCGTACTACGCCAGCCGGGCCGCCGCGGGCGTGGGCCTGATCGTCACCGAGGGCACCTACGTCGGCCACGACTCCGCCGGGCAGAGCGACCGGGTGCCGCGGTTCCACGGGGAGGACCAGCTGGCGGGGTGGGCGAAGGTCGCCGCGGCCGTGCACGAGGCGGGCGGCACGATCGTCCCCCAGCTGTGGCACATAGGCATGGTGCGCAAGCAGGGCGAGGCGCCGTACGCCGACGCTCCCGCCGTCGGCCCCTCCGGCATCCGCGTCGACGGCACCGAGGGGACCGGCAAGGCGATGACCCGCGCCGACCTCGACGACGTCATCGGCGCGTTCGCCGACGCCGCCGCGGAGGCCGAGCGGATCGGCTTCGACGGCGTCGAACTGCACGGCGCCCACGGCTACCTGCTCGACCAGTTCCTGTGGGAGCGGACCAACCGCCGCACCGACGGCTACGGCGGCGACGCGGTGGCGCGTACGAAGTTCGCCGCGGAGATCGTGACCGCGGTCCGCGAGCGCGTCGCGGCCGACTTCCCGGTGATCTTCCGCTACTCGCAGTGGAAGCAGGAGGCCTACGACGCCCGCCTCGCGCAGACCCCGGAGGAGCTGGAGGCCATCCTGGCGCCGCTGGCGGCCGCCGGTGTCGACGCGTTCCACGCCTCCACCCGGCGCTACTGGGTGCCGGAGTTCGAGGGCTCGGACCTGAACCTGGCGGGCTGGACCAAGAAGCTCACCGGCCGCCCGGCCATCACCGTGGGCTCGGTCGGCCTCGACGGCGACTTCATCCGCGCGTTCGCCGGCGAGGGCGCGGCGCTCGGTGACATCGACAACCTGCTCGACCGCATGGAGCGCGAGGAGTTCGACATGGTCGCCGTCGGCCGGGCGCTGCTCCAGGACCCGCACTGGGCGGCGAAGGTCCTCGGCAACCGCTTCGACGAGCTGAAGCCGTACGATCCGGCGGCGCTCAAGTCGCTCAGCCGGTAGCCGCCACCCGGCCGCCGGAGGACCGCTCCGAGTACGCCCCCTGACGCCGGCCCGCCGACGTCGCGGGGCGTTCGCGTGCCGGCCGGAGGCCAGCGCGCCGCGCCGGGGCCACCGGGACCGTCCACATGGTCCCGAAAAGGCGTGAAACTGCAGAAATGGGTAGAAGCAGGAGGTCCCCGCTCTGGCAGGACATGGAGGTCCTCATGATTGTCCTCGGCGTAATTCTGCTCATTCTCGGCTTCGTCTTCGGCATATCGATCCTGTGGACGATCGGCCTGATCCTCCTCCTGGTGGGTCTGGTGCTCTGGGTGCTTGGCGCGGTGGGGCACGCGGTGGGGGGTCGACGGCACTATTGGTGACGATCCCCACGCGGAACGCGGGCGCTTCGCCGGGCGGCTGAACGACCCGGCGGAGCGCCTGAGCGCGCCTCTTCGGACGGGTGAGCGGCTCACTCCGCCGCGTGCGGGCCGGACGGAGCCGTGACCGCGGCCGATGCCCGCGGCGGGCGGGGCTTCGCTCAGTGGCTGGGGGGCGGGGCAGGTGAGCGGCACATCGGTACGGTCTTCCTCGACCGCGGTCGCCCGACCGCGGTCGCCGTCCCGTCGGCGGCCCGGGGGCCGCTGTGTGGTCAGCGGGCGCCGGGGGCTTGGCCCGGCCGGTCCGAGGGAAGGCGTGGACGCGGCCGCAGGCTGTGCCGTGCGGCGGGACGGCGGAGCTTGACCGTGTCGGGTGGCCCGCAGACGGCACCCGGGGGGGGAAGGGGTGCCGCCTACGATCACCGGCCGCGATGGTCGCCGGCCCGGCGAGACGTGCCACCGTCATCGACGCGTGTGTCCCCGATCGCGAAGCCCAAACCCCGTCCGCGACCGCGAATGTGCGCCGCACGGCACGGTGCGGGGCGTCGAGCGCCGCCGCCGGGCCCGAAGAAGCCGCCTTCCTGGAACGGCGCAGGCCGGGCGAGTCACACACGACCGGGCGGGTGCGCCGTGGTACGGGATAGCAGGAGCCGAATCCGGCCATGATCGCGAAGGGTGGCACCTGTGTCCCAGGAGCAACGCACACGGCGGCAGAAGCCGAGGCTGCCCGTCAAGGCGGCCCTGCCCGGCCGTCATCCACAGGAGGACAAGGCCCCCGTCACCGACCGGGTGGTCTTCGGCGTGACGGCCGTACTGACCCTGGGTTTCGTGATCTGGGGCGTCACGGCCACCGACTCGCTGGAAAGCGTCTCCGACACACTGCTGAACGGCCTGATGCACAACGGCGGCTGGGCGTTCGTCCTGGCCGCCTCGGGGTTCGTCGTCTTCGCGCTCTGGCTCGCCATCAGCCGGTACGGACGGATCGAGCTGGGCCAGGAGCACGAGAAGCCGGAGTTCAGCACCGTCTCGTGGGTCGCCATGATGTTCAGCGCCGGCATGGGCATCGGCCTGATGTTCTACGGGGTCAGCGAACCCCTCGCACACTTCACGACCCCGCCGCCGGGCACCGACCCCGCCGATGCCGCGGACCGCATGCAGACGGCACTCGCCACCACCCTGTTCCACTGGACGCTGCACCCGTGGGCCATCTACGCGGTGGTGGGCCTGGCCATCGCGTACAGCACCTTCCGGCGCCGCCGGCGGCAGACGATCAGCGCCGTCTTCGTCCCGCTGCTCGGGAAGGAGCGGGCCGAGGGCGCACCCGGCCGGGTGATCGACATCCTGGCGATCTTCGCCACGCTGTTCGGCTCGGCCACCTCCCTGGGACTCGGCGCGCTCCAGATCGGCAGCGGCATGCACGAGGTGGGCTGGCTGGACAAGGCCGGGACGGGGCTGCTCGTCGCCATCATCAGCGTCCTGACGGTCTGCTTCGTCTTCTCCGCCGTGTCCGGCGTGGAGAAGGGAATCCAGTGGCTCTCCAACATCAACATGGTGCTGGCCGTCGTCCTCGCGATCTTCGTGTTCGTCGTCGGCCCCACCATTTTGATCCTCGACCTGATCCCCACCTCCCTCGCCGCGTACTTCGAGGAGCTGCCCCAGCTGGTCGGCCGCACGGAGGCCTCCACGGGCGGCGGTGACGTCGCCGACTGGCTGAGCAGCTGGACCGTCTTCTACTGGGCCTGGTGGATCTCCTGGACCCCGTTCGTCGGCATGTTCATCGCCCGCATCAGCCGGGGCCGTACGATCCGGCAGTTCGTGGGCGGCGTCATCCTGGTGCCCAGCTCCGTGAGCCTCGTCTGGTTCGCGATCTTCGGCGGCACCGCCATGCGCCTGAAGGAGCAGGGAAGCCTCGGCGGCGCGACCACGCCCGAGGCGCAGCTCTTCGGGGTGCTCCAGGAGTTCCCCATCGCCGGGGTGATGAGCCTGCTCGTGATGGTCCTGGTCGGCATCTTCTTCGTGTCCGGCGCCGACGCGGCGTCGATCGTGATGGGCACCCTCTCCCAGAAGGGCAGCTTCGAACCCGACCGGTTCGTCGTCGTCTTCTGGGGCGTGGTGACGGGCGGGGTGGCGGCCGTCATGCTGCTCGTCGGTCAAGGCAAGGGAGACGCCCTCGCGGGTCTGCAGCACCTCACGATCCTCGTGGCGGCCCCCTTCGTCCTGGTGATGATCGGCATGTGCTGGGCCCTCCTGCGCGACCTCCGAAGGGACCCGCTGATCATCAGGGGCCGGCTCGCCGAGGAGGCGGTGGAGGACGCCGTGATCGCGGGCCACGAGAAGTACGCGGGCGACTTCGAGATCCGCATCGGCCCGGCCCAGGACGAAGCGGCGGGGAAACCGCGGGACGACCGTGACGGCAAGGACCCGGGAACCCCGCCCCCGGCCCCCTGACGCACGCCTGACACACCCCCGAGGGCGCCCTCGAGCGGGGACCGGTCCGGCGGTCCCCGCCGACGCATCGCAGCGCCATGTGCCGGTGACGCGGATATTCTGTGAAGTGTGATCGAGTCTGGACGACCGTGGCACCGTCGGCGCCCCGGCCCGGGAAGACTTGTGCGGCTGTCGCCCGTCATCTTGATGGTCGTCATCGCCAGCCTGGCCTACGCCACTCCCCCGGAGATGGCCTTCAGCCGCCTCCTGCCCGCCGCGCCGGCCCTCGCCGCCGCGATGTGGCCGGTCCTCCCCACCGTCCTGCTCGGGACGGTCTGCCTGATCCTGATGATCGGCCTCAGCCTCGTCTTCCCCGACCTGGGAACGTGGTGGACGGCCGCCGGGATCATCGCGGTCACCGTGGCCGCCGCCTACGGAAGCCACGCCCGGCTCCAGCGCGAGCGCACCCTCCTCCAGGTGCGGCTCGTGGCCGACGCGGCGCAGCAGGTGGTGCTGAGCCCCCTGCCGCGGCGCTTCGGGAACATCGAGATCGAGTCGCTGTACCTCGCGGCCGCGGCCGAGGCCCGGATCGGCGGGGACTTCTACGAGGTGGTGGAGACCCCGTACGGGATCAGGATGCTCATCGGGGACGTGCGGGGCAAGGGTCTGCCGGCGGTGGGGGAGGCCGCCGCGATCGTCAACGCCTTCCGGGAGGCGGCGCACGGTGAGAGCGACCTGGTGGACATCGCCCGCAGGCTGGACGCCAGCAGTACCCGGTACAACGCGTCCTTCCCCTCCGACGGGCCGATGGAGCGCTTCGCCACCGCGCTGCTGGTGGACATCCCGCACGAGGGCGGCCGGATCGACGTCCTCAACTGCGGACATCCCCCGCCCCTGCTGTTGAACCGCGGGGAACTGCGCATCCTCGAATCCGCCTCCCCCTCGCCGCTGCTCAGTCTCGCGGAGCTGATCGGCGATCACTACAGCGTGGACAGCTTCGACTTCGCCCCCGGCGACCTGCTGCTGCTGTACACGGACGGGATCGCCGAAGCCCACGTCCGGGACGGCGAGTTCTTCCCGCTGGCGGCCTGGATGCGCGAACAGCCCCCGCTACCGCCCCGCGAGGTGCTCACCGCTCTCCACCGCGACCTCCTGCGCCACAGCAAGGGACGCCTCGACGACGACGTCGCCGCCCTCGCCGTACGCCTGCGCGCACCGCGGGGCTCCCGGTCCCCGTGAGGACATGGCGCCGGGGGCCGCTCGGCTCAGAGCGTGCGCCGGTAGCGGAGTTCCGTGAGGGTGGTCTCGTCGTAGACGTCGTCCTGGGCCGCGCCGTCGGCCTGGTAGCCGATCCGTTCGTAGAAGCGCCGGGCTCCGGCGTTGTCACCCAGGACCCACAGGGCCGATGCCTGGAAGCCCTGGCCCTTCATCCGGGCGTGGGCCTCGCCCAGGAGGGCCCGGCCGATGCCCCGGCCGATCAGATCGGGCGAGACGTACACGGCGTAGACCTCACCGGCCCGGCCCGGGCCGGGCATCTCGCCCCGCCACGGCCCGAAGCAGGTCCAGCCCACCGGGCCGCGGTCGTCGACCGCCACCAGGTCGCGCGAGGTGCGTCCGGGCCGGGAGAACGACTCCCGGCGCAGACCGGCATCACCCTCCACCGTCATGGCATCGAGGTACGTCCGGGGGACGATGCCGGCGTACGCCGCCCGCCATCCTCGGACCCGGATCGCCGAGACGGCCTCGATGTCGGCCGCTTCCATCTCCCGCACGTGCACCATCGCGCCAGCGTATGGGCACGGCCGCCCCGCATCGAAGTGTTTTGGCCGCGCCGTCCCCGAGTGGCCGAGTACCGGGTGCCGGGGCCGGGGCGGACGGGCACAGTGGGGCGCGGAGGGGGGACGGCGGCACGGGCGGCGCCGCGCGCCCGGACGGCGCGCGACGCGGGCTCGCGGCCAGAGCGGGAGAACGGGAGCACGGCGATGACATCGGACGCGCCCATGCAGCTCGGAATGGTCGGACTCGGCCGGATGGGTGCCAACCTGGTGCGCCGGCTCATGCGGGACGGCCACCGCTGCGTCGTGAACGACGTCACCCCCGACGCCGTACGGGCCCTGGAGGGGGAAGGTGCGACGCCGGCCTTCTCGCTGGAGGAGCTCGTCGAACGGCTGGAGCCGCCGCGGGCGGTGTGGCTCATGGTGCCGGCGGGCGTGGTCCAGGGGACCCTGGACCGGCTCGTCGGACTCCTGGAGCCCGGTGACACGGTCATCGACGGCGGAAACTCCTACTACCGGGACGACATCAGGCGGGCCCGGGCCCTGGCCGAGCACGGCATCCACTACGTCGACTGCGGCACGTCGGGAGGGGTCTGGGGCCTGGAACGCGGCTACTGCCTCATGATCGGCGGCGAGCCGGGCCCCGTGGAGCGGCTCGCTCCCGTCTTCCGTACCATCGCGCCCGGAACCGGCAGCGCCGAGCCCACCCCCAGCCGGACCCGGACCGGGGGCACCGCGCCGCACGGCTACCTCCACTGCGGGCCCAGCGGGGCCGGTCACTTCGTGAAGATGGTCCACAACGGGGTGGAGTACGGGATGATGGCCGCCATCGCCGAGGGCCTCGCCATCATCCGGCACGCCGACGCCGGTCTGAGCGCGCGCACCGCCGACGCCGAGACCGCTCCCCTGTCCGATCCCGAGGCGTACCAGTACGAGATCGACGTGGCCGAAGTCGCCGAGGTGTGGCGCCGCGGGTCGGTCGTCGGTTCGTGGCTGGTCGACCTGACCGCCGACGCCCTGGCCCGCTCCCCCCGGCTGGACGACTTCTCGGGCCGCGTGTCCGACTCCGGCGAAGGGCGCTGGACCGTACTGGCGGCCATCGAGGAGAGCGTGCCCGCCCCGGTGATCAGCGCTTCCCTCTACGAGCGCTACGAGTCCAGGGGGCTCGGCGAGTTCACCGCCAAGGTGCTGTCCGCCATGCGCAGCGAGTTCGGCGGCCACGCCGAGAAGAGCCCCGGCGCGCAGTCGTGAGCGGGCCCGCCGTGGACCGTGCCTCCGGCGCCTCGCAGGCCCCGTCGCGCCCCGAGGACCACGTCGTCGTGCTGTTCGGCGCGACGGGTGACCTGGCCCGGCGCAAACTGCTCCCGGGTCTCTTCCACCTCGCCAAGGCGGGGCTGCTGCCGCGGCGTTACCGCATCGTCGGATCGGCCCCGGCGGCCGAGGCCCTCAGCGACGAGCAGTTCCGCGCCCACGCGCGCGAGGCCGTCGCGGAGTTCGGCCGCTCGCGCCCCGAGGGCCCGGCGTGGCAGGAGTTCGAGGCCGCCCTGTCCTTCGGCTCGGCCGACACGGATGCGACCGGGCCTCTGGTGGAGGCGGTGCGCGAGGCCGAGCGCGCCATCGGCGGCGCGCCGCGCCGGCTGTTCCATCTCGCCGTTCCGCCCGTGGCGTTCGCCTCCGTCGTGGCGCTGCTCGGTGCGACCGGCCTGGCCCAGGGCGCGCGCGTCATCGTGGAGAAGCCCTTCGGGACGGACCTGGCGTCCGCGCGCGCGCTCAACGCGGCCGTCCACGCCGTGTTCGACGAGTCCCGGGTGTTCCGCATCGACCACTTCCTGGGCAAGGAGGCGGTGGACAACATCCTCGCCCTGCGGTTCGCCAACGGTCTCTTCGAGCCGCTGTGGAACCGCGAGCACATCAGCCACGTGCAGATCGACGTGCCCGAAAAGATCGACATCCAGGGCCGTGCCCGCTTCTTCGAGGGCACCGGAACCTTCCGCGACATGGTCGTCACGCACCTGTTCCAGCTGCTCGGATTCGTGGCGATGGAACCGCCGGTGGCCCTCGAAGCGCAGTCGCTGCGCGACGAGCAGGTCAAGGTCTTCCGCAGCATGCGGCCGCTGGACCCGGCGCAGGCCGTACGCGGCCAGTACACCGGCTACCGCGGCGAGCCCGGGGTCGATCCGGCCTCGGACACCGAGACCTTCGTGGCGCTGCGCGTCGACATCGACAACTGGCGGTGGGCCGGCGTGCCCTTCCACCTGCGCTCGGGCAAGGCGCTGGCGGAAGGCCGGCACGTCGTCACCCTCGGCCTGCGCGAGCCCGTGCTCGCCATGTTCCCCCTGGACGCGCGGGAGGCGGCGGACGGCCGCGCCAACGAACTCGTCATCGACTTCGACGACCCCGGTTCCATCACCGCCCGCTTCCTGGCCAAGGAGCCCGGCCCCACGATGCAGCTGGCGGAAGCCGAGTTGACGTTCAACTACCACACCTCCTTCACCACCGAGAACGCCCTGGAGGCGTACGAGCACCTCATCCTCCTGGCGATGCTCGGCGACCAGTCCCTGTTCACCCGCTCCGACGGCATCGAACGCCTGTGGGAGGTGTCCGCTCCGCTGCTGGACGCGCCGCCGCCCGTCGTCCCGTACGCCCCCGGGTCCTGGGGCCCCGAGACCATCGACTCCGTCGCCGCGCCCTACCGGTGGCACCTGCCCGACCGGGGGCTGCCCTGCGCGCGGTGAGGCGGCGGGCGCGTTGCGCCGAACGCCACACCCCCTCAGCCGTACGGGGTACCGCGCCCCTGCCACGGGCGCCGCAGTGGCCGCCCGAGGCCGCGTCCTCCTAGCCTCGACGGCATGCTGGGACTCCCCGACCACGTCAGCGCCTGCCTCTTCGACCTCGACGGCGTGCTCACCCGGACCGCGAAGGTCCATGCGGCCGCCTGGAAGGAGATGTTCGACGACTACCTGCGTCAGCGCGCCGCCCGCGACGGTTCGCCCTTCGTGCCGTTCGACGCGGTGCGCGACTACGACGAGTACGTGGACGGCCGCCCCCGCGAGGACGGCGTGCGCACCTTCCTCGCCTCCCGCGGCCTCACCCTGCCCGAGGGCACGGTGAGCGACGGTCCCGACCAGGAGACGGTCCACGGCCTGGGCACGCGCAAGAACGACCTGGTGCTCCGGGCGATCCGCGAGCAGGGGGTCGAGTCCTACGAGGGGTCCGTGGCCTATGTGCGCGCCGTGCGCGACGCGGGCCTGCACCGCGCCGTCGTCTCCTCCAGTGCCAACTGCCGCGACGTGCTCGTGGCGGCCGGCATCGAGGACCTCTTCGAGGGCCGGGTGGACGGCGTGACAGTCGCCGAGCAGGGGTTGCGCGGCAAGCCCGCCCCCGACAGCTACCTGGCGGGCGCCCGCCTCTTCGGCACCGACCCGCGCGATGCCGCCGTGTTCGAGGACGCGCTGGCCGGGGTGGCCGCCGGCAAGGCGGGCGGCTTCGGTTTCGTCGTGGGCGTCGACCGCACCGGTCAGGCGGACGAACTGCGTGCGCACGGGGCCGACGTCGTCGTCACCGACCTCTCCGAGCTGCTGGACCGCGGATGATCACTCACGAGAACTTCGCGACCGAGCCCTGGCAGCTGCGGGAGACCGCCCTCGACCTCGACGTCCTCGCACAGAGCGAATCCGTGTTCGCCCTGTCCAACGGGCACCTCGGCTGGCGCGGCAACCTCGACGAGGGCGAACCGCACGGCCTGCCGGGCTCGTACCTCAACAGCGTCTACGCGAGCCACCCGCTGCCCTACGCCGAGGCCGGGTACGGCTATCCGGAGTCCGGGCAGACGGTCGTCAACGTCACCGACGGCAAGATCATCCGGCTGCTCGTCGACGACCACCCCTTCGACCTGCGCTACGGCGAACTCCGTTCGCACGAACGCGTCCTGGACTACCGCACCGGCGTCCTGAGCCGCTCCGCGGAATGGACCACGCCCTCCGGCCGGACCGTGCGCCTGACCTCCCACCGCCTGGTCTCCTTCGCGCAGCGGGCCGTCGCGGCGATCTCGTACACCGTCGAGACCGTCGACGGGCCGGCCACCGTCGCCTTGCAGTCGGAGCTCGTCGCCAACGAGCAGCTGCCCACGGTCTCCGGCGACCCGCGCATGGCCGCCGCCATCGACGCGCCGCTGCTCCCCGAGGAGCACTACGCGCACGGCACCCGGCTGCGCCTGATCCACTGCACGGCCACCAGCGGGCAGCGCGTGGCGGTGGCCGCCGACCACTTCGTGGACGGCCCCGAGGGCACCGCGTGGGCCGCCGAGAGCGAACCGGACGTCGCCCGCCTGACCGTGACCGCCACCCTCGCACCCGGGCAGCGGCTCGAACTCGTCAAGTTCGTGGCCTACGGCTGGTCGGCTCAGCGCTCCCTGCCCGCCGTACGCGACCAGGTGGAGGGCGGGCTGGCGGGGGCCCGCAGTACCGGGTGGCAGGGGCTGCTGGACGCGCAGCGGGCCTGCCTGGAGGAGTTCTGGTCCCGGGCGGACGTCGAGGTGGAGGGGGACGAGGAGGTGCAGCAGGCCGTCCGGTTCGGCCTCTTCCACCTCTACCAGGCCTCCGCGCGCGGCGAGCGGCGCCCCATCCCGGCCAAGGGGCTGACGGGCACCGGCTACGACGGCCACGCCTTCTGGGACACCGAGTCCTTCGTCCTGCCCGTCCTCACGCACACCGCGCCGTACGGCGTCGCCTCCGCCCTCGCCTGGCGGCATTCCACGCTCCCCCGCGCGCTGGAGCGCGCCCGCCAACTGGGCCTGGAGGGCGCGGCCTTCCCCTGGCGTACGATCAACGGCGCCGAGTGCTCGGCCTACTGGCCCGCCGGAACCGTCGCCTTCCACGTCAACGCCGACATCGCCGCGGCCGTCGAGCGGTACGTCTTCGCCACCGGCGACCGGGAGTTCCTCCGCGGTCCCGGACTCGACCTGCTGGTGCAGACCGCGCGCCTGTGGCGCTCGCTCGGCCACTTCGACGCCGACGGCGTCTTCCACATCGACGGGGTCACCGGCCCCGACGAGTACAGCGCCATCGCGCGCGACAACCTCTACACCAACGCCATGGCCCGGCGTAACCTGCGCGCCGCCGCGGACGCCGTCTCGCTCCACCCGGACCGGGCACCGGACCTCGGCGTCAGCGCCGAGGAGGTCGCGGACTGGCGCAACACCGCCGCGCGGACGGCCATCCCGTACAACGAGCGGCTCCAGGTGCACGAGCAGTCCGCCGGCTTCACCGACCAGGAGCCCTGGGACTTCGAGGGGACCTCGCAGGAGCAGTACCCGCTGCTGCTGCACTTCCCGTACTTCGACCTGTACCGCAAGCAGGTCGTCAAGCAGGCGGACCTGGTCCTGGCGATGTTCACCTGCCCGGACGAGTTCACCCCCGAGGAGAAGGCCCGCAACTTCGCCTACTACGAGCAGCTGACCGTCAGGGACTCCTCCCTGTCCGCCTGCTGCCAGGCCGTGCTCGCCGCCGAGACCGGGCACCTGCGCCTCGCCTGGGCCTATACCCGCGAGGCGGCGCTCATGGATTTGGACGACCTGGAACACAACACGCGCGACGGCCTCCACATGGCCTCCCTCGCCGGTACCTGGATCGCCCTGGTCCAGGGGCTGGGCGGGCTGCGGCGCATCCGGCCCGCCCCGGCCGCACCAGCGCAGGGCCAGCCGTCCGGGGCGACGCGGGCCGAAGGTCCGCGGGCCCCGGTGCTCTTCGCGCCCCGGCTGCCCTCCTCGCTCACCCGGCTGGCCTTCAACGTCCGGGTCCAGGAGCGGCTGGTCCGTGTGGACATGGTCCAGTCGACGGCCCGCTACACGCTCCTGTCCGGCGAGCCCGTCTCCGTGATGCACCACGGCACCCTGGTCGCGCTCACCGCGGACACGCCCGCGGAACTCCCCGTACCGCCCGCGCCCGAGGCCCCCGAACCCCGCCAGCCCAAGGGGCGCGCCCCCGGCACCTGACGGCGGGGAGGGATTCGGCGCCTCAGGCCCGTTCCGGACCGGCCGGCGCGGCGCGCGGGGGCCACACCGCGGGGTCCAGGAGGCCGAGGACGTAGGCGCGGGCGATCAGAGCCGGGCGGTTGGGTACGTCGAGCCGTCGGCACAGACGGGTCACGTGGTAGTTGACCCCGTCGACGGTGAGGCCCACCTCGCGGGCGACGGCCGATCCGGACGCCCCCGCCGCGACGAGCGGCAGGATGCGCGCCTCCTGGGGGCTCAGGCCGTGGGCCGGGTCCTGCGGTGGCGGATCGGGCGGGGCTTGGCCCGTTTCCTCGGTCAGCGAGACCAGCAGACGCGGGATGTCGTCCAGCGGGTCGGATACCGGTTCGACGGTGACCCGGCCGTGGCGGGCGGTTCCCCCGGCCCGCCAGGTGACCTCGACCGGGTAGCGGGACCTGCGGCGCGAGCGCAGGGCCTCGTCCAGCCGGTGCAGCTGGCGCTCGTTGGTCGGGGTGAGGATGTCGAGGAGGCGGCGGCCTTCCAGTTTTCCCGGCTGGAGCTGCCACGCGGAGGCGAACGCGGGGTTCGCGCCGAGGATCAAGCCGTACGCGTCGCTGATCGCCAATGCCACGGGGGCCCTGTCGAACAGGCTGACGAAACGCGATCGCCAGGCCGCCGCGGCCCCGTCCGGCGCGTGCCGTGACGGCTGTGTCACGGACTCCCCCTCTGCCACGGCGAACCGCCCCCGATCAAGCCTTCCAACGGAAAACACCCCTACAAGAATAGGTAGTCGTCGTCCGCCGTCGCCCCGGCTGCCGCGTCACCGTGGACACGACACGGCTGACGTGACCAGAAGAGGCAGACGCCATGAATGACCCGCACACCACCGGCACAGGGCCCCTCGACGACACCGCGCACCCGCCGGTCGTCGACGTGAGCGACACGGGGATGACGAGCACCCCGCTGCAGACGGCCATGGGGCACGCGCGCCGGCTCGGTCCGCTCTTCGTCCAGCGCTTCCACGACCGCGAGACCGTGTTCGTGAGCTCGGCGGCGCTGGTGGAGGAACTCTCCGACGAGCAGCGCTTCGTCAAGGGGATCGGCCCGGCGCTGGAGAACGTGCGCGAGGTCGCCGCCGACGGACTCTTCACCGCGTACAACGACGAGCCCAACTGGGCCAAGGCGCACGACATCCTGCTGCCGGCCTTCGCCCTCACCTCGATGCGGACCTACCACCCGCACATGCTGCGGGTCGCCCGGCGCCTCATCGGCTCCTGGGACGCGCGGTTCGGCGAGGGCTCCGACGTCTCGGCCCCGGTCGACGTCGCCAAGGACATGACCCGGATGACGCTGGACACCATCGGCCTGTCCGGCTTCGGCTACGACTTCGCCTCCTTCGAGCGGGAGGAGGCGCACCCCTTCGTCCGGGCACTCGTCCGGGCCCTGGCCCACAGCCAGGCCAAACTCGGCCGGATGCCCGGCGCGGACCACACCGCGCAGGACGAGGCGTTCGCCGCGGACGCCGCCTACCTGGCCCGCGTCGTGGACGAGGTGATCGAGCGGCGCAAGGCCTCGGGGGACACCTCGACCGACGACCTGCTGGGCCTGATGCTGGGTTCCCCGCACCCCCGGTCCGGCGAGGTGCTCGACGAGGCGAACATCAGGAACCAGGTGATCACGTTCCTGATCGCGGGCCACGAGACGACCTCGGGCGCCCTCTCGTTCGCGCTCTACCACCTCCTCAAGAACCCGGCGGTGCTGCACCTGGCCCAGGCCGAGACCGACGCGCTGTGGGGTGACGACCCGGACCCCGAGCCCGCGTTCGAGGACATCGGCCGGCTGCGCTACGTACGCCAGGTCCTCAACGAGACGCTGCGGCTGTGGCCGACCGCAGCCGCGTTCGCCCGCGAGGCGCGCGCCGACACCGTGATCGGCGGCCGCCACCCGGTCAAGGCGGGGCAGCGCATGCTGGTGCTGACCCCGATGCTGCACCGCGACCCGGTGTGGGGCGACAACGTGGAGGAGTTCGACCCGGACCGGTTCTCGGCCGAGGCCGAGGCGGCCCGCTCCCCGCACGCGTACAAGCCGTTCGGGACCGGGGAACGCGCCTGCATCGGGCGGCAGTTCGCCCTCCACGAGGCAACGATGCTGCTGGGCATGCTGGTGCACCGCTACCGCTTCCTCGACCAGGGGCGGTACGAGCTGCGCGTCAAGGAGACGCTCACCCTCAAGCCCGACGGGTTCACGCTGGCCCTGGCCCGGCGCACCCCGGCCGACCGCGCCCGGGGCCGCGCGGCCCTCGGGGCGGTCCTGCCGGCCGGCGGGCGGGAGGACGCGCAGGCTCCGGCCGCCGGGGCCTCACCCATCAGGGCCGTTCCCGGTACGACGCTGACGCTGCTGCACGGGTCCAACTTCGGCACCTGCCGCACGTACGCGCAGGACCTGGCCGAAATGGCGGCGGAACTGGGCTTCGAGACGCGTGTCGCACCCCTCGACGACCACCGTGAGGGCGGGCTGCCGACGCGGGGGCCGCTGGTCGTCGTCGCCGCCTCGTACAACGGACGGCCCACGGACGACGCGGCCGGATTCGTCTCCTGGCTGACGCAGGCGGGGCCCGGTACGGCGGAAGGCGTGCACTACGCCGTCCTGGGCGTCGGGGACCGCAACTGGGCCGCCACCTACCAGCAGGTTCCCACGCTCATCGACGGCGGCCTCGCCTCGGCGGGTGCGGCCCGGCTGATGGACCGCGTCGAGGCGGACGCCTCCGGGGACCTCGCGGGTGCGGTACGCGGCTTCACCGCCGCCCTGCGCCGCACCCTGCTGGAGCGCTACGGCGACCCGGAGTCCGTGGCCCCCTCCCCGCAGGCGCAGGCGCAGGCACGGCGCGGCCCGGCGTACGAGGTCGCCGAGGTCACGGGTGGACCGCTCGACGCACTGGCCCGGCGGCACGGCCTCCAGCCGATGACGGTGACGCACACCGGGGACCTCGCCGACCTGGGCCACCCGGCGGGCAGGTCGAAGCGCTTCCTGAGCGTCCGGCTGCCCGAGGGGGTCGCATACCGCACCGCCGACCACCTCGCCGTCCTCCCGGCCAACGACCCCGCGCAGGTGGAGCGGGCGGCGCGGGTCCTGGGCGTCGACCAGGACGCGGTGCTGGACATCCGCAGCCACCGCCCCGGGCGGAGCGCCCTGCCGCTCGACCGCCCCGTCGCCGTACGCGAACTCCTCACCCGGTACGTCGAGCTCCAGGCGCCGGCGACGGCCGGGCACGCGGCCGTACTCGCGGCGCACAACCCGTGTCCGCCGGAGAAGTCCGCGCTGGAGCGGATCGCCGCCGAGGCCGCTGGGGCGGACGGAGCCCGCCCGGGCAGCCTCGTGGACCTCGTCGAGGAGCACCCCGCGCTCCGGGGCCGTCTGCCGTGGCCCGTACTGCTGGAACTGCTGGAGCCGATGCGCCCGCGCCACTACTCCATCTCCTCCTCCCCGTCGGCGCGGGCGGGGCGGGCCGATCTGATGGTCTCGCTCCTGGAGGCCCCGCACCGCTCCGGCCGGGGCGGGGTGTTCCGCGGGGTCGGCTCCTCGTACCTGCACCGGGTACGCCCCGGAGACACGGTCCTCGCCCGGGTGCAACCGTGCCGGGAGGCCTTCCGCATCCCGCACGACGGGCGGACGCCGGTCATCATGATCGGCGCGGGTACCGGCCTCGCACCCTTCCGGGGGGCCATCGCCGACCGCCGCGCGCTGCGCGCCGCGGGAGCCGAACTGGCGCCCGCGCTGTGCTACTTCGGCTGCGACCACCCGGACGTGGACTACCTCCACCGGGCGGAGCTGGAGGACGCCGACCGCGAGGGCGCCGTCTCGATGCGCCCCGCCTTCTCGCTGGCGCCCGAGGGCGAGGTCCGCTTCGTACAGCACCGGATCGAGGCGGAGGGCGAGGAGGTCTGGCGGCTGACCGAGGCGGGCGCCCGCATCCATGTCTGCGGCGAAGGCTCCCGCATGGCCCCGGGCGTCCGCGAGGCCTTCCGGCAGCTGTACGTCAAGTACAGCGGGCAGGACGCCTCGACGGCCTCGCAGTGGCTCCAGGGCCTGGTGGCGGACGGCCGCTACGTGGAGGACGTCTACGTGGGCGGCTGACGGCGCGCGGGCCCGGCGGCGGTGGAGCGCGCCGGCCGGCCCCGGTCCGGGGCCGCCGGGCCTCCCCCGCCCCCCCGTCGAGCCGGGCGCCCTACCGGGCCGCGCGGCTTTCGGGGAGGATGACCCGGCGCACCGGAGGTCACCCGCGGCCGTGACCCCGTCCGGTCCCGACCGTGATCCGGAGGTCACCAGTGGCATGGCACGACGACCAGGCGCGGCGGGACGAGCTGTACCGCGACCCCTATCCGCTCTACGAGCGCGCCCGCCGGGCCGAGGGGTTGTTGTACGTGCCCGAGTTCGACGCGTGGCTGGTGGCGCGCGACCGGGACGTACGGGAGGTGCTGCTGCGCGCGGGGGACTTCTCCTCGGCCAACTCCCTGCTGCCGGACGTGCCCCTGTCCAAAGCGGCGCTCGGTGTCCTGCCCCGGGGGTTCGGGCCCCGCCCCACCGTCGTGTCCGCGGACGCCGAGGCCCACCGGCGGCTGCGGGCGCCGCTGAACCGGGGCCTGTCCGGCGCGCGAGTGGCGGCGCTGATGCCGTACGCCCGTGCGTGCGCCGGGGAGTTGGTGGACGGTTTCGCCGCGGACGGGTCCGCCGAGCTGGTGGAGGCGTACGCCCGGCGGCTGCCCGGGATGGTGGTCGGCCGGCTGATCGGGCTGGACCCCGCCGACGTGCCGGCCGCCGTGCACGGCGGCTACCGGGCCGAGGAGCTGCTCTTCCGCCCACTGTCGCCCGAGGGGCAGGCGGCCGCGGCCGAGGACGTGGTCGCGCTCCAGCACCTGCTGGACGGGTACGTCCGCGAACGCCGCGTCCGGCCCCGGGAGGACATGTGCTCGGTCATGGTGGCCGCCCTGGCCCCCGGTGACGCCGAGCTCACCGTCGAGCAGCGCCACGAACTGGTGGCGAACCTGCAGAACCTGCTGATCGCCGGATTCCTCACCACGAGCGCCCTCATCGGCACCACGCTGATGCACCTGCTCGCCGACGACCGGCGCCAGTGGCGGATGCTCCGCGACGATCCGTCCCTCATCCCGGCAGCGGTGGAGGAGGCCGCCCGCCACGACAGCGCCATCCAGGCGTTCCGGCGGACCACCACCCGGCCGGTAACCCTCGCGGGGACGGAACTGCCGGCGGGGGTCGCCGTGATGGTGGCGTACGGCTCGGCCAATCGCGACGAGGAACGTTACGAGCGGCCCGGGGAATTCGACCTCACCCGGTCCGCGAACCGCCGGCACCTCGGCTTCGGATACGGACCCCACGCCTGCCCCGGCTCGCAACTGGCGCGCGAGCAGCTGCGCCTGACCCTGGAACTGTTCCTGCGCCGCATGCCGGAACTGCGACCGGACCCGGGCCGTCCGCGGCCGCGGATGCAGCCGACGCTCATCCACCGCTCACCGCGGGCCCTGTACGTCACCTGGTGACCCGGCGGCGCTCGCGGCCCGCCGCGCACCCGGCCCGGCGGCGCGGCCGAGGTGCCCCGGGGGCGGGGCGGGGCGGACGGCGCCCCCGGGATCTACCATCGGGACAGCACCCCGGACCCGGCACACCCCGGAACCGGCACCGACATCGGGAGCGGATGTGGGAGCGACTCTCCTCGTCGCCGCGATCGTGCTCGCGGCCCTGGTCGTCAAGGCCGCCCTCGCCGAACTCGGGGAACCGGGGAGCGGCCGGCGCCAGTGGCTGTTCCTCACCGACCGCCGCGCCGCCGCGGCGGGGGCGTTCACCGCTCTCGCCCTCGGCCTGCCGGGCTGGTGGCAAGCGGGGCCCGAGGGCCTCGTATGGGCGGGACTCGCCGGGGTCCTCGTCGCGTTCGTCATCGGGCAGGGCCGTAGCCCACAGTGACCCGCCAGCAGGACGGAGCGCCGGCGGGCGGCGTCATTTCACGGCCTTGCGGGCCTCCCTGCGCCGGCGTCGTTCCGCCCGTCGCCGAGGCCCCGACGCATGCAGTCCGCGGACGACCAGGGTCGCCGCCGAGGCCGCGAAGAGGGCGGCGGTGATCAGCAGCCAGTGCCCGAGGAACACGTCCGCCGGAAGTCCCGTGGCCGCCGTGTAGTGGCCGACCCGGCGCAGGATCAGCGGCCACCAGACCAGCAGCAGGAGCGCCGACACGAAGGCCGGCACCCGTACGTAATTCACGCTCGGCCTCGTCGGCCGGCTCCCGTCCCCCGCGCCCGCCCCCTTCCGGAACAGGTACTGCGCGGCCCGGTCGGTCACCGCGTACAGGGGAAGCAGCACCAGGTCGTGCAGGAGCGCCGCCCCGACGAACCACAGGGCCACGCCCAGGGTGTCTCCCTTGAGCAGGCGCACGCCGGCGTACGCGGCGAGGGCGAAAGAGGCCAGTACGAGGAGCAAGTGGAGCGGGGAGGCCCCGTAGCGGCGGCGGAAGGCGAGCGCGCCGTTCACGCGGGCTCTCCGAAGGTGAGGCGGGTGACCCATTTGGTGTTGTGGACTCCGGGGGCACCGGGGACGATCACGCGGGCCGGGTAGCCGTGATCCTCGGACAGGACCGCGCCGTTGACGCGGACGGCCAGGAGCGAGCGGGGGTCGCGCACCTGGTTGTCCGCGAGGACGACCGAGCCGAACGGCCCGCCGCGCTGCACCGATTCCACCAGTGCCCGGGAAGGGTCCGAGCCCCGTCCGACGAGGGCTGCCAGATCGGTGAGCCGTACCCCGCTCCACAGCTGGTCGGAGGTCGACCAGCCCTCCACGCAGGCGATGGGCAGGGCGGCCTCGTGCTGCTCCATGGCCAGCAGCTCCTCGCGGGTGAGGACGACCTGGCGGCCCGGCCCGCGTACGGTCAGCCGCCAGGCGGGGCCGATGTCGCTCGGCCGGATGCCGACGGACGCCGCGGTCTTGTTGATCTGGAAGCCGTGGGGCCCCGGGCCGGGGTCCCGGCCGTGCGGCGCGAGCAGGGCGGTCCGGCGCCACCAGCCGCCCGCGCTCTGCCCGGCCGTCACCGCGAACAGCGCCAGGGACCCCAGTCCGACCATGCCCAGGGCGCCCCGGCGGGAGATGGTCGGCGGCGCCGGGCGGGGCGAGACCAGCCCGGCCGCCTCCTCGGTACCGGCCTGCGGCGGTGCGCCCGCGCGCCGCACGGAGCGGAGCGCCCGTGGGAGGCGCGAGGCCACGTGCACCACGAAGGCGCCGATGAACACCCACGCCCCGTAGAAGTGCAGGACGTAGAAGGAGCCGGGGAAGATGTAGTGCAGCTGTACGTTGAGGATGCCGGTGGCGAACTCGAAGCCGGCGCCGCCCACCAGCAGGAGCAGGGACAGGCGCTCGACGCCGTGGCCGACCGACCGCACGGGCGGCCATTCGAAGAGTTTGGGGATGACCGACCACAGCTTCGCCAGCAGCACCGGCACGAGGACGATGCCGAGGACCACGTGCACGCCCTGGTTCACGCGGTAGAGCCAGTACGGCGAGGTCGGCCAAGGGAACAGGTAGAAGCCGAGCCACCCCTTGTCCGGAGTCTGGTCGTTGACCGGCGCCAGATCGGGGTTGTAGGAGGCGTAGGACAGCAGGCCCGTCACGAACAGCAGCGTGACGCCGACCAGCAGGACGAGCCCGAGCACGGCCGTCAGCCAGGGGCCGCGCAGGGGGCTGCGCCAGAACTCCGGACGCGTCGGCCCGGGGGGCGCGGCGAAACGAGACCGATCCGGCCCGCCATCGGTCACGCCCACCGCGACACCTCCGCACACCGGGCCTGTCGGACGACCGCCCGCTGAGGAGAACATGCCGTACCCGGAGGCGACCGATCCCGCGACACGCCACGACGACGCCTGCGACACGCGGTACGCGGGCCCGGACCGCGCGCCGGCGGCGGCGCGCGCCGCGACACCCGCACCGCCCGGCGGCCGCGGGCCGCCCCTTCCCGGCGCGTCAGGGGCGCGCCGATCCGGGCTGGGTCGCGGGGATGCGCTGGGTGAAGAACAGCGCTGTCAGTGCGGCCAGGGCGAGGATCCCCAGGGCGGCCCGCAGACCGTCGATCCGTGCGGTGGCGTTCGCGTCGAGTGCGGCCTGGGACACCTCCGACTTCGCACCGGCTTCTTCGAGGGCGGCGGTGAGCTGGGCGTCCGACAGGAACGGCGCCCCTCCCGTGAGCCGTACGTTCGCCTGGCTCTTGACCTCGTCCGGGATGACCGGGCTCTGCTCGATGGTCGCGAGGAACGACGAGGTCAAGACGGTGATGAGGATCGATCCGGCGACGGCGGTACCGATCGAGGCGCCGAGGTTGGTGACGGTGTTCTGGATTCCGCCGACCTCGGCGCTCTGTTCGTCCGGGACGGCCGAGACGGTGACCGCGCCCAGCTGGGAGGCCAGCGCCCCCATCCCGAGCCCGATCAGCAGCAGCGGCACGGTGACGACGGCCGCGCCGGAATCGGCGTCCAGTGTGACCAGCAGGACGACGGCGCCGGCGAACATGGACAGGATCCCCAGCTTCACCACGCGCCGCGGCGAGGCGTCGGGAAAGAGCCGCGGGATCCCGATCGCGGCGGCCAGCAGCGAGATGGAGAGCGGCAGGATCAGCACGCCCGTCTTGACGGCGGACAGGCCCAGCGCGACGGACAGGTACAGCGGGACGACGAAGAAGACGCCCATCTGCACGAGGTACTGGAAGAGGAACATCGTCAGACCGCCGGTGAGCTGCCGGTTCCGCATGAGCTCCGGATCGACGAGCGGTTCGGTACCGCGTGCGACCAGGCGGGCCTCCCAGCGGAGGAAGAGCCAGACGAGGAGGATGCCCGCCAGCATCAGCCAGACGACCGGGGAGAGGCCGCACCACGACGGAGCGCCCGACTTGGGCAGGAACCAGCCCCATTCACTCGTGCGCAGCACCCCGAACACGAACAGCCCGATGCCCAGGGCGGACAGGACCGCGCCCAGGACGTCGATGCGCGGCCGGTGGTCGGGGGGCGCGTCGGCCACCCGGCGGCCCAGCATCAGGATGGCCAGTACGACCACGACTTCACCGGCGAACACCCAGCGCCAGGAGAAGTACGTGGTCGCCACCCCGCCGATGAGCGGCCCCACCGCGATCGCCACCGCCCCCGCGGCGGCCACCAGCCCGTACGCGGCGGGCCTGCGTTCCACCGCGAAGTTCGACGCGACCAGCGCCACGATCGCCGGCAGGATCAGAGCCGCTCCCACGCCCTCCAGGAACGACCAGCCGAGCAGCAGGACGGGCAGGTTCGGAGCGAGCGCCGTGGTGAGGGATCCGCAGCCGTAGACGACACAGCCGATCATGAAGGCCCGTCTGCGGCCGACGAGCGCGCCCACCTTGCCACCGATGATCATCAGCATCGCCATGACCAGCGTGTACGCCGTGATCGCCCCTTGCAGGCCGCTCACCGTGGTGCCGATGTCCTGCGCGACCGTCGCGATCGAAACGTTCATCACCGAGCTGTCCAGGGCCATCAGGAACTGCCCGGACGCCAGCGTCAGCAGGATGAGCTGTGCGGCTTTCGCCTTCCCCGCCGTGGAGGTCCGGGGCGCTTTGGCTGTCATGCACGGAGCGTCCCACGGGTACGGACGGCGGTGTGCCGCCTCGCCGTGCAGGTCAGCCGAGTGGCGGGAGCCGGTTGCGGCGCCACCGCCCTCAGTCGAGCCGTACCGCGACCAGACAGGTGTCGTCCTCGTTCTCCTCGGGGGCGAACGCGGACATGAGGCGGTCCATGGTCTCTTGCGCGCCGAGTCCCGCACAGGACACGAGCACCCTGCGGAGAGCCTCG
Organism: Streptomyces roseus; assembly: GCF_001044425.1. GTDB lineage: Bacteria > Actinomycetota > Actinomycetes > Streptomycetales > Streptomycetaceae > Streptomyces > Streptomyces roseus. The sequence goes on from NZ_LFML01000108.1 coordinate 70,960, forward strand.
ATGCCCTGCCCGATGTCCTGCCCGCGCCGCTCGACCATCCCGTCGGTGTACAGCAGCAGGAGGTCGCCCCGGCGGAGCGGGACGGTCTCGGTCGCGTACTCGTGGCCGGGCAGCAGACCGAACAGCGGCCCCCGGTGGGAGGTGTCGAGCTCCACTGCCTGCCCGTCGCGGAGCAGCAGGGGTGCCGGATGGCCCGCACACGCCCAGCGGAAGGTGCGCTCCTCGTCGATGTGCCCGATGACCCCGGTCGCCGTCTCCGCGGCGTCGTCGGCGCACACCAGTTCGTTGAGCCAGGTGGTCAGCTGCCCGGCGTGCGTTCCGGGGGCGTGCGCGAGGCCCGCGAGGGCGTGTCTTTGCTGTGCCATCCGGGCGACGGCGCTCAGCCCGTGGCCGCTCGCGTCACCGATGGCGAGGAGGATCCGTCCGTCCGGCAGCAGGCGGCACTTGTACCAGTCGCCGCCGACGGCCTCCCACTCCGCGGGAAGGTAGGCAGCCGCCACGGACAGCCCGAGCTCGGCGAGCTCCGCCGAATGCGTCGGCAGGAGCGCCTCCCGGAGCACCGTGGCCACGCGCCGCTCGGCTGCCGCTTCCTCGCGCAGCTGCTCCCTCTGGCGGCGGGTCGCCGCGAGCCGCTGACGGCTGCGCACCTGCGAGGTCAGGTCGCGCGCGATGAGGTGCAGCGCCCAGGGAAGTCCGTCCCGGGCGATGACGGGATGGCCGACCAGGTGCACCGTACGGATCTCGCCCACCACGGTGAAGCGGATCTCCGAGCCTGCCGGCTCCTCGCCTTCCAGGAGCGCGGTGAGCATCCTGGCGAAACGCGGCACGTCGTCCAGGAGCACGGCGTCGCACAGCTCCAGCAGCGACAGTGCCCGCCCCTCCTCGGTGCGGAAGATAGCGTGCAGTCCCTCGGACCAGGTGGTGTCCCCGGACAGCAGGTCCCATGTGCCCCAGCCCATGGAGGCGATGTACTGGGCGTCGAGGGACAGCATCTCCGTGCGGTTGCGGGCCGGTCTCCACGTCGCCAGCACCTGGTCCCCGCACGACGCCGCGTCGTACAGCAGCCGTGCGCGGTGCAGGCCGTCGCCGCGCTGCTCGGTGTAGTCGACGGCGTGCGCGTGCAGGGCGCGGCCGGTGTTCAGGACGTCGGCCAGAGCGTCGATCAGGCCGCCCGAGGCCGCTCCGGGCTGGAACTCCAGCAGCCTTCGCCCGATGTGCCGGTCGGGGGCGTCGAGCCACGGGGCGGAGCGCACGTGGTTGCCCGCCCGGACGGTGAAGTCCCCGGTCCGTCCGGCCTCGTCCCGTACGGGTACCAGGAGCGCGGCCGAGACGGGGATCGCGGGCAGCGTGGCGCAGACGCACGCCCACGGGTCGTGGCCGTCCGCCCGGTCGCCGCACGCGTGCCCGGCTCCGTCGCCCGCGCCGCACGGACAGGCCTGCGCCGGCTCGCCGTCCTGCCGACCGGGCGGGGACGCCTGGTCCGGGCGTACGCCGGCGTCCCGGCGGGCGGCGCTGCGCAGGGCGGCCACCTCGCTCGCGACGACCTGTTTGAGCGTCTCGGGGTCCTGCGGGATCACTGGCGTCATCGGTCCTCGGCGGTGTGGAGCAAGACCCTGGTCAACCGTTGCGACCCGACGGTACAAGACCGCCGCGCCCCGGTCCGGGACCGAGGGAGGAGCGGCGCGG
>NZ_LFML01000109.1 GCF_001044425.1 Streptomyces roseus
CCGAGCGGACCCCGGTCACGCCGGTCGGCAGCCGCCGACCGGCCCACACCGAGCGGCCCCCGGCGGGCCGGGCCGCGGCCCGTCCGGCCACCGGCGCCTGACCCCCCGTACGGGGACGCCGCAGGCCGTACGCGAACACCGCGGGGCGGTACGCACCACCTCACCCCGCACCACCGAGGCGGACCGGGTCACCACCCGGCCCGCCTCGGCCATTTCGGTGATCCCCCTCGTGCGGCCGGCCGGAACGTCAGCTCGGCGCCCGGAGGTTCGTCCGTACCGGGTCACGCTTGGGTCACGGAATGTCGACAGTTCTTTGACGGGCCCCGCTTCATCCGCACCGCCGTGAAAGAAGCCCCGCGCCATTCTTTTTCCGGCCCGCGACATGCCGCGCGCACATCCCGTTCCGCATTCCCTCCGGGACCCCCCGAATTCATCCGGGGATTGTGGTGACGCTCCCGGCACGGCGGGTCAACCCCCCTCGGTTTCCTTACATCTTCTCCACGGCCCGCCCGAGAAGGTCACGGGCGGCTCTGATCCGGTCCGCCAGCTCCGGCGGCTCCACCACCTCGAACTCACAGCCGAGCAGCATCACGTGAATGACGAGGACGTCGAGGCTCACGGCGCCCGTCCGCAGCAGACAGCTCTCGGCGTCGAGCGGCTCCAGGGTCCCCTGGCTCGGCCCCACGATCGCGGCCGCCGCCTCCGCCGGCACCTTCAGCCGCAGCACCGCCCGGGCCGCGTACACGCCCTGCGACACTCCGCGCGACACGTACGCGGCGAGGTCCTCGGCGGGCCCGGGACGCGGACTGAACCGCGGCCCGTGCGGCGGTCTGGGCTCGATCCGGTCGGCGCGGAAGGTCCGCCAGTCCCCCCGGTCCAGATCCCAGGCGACCAGGTACCAGCGCCGCTCGGTGCAGACCAGCCGGTGCGGCTCCACCGCGCGGCGACTGACGCTGCCCGCGTGGTCCCGGTAGTCGAAGCGCAGCCGCTCGGCGTCCCGGCACGCGGAGGCGAGCTCGGTCAGCACGGAGGGGTCGACGGTGGCCCGCCCCGGCCCGCGCAGCATCGGCACGGTGAACTCGTTGAGCGCCGACACCCGCCGCCGCAGCCGCCCCGGCAGCACCTGCTCCAGCTTGGCGAGCGCCCTTACGGAGGCCTCGCCGATCCCCTCCACCCCGTTCCCGGCGGCCGTGCGCAGGCCCACCGCCACGGCGACGGCCTCGTCGTCGTCGAGCAGCAGCGGCGGCAGCTCGGCCCCGGCGCCCAGCTGGTAGCCGCCGCCGGTGCCCGGGCTGGCGTTCACCGGGTAGCCGAGCTCGCGCAGCCGGTCCACGTCGCGCCGCACCGTCCTCGGGGTCACCCCGAGGCGCTCCGCGAGGTCGGAGCCGGTCCAGTCGCGGTGGGCCTGCAACAGGGACAGCAGGCGCAGCAGTCGTGCGGAGGTCTCCAGCATGCCGAGCAGTCTGCCGGTCCCCCGGCCCCCGGCCGAATCGCCCGGGCGGGCCGGACCACGTCAGGGAGCGGGCGTGGCCGCGGGGGCCGGCGTACGGGCCTGCTTGCGCGCCGGGACCGGCTTCGGAACCGGCTTCGCTACGGGCTTCGGTGCGGGCTTCCGCGAAGGCACCGGGGCCGGCCCGGGCGCCGTGACCGGAGCGGGCGTCGTCACCGGAGCGGGGGTCGTCACCGGGACCCGCGCGGGAGGCGGCGGCGGGGCCGACGGCGGAAGGGCGAGCAGCGTGCCGACCACCAGCGCCTGGGGGTCCGGGCCGATCACCGTCCGGTTCGGCTCGTACAGGGCCTGCCAACCGCCCTTCACCCCGTACTTCCGGGCGATCTGCTCCAGCGTGTCCCCGGCCCGCACCGTGTGCATGCGCCCCGCGAGCCCGTACCGCTTCGAGCACACCGGCCACGCGTCCCACCCCTGGAAGCCCACCACGTCCTCGGCCACCCGGATCTGCTGCTCCCGGCTCGCCAGATCGGCCCGGGGCGCGAACACCAGCCCCCCGTACTCCTCCCACGTCGGCTGCCAGAACTGCAGGCCCCCGAAGAACCCGTTGCCGGTGTTGACGGCCCAGCGCCCGCTGCTCTCGCAGTCGGCCACGCAGTCCCAGGGCCACTGCCCGCCCGGCCCGCAGTCCCCCGGGCCGGTCCCGATGATCCCGGGCGAGCCGGGGTGGGCCGCCGCCGCGGGCCCGGGCGCGGGCGGCGGCGGGGCCGCGCCGGCTCCCGCCGGGAGTACGAGGACGAGAGCCAGCGCGGCAGCTGCGGCGGCGGCCGCCGGGGCGGCCCGCCGGATCCGGAGGTCGGGCATCGCGTCACGCTACGCAGCGCCGCCGCCCCCTCCCGGGCTTGCCACGCGGGCCGTCCCGCGGTCCACCCGGTCGGCGCAGCCGCCGCTCCCGCCGAAACGACCAGTACCGACCACCAACTGCACGCATACGTAAAAGAGTTGACACGAAAACAAAGCTCCGGTCCGACCGTTCACCCCTCCGGGGGCCAGGTTCGATTCCGTTCCCTCCAACGGCGTGACCCCGGCCGCCGCTGCGCCGTTGAGCCCGGCGAGCCGGGAACCGCCCGGCCGCCCCCGCTCGCCCAATCCGAGGAGCCAGCCCGTGCCCCGCATGCTCGACGTCAGTGATGAGGTACGTGCCGAGATCGGTGACGAAGAAGCCGAGAGGCTGCTCACCGGCGACGACGCACCGCGCAGCTACGACTGCACCTCCTGCCGCACCCCCGGGGACCCCGAGACCGACCGCACCAGCACGGTGCTGTTCGTCGGCGAGGAGACCGCCGTCCTCGCCTTCGCCCACGCCGGCTGCATCCCCTCCCAGGTGGTCAACGTCTCCGAGGAGCAGCTCCAGGGTGCCGTCCGCAGCATCACCGGCGACAGCCCGGCCGGCGGCGACGCACCGCAGAACGTGCCCGGCGGCCAGGCCGTCCTCGGCATCACCAGCGGCCTGGTCCTGATCGGCGGCGAGCTGCACCCCGCCCTCGTGGTCGAGCCGACCGCGCCGATCGCCCGCCCCGGCACCACCGGCCCCGGCGACGACTTCCTGCCGCTCCTCATCGAGCAGGGGTTCATCCCGGTCACCGACACCGCCGAACTCCCCTCCCCGCTGAGCGGCTGGTCCGTGCTGCTCGCCGCCGGCCAGCTGCACGCCGTGCTCCAGCCCGGCGCCGAGGGCGGCGGCCAGATCGCCTGGTGGCAGGCCCACCAGGCACTGTCGGTCACCGACGGCTGGCGCGCCGCCGTCAACAAGACCCAGCGCGTGCTCATCTACGCCGCCCCGGTCGGCTCCATCGGCCAGCAGCCCCGCGAGGACCTGCTCCGCGACGCGCTGGACAAGGCCGCCGCCGGCGGCAAGCTCGTGGCGGCCTCGATGCCGCTGGCGGGCACCGCGGGCGTCTGAGCCCCCTCCCCGGCAGGGGAGCCCGGAACGGCCGCGCCGCCCCTCGGCCAGGGGCGGCGCGGTATGCGCCGGGGGTACGCGGTCCATCCCGCGCACCCCCGGCGATCTGCGTTTTTCTGCTTCCCGCCCGCATCCGCAGGGCCCCGGGTTCGTTGGCTGATACGTGCATTCATACGACCCCTCCCGCGCCCCTGCCCACGCGAGCACCGTCTCCCCGATGCGCCCCGCCGTCTCGCACACCCCGATCTACGACGCGCTGTACTCGGAGTACCTGCGGGCCTTCCGGACCCTGCCGGGCGACCGTACGGGCGAGGAGGACCTCGGGTTCACGGCGTTCTCGTACGGGAGCTCGCACACGGGCGCCGTCGCCCCGTACGGAGGCGGCTCGTACGGGAGCGGCTGGAACGGTTCGGCATGGCAGACGGACCCGTGGCCGGCCGCGTACGCCCCCGCGCCGCCCGCGCCGCAGCCCTCGTACGCGTACGCCGGGTCCGCGACCGGCGGGGCCGGCGGCGGCGAGAACGCGGGCACCGGCCCCGGGTACGGCAACGGGCGGCAGCACCACACCGGGATGCACCACATCCCGGCGGCCCTGCCGCCCGCTCCGCGCCGGGGCTACTGACCCCGGACCGGTGAAGCCGCGCCGCCGCTCCTGCTCGGCGCCTACTTCTTCTTGTACTGCGCGCCGCGCTTCTCGCGCACCCGCACGGAGATGTGGATCGGCGTCCCCTCGAAGCCGAACTCCTCGCGCAGACGGCGCTCGATGAAGCGCCGGTAGCCGTGCTCCAGGAAGCCGGAGGCGAAGAGGACGAACCGCGGCGGCTTACTCCCCGCCTGGGTACCGAACAGGATGCGGGGCTGCTTGCCGCCGCGGATCGGGTGCGGGTGGGCCGCGACGACCTCGCCGAGGAAGGCGTTCAGCCGGCCGGTCGGGACGCGCGTCTCCCAGCCCGCGAGGGCCGTCTCGATCGCCGGGACCAGCTTCTCCATGTGGCGGCCGGTCAGCGCGGAGACGTTGACGCGCGGGGCCCAGGAGACCTGCTGCATCTCGGTCTCGATCTCGCGCTCGAGGTAGTAGCGGCGCTCCTCGTCGAGCTCGTCCCACTTGTTGTACGCGATCACGATCGCGCGCCCGGCGTCGACGGCCATCGTGATGATGCGCTGGTCCTGGACGCTGATCGTCTCGGTGGTGTCGATCAGGATGACCGCGACCTCCGCCTTCTCGACGGCGGCGGCCGTGCGCAGGGAGGCGTAGTAGTCGGCGCCCTGCTGGAGGTGCACCTTCTTGCGGATGCCCGCGGTGTCCACGAACTTCCAGGTGACGCCGCCGAGCTCGATCAGCTCGTCGACCGGGTCGCGGGTGGTGCCGGCCAGCTCGTTGACGACGACGCGGTCCTCCTTCGCGACCTTGTTGAGCAGCGAGGACTTGCCGACGTTGGGACGGCCGATGAGCGCGATGCGCCGGGGGCCGCCCACCGGGGCGCCGCCGAAGCTCTGCTCGGGCGCCTCGGGCAGCGCCTCCAGGACGGCGTCGAGCATGTCGCCCGTACCGCGGCCGTGCAGGGAGGAGACGGGGTGCGGCTGGCCGAGGCCCAGGGACCACAGGGAGGCCGCGTCGGACTCGCCGCTCTGGCCGTCGACCTTGTTCGCGCACAGGACGACGGGCTTGCCGGCGCGGCGCAGCAGCTTGACGACGGCCTCGTCGCTGTCGGTGGCGCCGACCTTGGCGTCGACGACGAAGACGACCGCGTCGGCGGTCTCGATGGCGTACTCGGCCTGGGCGGCGACGGCGGCGTCGATGCCGAGGACGTCCTGCTCCCAGCCGCCGGTGTCGACGACCTTGAACCGGCGGCCGGCCCACTCGGCCTCGTACGTGACGCGGTCGCGGGTGACGCCCGGCTTGTCCTCGACGACCGCCTCACGGCGGCCGATGATGCGGTTCACCAGGGTCGACTTGCCGACGTTCGGGCGGCCGACGACGGCGAGCACGGGCAGCGGCCCATGGCCGGCCTCCGCGATCGCGCCCTCGACGTCGTCCGCGTCGAAGCCTTCCTCTGCGGCGAGCTCCATGAACTCCGCGTACTCGGCATCGCCGAGCGCTCCGTGGTCGTGCTGGTCGTTCATGAAGTCCGTTCCTCGTCGTTCGTGGTGATCGGTGGTGCCCGCGCAGCGCGGGACCACTACTGGGTCAAGTCTCGCTCAGCGCCCGGTGAGGCGCTTGGCGTCGGACAGGTGGGCGGTCAGCCTGCTCTGGATGCGCAGGGTGGCCTCGTCCAGGGCGGTACGGGTGCGGCGGCCGGTGCCGTCGCCCGCGTCGAACGCCGATCCGAAGACGACGTCGACCCGGCTCTTGAAGGGCGGCAGTCCGCGGACCAGTCGCCCTTGGCGCTCGGTGCTGCCGAGCACGGCCACGGGCACGACGGGCGCGCCGCTGCGGACCGCGAAGTACGCGAGGCCGGCGCGCAGCGAGGCGAAGTCACCCTCGCCGCGGGTGCCCTCGGGGAAGATCCCCAGGGCTCCGCCGCCTTCGAGCACCGCGAGCGCCTTGCTGATGGCGCCCCGGTCCGTGCCCGTACGGTCGACCTTGACCTGGCCGATCCCGTCCAGGAACGGGCCGAGCGGGCCGACGTACGCCTCCTTCTTGATGAGGAAGTGCAGCGGTCGCGGGGCGGTGCCCATGACCATCGGTCCGTCGATGTTGTGCGCGTGGTTCACGGCAAGGATGACAGGCCCCGAGGCGGGGACGCGCCAGGCGCCCAGTACGCGCGGCTTCCACAGCCCGTACATGAGGCCGATGCCGATCCGCCGGCCGAGCGCCGCACCCTTGAGGGAGGGCGTAGCGCTCACTGGCGCCCCGCCCGCTTCTCTTCCACGAGCGTGACGACGCACTCGATGACCTGGTCGAGCGTGAGCTCGGTGGTGTCGACCTCCACGGCGTCGCCGGCCTTGGCCAGCGGGGAGGTCTTGCGGCCGGAGTCGGCGGCGTCGCGCTTGATCAGGGCGTCCTTGGTGGCCGCGAGGTCCGTGGCCTCCTTGCCGCGCAGCTCCCCGCTGCGGCGCGCGGCGCGGGCCTCGGGGGACGCGGTCAGGAAGATCTTGAGGTCGGCGTCGGGCAGGACGGTGGTGCCGATGTCCCGTCCCTCGACGACGATCCCGCCCTCCGCCGAGGCGGCGATGGAGCGCTGGAGCTCGGTGATCAGGGTGCGCACCTCGGGGACGGCGCTGACGGCGCTGACCTTGGAGGTGACCTCCTGGGTGCGGATGGGGACGGAGGCGTCCAGGCCGTCGACCGTGATGGTCGGCGCGGCCGGGTCCGTCCCGGAGACGATGCCGGGCTTGCCGGCCGCCACGGCGATCGCGTGCGGGTCGTCGGTGTCGATCCCGTTGGTGATCATCCACCAGGTGATGGCCCGGTACTGGGCACCGGTGTCCAGGTAGCGCAGCCCGAGCTTGGCGGCCACGGCCTTGGAGGTGCTGGACTTGCCCGTGCCGGAGGGACCGTCGATGGCGACGATCACGGCGGACGGAGCTGCGGTTTCCACGGTGCGGGCACCTTCCTGGTTGCGCGTACGTGTCCGGGCGCGCCAAAGCGCCCCTCTCCAAGGTTACCGGCCCCGGGCGCGGGCGCCGTCCAGTACCGGGGAGTACCGCGGCGAGGGGGCGCCCGGCCGCTCGCGGGGCTGCTGCCGGCGCAGTGCGGGGCTACTGCCGGCGCAGGGCCCAGCCGCGTTCGCGCAGCTCCGCGGTGAGGGAGGCGGCGGACCTCGGGTCGACCATGAGCTGGACCAGACCGGCCTGCTGGCCCGTGGCGTGCTCGATGCGCACGTCCTCGATGTTGACCCCGGCCCGCCCGGCGTCGGCGAAGATCCGCGCGAGCTGGCCCGGCTGGTCGCTGATCAGCACGGCGACCGTCTCGTACGCGATGGGCGCCGCGCCGTGCTTGCCCGGTACCCGGACCCGGCCCGCGTTGCCCCGCTTCAGGACGTCCTCGATGCCGGCGGCGCCGCCGCGCCGCTTCTCGACGTCGGCGGACTGGAGACCGCGCAGCGCGTCGACCGTGGCCTCCAGGTCGGAGGCGATCCCGGCGAGGACGTCGGCCACCGGGCCCGGGTTCGCCGAGAGGATCTCCACCCACATCCGCGGATCGGAGGCGGCGATCCGCGTCACGTCCCGGATCCCCTGCCCGCACAGCCGCACCGCCGTCTCGTCGGCCTCCTCCAGGCGGGCGGCGACCATGCTGGAGACGAGCTGCGGGGTGTGCGAGACCAGTGCGACCGCCCGGTCGTGCGCGTCGGCGTCCATGACCACCGGCACGGCCTTGCACAGGGCGACGAGTTCGAGCGCCAGGTTGAGCACCTCGTGGTCGGTGTCGCGGGTCGGGGTGAGCACCCAGGGCCGGCCCTCGAAGAGGTCGGCCGTGGCGGCGAGCGGGCCCGAGCGCTCCTTGCCGGCCATCGGGTGGGTCCCGATGTAGGCCGTGACGTCCACGCCGAGGGCCGTGAGCTCCCGGCGGGGACCGCCCTTGACGCTGGCCACGTCCACATATGCCCGGGCCGCCCCGCGGCCGATCGCCTCGGCCAGCGTCGCGGCCACGTGGGCCGGCGGTACGGCCACGATCGCGAGGTCGACCTGCCCCTCGGGGGCCTCGTCGGTGCCGGCGCCGAGGGAGGCGGCCGTACGGGCCTGGGCGGGGTCGTGGTCGGCGAGGTGGACGGTGATCCCGCGGGCGGTCAGGGCGAGCGCCGCGGAGGTGCCGATCAGTCCGGTTCCGATCACGACGGCGGTTCTCACGGGGACGCTCCAGGGATGGGGGTGGCGAAGGGCTGGTCACGGGGTAACGGCAAGTCAGGCCCAGAGTAGCCAGCGATCACGGCCCGCGGACCCGGCGGCCCGTCATGTGGGACGGCGGCCGGACCCTCGGCGGTGGCGGGGGGCCAGGGGGTGCCCGTCCATGGCCTTCGAGGGGGTTCAGGACGTGGACGATGTCACCTGATCCACCCCATTCCACCATCTGGTGCCATCGTGGGGAGGCCGCTGGGGTAGAACGATCGGCATGATCTTCCACATCGTGCCGCTCGCCGACTGGACCGCCGCGCCCGGGCTCCCGTACGCCCCCGCCTCCCTCGACTCCGAGGGCTTCGTGCACTGTTCGGCGGACCGCCCGACCGTGCTCGCCATCGCGGACGCGCACTACCGCGACGTACCGGGTCCGCTGCTGGCCGTCGAGCTCGACGAGCGGGCCCTGACCTCGGAAGTCCGCCGCGAGGGTGAATCCGGCGGCCGCTACCCGCACGTCCACGGCCCGCTGGACCGGGCGGCCGTGGTCCGCCTCTGGGAGGTCGTGCGTACGCCGGGCTCCCCGGCACGGCTCGTCCCGTGGGAGCAGGGCTCCTGAGCCGGGCGGCGCGGGGGCTTCTCCTGGGGCCCGGAAGGCGCCAGGATGCTGCTCGCCATCCCGGAGCGACCCGATCGAGGAGCACACCATGAGCGACCCCACGCCGACGGCCCGCCGGACGGTACTGGCGGCAGGAGCGGCCGTCGCGCTGGCCGGCGGCACGCTCACCGCGTGCGGCGGCGGCGAGGAGAAGAACCCGAAGAGCGAGCCGGGCAGTCCCTCCACCGCCCAGGCCGCCGCCCCGTCCTCCCCCTCCTCTCCCGCCTCTCCCTCGTCGGGAACGGGCAAGGCGCTCCTCAAGTCCTCCGCGGTACCGGTGGGCGGCGGCACGGTCCTCAAGGACGAGAAGCTGGTGGTCACCCAGCCCACGGCCGGGTCCTTCCGCTGCTTCACGGCGGTGTGCACGCACCAGGGCTGCCTCGTGAACAAGGTGGACGCCGGCACCATCGACTGCCCCTGCCACGGCAGCAAGTTCCAGATCACCGACGGCGCGGTGGCCCACGGCCCGGCGACCCGCCCGCTGGCGGAGAAGCAGATCACGGTGGCCCCGGACGGGAATATCTCGCTCGCCTAGCCCGGCCGCCCCGGCCTAGGCTCCGGGAATGAACGAGCCGACCGCGCCCCCGGAAGCCCTCGCCCTCGTACGCGACCACACGATCTACGCGTGCGTGATGGGCTCCCGGGCGTTCGGCCTGGCGACGGAGGCGAGCGACACCGACCGGCGCGGCGTCTACCTCGCCCCGACCCCGCTCTTCTGGCGCTTCGAGAAGCCGCCCACGCACGTGGAGGGTCCGCGGGAGGAGGAGTTCTCCTGGGAGCTGGAGCGCTTCTGCGAACTCGCCCTGCGCGCCAACCCGAACATCCTGGAGTGCCTGCACTCCCCGCTGGTGGAACGGCTGACCCCGCAGGGCGAGGAACTCCTCTCCCTGCGGGAGGCCTTCCTGTCCCGCCAGGCGCACACCACCTTCAGCCGCTACGCGCTCTCCCAGCACGCCAAACTCCTCGCGGACGTCCGCGTGGACGGGGCCCCGCGCTGGAAGCACGCCATGCACCTGCTGCGGCTGCTCCTGTCCTGCCGCGACCTCCTGCGCACGGGCCGCCTGACCATCGACGCCACCGGGCACCGCGACCGCCTCCTGGCGGTCAGGCGCGGCGAACTGACGTGGCCGCAGGTGGACGCCTGGATGACCCGCCTCCAGGAGGAGTCGGAGCAGGCCCTGGCCACCACTCCCCTCCCCCCGGAACCGGACCGGGCCCGCGTGGAGGACTTCCTCCTGCGCACTCGCCGCGCCTCAGCCGCGTAGTCCCGCCGCCGGACGACGCGTCAAGGGCGTCGTCCGGGGACCCGCGCCCGGGAGGGGCGGAGCCCGCCCGGGCCGCCTCCAGCGCCGCGCGCAGCGCCTCGAAGTCCTGGCGTACGCGGCCCGGGGCCGGGCGTCACACGTCCCAGAGGGCGCCGAAGGCCAGGAGTTCGTCGCGGTACTCGATGCGGGCCTCCCAGTCGCGGGGCCAGGCGTCCGCACCGAGGTGGGCGCCGGCGAAGGCGCCGGCCAGGCAGGCGATCGAGTCCGAGTCGCCCTTCGTGCAGGCCGCGCGGCGCAGGGCGGTCAGGGGGGCGTTCGGAAAGAGCAGGAAGCACTGGAGCGCCGTGGCCAGGGCCTCCTCCGCGATCCAGCCGTCGCCGGTCGTCAGGCACGGGTCCGTCTCCGGGGAGGGGGTCCGCAGGGCCTTGGTCAGGCGGTCCAGGGCCCCCAGGCACTCGTCCCAGCCCCGGGCCATGAAGGACTCCGGCGACGCGTCCGACGCCGTGCGCATCCAGAGGTCGCCCAGCCAGCGCTCGTGGTAGCGGGTGCGCTGGTGCAGGGCGTACGAGCGCAGCTGCCCGACCAGGCCGGTCACCTCGGCGCCCTGCGCGAGGAGGTACACCGCCCGCGCCGTCAGGTCGGAGGCGGCGAGGGCCGTCGGGTGGCCGTGGGTGAGGGCCGACTGGAGCTGGGCCGCGCCGGCGCGTTCCTCCTCCGTCCAACCCGGCACGAGGCCCACCGGGACCACGCGCATGTTCGCCCCGCAGCCCTTCGAACCGAGCTGGCTGGCGTCCCGCCAGTCCCGGTCCGGTGCGTCGAGGAGGTGGCAGGCCTTCAGGCAGGTGTTGCCCGGGGCCCTGTTGTTCTCCGGGGAGTGGTACCAGCCGACGAACTCCTCCCGGACCGGGCGGGTCAGGCGCAGCGGGCCCACCCGCCCGCGCTCCGCCGCCGTCCGTATGCCGCGGGCCAGGGCCAGCGTCATCTGGGTGTCGTCGGTGACGATGGCCGGGCTCGGCAGGCGCATCTCCCGCCACGGGCCCGTCTTCGCCAGGATCGACGGGACGTCGTTGAACTCGGTCGGAAAACCCAGGGCGTCGCCCAGGGCCAGGCCGACGAGGGCCCCCGTCGCCGCCCGCTTCTTCGGATCCAGGGTCATTTCGGGTGTCCTTCCGTGGGGCGGAGCAGGGGCGGGTGCAGGGCGGTCGCCGGCCCCGCCCGGTAGAGCGCGGCCGGTTTGCCGCGGCCCCCGGTCAGGCGGGCCGCGCCCGGCACGGCCTCGACGAAGCCCGGCGTGGCCAGCACCTTGCGGCGGAAGTTGGGCCGGTCCAGGGCGGTGCCCCAGACGGTCTCGTAGACGGACCGGAGTTCCCCGAGGGTGAATTCGGGCGGGCAGAATCCCGTGGCCAGGCAGGTGTACTCCAGTTTCGCGCCGACCCGGGACCGGGCGTCCCCCAGGATCAGCGCATGGTCGAAGGCCAGGCCGGCCGCCTCCCCCACCGGCACCCAGCGCGCCTGATCGGCGTCCCCGCCGCCCCCCGCCGCGGGCTCGGGCAGGTCCGGGACCAGGGCGGTGAAGGCGACCGAGACCACCCGCATCCGCGGATCGCGGTCCGGCTCGCTGTACGTGCGCAGTTGCTCCAGGTGCAGCCCCGCGACCACCGCCTCCGGCAGGCCCGTCTCCTCGGCCAGTTCCCGGCGGGCCGCGGTCTCCGCCGACTCCCGCGGGAGCAGGAAGCCGCCGGGGAGGGCCCAGGCGCCTTCGTACGGCTCCTGCCCGCGCCGGATCAGCAGCACGTGCAGCGCCCCGCCGCGGACCGTGAACACCGCCAGGTCGACCGTCACCGCGAAGGGTTCGTAGGCGTACCGGTCGTACCCCTTCACCGGTGCTCCGGCAGCGGGTCCGCGAACTGCCAGCCGTCGGCGAGCAGTGCGTCGACGGCCTCGACGGCCTGTGCCAGCCGCGCCTCGCGGTCGCCGCGCACAGTCAGGAAACGCCTGCCGGTGCGGGTGAGTTCCGCGCGGAAGCGTTCCGTCATCCACGGCCTCAGGTGCTCGCCGTCACGCAGACCGTCGTCCTCGAACGGCACGTCCGCGTGGTCCGTCAGCAGGTAGAGGTCCCGGCGCGTCAGCGCGGCGATCCTCTCGACCTCCTCGCTGCGGCCGCCGGTGTACCGCTCGTGCCAGACGCCCGTCGCGAAGGAGTCGGTGTCGCAGATCAGCACCGGCGAACCCGCCCGCGCCGCCCGCTCCTCCTCGGCGTCCTGGCGCCGGGCGATCACCGGGAACTCCGCCGAGGTGAACGTCACGTCCTCCCAGGTGGCCGCCGGGTCCGCCGCGCGGGCCGCCGCCAGCTTCTCCTCGCTGTAGGCGCGCCCGTACTCCGCGACCCAGCCCGTCGCGGCCCAGACCCCACCGCGCGCCCGGTAGTGCGCCGCGAGCGCCCGCGACAGGGTCGTCGTACCGGTCGACTCGGCGCCGAGCACGACGATCCGCCGGGTCAGGGCCGCCCGCACGCCCGGCCCCAGGAACTCCCAGTTCCCGGCCGGGTCCGCCCGTACCGCCGTTCCCGAGACGGGAAAGCGGGCGCGTTCCGGGTCCACGCAGACCTCCTCGGCCCCGAACCGGCGTGCGAGCTCCGCCCCGTACGCCTCCGACGTGAACACGGCGTCGACGCGCTGCGGCACCGCGCCCCGGAAGACCGCCATGTGGGCCTCCCAGACCGCCGGGTCCTGCAGGTCGACCGGGATGTCGTCGACCGCGCCGACGACCTGCGCCCCCGGGTGCGCCTCGCGCATCCACGCCACCCGGTCGGCGAGCGGCACCGACTCCACCGAGGCCGCGCACACCAGCACGGTCAGCCGCTCGCACTGCTCCTGGGCGGTGCGCACGAGGTGGTGGTGCCCGGCGTGGGGCGGGTAGAACTTGCCGAGGACCAGGCCGTGGGCGTGGCGCTGCGCGCCGCTCACGCCGTCGCCTCCGCCGCCGTACGGGCGCCGCGCGCGGGCAGCGTACGCCGCCAGCCGAGCAGGCCGACCACGCAGAGCGCGAGGAAGCCGGCGTACAGGACCGAGGTCAGGTAGAGCCCCTTGTACGCGTAGAGCGGGATGTAGACGAGGTCGGCGGCGATCCACAGCCACCAGGACTCGACGAGCTTGCGGCACTGGCCGTACGTGGCCATCAGCGAGAGCCCGGTGGTCAGCGCGTCCCAGAACGGGACGGTGGAGTCGGAGGCCCGGCCCAGCAGCAGCGTGAGCCCGAGCACCCCCACCGCCCCCGCCGCGGCCAGCGCGGCCCATTCGGTGCGCGTGGTGCGGCGCACCGGCAGGGCCTCGGCGGTTCCTGGTCCACCCCCGTGGGTCCAGGACCACCAGCCGTACGCGGCGAGGGCGATGAAGACGATCTGGAGCCCGGCGTCGGCGTAGAGGCCGGACTGGGCGAAGAGCACGATGAAGAAGACGTTGTTCGCGATGCCGATGGGCCAGTTCGCGACGTGCTGCCGGGCGACGAGCCAGACGCACAGGGCTCCGGTGGCGAAGCCCAGGATTTCGGTCCAGCTCATGACGGCCGACCCCCCTCGTTCTTTAATAGTCACCCTGACTATAAACAGGGGGCGGTTCCGTGACAAGGGAAAAGCCCGCAGCGCCACGGGGGCACTGCGGGCTTCTGGCCTCCGGCTTCTCCCAGCCGGTGGGCGACGGTTGCGGACCGAGGGGGTTACAGACCGACCTCGCGCATGAGCATGCCGACCTCGGTGTTGGTCAGGCGGCGCAGCCAGCCGGACTTCTGGTCGCCCAGCTCGATGGGACCGAAGGAGGTCCGGACGAGCTTGTCGACGGGGAAGCCCGCCTCGGACAGCATGCGGCGGACGATGTGCTTGCGGCCCTCGTGGAGGGTCACCTCGACCATGTAGTTCTTGCCGACCTGGTCCAGCACGCGGAAGTTGTCGGCGCGCGCCCAGCCGTCCTCCAGCTCGATGCCGTCCTTGAGGCGCTTGCCGATGTCGCGCGGCAGCGAGCCGGTGATGGCGGCCACGTACGTCTTCTTCACGCCGTACTTCGGGTGCGTGAGGCGGTGGGCCAGCTCACCGTGGTTGGTGAGCAGGATGATGCCCTCGGTCTCGGTGTCGAGCCGGCCGACGTGGAAGAGACGCGTCTCACGGTTGGTGACGTAGTCGCCGAGGCACTGGCGGCCGTCCGGGTCCTCCATGGTGGAGACGACGCCGGCGGGCTTGTTCAGCGCGAAGAACAGGTACGACTGGGTGGCGACCGTCAGGCCGTCGACCTTGATCTCGTCCTTCGGCTGGACGCGCTTGCCCTGCTCCAGCACGATCTCGCCGTTGACCTCGACGCGGGCCTGCTCGATGAGCTCCTCGCACGCGCGGCGCGAGCCCATGCCGGCCCGGGCGAGCACCTTCTGCAGGCGCTCGCCTTCCTCCTCGGCACCCGGGAAGGTCTTCGGGGTCTTGATCACCGGCTTGTCGGCGTACCGGTCGCGCACGCGCTCCTCGATCCGCGCGTCCAGCTCGCGGGGGCGGGACTGGCCGCTGCGGCTGCCGGGGCCGCGGCGCGGGCCGCCGGCCCCGCCGATGCCGGGGGTCCTGGAGGTGCGGGGGCCGCCCTTGGCACCGCCGCGCGCGGAGTCGCCGCGGGCGCCGCCGCCGCGGGTGCCGTCGGCCGCGCCGCGGGCACCGCCGCCGCCGGCCTTGGCGCCGCCGCGGCCGTTGCGCTCACCCTCGGGGCCCACGTCGTAGCGACGCTCCTCGGGGCGGGGGTTGCGGATGCGGGGCGCGGGCTCGCGGTCACGGTCGGAGCCGCCGCCCTGGTAGCCACCGCCCGAGCTGCCGCCACGGGAGCCACCCTGGTAGCCACCGCCCGAGCTGCCGCCACGGGAGCCACCCTGGTAGCCACCGCCGGAGCTGCCACCGCGGGAGCCACCCTGGTAGCCACCGCCGGAGCTGCCACCGCGGGAGCCACCCTGGTAGCCACCGCCGGAGCTGCCACCGCGGGAGCCGCCTCCGCCGCCGCTGGAGCTGCCGCCGCGGGAGTTACCACGCCCGCCGCCGCCACCGCCGCCGCTGTTCCTGTTGCCACCGTTGCCGTTGCCGCTGCTTCGCATCAAAGTTCCGTCGTCTTGTCGTCTTCATCGGTATCCGGAGCATCCGGATCGAACGACGGAACACCCTCTTGCGTATCGGCTTCGATCGCGTCCGCCTCGGGGAGGAAGGGCGCGAGCTCCGGGAGCTCGTCCAGGCCGCGCAGGCCCATCCGCTCCAGAAAGTAGTTCGTCGTCCTGTACAGGATCGCACCTGTTTCGGGTTCCGTGCCCGCCTCGGCCACCAGACCGCGCTGGAGCAGGGTCCTCATGACCCCGTCACAGTTGACTCCGCGGACCGCCGAGACCCGCGAACGGCTCACCGGCTGGCGGTACGCGACCACCGCCAGGGTCTCCAGCGCCGCCTGGGTCAGCCGGGCCTGCTGGCCGTCCAGTACGAAGCGCTCGACGGCGGCCGCGTACTCGGGCCGGGTGTAGAACCGCCAGCCGCCGGCGACGAGCCGCAGCTCGAAGCCGCGCTCCTGGACGGTGTACTCGTCCGCCAGCTCGCGCAGGGCGTCCGCGACCTCCCGCGGGGCGCGGTCCAGCACCTTGGCGAGGTGCGCCTCGGTCGCCGGCTCGTCCACGACCATGAGGACGGCCTCCAGGGCGGGCTTCAGCGCGAGCCCGGCCACATCGCTCATTCCTTGACCTCCACGATCCGGTCGAACTCGTCGGTGACGGTCGGCATGCCGTCACCGTCCCCTCCGCTCCAGCGGACGGTCAGCGTCCGCAAGGCCTCCTCCTGGTCGAGGACCACCGCCTTCTCGCGGTAGAGCTCCAGCAGGGCCAGGAAGCGCGCGACGACGGTGAGGGTGTCGCCGGCGTCCTCGGTGAGCTCCTGGAAGGTGGCCTCGCCGCGGGTCTTGAGGAGCGCGACCACGAGCGCGGCCTGCTCGCGCACGCTGACGAGCGGGGCGTGGATGTGGTCGACGTACACCTCGGGCTTGGCCCTGGGCTGCATGGCCTTGACCGCGAGGCGGGCGAAGCCCTCGGCGCCGATGCTGATGACCACCTCGGGCAGGAGCTCGGCGTGGTGGTCCTCCAAGCCGACGGTGCGCGGGTAGCGGCGGCCCTCGCTCTCGGCCCGCCGCTCGAAGATCTCGGCGATCTGTTTGTACGCGCGGTACTGGAGCAGCCGGGCGAAGAGCAGGTCGCGGGCCTCCAGGAGGGCGAGGTCGGCCTCGTCCTCGACCTCGGCGGCGGGCAGCAGCCGGGCCGCCTTGAGGTCGAGCAGGGTCGCGGCGACCACGAGGAACTCGGTGGTCTGGTCGAGGTCCCAGTCGGGCCCCATGGCGCGGATGTGCGCCATGAACTCGTCGGTGACCTTGGAGAGGGCGACCTCGGTGACGTCGAGTTTGTGCCGGGAGATCAGCTGGAGCAGCAGGTCGAAGGGCCCCTCGAAGTTGGCCAGCCGCAGCGTGAACCGCCCGCCGGCCTCGCCGGAACCCCCCTCCACCGCGTCGTCGGCCGCAAGAGCCTCGGGCGGCGCCTCCACGGTTTCCCGGCCGGCCTCGGCCCCCACCGGGTCCTCCGGGGCGGGCGCTGGGGCCTCAGCGGGCGCGTCAGCGGCCACGGGGGGCCGATCGGGGTCCTCGCCCGGTCCGCCCGCCGCGGGCCCTTGAGGGCGCACGTGAGCGTCTCGGGGCTCGGTCTCGGCCCGGGTACCGGGCCCGCGACCGAGACTGCGACGGGCGGGGCGGCCGGGATCGGCGGGAGGGGGCATCGGGGTCCAAGGCGGTACGGAGGCGGTGTCGGTAGGCCGGAGCCAGCCCCAAGGCTGCCACGCCCCCCGCGCTTCCCTCCCCCGGACCCGCCCGGGGAAGGAAGCGCGGGGCGGGGGGGCGGGTCGGGCGGTGCCGGGGGGCGGCGGTCGCCGGGGCGGAGCCGGGACGCCGACCGGCGGGGACGGGAGGGGGAGCCGCCGGGGCGGAACCGGGACGCGACTGGCGGAGACGGATCGGCAGCCGGCCGGGGCGGCCGGGATGTCGACCGGCAGGGACGGACCGGCAGCCGCCGGGGGAGGGTTCTAAGGCAACCGGAGAGGCGGGGGCAGGAGACGCGGGAGCGGGAGCGGATAATCCTCGCCGGGGGTGCGGTCAAGGCAGGCCCGATGGCCCGCCCTCCGCCTCTTCCGACCGCTCGTCACGGGCCCTCCTGCCGCCTGTGCCACCGGTCACCACGGGCAGGAGGGTCCCCGTCAGGTCGGCATCAGCCACCGTCACAACGGCGGCCCGCCCCGGAAACGACATGCAGGGCGGGCACACGGGACGAAATGACGCACCAGGCGTCGTAAGGCGCGGGAAAACAACCCGCAGTCCGCATCCGGCGCCAGGCCCGGCAGGCAGGGGCGGCTTCGGGCCTGCCCGCGGGGCCCTGCCCCGCACTCCAACCGACGCCGCCCCACCGCAACCACCGCCATCGACACCACCCCGCAGCACCCACCGCCCGAACGGTCACCGCGCCAGTCGACCAGACGGTCAGACGACCGGGCGACCGGGTGACCGGCAGTCAAGGGACCAGGCGACCGGGCGACCGGCAATCCGGGGACCAAGCGCCCGGGCGGCACGCGACCGGGCAGCAGGCAATCCGGCGACAGGCGGTCAGGCACCCCGCCGACAGGCCACAGGCCCCCCAGCAGCCGCCGGTCGGCCCCTCAGCGCCCGCGGAGTCTGCGGACCAGAATGCTCGCGTCGCCGCGGGATTCCAGGTCCGCGAGCACGACCGCCACCGCCTCGCGGACGATGCGGCCGCGGTCCACGGCCAGGCCGTGCTCGCCGCGCAGCACCAGCCGCGCGTGCTCCAGGTCCATGAGCTCCTCGGCGGAGACGTAGACCGTGATCTTCTCGTCGTGCCGTTCGCGCCCGCTGGGCCGGCGGTTCGCCCCGCGGCCCTGGCCCTGGCCCTTGCCCCGCCGGGGCTCCGGGCTGACAGAACCTTCCTGCGGGCGCCGGGGTGCGACCACCGACTCCGGGCCGGCCGCCGCGGCCTCCCGGCTGCGGCCCTCGCCCGCCGCGCCCTCGGGGGACGCCGCCGCATGCTCCCCGGCGGTCGACTCCTCCGGGCCGCGCCTCGGCGAGGACGCCTGGAGCGCCATCCCACCGGTCGTACGGAACAGTTCGTCGGCTCCGGGCAGACTCACTCGGCGTGACACCGGGCGAGCACCTCCCTGGCCAGCTGGCGGTAGGCGGCGGCACCGACGGAGTTGGAGGCGTACGTGGTGATGGGCTCGCCGGCGACCGTGGTCTCCGGGAAGCGCACCGTACGGCCGATGACCGTGTGGTAGACGTGGTCGTCGAAGGCCTCGACGACGCGCGCCAGCACCTCGCGGCTGTGCACCGTGCGGGAGTCGTACATCGTGGCGAGGATGCCGTCGAGCTCCAGCTCCGGGTTGAGCCGCTCCTGCACCTTCTCGATGGTCTCGGTCAGCAGTGCCACGCCGCGCAGCGCGAAGAACTCGCACTCCAGCGGCACGATGACCTTGTGAGCCGCCGTCAGGGCGTTCACGGTCAGCAGGCCGAGCGAGGGCTGACAGTCGATCACGATGTAGTCGTAGTCGGCCATCAGCGGCTTCAGCGCCCGCTGCAGCGTCGACTCTCTCGCGACCTCGCTGACCAACTGCACTTCGGCGGCCGACAGGTCGATGTTGCTCGGCAGCAGGTCCATGTTCGGGACCGCGGTCTTGAGCAGCACCTCGTCGGCCGACATGCCCCGCTCCATGAGCAGGTTGTAGACCGTCAGGTCGAGTTCCATCGGGTTCACGCCGAGGCCCACGGACAGCGCGCCCTGCGGGTCGAAGTCGACGAGCAGCACGCGGCGCCCGTACTCGGCCAGCGCGGCGCCCAGGTTGATGGTGGACGTGGTCTTGCCCACGCCGCCCTTCTGGTTGCACATCGCGATGATCTTCGCCGGACCGTGGTCGGTCAGCGGGCCCGGGATCGGGAAGTACGGCAGCGGCCGTCCGGTCGGGCCGATCCGCTCCCGGCGCTGACGGGCAGCGTCGGGGGCGAGGGTGGCCGCGTACTCGGGGTCGGGCTCGTACTCCGCGTCCGGGTCGTAGAAATGCCCTTCGGGCACGTTTTCGTAGTCGGCGAAACCCACGGGCTTTTCGCCGCTCAGGTCGCCGGCCCTGGAGTTCACGTCTAGGCCGTCCATGCTCTTTTGGGGCGTCGTCATGTGCTGGTGGTTTGCGAAGGTGCGGACCGCGACGGAGCCGACCGCTTCGAGCCCGCCGGATCCTTGGCCCCGGTCTGGCGTCCCCGCTCGACCACCTCCGGGAGCAAATGTCGACTCATTCACAAGTCGTCTTACCTCCTCGGACGTGACCAGGACACTTATCGATAGGTCAGCGTGGCACCATGCCGACGGTTGGCGACTCTATGGCGTGTCACCACTCAGCGGCAACACAATCCGCCGGACCGGCAACGATGTGTCGGCAAGCGAACACCACTCTGTCAAGGGCGTCCGGGCTGTCGCCGGGAAGTTTCGCAGGTGTGCGAAAGGGTTAAAGGGTTACGTTCGAGGCGAGTTGAGCCGCGCCCGCGCGCACCCCGCATACGCCTCCGGCCGGACCTTGGGGGCAAGGTCCGGCCGGATACGTGAGATTGACGTCAGTCGTTGACGGGGTCTGACCGATCAGCCGAGCAGCGTGCTCAGCTCAAGGGTGGGCAGGCCGTGCGCCTCGGCGACCGGACCGTAAACGACCTGGCCGTCATGGGTGTTGAGGCCCAGCGCGAGCGCGGGGTCACGGCGCAGCGCCTCGGCCCAGCCGAGGTTCGCGAGCTGCACGATGTAGGGCAGCGTGGCGTTGGTCAGCGCGTAGGTGGAGGTGTTCGGCACCGCGCCCGGCATGTTGGCGACGCAGTAGAAGACCGAGTTGTGGACCTGGAAGGTCGGCTCGGCGTGGGTGGTCGGACGGGAGTCCTCGAAGCAGCCGCCCTGGTCGATCGCAATGTCGACAAGGACACTTCCGGGCTTCATCTTGGCGACGAGCTCGTTGGTGACCAGCTTCGGGGCCTTCGCACCCGGGATCAGCACGGCGCCGATGACGAGGTCGGCCTCGACGACGGCCTTCTCCAGCTCGTAGGCGTTGGAGACGATCGTCTTGATCTTCGTGCCGAAGATCTTGTCGGCCTCGCGGAGCTTGTTGATGTCGCGGTCGAGCAGGGTCACGTGGAAGCCCATGCCGATGGCGATCTGGGCCGCGTTCCAGCCGGAGACGCCACCGCCGATGACCACGCACTCGCCGGCGTGGGTGCCGGGGACACCGCCGGGCAGCACGCCGCGGCCGCCGGCCGAGCGCATCAGGTGGTAGGCGCCGACCTGCGGGGCCAGGCGGCCCGCGACCTCGGACATCGGGGCGAGCAGCGGGAGCGCGCGGTTCGCGAGCTCGACCGTCTCGTACGCGATGGCGGTGGTGCCGGACTGCAGGAGGGCGTCCGTGCACTCGCGGGAGGCCGCGAGGTGCAGGTACGTGAAGAGGGTCTGGTCCTTGCGGAGGCGGTGGTACTCCTCGGCGATGGGTTCCTTGACCTTCAGCAGCAGGTCGGCGGTGGCCCAGACCTCGTCCGCCGTACCGAGGATCTCGGCGCCGGCCGAGACGTACTCGGCGTCCGTGATCGAGGAGCCGATACCGGCGTTCTGCTCGACGAAGACCTGGTGGCCACCTCGGACCAGCTCATGCACGCCGGCGGGCGTGATGGCGACCCGGAACTCGTTGTTCTTGACCTCGCGGGGGATGCCGACCTTCATCGTCGATCACGGTCCTTGGCTCAGGGGATTTTTCGGGGCACTTCCATACATACCCGCCCACAAGAACGCGCAACGGGATGCACCACGGGATGTCGTGGTGAAGCCAGTCTAATGAAGGACGACGCGCTGTCTAGCCTTGCAAACCAATAATCTCAGTCGGAACCACTACGGATTTCGCAGGCTGCGGGGTCATCTCCCAGCAATCTGTCGGCTGCGGACCGGTGCAGCCTGGCAGCCGCGGGGTCTCCCAGCCGGTCCAGGGTGTCGGCGAGGCGCACCTGGAGCGCGGCCTGAAGCCGCAGGTCTGCGGCCCGGCGCGCGAGCTCCACCGCCTCGCGGCAGGTGTGCAGCGATTCCTCCGGCCTTCCGGCGTACTCCTGGATGCGCGCCATCTCGCTCAACGCCTTTGCCTGGCCCGGCACATCGGCCAGTTTCCGGTACCCGGCGGCGGCCGCCCGCCAGCTGCGCAGGGCGTCCCCGTAGCGGCCCGCGTACGTGTGCACGTTGCCGAGCCGTCCGTACAGCCGGGCCTCGTCCGCCCGCTCCCCGCGCGCGAGGGCCTGGGACAGGGCCCGGCCGAACCAGTCGGCGGCCCGGTGCCAGTCCGCCAGCTCCTGGTAGGCACCGCCTACGGATTCCATCGCGCGGCCCGTCGCGTACGGGTCGTTCGCCGCCCGTCCCGCGTCCAGCGCGGCCCGGTAGCGCTCCAGCGCCTCCTGGGTGCGGCCGGTCTCGGCGTCCAGGTCCGCCAGGTTCAGCAGGGCCGCGGCCTGCTCCCGGTGCAGATCGCGCCGGACCGCCACGTCCAGGACCAGGCGGTGCAGCCCGTACAGCTCGGGGGCGGCGGCCGCGGTGCCGCGGTGCGCGGCGAGGGCCCGTACGAGGGCCGCGACCAGTCGGCGGGCCAGGGTGTCCAGCCCGCCGTCGGCCACGGCGAGGGTGGCGGCCGCGGAGAGCGCGGGGAGCCGGGTGTCGAGCCAGGTGGCGGCGGCGCGCCGGTCGGGGAAGCGCAGGGCGCGCGGCAGCCCCTCCAGCCGCTCCCGTGCCTCCGTCCCCGCAGCCCCGGCCATCCCGGCCGCCCCTGCGGTCCCGTCCGCCCCGGGGTCGTCGGGCTCGGCCATGACCCGGCAGGAGTGCAGCAGGCGTACGGTGCGCTCCAGCATCCGGGCCCGGGCCAGCTCCACCTCACCGGCCCGCTCCTTGGATTCCAGCAGGGCCCGGAGCAGCGGTACGAGGCAGCCGGGGAGCTGGAAGAGCCCGTCGCTGGCATGGCGCAGGAGGCCCAGCCCGGCGAAGTCGTCCAAGGTGGCCTGGGCGGCGGCCACGGAGCAGCCGGCGAGGGCGGAGGCGGTGTGCGAGTCGACGATCCCGGCGGGGGCCAGGGGCAGCAAGCGGAGGGTGCGCTGGGCGGGCTGCGGGAGGGACTCGTAGACGAGGCGGAAGCCGCGGCCGAGCGGTCCGCCGGCGCCGGCCGGCATGTCGTGCAGCTGCTTGGCCACGTCGGAGACGGCGGCCTTGGGGTGCGCGGCGAGCCAGCCGCCGACCAGGGCCAGAGCGGCGGGCTGGCCCCCGCAGGCCTCGGCGAGGTCCTCGGCGGCGCGGGGGTCGACGGTGATCCGGGTGTCCCCGATCCGCTGGACCAGCATCTGGACCCCGGAGGGGGTGTCGAGCCCGCCGAGGGTGCAGGGGCGGACATCCGGAATCCCGGTGAGCGGCCCCTCGGCGGTGATGACGACGAGGCATTCGGGGGTGTCCGGCAGCAGGGCGTCGACCTGGTACGGGTCGGCGGCGTCGTCGACGAGCAGGATCGCCCTGCGGTGGGCGAGGGCCGCGCGCAGGGCGGAGCTGAGCTCGTCCTCGGCGGCGCCGGGGGGCGTGGGCTCCCCGAGCCCCTCCAGCAGGGTCCGGATCGCCCGCTCGGTCGTGACGGCCTGGCCGCCGGGCGAGGTGAGGCGGGTGCGCAGGACCCCGTCGGGGTAGTCCTCGCCGACCTCGCGGACGAAGGCCTCGGCCAGGGCGGTGCGCCCCGACCCGGGCCGCCCGGCGATGAGGAGCACGCGCGCCCTGGGGGACTTGGCCTTGCGTCCCGAGAGGGTGTCGAGCCCGGTCCGTGCGATGTCCTCGCGCAGCTCCTTGAGCTCACGCCGCCGCCCGACGAAATCCGTCACGGATCCGCTCCTCTCCCTGCCTTCGGGTTGCGAGCGTAGTTCACGCAGAGCGACGACCCGTGTGGAGCGCGGCGGACACATCGCCCAATCGGATCAGCGGATCGTCACACCACGCTCCCGGGGACCGGCCCGCGCGGTCAGACCTCGTACGGGCGGGCCGGCCACGGGGCCTGGGCCGGGCGCAGCGCGTCCAGGCCGCCGGGGGAGGCGAGGGCCGCGGACAGCGCGAGGGCGCCGGTCACCAGGCCCGGGTTGCCGAGGCGGCCCTCCAGGATCCCGCTGACCAGGTCCGCGAGGGGGACGCGGGCGACCTCCATGTCCGCCTCCTCCTCCGACACCGCGTACCGCTCCCCCTCCGCCTCGGAGAGCCCGCGCGCGAGGAAGATCCGGATCGCCTCGTCGGAGCCGCCGGGGGACGCGAAGAAGTCCACGAGCACCCGCCAGTCCTCCGCCTTGACGTGCGCCTCCTCGTACAGCTCCCGCTGGGCCGCGTGCAGGGGGTTCTCACCGGGTACGTCGAGCAGACCGGCCGGGAGCTCCCAGAGCTTGTGCCGTACGGGGTGGCGGTACTGGCGCAGCACGAGCACGCCGCCTTCCTCGTCGAGCGCAAGCACGCACACCGACCCCGGGTGCACCTGGTAGTCCCGGCGCACCACGGATCCGTCCGGCATGCTCACCTGTTCCGAGCGGACCGCCGTCTTCGCGCCCTCGAAGGGGGTCCGTGAGGCGATGACCTCCCACGTCTCCCCGCTGTCTGCGATGCCCATGGCCATGACCCGTACCCCGTACCTTCCGAAAGCGAGACAGAAAAAGCGACAGAAGACGCGCCGAAAACGCGACGGCCGGGGCACGTTGCGTGCCCCGGCCGCCTACGTTATGCGGTCAGACCGTCACTTGGCCCGCGCGGCCTGCTGGCGCTCCACCGCGGCCTTGACCAGGCCCGCGAACAGCGGGTGCGGCCGGGTCGGGCGCGAGCGCAGCTCCGGGTGGGCCTGGGTGGCCACCAGGTAGGGGTGCACCTCGCGCGGGTACTCGACGTACTCGACGAGCTTGTTGTCCGGGGAGGTGCCGGAGAAGACGAGGCCCGCCTTCTTCTCCAGCTCGCCGCGGTAGGCGTTGTTGACCTCGTAGCGGTGGCGGTGGCGCTCGTCCACGTACGCCTGGTCGCCGTAGACCTCGCGCACGATGGAGCCCTCGGCCAGCTTGGCCGGGTACATGCCCAGGCGCATCGTTCCGCCCAAGTCGCCCGCGCCCTCGACGAAGGCCAGCTGCTCCTCCATCGTGGAGATCACCGGGTGCGGGGTGGAGGCGTCGAACTCGGTGGAGTTGGCCTCCGCGATGTCCGCCAGGTTGCGCGCGGCCTCGATGACCACGCACTGCAGGCCCAGGCACAGGCCGAGCAGCGGGATCCTGTTCTCGCGGGCGTAGGTGATCGCGCCGACCTTGCCGTTGACACCGCGGTCGCCGAAGCCGCCGGGCACGCAGATCGCGTCGACGTCGCCGAGCACCGCGGCGGCGCCCGCCGGGGTCTTGCAGTCGTCGGAGGTGACCCACTTGATCTGGACGCGGGCCTTGTTGGCGAAACCGCCGGCGCGCAGCGCCTCGGTCACCGACAGGTAGGCGTCGGGCAGGTCGATGTACTTGCCGACGAGCGCGACCTTGACCTCGTGGTCGGGGTTGTGGACGCGGTCGAGCAGGTCCTCCCAGACGGTCCAGTCCACGTCGCGGAAGGGCAGGTCCAGCTTGCGCACGACGTACGCGTCGAGGCCCTCGGTGTGCAGCACCTTCGGGATGTCGTAGATCGACTTGGCGTCGATGGCCGCGACGACGGCCGCCTCGTCCACGTCGCACATCAGCGAGATCTTGCGCTTGATGGAGGTGGGGACCTCGCGGTCGGCGCGCAGCACGATCGCGTCGGGCTGGATGCCGATGTTGCGCAGGGCCGCGACCGAGTGCTGGGTCGGCTTGGTCTTCAGTTCGCCGGAGGGGCCGATGTAGGGCAGCAGCGAGATGTGCACGACGAAGACGTTGTCGCGGCCGACCTCGTGGCGGACCTGGCGGACGGTCTCCAGGAACGGCAGCGACTCGATGTCGCCGACGGTGCCGCCGACCTCGGTGATGACGACGTCGACGTCCTCGGTCGCCATGCGGCGGATGCGGTGCTTGATCTCGTTGGTGATGTGCGGGATGACCTGCACGGTGTCGCCGAGGTACTCGCCGCGCCGCTCCTTGGCGATGACCTGCGAGTAGACCTGGCCGGTGGTGACGTTGGCCGAGCCGTCGAGGTCCACGTCGAGGAAGCGCTCGTAGTGGCCGATGTCCAGGTCCGTCTCGGCACCGTCGTTGGTGACGAACACCTCGCCGTGCTGGAACGGGTTCATCGTGCCCGGGTCGACGTTCAGGTACGGGTCGAGCTTCTGCATCGTGACGCGCAGGCCCCGCGCCTTGAGCAGCGCACCCAGGCTGGAGGCCGTCAGGCCCTTGCCGAGGGAGGAGGCGACACCCCCGGTGACGAAGATGTGCTTGGTCGTCATGGCTGTGCTCGCCAAGAGGGGGCTCCCGTGGTCGCGAAGTGAGGTGCGGTGCTTCCGGCGCCGGCCACCCTCGAACCGGAGGCTCTCAGGGGGCGCCGAAGCTGCGGTTTCGGGGCTCCTGATTCGCACAGGCAGACCACCGGTCCACGGGGTACCAGCCTATCAGCGCCGGGGCCCGTCCGCCTCCGGCCACGCGCCGCCACGACCGCTCCACGGAGCGCCACCAGCCGTTCCGGGGCCGGTCACGCCCGCATTGACGCAGGTCACCCATTCGGACTAGACACATTGTCCTCAGACTTCAGGAGATCACTAGGGTGCCGTCATATCCTGCTCGGATATCGCATCACATCGCCGCCGAGCAGTCCGGCAGACGGCGTAACCCGGCCGCATCCGGAATCATGAGCTCAGTGCGGGGATCCATACCCACGGGACCGCGCAACCGCGCAATGCAAGCGCCCTTCGGGGCGGACGTGGCCGTTCGACTGGGAGATCTAACGTGTCCGGGCGCATCGAGGATTACGCACTGATCGGGGACATGCAGACCGCCGCACTGGTCTGCCGGGACGGATCGGTGGACTGGCTGTGTCTGCCCCGTTTCGACTCCCATGCCGTCTTCGCGGGCATCCTGGGAACGGAGGATCACGGCTTCTGGCGCATCGGCCCGGCGTTCCCCGGGGGCGCCGAGGCCCCCGCGGCGACCCGCCGCCGCTACCAGGGCGACTCGCTGATCCTGGAATCGGAGTGGGACACGCCGCGCGGCACGGTCCGCGTGACCGACTTCATGCCGCCTCGCGAGGACCACGCACCGCAGCTGGTGCGCATCGTCGAGGGCGTCAGCGGGCGCGTCCCGATGCGCTCCGCGCTGCGCATGCGCTTCAGCTACGGCCGGGTCGTGCCCTGGGTGCACAAGGTCGACGGGCGGACCGTCGCCGTCGCCGGACCCGACTCGGTCTGGCTGGACACCGACGCGCAGACGTACGGCAAGGACCTGACGACGTACTCCGACTTCACCGTCGGCCCCGGCGACCGCCAGGCCTTCTGCATCAGCTGGCAGCCGTCCCACAAGGGCGCCCCGGACACCCCCGACGCGCAGGAGGCGCTGGCGACCACCACCGCGTTCTGGCGCGAGTGGGTCGACCACTGCACGTACCACGGCCCCTACCGCGAGGCCGTGATCCGCTCGCTGATCACCCTCAAGGCGCTCACGTACGGCCCCACCGGCGGCATCGTCGCAGCGCCCACCACCTCCCTCCCGGAGGAGATCGGCGGCGTCCGGAACTGGGACTACCGCTACACCTGGCTGCGCGACGCCGCCATCACCCTCTCCTCGCTGCTGCGCACCGGCTACCGCGAGGAGGCCCAGGCCTGGCGCGAGTGGCTGCTGCGCGCGGTCGCGGGCGACCCGGAGAACCTGCAGATCATGTACGGGATCGCCGGCGAGCGGGAGCTCGGCGAGACCGAGCTGGACTGGCTGCCCGGGTACGAGGGCTCCCGCCCGGTCCGGGTCGGCAACGGCGCCGCGCACCAGCTCCAGCTGGACGTGTACGGCGAGGTCACCGAGGCCCTGCACCTGGGCCACATGACGGGCCTGGCGCGCAACGACTACGCCTCGGTGCTCCAGTTGAAGCTGATCCGCTACCTGGAGGAGCACTGGGACCAGCCGGACGAGGGCATCTGGGAGGTGCGCGGCCCGCGCCGGCACTTCGTGCACTCGAAGGTGATGGCGTGGGTGGCCGTGGACCGCACGATCAAGCTGATCGAGAGCGGGGACGCGGACGGGCCGCTGGAGCGGTGGCGTGAGCTGCGCGACGAGATCCACCAGGACGTGTGCGAGAAGGGCTACGACAAGGAGCGCAATACGTTCACGCAGTCGTACGGCTCCAAGGAACTGGACGCCTCGCTGCTCCTCATCCCGCAGATGGGCTTCCTGCCTCCGGACGACAAGCGGGTCATCGGCACGATCGAGGCGATCCAGCGCGAGCTGTCGACGGCGGACGGGTTCATCCTGCGCTACCCGACGACGGGCGACGAGGCGGGTGTGGACGGCCTCGAAGGCGACGAGGGGGCGTTCCTCGCCTGCTCGTTCTGGATGGCGGACGACCTGGCGATGATCGGCCGCGTCGACGAGGCCCGCCAGCTCTTCGAACGGCTGCTGGCGCTCCGCAACGACCTGGGGCTGCTGGCGGAGGAGTGGGATCCGCGCCTCCAGCGCCAGGTCGGCAACTTCCCCCAGGCCTTCAGCCACGTCCCCCTGATCGACACGGCCCTTCGTCTGACGGCGAGCGGGGCGTACGGGGGGTAGCCCGGGCAGTCCGGGCAGTCCGGGCCGGGGCCGACCCCCGGCGCCGCGCCCCCGGCACCGGCCGCGCCTACGCTGGAGTGGTCCTACGCCTCCCGCGGAAGGAGGGCCGCAGCCATGGCTCCCCCGTCAAAGGCCGGCCAGGCCCTGGCCGAGTTGCGTGACGATCTGGCCGGCCAGGTCATCACCCCCGAGGACCCCGGGTACGACGAGGCCCGGGCGGTCTTCAACGCGATGGTCGACCGCCGCCCCGCGGTCATCGCCCGCTGCGAGAGCGAGGCGGACGTCGCCACCACCGTCCGCTTCGCACGCGGACTGGACCTGCCCGTGGCCGTCCGCGGCGGCGGCCACAGCGTCGCCGGGATGTGCCTCAACGACGGGGGCGTGGTCGTCGACCTGCGCGGCATGCAGGAGGTCACCGTCCACCCCGCCGCGAAGGCGGTACGCGTCGGGGGCGGCGCGGTGATGAGCCGGCTGGACCGCGCCTGCCAGCCGTACGGACTCGCCACCACCGGCGGCCGGGTCTCCACGACCGGGGTCACCGGCTTCACCCTCGGCGGCGGCTCCGGCTGGCTGGACCGGCGGTTCGGGCTGGCCGTCGACAACCTGCTCGGCGTGGACCTGGTCACCGCCGAGGGCAGCACCCTGACGGCGACCGCCGAGGACAACCCCGAGCTGTTCTGGGCCCTGCACGGCGGCGGCGGGAACTTCGGCGTCGCCACCTCGATCACCCTGCGCCTGCACGAGCTCCCGGAATTCGCGATCTGCCTGCTGCTCTATCCCCTGGAGTCCGGGCCCGAGGTGCTGCGCACCTACCGCGATCTCGTCGAGAGCGGGCCGGCCGAGGCGGGCGGCGGCGTGATCTACCTGACCGCCCCGCCGGAGCCCTTCGTACCGGAACACCTGGTCGGGACCCTGATGGCGGGCGCGCTGCTCACGTACGCGGGCGGCGAGGAGGCCCTGCGCAAGCTGGCGCGGCCGCTGCTCGCCCTGCCGCACGAGGTGGAGGTGCTCACCGCCCTGCCCTACGCGGACTTCCAGTGTATGCTGGACGACCCCCCGGGCCTGCGCAACTACTGGTCCGCGGAGTACCTGACGGGCCTGCCGGACGAGGCCGTCGACGTCTTCTGCGCCCTCGGCAACGTGATGCCGGGGGGCGGCACCCAGCACGTGATGTTCCCGCTGGGCGGGGCCATCGCGGACGGCCCGCGGGAGTTCCCCGTCCCGTACCGCGACTCCCCCTGGGCGGTGCACCCGTTCGGCATCTGGGAGGACCCGGCCGAGGACGAGCGGGTCGTCTCGTGGGTCAGGGACGTGCGGGCCCACGTGCGGCCGTGGAGCTCCGGCGCGGTCTACCTCAACTTCACCGGCGACGAAGGCCCCGAGCGCGTGGCGGCGGGTCTCGGGGAGGAGAATCTGGCCCGGCTGGCGGCGGTGAAGCGGATGTACGACCCGGACAACGTCTTCCGCTACAACCACAACATCAAGCCGGCCTGACCCCCTGGTAGCGTCCCGCGACATGGACAACCAGGGCGGGATCACCGTTCAGCGGGCGCTGGAGCTGCCGGGACTGCGCAGCGGTCTGCCGGAGGTGGTGGCCTGCGCCGACCGCCTGGGCCGGACCGTGCGCTGGGTGCACGCGGGCGAGGTGCCGAACATCGCGTCCCTCCTCAAGGGCGGGGAGCTGCTGCTGACCACGGGGCTGGGCCTCGGCACCCGGCCCGCCGAGCAGCGGGCCTTCGTACGGCGCCTCGCGGACCGGGGGATCGCCGCGCTGGTGGTGGAGCTGGGCCCGCGTTTCACGCGGCTTCCGGCGACGCTCGTCGAGACGGCCCGGGCGGCCGGGCTGCCGCTGGTCCAACTGCACCGCGAGGTGCCGTTCGTGGCGGTCACGGAGGAGGTCCACACCGAGATCGTCAACCACCACTACGCCTTGCTCCAGCGGGCCGAGGAGGTGCACCGGCGATGTACGCAGGCCCTGCTCAGCGGCGGGGGCATCCCCCAGGTCCTGCACATCCTGGCGGACTTCACCGGCAACCCGGTGTTCCTGGAGACCCCGGACGGGCAGCTCCTGTACGCGGCGGGCCCGGTCTCCGGGGAGGCGGCGGCCGACCCCTTGCAGGTGTGGGAGGGGCTGCGGGGCCAGCGCGAGGCGGAGCCGTCGGCGAACGCGGTGCTGGTCGACGTCCCCGGAGGCGGACACGGTACGGGCTCGGTCCGCGCCCGGCTGGTCCTGCTGGGCGTGTCGGCGCCGCTGCTGCCCGTCCACCGGATGGCGGCGGAGCGGACGGCCGGGGTGCTGGCCGTGGTACTGATGCAGGCCCGTCAGGAGGACGAACTGGCGGCGCGCGGCCGCGGGGACTTCCTGACGGACCTTGCGGAGGGCCGCATCTCGGCGCAGGACGCGCCGGCGCAGGCGCGCGTCCTGGGCTTCAAGCCGGGCGCGGGCCCGCTCCTGCCGGTGGTGATGCGGCTGTCCTCGTCGCTGGGCCCGGCGGGCAACTGGGCGGTCCTGGCCAGGGCGGTCCTGGAGGAGCTCTCCTCGGTGGGCGTCCCGGTCCTGTTGGGCGTGCGCCCGGTGGAGGGCCGGGTCCCGCTCCTGGTCTCCCTGCGCTCCGAATCGGAACGCACGACGGTCGCGGACCGCGTGGCCGCGGCGCTGCGGGCCGGCGTGGAACGGGCCGGCCTGGACCGCGCG
>NZ_LFML01000110.1:0-20607 GCF_001044425.1 Streptomyces roseus
CCCGCGCGGGGCCGCGTACTGGGCGTGGTGCCCCGCCGTACCGGTCGAAGCCGTGAACAACGCGCACGTCGACGTGTTGGGCGTGCTGCTGGCCGTGGCCGGTCTCGGGCTGGTGGCCGCGCCGGCCCCGGGGCGCCGGGGGCGGGAGGGGGCGGTCCTGCGGCGGCGGGCGGGGGGCGGGCTGGTCCTGGGCGCGGCCGTCGCCACGAAGCTGATGCCGGCGATCGTCCTGCCGGGGGCCCTGTCGGGCGTGCGCCGGGTGCGTGACGCGGTCGCCGTACTGCTGCCGGCCGCCGCGTTCACGGCGCTCGCGTACCTGCCGTACGTGCTGCTCTCGCACGGCTCCGTCCTCGGCTACCTGGGCGGCTACGTGGAGGAGGAGGGGTACGAGGATCCCTCGGCCGGTTCCCGGTACGCGCTGCTGAGGCTGGTGCTGCCGGGCGACTGGGCGGTGCCGGTGCTGCTGGTCGCGATGGCGGGCGTGTGCGGGTACGTCCTGTGGCGCGGGGATCCCCGGCGGCCGTGGAGCGGGGCGCTGCTGGTGACGGGGTGGGCGTTCGCGCTGCTCACCCCCGGCTATTCGTGGTACGCCCTGCTGCTGGTGGGGCTCGTGGCGCTGGACGGGCGCTGGGAGTGGCTGGGCATCGCGGTGGCGGGTCCCGCCGTCTACGTCACGGGCCAGGCGTTCGGCTCGCGGGGGGCGGTGAGCGCCACGGCGTACGGGGCGGCCGTGCTGCTGGTTCTCGTGGTCACGGCGGTGCGGTGGCGCCGGCAGCGCGGCGAGGGGCTCGGCGCGTCGTTGCGGGCGGCTTAGGCCGCCCGGTGGCGCCGGGTCAGGGCTGGTCGTACCAGGAGAAGGCTGCGATCCGCCAGCCGTCGGGGGTGCGGACGAACTGGATGGTCTTGGTCCCGCCGCCCTCGAAGGGCTCGCCGTCCAGGATCCCGGACTTGCGGTACTCACCGAATCGGCAGGCGATGTCGCCGGCGATGTCGGTCCGTTCGGAGGTCTCCCACTCGCTGAACTGGACCAGCCGGCCGTCGTTCAGCAGCTTTCGGCGGGGCTCGATGAACTCCTCCACGGTGTGGACCGTGAGCTCCGGGCCGGTCATGACGATCACCGCGCCGGGCAGGAGGAGCCGCCGGATCCGGGCCACGTCGGCGGGCTTGCCGCCCCGGTTGTCGAACGCGCCGAAGAACTCGGCGGTCAGCGCGTCTATTTCAGCCTTGGACATGCCGCGACGGTAACACGCGGCCCGCGGGGCGAGCGGGTGCGTGTTCCTGCTCGGTGGAGCGGTGTTTCGAGCAGGTATTGACATGCATCCGGCGCTGCGCTGCACTTTGCCTGCACTGTGGCCGGCCTCTGAACTCCCCCTTCCCTCCCATGACTTGGGGAATTGCCATGCGTCTGCTCAGATTGCTGATCGCCGCCGTCTGCGCGGTGGCCGCGCTCTCCTCGCCCGCTGTCGCCGTCGCCGCGCCCGCATGGGCTGCCGCCGGGCCCCCGCAGACCGTTCCGGCGCTGCGGCAGTGGACGGCCGCCGCCGGCGCCTACACCTTCACGGGCTCCAGCCGGATCGTCGTCGATCCCGCCCACGCCGCCGAGCTCTCGGCGGAGGCCGCCACCTTCGCCGAGGACCTGGGCGCGCTGGCGGGGCGTCCCATCGGCGTCGTCACGGGGAGCGCCTCCCCCGGCGACATCGCGCTGGGCCTGGATGAGACCGGGCTGCCCGCGGAGGGCTACCGGCTGACCGTCGGCCCGTCCGTCGCCGTCCGGGCCACGACCGCCTCCGGCGCGTTCTACGGCACCCGCACCGTGCTCCAGCTCCTGCACCAGTCGTCCTCGGTCCCCGCCGGCACGGCCGTCGACTGGCCCGCCAAGGCGGAGCGCGGGCTCATGATCGACCAGGGCCGGAAGTTCTTCACCGTCGACTGGGTACGGCAGCACATCAAGGAGCTGGCCTACCTCAAGCTCAACTACTTCCACTTCCACCTGTCGGACACCTTCGGCTTCCGGCTGGAGAGCTCCACCCACCCGGAGATCGTCTCCGCCGAGCACTACTCCAAGCAGGACATCGCCGACCTCGTCGCGCTCGGGCACAAGTACCACGTCACGATCGTTCCCGAGATCGACACCCCGGGGCACATGAACGCCGTCCTGGCCGCCCACCCCGAACTGCGGCTGGTGAACAGCTCCGGCGCGGCCAGTCCCGACTTCATCGACCTCTCCCTGCCCGCCTCTTACGGCCTGATCAAGGACCTCGTCAACGAGTACCTGCCACTGTTCCCCGCCCCTTACTGGCACATCGGCGCGGACGAATACGTCACGGACTACGCCAAGTACCCGCAGCTGCTGAGCTACGCCCGCGCCCACTACGGGGCGGGGGCCACCGCCAAGGACACCTACTACGGGTTCGTCAACTGGGCCGACGACCTGGTCCGGGCGGCCGGCAAGACCACTCGGATGTGGAACGACGGCATCAAGGCCGGGGACGGGACGCTCACCCCGCACCCCGGGATCCTGGTCGAGTACTGGTACGGCTACGGGCTCACCCCGCAGCAGCTGGCGGCGGCCGGCCATACCGTCGCCAACGAGTCCTGGACGCCGACCTACTACGTGCTCGGGGGCGCCAAACCCGACACGAAGTGGATGTACGAGACCTGGACCCCCGACCGCTTCGAGGGCGGGGCCACCCTCACCGACCCCTCGAAGAACCCCGGCTCGCTGCTCCACGTGTGGTGCGACAACCCCAACGCCGAGACCCAGGAGCAGATCGGCGCGGGCATCATGTACCCGCTGCGCGCCCTCGCCCAGCAGACCTGGGGCTCCGCGAAGCCGGTGGCCACGTACGCGGCCTTCACCCCGATCGTGGCCGCCGTCGGGCACAACCCCGCCTGGCCGGGCCTTGCCCAGCCCGGCAACCTCGCCCGCAACCGGCCGACCATCTCCTCCGGCACGGAGACGGCCGATTTCCCCGCCTCCCTGGCCACGGACGGCGACCCGGGCACCCGCTGGTCCAGCCCGTACGCGGACCCTCAGTGGCTCCAGGTCGACCTGGGGTCCAGCCAGGCCGTCAACCGCGTGGTGCTGCGCTGGGAGGCCGCCTACGGAAAGGCCTTCCAGATCCAGCTCTCCGACGACGCCGTGACCTGGCGCACGGTGTACTCCACGACGACCGGCACCGGCGGGGTCCAGGAGCTCACCGGACTGTCCGGATCGGGCCGCCACATCCGGGTGTACGGGACCAAGCGCGGCACCACGTACGGGTATTCGCTCTACGAGTTCGAGGTGTACGGCGGACAGCCGAGCGGCACCCGCACCCTCAGCGCGGCAGGCAAGGCCCTCGACGACCCGGGGAGTTCGAGGGCCTCCGGGACCCAGCTGATCACCTGGACACCGCACGGCGGACCCAACCAGCAGTGGCAGCTGACGCCCGACGCCGACGGCTCCTACACCATGGTCAACGGTTCCTCGAAGCTGTGCGCGGACGTCGCGGGCGGCTCGACCGCGCCCGGCGCCGCCGTCGTGCAGGCCACCTGTACGGGCGGTGACGGCCAGCGATGGCTGATCACCGCTCTCGGCGGGGGCGACCACTCGGTGGCCAACAAGAGGAGCGGACTCCTGCTGACCACCGCCTCCGGGGCGGACGGCGCCGCGGCCACGCAGCAGCCGGATTCCGGTTCGGCCTACCAGCGATGGCAGATCGCCTGAACCTACGAGGCCTTCGGCCGCCCGCGCGGGCTGCGCGCCCTTCCGGTGCGCAGCCCCGCTCGAACCGGCGGGTAACACGCTGACGGCGTGTGGAACACCGCGCCCACCACGCACGTTGTGCGGGAGATGGAGAACCGACCGAACCGCCACGACCGTCTGTTAGACCACCTCTCACAGGAGTCCCGCGTGAACCACGTACCCGCCGCCCCGCTGGTCCTCGACCCCGCCGGCGCCGACCGGCACGCGGAGCACCGGCTGCTGCGAGCCCAGGGGCCCGCGGCCCGCGTCGACATACTCGGTGTGCAGGCGTGGGCCGTCACCGACCCCGCCCTCCTCAAGGAGCTGCTCACCAGCCCCGAGGTGTCCAAGGACGCCCGTGCGCATTGGCCCGAGTTCGAGCAGGTCGTCCAGACCTGGCCGCTGGCCCTCTGGGTGGCCGTGACCAACATGTTCACGGCGTACGGAGCCGACCACCGGCGGCTGCGGCGGATGGTGGCCCCCGCGTTCAGCGCCCGCCGCGTGGCCCTGCTCCGCGACACGGTCGAGGACATCGTCGGCGGCCTCCTCGACGAGCTCGCCGCCCTCCCCCCGGGCGAGGTGGCCGATCTGCGCGAGCGGCTCGCCTACCCGCTGCCGATCGCCGTCATCGGGCACGTGCTGGGCCTCCCCGAGGAGCAGCGCGGCGACTTCCGCGCCGTGGTCGACGGGGTCTTCGACACGACCCTCACCCCCGAGGAGGCCGCCGCGAACGGGGTGCGGGCCTACGAGATGCTCGGCCGGCTCGTCGCCTCCAAGCGCGCCTTGCCCGGCGACGACATGACCTCGCTGCTCATCGCCGCCCGCGACGAGGAGGGCGACGGTTCCGCGCTCTCCGACTCCGAGCTGGCCGACACCCTGTTCCTGATGATCAGCGCCGGCTACGAGACGACCGTCAACGTCATCGACCAGGCGGTCACGGCGCTGCTGACCCGCCCCGACCAGCTGGAGCACGTACGCGCCGGGCGCGGCAGCTGGGGTGACGTCGTGGAGGAGACCCTGCGGCACGAGTCGGCCGTCAAGCACCTGCCGATGCGGTTCGCGCTGGCCGACATCCCGCTGCCGGACGGGCGGACCATTGCCAAGGGGGAGGCGATCCTCGCCTCGTACGCGGCCGCCAACCGGCACCCCGACTGGCACGGGCCGGACGCCGACACCTTCGACGTCACCCGGGTCACCAAGGACCACCTCGCGTTCGGGCACGGGGTCCACTTCTGTCTCGGCGCCCCGCTGGCCCGGCTGGAGGTCGCGTCCGCACTCGAAGGGCTCTTCGACCGCTTCCCGGCGATCGAGCTGGCGGTGCCGGCGCAGGAGCTGTTGCCCGTCACCTCCCTGATCAGCAACGGCCACCGGTCCCTGCCCGTCCGGCTGGGCCCCCCGGCATAGGAAGGATGCCGGAAGTTCACTCTTCCGACGCCTCGCGCGGGCTGATCATCAGCCTTGTCCACCCTAGGCTGCCGACATGTCTGAGGTCGGGGTCACGGTCCGGGGTTGCCGGCTGTTCGGAACGCTCGGGTCGGTGCTGCTGGCCGCCGGGAGCTGGTCGGCCGGCGCCCTCCCGTTCGGCGTGCCGGACGGGGTGTGGGCGCAGCGGAGCCCGGCGCACACGGTGCTGGGGGCGGCCGCGGCGTACGCGGGGCTGGTGCTGCTCGTCGTCGCCTGGTGGCGGCTGGGCGGGCTGCTGCGGGCCGGGGAACCGGTCGGCGGCGGACAGCTGCGCTCCGTGCTCTGGTCCTGGGTGCTGCCGCTCGTACCGGCCCCGTTGATCTTCAGCAATGACGCGTACAGCTATGTCGCCCAGGGTGCGCTGGCGGTCCGGGGCTGGGACGTGTACCGGCTGGGGCCGTCGGTGCTCGGCGGTCCCATCGCGCACAACGTCCCGGAGATATGGCGGGACGCCCCGGCGCCGTACGGGCCGGTGGCCGTCGCGGCGACGCGGACCGTGGTCGCCGTCACGGGCGAGCACCACACGGTGGCCGCGGTGCTGGGCATGCGGCTGCTGGCCCTGTGCGGGCTGGCGCTGATCGTCTGGGGCGTGGGGCGGCTCGCTTCCCAGTGGGGCGCCACGCGCGGTTCGGGCCCCGGCGGCGCGGAGGCCGGGGCGCTGTGGGCGGCCGTGCTCAACCCGCTCGCCCTGGTGCACCTGGTGGGCGGGGCCCACAACGAGGCGCTGATGATCGGCCTGATGCTGGCCGGGCTGGTGGCGTTCCGCCGGGGGCACTGGGTGCTGGGCACCGTCGTGCTCGTCGCGGCGACACTGGTCAAGGTTCCGGCCGCGGTGGCTCTGTTGTGCGCCGGGGCATGGTCCGTGGGCGGCCTGCCGGACCGGCGTGCGGCCTGGCTGCGGACGGCCGGGATCACCCTGGCGGGGGGCGCGGCGCTGGTGCTCGGCGTGGCGGTGTGCGGCCAGGGCTGGGGGTGGCTCGCGACGCTGCGGGGCCCGGCGCAGGTGTACACGGTGCTCTCGCCGAGTACGGACATGGGCCGGATCCTCGGGCTGCTGTCCGAGGGGCTCGGCCTGGGGACGGCGGCCGGCGCGATTGCCGCCGCCCGGTCGGTCGGGTTGGTGCTGGGCGTCTGCCTGGTGGGTTTCTGCGCGTGGCGTGCGCCGCGCACGGGACCCGAGTACGCCAGCGGTATGGCTCTGCTGGGGCTGGTGGTGACCGCGCCGGTCGTACAGCCCTGGTACGTGCTGTGGGGGATGGTCCCGCTGGCGGCGGTCGCGTGGCGGCTGCTGGAGGGCACGCCGGCACGGCTTGCGATGCTGGTGCTGCTGTTCATGGTGCTGCCCAGTGGGACGTCGGCGAATTGGCCCTACGCGGTCGCTGCCGTCACGGGTGCGTCGGCGGCCATGGCGGCGCTCGTGGCCTGGGGTCCGCCGGGGCTGGGGGCGGTACCCCGTCTCCGCCTCCAGGAGCGCGCGTGGGTACGGGCGGCGGCCAGGACCCGCCGGTGAGGCGGCGGCCGGAAGTCCATGGGGGCTGCCAGGGCCGGCAGCTGTGGCGAGGTACCCGTCCGGGCGGACCGGGAACAGCCCGCGACCGTAGGGCTCGTACGCCCCCGTCCGCGCGGTACGCAGCCCCGGCAGCGGCGGCAGGCGCTCCGGCAGCGGGGTGTCGACCGCGAGTAGCGGGGCGGGGTCGACGCGCTCACCGGTCATCTTGACGCCGCGCTGCCACCGGACCGTCGACCGGCGGCCGTCGGCGGCGACGTACCCCCCACGCGGACGGCCACCCTCTCCCGCCTGCTGCGGGTGAGGGTGGCCGTGATGCACTCCGCGTTCTGGACGAGGCCGGTCGGCTCGACCCCGCACACCCGGTGCTCCCCCGCAGGGGACCCGCCGCGCGGTGCCGGATCGGCTGACCGCTACGGGCCGGTGAGCGCCGGCCGCCGGGCCCTGCGGGCCAGGGTTACGGAACGTTCGTCACGGTCTCGCAGCGGACCGCCACGTCGGCGCCGTCCGTCCC
Organism: Streptomyces roseus; assembly: GCF_001044425.1. Lineage (GTDB taxonomy): Bacteria > Actinomycetota > Actinomycetes > Streptomycetales > Streptomycetaceae > Streptomyces > Streptomyces roseus. The sequence goes on from NZ_LFML01000110.1 coordinate 7,213, forward strand.
GTCGCAGGTGTCCTTGGCGTCCTCGCCCCCGTCCATGACGTCGTTGCCGCCGGCCACCGCGTCCGGCGCGATCGGCGCGCTCTGCGCGGGCTTCGCCGCCGGGGCGGGGCGGCTCTGGCCGGCCGGCCGCGCGGGCTTGCCGGTCAGGCCGCTCTCGCCCTTCCCGTGCGCGGCGTGGCCCGAGTTGCTGTCGCCGATGACGGTGTCGACGCCCGGGCCGCCCAGCAGTACGTCCGCACCGTGGCCGGTGGCGCTGCCCTCGGCGGAGGAGTCGCCGGTGATGCTGTCGTCCCCGGGGCCGCCGTCGATGAAGTCCCTGCCGCCGCCGGTCGCGTTGATGCCGCCGCGGCTGTCGCCGATCATGGCGTCGTTCCCCGCCTCGCCGAACATGACGTCGTCGCCGCCGCCCGACGCGGTGGATCCGAAGGCCATGCTGTCGCCGCCCATGCGGTCGTCACCCGGTCCGCCGAAGAGGACGTCGTTGCCGCCGCCGTCCACGGAAGTCCGGGTGGAGAGCAGGTCGCCGCGCATGAGGTCGGCGCCCTCACCGCCGTCCAGCTGGTCGTCGCCCAGGCCGCCGGCGATCGTGTCGTTGCCGCCGAGGCCGCAGATCAGGTCGTTCCCACCGAGTCCGTCGATGGTGTCCGCCGCCTCCGACCCGATGATGACGTCGTTGCCCTCCGTCCCGGTGATGGTCCCGGAGCCGGTGATGGTGGCGGGCCGCCCGAAGCAGGTGGCGTCGGCCGCGTGGGCGAGGGTCGCCGGTGCCCCGAAGGAGAGCAGGGCGGCTGCGGTCAGCATCGTGAGCGACTTACGGCAAGGCATACAGACCCTCCGGTCGGAGTGGGCACAGCCGTTCCGGCTGTCCGGGGAACCAGGCTCGAATCGTGGGGAACATATGGCGCAAATGCCTTGAATGCAAAGAACTGCATAGCTTTTTGTATGCCTTCCGCCCGGTTGGCCCCGGCCCGGTGGTCCCGGACGCGGACGGCCGTCTGCGCATGCGCACCGCGCGTGATCGCGTGAAGCTGGGGTCAGCCGATACGCAACGCCCCTCGGAAGGGTCTGGACTCATGCCGCTCACGCATCGCAAGGATCTCGGTCTGCTCGCCCTGCGCCTGGGCACCGGCGGTGTACTGCTCGCCCACGGATCGCAGAAGCTCTTCGGCTGGTTCGGCGGGGGCGGTATCGAGGGCACGGCCCGTGCCATGGAGCACATGGGCTTCACCCCGGGCCGGGAGAGCGCGATCGCGGCCGGACTCGGCGAAGCGGGCGGCGGGGTCTTGCTCGCGCTGGGACTGGCGACCCCCGCGGCCGGCGCCGCGGCCGCCGGGGCCATGGCGGGGGCGGCCGCCGTGCACGCGCCGGCCGGGTTCTTCGCCCAGGGCGGCGGCTTCGAGTACCCGGCCTTCCTCGGCTTCGCGGCGGCCTGCCTGGGCCTCTCCGGACCCGGCCGCTTCTCGCTCGACCATGCGACCAGGCACCGCCTGGACCGGCCGGCCACCGTGGTGGCGGCCTTCGCGCTCAGCGCGGCCGCCGCCACCTTCGTACTCAACCGCCGGGCCGCGACGCTCGCCGCCGCCGAAACCGCCGACGCCTCCGGCCCGGACCGGGACACCGACAGCCGGACGGCGTAACCGCCGCCGGCCGGTCGAGGAGGGGGCGGGCCTACCAGCCGAAGCGGCGGTCGACCTCTCGGGAGAACTCCTCGAACGTCAGGACGTCGTCGCCGTTCTTGTCGGCGGCGTCGAAGAGCGCGGACGAGGCGTCGACATCGCCCAGACCCCAGAACGGCAGGTCCCCGTGGGCGGCCAGGGTCGGCCCCTTCGCCCGCAGAGCGGTGATCACTTCCAGCCGGGTGAGGGTGCCGTCATGGTCGAGGTCGAGCGCCTCGAACAGTTTGCGGGCCTTCGCACTCATCGCGTACGTCCTTCCGGGTGGAATCGGCAGGCACTGCCTGCCGCCAGCCCAAGGCGCACCCCGACGGGCCCTCGGGGGCGGGTCCCCGGCGCCGACAAGCACCACCGCGCCGCCCGTTCCGGCCGGTCCGAAGCCACCGGACCCCCCGGGCCGCGCCGTACCCCGACCCAGCAGCCGCAGGAATGAGGAACCAGGCGGATGAACGAGACACCACCCCGGCACGCCGCCGCGGAACGGGCCGTCACGGTCCTGATGGCGGTGGTCCCGTGCGGAGCCGATACCGCGCGCCGGATCCTGACGGACGCGGCCCGGGCCGCCGGCGTCGGGCTGCGCGAGACGGCCGACGCCGCGCTCGTACTGGGATGCGGTGGCAAGCCTGACGCCGCGCTCGGCAGGGCCCTGGCGGACGCCATGGACGAGGCCCGCTCCGCCACCGAGCCCGCCGAGCGGCCGTACACACGGCTGCTGCCCGACCCGGGCACCATCGGCGCACTGCTGAAGCGGCACCGTGCCCTGCGCCGCCGCGCCCTGGCAGCGCCCGAGGACGCGACCGTACGCGACGAACTCGACGACGCGACGTACACCCTGTGCGTCCTGATGGGCCGGCGCAACGCCCACACCGCGCTCCGTTCGGCCGAACTCCTCATCGGCGCCGAGTGGCTCGGCACCACCACGCGCACCGGACGGGACCGGAACCCGGACGCCCCGCACCGTTTCCGCGGTACCGGCACTCACCGGCGTTCGTCATCGTGAGCCCGCCGGCGGCGCCGGCCGTACCGCACTCCCCGGCCGTACCGCACTCCCGGGCGAGGACCTCCGACGGATGAGCCCCCTCGAACTGCGCTCCGCGGCCGTCCGTCCCTCGAGCACCTCCCGGCGGGCGCTGCTCGCCGGGTCGGTCGGCAATCTCGTCGAGTGGTACGAGTTCGGCGTGTACGGGAGCCTGGCCACCGTCATCGCCGCGAACTTCTTCCGGTACGAGGGGAGCAGCGGCGCCGAGGCGCTGGTGGCCGCCTACGCCTCCTTCGCGCTCGCGTTCTTCTTCCGGCCCGTGGGCGCCGTGGTGTTCGGGCGGCTCGGCGACCGGCTGGGGCGGCGGCCCACCCTCATCGTGGTGGTCGGCCTCATGACCCTCGCCACCGCCATGATCGGCCTCCTGCCGACCCGGGCCGCCATCGGCGCCGCGGCGCCCTGGCTGCTCACCGTGTTGCGGGCGCTGCAAGGGCTGTCCGCGGGAGGCGAGTTCGGCGGGGCGGTCTCCCTCATGACGGAGTACGCGACCGTCGGCCGGCGCGGCCTCTACGGCGCCTGGCAGTCCTTCACCGTCGCACTCGGCCTGCTCACCGGAGCCGGTACGGCCGCGGCCCTGGCGAGCGCCCTGCCCGCCGAGGCGCTGAACTCCTGGGGCTGGCGGGTCCCGTTCCTGCTGGCCCTGCCGCTCGGCGCGGTGGCCCTGTGGTTGCGGACCGCGCTCGACGAGCCGCCCCTGCCGCCGGCCCCGGCCACCCGGACGGACATGGCGCCCGCCGGCCCCCGGGAGCTCGCGCGGGCCGTCGTCCTCGGCATCGGCCGGATCATGGGCTGGTCCGCGGCCGGGTACACCTTCCTCGTGGTCCTGCCCTCGTACCTCCAGGCGGCCCTCGGCGCTTCCCTGCGCGAGGCCCTGTTCGCCACCGCGCTCGCCAACGCGGGATTCGCGGCCTCGATCCTGCCCGCCGGGGCGCTCAGTGACCGGATCGGCCGGCGCCCGGTGATGCTGGGCGGGGCCCTCGGCGTCACGGTGCTCGCGCTCCCCCTCCTGCACCTGCTCCAGTCCCCCTCCTCCTCGCCATGGTCCCGGGGCGGGGCCGTCCTGCTCGCCGGCGCTCTGGTCGGCCTGATGGCCGGACCCGGGCCGGCCATGCTCGCCGAGATGTTCCCGCGCAGGGTGCGCTGCACCGGGCTCGGGCTGGCCTACGCCCTCGCCAACGCGGTGTTCTCCGGCTGCGCCGGGCTCGTCATCACCGCCCTGATCGCTTGGACGGGAGACACCGCGGTGCCCGCGTACTACGCCGCCGGAACCTGCGCGCTCAGCTGCTGCGCCCTGCTGAGCCTGCGCGGCCGGGGCCACCGGGAGCCGCTGGGATGAGGGTGATCGGGCTGATGTCGGGGACCTCGCACGACGCCGTCGACGCCGCGGCCGCCGACCTGGAACTCTGCGCCGAGGACGGTACGGTGCGCCTCGTGCCGCTGGGCATGGTCAGCGAGCCCTACCCGGCCGACGTGCGCGCGGCCCTCGCCGCAGCCCTGCCGCCCGCGGCGACCACCCTGGCGGAGGTCTGCCGGCTCGACACCCGGATCGGGCAGGCCTTCGCGGCGCTCGCGTCACGCGCCGACCGGGAGCTGTGCGCGGGTCGCGCCGAGTTGGTCGCCTCGCACGGGCAGACGGTGTACCACTGGGCCGAGGAGGGGCGGGTGCACGGCACGCTCCAGCTCGGCGAGCCCGCCTGGATCGCCGAGCGCAGCGGCTGCCCGGTCGTCTCCGGCTTCCGGCCGCGTGACGTCGCGGCCGGCGGGCAGGGCGCGCCGCTGGTGAGTCTGATCGACCTGATGCTCCTGCGCGGGCGCCCCGGTGTGCCAGCCGCCCTGAACATCGGGGGGATCGCCAACGTCACGGTCCTCCCGGCGGGCGGCGAGCCCCTGGCGTTCGACACCGGCCCGGGCAACGCCCTGATCGACGCCGCGGTCCGTGATCTGAGCTCCGGGGAGCTTGCGTACGACGCGGACGGCGCGCTCGCCGCCGCCGGGCGCGTGCACGAGGGGCTGCTGGAGGCCCTGCTGTCCGGGGAGCCGTACTACCGGATGCCGCCTCCCCGGACGACGGGCAAGGAGCTGTTCCACACGGGCTACCTGCGGGCACGGCTCGCGGGGATCGGCGAACTCCGGCCGCAGGACCTCGTCGCCACCCTCACGCGGCTGACCGCCCGTACGGTGGCGGACGCGCTGCGCCCGCTCGCGGCCACGGAGGTGTTCGTCTCGGGCGGCGGCGTACGCAACCCCGTGCTGATGGCGATGCTCAGCGAGGAGCTGGGCGGCGCCGCCGTCCGCGGATCGCAGGAGCTCGGACTGCCCGCCGAGGCGAAGGAGGCGTACGCCTTCGCCGTGCTCGGGTACCTCACCCTGCACGGGCTCCCGGGCAACGACCCGGGGTGCACGGGCGCCGCGGGGCCGCGCGTACTCGGTTCGCTCACCCCGGGCAGCCGCCCGCTGATTCTTCCCGCCCGTCCGGGCCGCGCCCCGCACACCCTGACCGTACGGGCGCCGGCCACCGTACGGGCCACCGTGTGAGCGGCGCCGAGGGCGCGTCCCGCCCTCCCGCACGACGGCCCGCGGGGCCGGTCAGCGGCCGGCCGGGGGTTCGAGCAGCTCGGGGCCGTTGTTGCGGACGCTGTTGACCGCGGTGGAGACCGCCCGTACGTCGAGGTGGCCGTCGGCCGGGGTGTGGAGCAGGGCGCGGAGCTCGTGGACGTCCTCGTGGGCCGGGTCCAGCCAGGCGTCCCGGTCCTGCGCCGCCACGGCCAGCGGCATGCGGGGGTGGATGCGGCCGGCCGCGTCGGTCGCCTCGGTCGTGATGACCGTGGTGGTGACGAGCCAGGCGGCCGGGTCGTCCTCGTCGGTCACGGCCGGGTCGCGCCAGAACTCGTACAGTCCGGCCATGGCCATCACCCCGGCATCCTCCGGCGTGATGAAGTACGGCTGCTTGTACGCCTTCGCCGTGGCGGTGGCGGCCACCGGCTGCCACTCGTAGAACCCGTCCGCGGGCAGCAGGCAGCGGCGCCGGGTGAAGGCACGGCGGTAGGCCGGCTTCTCGTGCACCGTCTCCACCCGCGCGTTGATCATCCGGGCGCCCCCGCTCGGGTCCTTGGACCAGGAGGGGACCAGGCCCCAGCGCACGGTGCGCAGCCGCCGCTCGACCTCCCCCGTCGCGTGGTCGGGGCGTTCGAGGACCGCCCACACCTCATCGGTGGGGGCCATGTTCCAGCTCGGTGCCAGCGTCTCCCGGGGGTCCCAGCGGGCCTCGAACAGATCGGCCAGGTCCTCGGGGGCGCGGCTGGAGGCATATCGACCGCACATGCCCTCCACTGTCCCACCCGCAGGGCCGCCGTGACGGCGCCGCCCCGCCGTGCCGGCGCCGCGGGCGCGGGGATCAAGGAGGGGTACGTGCCCGCAGCCACCGGGGCGGCCGCCCGGGCCGCTCACCGCGGACGGCCGCCGTCTCCAGCCTAGGCCGCACTGCGGCCACCCCGCTCGGTGAGGCCGCCGGGCGCCTCTCCGACCCGTACGGGCGGCCCCCTAAGGCCGCATGGCCTGGCCGCCGATGTCGGCGGCTCCGTCGAGCAGTTCCTGCCACCACGACTGCACCTCGCGGTGGTTCATCGTGGACCAGGCCGGGGTCTGCTCCACCTGGCCCCGGCCGAGGCGGCGGGCCAGGGCGACCATCTCCCGCCCCGCCGCGCCGCGCGCCGCGTGGTAGCCGTCCAGCAGTTCGGACCAGGTGCCGGCCCGGCGCCAGGCCTCCTCGAACGCGCTGGCGTCCTGGAGCGCCTTGGCGACCCCGCTCGTGTTGTGCGGGCGCACCACGGTCGCCGCGTCGCCCGCGAGCAGCAGGCGCCCGGCCGTCGTACGGGCCGCCTCAAGGTCGTAGATGGGCTGGACGTAGGTGTCGGCGGGCTCCGTCAGCGCGAGCACCCGCGCCCAGTGCGGCGGGAACTCACGGTCCAGCAACGTCCCCAGGTGCGCGGTGAGTTCCTCGGTCACCCGCCCCGGGGGAAAGCTCGTGGGATCGTCGAACGGCAGCCGGCCGCTGTTCGGGGGCGTGGCGTACAGGACCCAGTTCACCCGCGGGCCGTCCGGCCCGGGGATCGGGTAGATCACGCAGCTCCCGCCGGTGAAGCAGACCGTGGTCACCGCGTCGGAGGGCACGCCTCCGTCGCCGAGGCCCTCCAGCCGCCGGGCGTCGAGGTTGCCGCGCCAGCAGACGTACCCGGCGTAGACCGGCCGGGAGTCGGGACAGACGGCCTCGCGCACCACCGAGCGGTATCCGTCGGCGCCGATGACCAGGTCGTACGGCTCGGCCCGCCCGCCGGCCGTCCGCACCTCGGCGCCGGCGCCGGTGTCGGCCACCCCCGTCACCGCCGCGCCCTGCCGGTAGACCACGGAGGCGGGCGTCGCCTCCCGCAGCCCGCGCCACAGGAGGCCCCAGTGGTAGGAGTGGAAGGGGAACGGCTGCTCCCAGAACACCCGCCCGGTCGGCCCGGCCGCCGCGTCGTCCCGGACGATCCAGCGGCGCCGGCCCAGCGGGTGCGCGGCGATGCCGGCGGGCAGGGCCCCGGTCGCGGTGAGTTCGGCGGCCCGGCCGTCGTGGATGCAGAGTCCGAGTCCCCGGTCCGCCAGCCGTCCCTGGGTGCGCTCCAGCACCACGACCTCGTCGGCGCCCGCACGGGCCGCCGCCGAGGCCAGCGCGCACCCCGCGACGCTCCCGCCCACCACCGCGACCGTACCGCCTCGCATGACTGCTCCCCTCCGCAGGAACTCCCCGGGTCCGTCAGCCTACTGAGAACCGCCCGGCGGGGTGGGCGGTTCGGTTCGGCGGCGGCCGGACGTGCGGGGCGGCGCCCTCCTGCGCCCTCCGGCGCCCTCCGGAGCGATCCGGGGGAAGGAGCGGGGAAGGGGGTCGGGTCGGGGCGGGGGGAATCAGCCGGCCAGTGCCGACGAGACGACGGCGCGGGCCTCCTCCTGTACGCGGGCCAGGTGGTCGGAGCCGAGGAAGGACTCGGCGTAGATCTTGTAGACGTCCTCCGTGCCCGACGGGCGCGCCGCGAACCAGGCGTTCTCCGTGGTGACCTTGATGCCTCCGATCGCGGCCCCGTTGCCGGGAGCCTCCGTCAGCACCGCGGTGACGGGCTCGCCCGCCAGGGTGTCGGCGGTGACCTGTTCGGGGGACAGCCGGCCGAGGACCGCCTTCTCCTCCCGGGTGGCCGGGGCGTCGATCCGGGCGTACGCCGGCTCGCCGAAGCGGGCCGTGAGGCCGGCGTACCGTTCGCTCGGGGTCTGTCCCGTCACGGCCAGGATCTCCGAGGCCAGCAGGGCCAGCAGGATGCCGTCCTTGTCGGTGGTCCACACCGAGCCGTCGCGGCGCAGGAAGGAGGCCCCGGCCGATTCCTCGCCGCCGAAGCCGATGGTGCCCGCGGAGAGCCCGTCCACGAACCACTTGAAGCCGACGGGGACCTCGACGAGTTCGCGGCCCAGGTCGGCGGCCACCCGGTCGATCATCCCCGAGGACACCAGGGTCTTGCCGATGCCCGCTTCCGCCGGCCACTGCTCGCGGTGGTCGTAGAGGTACTCGATCGCGGTGGCGAGGTAGTGGTTGGGGTTCATCAGCCCGCCGTCCGGGGTGACGATGCCGTGCCGGTCGGCGTCCGCGTCGTTGCCGGTGGCGATCTGGAACCGGTCCCGGCCCTCGATCAGCGAGGCCATCGCGTACGGGGAGGAGCAGTCCATCCGGATCTTGCCGTCCCAGTCCAGCGTCATGAACCGCCAGGTGGGGTCGGTGTACGGGTTGACCACGGTCAGGTCGAGCCGGTGCTCCTCGGCGATCCGGCCCCAGTACGCCACGGAGGCCCCGCCGAGCGGGTCGGCCCCGATGCGCACGCCCGCTGCGCGCACGGCGTCCAGGTCGAGCACGGACGGCAGATCGCGTACGTACGCGCCGAGGTAGTCGTACGTCCCCGTGGTGGGCGCCGCCGACGCGCGCGCGAAGGGGATGCGCCGGACCTCCTTCATCCCGCCGCTGATGATCTCGTTGGCGCGCTCCTGGATCCAGCCGGTCGCGTCCGATCCGGCGGGCCCGCCGTGCGGCGGGTTGTACTTGAAGCCGCCGTCCGCGGGCGGGTTGTGCGAAGGGGTGACCACCACGCCGTCGGCCGACGCGGAGGAGCGGCCGCGGTTGTGGGTGAGGATGGCGTGCGAGACCGCGGGCGTGGGGGTGTAGCCGTCGGCGGCGTCGACCAGCACGGTCACGTCGTTGGCGGCGAAGACCTCCAGGGCGGTCACGCGGGCGGGCTCGGACAGGGCGTGGGTGTCCGCGCCCAGGAACAGGGGGCCGTCGATCCCCTGCCGCGCCCGGTACTCGCAGATCGCCTGGCTGGTCGCGGCGATGTGGTCCTCGTTGAAGGCCGTGGCGAGGGAGGATCCGCGGTGTCCCGAGGTGCCGAAGCTGACGCGCTGGCCGGGATCGGCCGGATCCGGGTGCAGGGCGTAGTACGCGGTGACGAGCCGTGCCACGTCGACCAGGTCCTCCGGGCGCGCCTGCTGCCCCGCTCTTTCGTTGAGCATCCGGCCTATTCCTCCGTACTGGATCAAAGAGAACAACGGTGGCCATTGTGTCGCCCCCTGAACGTGCCCGCACCGCCACGCCCCCACTCGGCCCGCGCCTGTGCCCCGGGTCACGCCATCGGCCGCGGCGCGGCTCGGCCGGCCCGGGGGCCCAGCGGGGCCGGGCCGTGTGAGCCGGCCGTGACAACGCTTGTTGCCGTTTCCGGGACGGCCGGGGTGGAATGTCTGCATGGACACACCGGCCGACCCGCCCGCGCCCTACCAGTCAGTTCTCGACGAGGTCGGCCCCCGGCTCAAGCGGCTGCGCGCCAAGCGCGGCCTGACTCTGGCCGCGCTGTCCGAGACCACCGGCATCTCCAAGAGCACCCTGTCCCGGCTGGAGTCCGGCCGGCGCCGCCCCAGCCTGGAACTGCTGCTGCCGCTGGCGGGCGCGTACCGCGTGCCCCTGGACGACCTGGTGGGAGCGCCGGAGGTGGGCGACCCCCGGGTCAGGCTGACCTCCCACGAGCTGCCGTACGGTGGTTCGTTCGTCCCGCTGTCCCGCACCCCCGGGCCCCTCCAGGCGTACAAGATGATCATCACCGACCGGGGTTCCGAGCCGGACCTGCGCACCCACGAGGGGTACGAGTGGATGTACGTGCTGGAGGGCCGGCTGCGCCTGGTGCTCCCGGAGCACGACCTCGTCCTCGGACCGGGCGAGGTCGCCGAGTTCGACACGCGGCTGCCGCACTGGTTCAGCAGCGCCGACGGCCGGCCCGTCGAGGTCCTCAGCCTGTTCGGCCGGCAGGGCGAACGCATGCACGTCCGCGCGAGGCCGACCCCGAAGCCCGCCCCGGGGCCCGCCTCCTAGGCGGCCCCGGGCGCGGGCCTCGGACGGGTCAGTCGGGCAGGGCCAGGAGCATCAGCGGGCGGGTGGTGGGCCGGGCGGAACCGCCCGCCGGTTCGACGGTCAGACCCACCCCCGAGGCGCCCTGGACGCCGCCCTCCATGAGCGTGGCCCCGTCCCGCGTGAGGAGCCCGGCCGGCCGCATGGCGCCGTGGTCGTCGAACCAGAGCTGGTACGTCCGGCCCGCGCCGGGGTCGGAGAGCCCTGCGGCCATGAACACCGCCCTGTTGCGCGACGTGGAGCTGACCACGGAGGTGGTGGCTCCGCCCGGGGTGCGGCCCCGTACCGTACGCGCGTCGGAGGCGGCCACGACGGCGCTGACGTCCTGGAGGCGGCGTTCGGAGGCTTGTGCCTGCTGCCTGGCCTCCTCGGCGAGCCGGTTCTGCCGGACGGTGACCCCGCCGAGCACCGCCGCGGCGGCGATGCTCGCGGCGATCGCCAGCGTGATGGCCTTGCGGCGCAGGATGGCCGTGAACGTCATCGGCTGCCTGCCCGCCGCCGGGACCGGCGGGGGCAGTTGACGGACCGAGTCGATGCCGTGGAGGACCGCGTCCCTCATGCGCGCGGGCGGCGCCAGGGCGACGGCGCCGGCAAGGCGGGCGGCCGTGGCCGAGAACTCCGCCACCTCCTGCCGGCAGGAGGGGCAGTCGCCGAGGTGCTCGCCGAACACCTCGTGTTCGGCCGGTGCGAGGGCGTGGAGGGCGTACGCGCCGGTGAGGGTGTGCAGTTCCGCGTCGTGCTTCATGTCGTGCTTCATGTGGTCACCCCCATGCAGTCGCGCAGCCGGATGAGTCCGTCGCGCATGCGTGTCTTGATCGTGGGCAGCGGAGTGCGCAGGGTCTCGGCGACCTCGCGGTAGGTCAGGCCCTGGTAGTAGGCCAGGGTGACGGCTTGGCGCTGGATCTCGGTCAGGCCGCGCATGCAGCGGCGTACCTGCTCGCTCTCCAGCCTGGTCTCGACCTGTTCCGCCACCTCGTCGAAGGGGCGCGCCTGCTGGCGGGCGGCCTGGTCCTGTTCGCGGTTGATCGCGGCCTGGGCGGAGCGGACCCGGTCGACGGCTCGCCGGTGGGCGAGGGTGGCGGCCCAGCTGAGCACGCTGCCCTGGTCGGGGCGGTAGCGGGCGGCCTGCCGCCACAGGTCGATCATCACCTCTTGTGCCACTTCCTCGGACTGGGCGCGGTTGCGCACGACGCGGACGACCAGTCCGAAGACGATCCCGGACAGGGCGTCGTACAGCGCGGAGAACGCGTCCTTGTCGCCGCGGGCCACCCGGGACATCAGCTCTTCGAGCCGGGGGGCCGCGGTGTCCGGGACACCGAAGGGCAGCGGTTGCCCGGTGGGGGCGGAGGGTCCGCCGGGGTCCGTCCGTCGCATGGCTGTCCTTCCCGTCGCAAGGAACGGCTCCTTCACAACGAGAGCCGACCGCTCCGGATGGTGCCAGGTCCGCGTTCTTGACCGGTCTTCGCAGCAGACATCTGTACGGATTGGTCAACCGGGTCGCCAATTCCCGATCAATGTGCAGTAGGCCGTGGCCGATCCCGGTCACGGTCCCGGTAAGTCACACCAATCCGCCGGAACTTCGGCCCCGAAGGAGGGGGAGACGCCGTCTGCGACCCGACGGCGGCGTGGCGACCGGTGGGGAGTGACCGATGGTGCGTACCCGGAGTGCGGCCGGGATCGACGGCGGCCTGCGTGGAGGAGGCGGGCCTCGGGCCTCGGGAGTGGCCGGGGCTCGGCGTCCGGCCGCGGTCCGCGGCCACCGTCCGGGCCGGGAGCCGCCGCCGAGCCGTCCGACCCCTGCTCGGCGGGCTGCCCGTGCGGCCCCGACCCGATCGCGCACTCCAGGAAGGCAGCCTCTCGTGACCCTTTCGCCGACCCGTACCGCCGCAGTCCCCGGCTCCTCGTCCGCCTCCGGTGCCGACCCGGAGGCCTGGCCGGACGTGGCGCGGCCGCCGGCCGCTCCCTTCGGGCACGCGGCGGTGGCCCGCCGCCTGGTCCGGCGCGCCGTGACCGCCCTGCCCCTGCGCTGCCGCTTCGGCGCCGAGCCGGCCCTCGGCACCGGGCCCTCGCTGACCGTCCACGACCCGGACGCCTTCTTCCGCCGGATCGGGGCGCAGGGCCTGATCGGCTTCGGCGAGTCCTACATGGCGGGCGAATGGGAGAGCGACGACCTGACCGGCCTGCTGACCGTACTCGCCGCGCACGTGGACGACCTGATGCCCGTCCCGTTGCGCCGGCTGCGCGGGGCGTGGGTGCAGCGCAGGCCCGAGGCCGAGCTGAACTCGCGGACCGGCGCCCGGGAGAACGTCCGCCGCCACTACGACCTGTCCAACGAGCTGTTCGCACTCTTCCTCGACGAGACGCTGTCGTACTCCTGCGCCGTGTTCACCTCGTTCCCCGCGCGCCGCACGAGCCTGCCGGCCGCACAGCACCGGAAGATCGACCGGCTGCTCGACCTCGCCCGCGTCGGCCCGGGCAGGAGCCTCCTGGAGCTCGGCACCGGCTGGGGCGAGCTCGCGCTGCGCGCGGCCGCCCGCGGGGCGCGCGTGACCACGGTGACGCTCTCCGCCGAGCAGCAGCACCTCGCCCGCCGCCGGATCGCCGAAGCGGGGCTGGCCCACCGGGTGGACGTGGAGCTGCGGGACTACCGTGATGTGGAGGGCCGGTACGACGCGGTGGTGAGCGTGGAGATGATCGAGGCGGTCGGCAGGGACTTCTGGCCGACGTACTTCGCCGCCCTGCGCGATGCGGTGGCGCCCGGCGGACGGATCGCGCTGCAGTCCATCACCATGGGGCACGAGCGGATGCTGCGCACCGCCCGTACGCACACCTGGATCGGCAAGTACGTCTTCCCGGGCGGCCTGGTCCCCTCCCGCGAGGCCATCGAGGCGCACGCGGGCGGCGCGGGACTGCGGATCGTCTCCGACCAGGGGTACGGGGACCATTACGCGCAGACGCTGCGCCTGTGGCGGGAGCGCTTCGAGGAGCGGGCGCAGGAGCTGGCGGCGCTCGGTTTCGACGCGACGTTCCGGCGGATGTGGGAGTTCTACCTGGCCTACTCGGAAGCCGGGTTCCGCTCCCGCTGCCTCGACGTGCGGCAGCTGCTCCTGACCGAGGACGTGCCGCCGGGGGCCCGGCCGTGACCCCCTCGGCCGGGGCCGCCGTTCCCGGGCTCCTCCCGCTGCCGCTCCGGGGAGGCCGCGCGTGAGGGCGCC
>NZ_LFML01000110.1:21113-44100 GCF_001044425.1 Streptomyces roseus
GCGCAGGGGCTGGGGCCGCCGCCGCGGCCGAACCTGCCGGGGCTGCGGATGCGTCCGTTCGCGCGGGCGATCGCGGGCGCGAGGGCGGCGCGGGACGTGGTGGTGGCGGAGGTCCGCTACGAGCACCGGGGCTGGAACGGCCACCGCGCGGATCCGGTCCACGACGTGTGGCAGGCGCTGCGCGAACTGTGCTGTGTGGCCGGGCCTCTGCCCGTCGCGCTGGTCGGGCACTCCATGGGCGGGCGCGCCGCGCTGCGAGCCGCCGCCGATCCGCTGGTCCGCGCGGTGGTGGGGCTCGCGCCGTGGTGCCCGCCGGGTGAACCGGTCCTGCACCTCGGGGACACGGCGGTGGTGCTCGTGCACGACGAGGCGGACCGGGTCACGGACGCGCAGGGGTCGTGGGACTACGTACGGCGGGCCCGTGCCCGGGGCGCCCGGGCGGCGGGCATCGCCATGCCGGCCGGCGGGCACGCGATGCTCCGCCGGGCCCCGGCGTGGCACCGGATCGCGCGGGACACGGCGCTGGGCCTCCTGGACCTGGCGCCGCTCCCGGACACCCTGTTCTCGCAGGGCGTTCCCACCACGCCGGGGGCCGCGGCGCGGGACCGGCACCCGGTCGGCGGCCCGGCGCGCTCGCGGCCGTGAACGGGGAAGCCCCGGCCCGCCCTTCACGGGACGGGTCGGAGCTCCTCGGCGGGGGTGTGCCCGTGGGGACTATTCGACGACCAGGGTGACGGGGATGTTGCCGCGGGTGGCCTTGGAGTAGGGGCAGACCTCGTGGGCCTGCTTGACGAGCAGCTCGCCCGTCTCACCGGCGAGGGACTCCGGCAGCTCGACGCGGAGGGTGACGGCCAGGGCGAAGCCCGTGTCGTCCTTGCCGATCGAGGTCTCCGCGGTGACCGAGACCTCACCGGTGTCGACCTTCGCCTGCCGGCCGACCAGGCCGAGCGCACTGGCGAAGCAGGCCGCGTAGCCCGCCGCGAAGAGCTGCTCGGGGTTGGTGCCCTGGCCGCTGCCGCCGAGCGCCGGGGGCATGGCCAGCGCGAGGTCGATCTGGCCGTCGGAGCTGACCGTGCGGCCTTCGCGGCCGTTGGCGGTGGCGACAGCGGTGTACAGCGCGTCCATGGGGGTTCCTCTCGCGGTGGTGACCGTGCAGCCGGTGATCGGCTGACACCAGAAGTAGAGCACACAATTAAATTGTGCACAACTAAATGCCTCGCAAGTCATGCCCGGGTACACTGGCGTCCATGAGCGAGCAGCCGACCCGAACCCTCCGCGACGAGGACTTCCTGCGCCTGGACGGTCAGATCTGCTTCGCGCTGAACTCGGCCGGCAGGGCCTTCAACGGCCTCTACCGCATCGTCCTCAAGGACCTCGGTCTGACCTACCCCCAGTACCTGGTGATGCTGGTGCTGTGGGAGCACGGCACGACGCCCGTCAAGGAGATCGGCAAGCACCTGCGGCTGGACTCGGGCACGCTGTCGCCGCTTCTCAAGCGCCTGGAGGCGGCCGGACTGGTGCACCGGGAGCGCAGCACCGAGGACGAGCGCTCCGTGCGCGTCGGCCTCACCGGCGACGGTGCGGCCCTGCGCGCACGCGCGGTGGAGGTGCCGCGGCGGATCGCGGCCGCGACGGGCTTCGAGCTCGCCGAGATCCGGGATCTCCAGATCCGCCTGCACCGCCTGACCGCAGCCCTGGACGCCGCCACCGAGGCCGTCCCCGAAGCCTGACCGGCGCCGGTCAGACCCGCATGCGCGGCGCGCGATCCGGAGCGGACGGCCCGGACACCCCCTAGATTCGTCGGCATGGTGCACGTACTCGCAGGCCGCGTCCTGCTCACCCCCACCGACCCGGCTCGCTCGCGCGCCTTCTACGGAGCCACTCTCGGGCTCGCCGTCTACCGGGAGTTCGGCACCGGGCCGGAGCGCGGCACGGTCTACTTCCTCGGCGGCGGCTTCCTGGAGGTCTCGGGGCGCGCCGAGACCCCGCCCGCCCCCGGGCTGCGGCTGTGGCTCCAGGTCGCCGACGCGCAGGCGGCGTACGAGGAGCTGCTGGAGCGGGGCGCCGAGGTGCTGCGACCGCCGCGGCGGGAGCCCTGGGGGCTGATCGAGATGTGGCTCGCCGACCCGGACGGGGTCCGCGTCGCCGTGGTGGAGGTTCCGGAGGACCACCCCCTGCGCTCGCGCCCCTGAGCCCGCGCACCGCCGAGGCCGTCCACCCATCGGGGGGACATCGGGGCCGCCCCCTGGACACGTCGTCAACCGCCTCCGGCCCGGGGGCCGGTACGGGCGCGGACGCGAGCCACGCACATACCACAACCGAATATGCCGTGGAGCCATTTTGTAAAGATCAACTCAGTGTGCTGGATTGATCACCGACAGTGCCCCCGGCTGCGCGGAAGGACACCGAATGCGCACGGTTCGCGAATCAGTCCTGGACGTTCTACGAGCACGTGGCGTCACCACGGTCTTCGGCAACCCCGGCTCGACCGAGCTGCCGATGCTCAAGCGGTTCCCCGAGGACTTCCGTTACGTACTCGGTCTCCAGGAGGCCGTCGTCGTCGGCATGGCCGACGGCTTCGCCCTCGCTTCCAGGACCACTTCCCTCGTCAACCTGCACACCGGTCCCGGCACCGGCAACGCGATGGGCGCCATCCTCAACGCCCGGGCCAACCGCACCCCGATGGTCGTCACCGCGGGCCAGCAGGTGCGCGCCATGCTCACCATGGAGGCCCTGCTCTCCAACCCGCAGGCCACGCTGCTCCCCCAGCCGGCCGTCAAGTGGGCGTACGAGCCCCCGCGCCCCGCCGACGTCCCGGCCGCGCTGGCCCGCGCCGTGCAGATCGCCGAAACACCGCCCCACGGACCGGTGTTCCTCTCCCTGCCCATGGACGACTTCGACGCGGAGCTCACCGAGGCCGAGGACCGGGCCGGCCGGGCGGCCGCCGCCCGCCGGGTCACGCACGCCGCAGCGGCCGACGCCGCCGCGGTCGCGGCGCTCGCCGACCGGATCTCAGGCGCCCGCTCCGCCGTCCTGGTCGTCGGCGACGACGTCGACGCCTCGGGCGCCTGGGACGCCGTCCTCGCCCTCGCCGAGCGCACCGGACTGCCCGTCTGGGCGGCGCCCGTCTCGGCCCGCGTCTCCTTCCCCCGCAGCCACCCGCAGTTCCGGGGGGACCTGGCCCCGGCGATCGGGCCGCTCGGCCGGCAGCTCGCGGGGCACGACCTGGTCGTCGTGATCGGCGCGCCCGTGTTCCGCTACTACCCCTACCTTCCCGGGGACCACATGCCCGAGGGCGCCGAGCTCGTGCTCCTCACCCGGGACGCCGAGGAGGCCGCCCGGGCCCCCGTCGGGGACGCGGTCGTGGCGGACCTGGCCCTGACCGTACGAGCCCTCGCCGACCGGCTCCCGGCCGCCGGCGCGAGCGCGCCCGCCCCGCACGAGCGGGTGCGCTTCCCCGAGGCGGCCGACGGGGTCCTCACCCCGCTCGCGGCCCTGGCCGCCATCGCACAGGGCGCCCCCGAGAACACCCTCTGGGTCAACGAATCGCCCTCCAACGTCCCGCAGTTCCACGAGGCCACCCGCATCAGCGCCCCGGACTCCTACCTGTTCTCCGCGGGCGGCGGGCTGGGCTTCGGAGCGGCCGCGGCCGTCGGCGCGCAGCTCGGCGCCCCCGGCAGGCCCGTGGTCTGCGTCATCGGAGACGGCTCCATCCACTACGCCGTACAGGCCCTGTGGACCGCCGCCGCCTACAAGGTGCCCGTCACCTTCGTCGTCCTCAGCAACGCCACGTACGCGATCCTCCACTGGTTCGCACAGCTCGAACACGCCCAGGGCTCCCCCGGCCTGGACATCCCCGGTCTGGACATCACGGCCGTCGCCGACGGCTACGGGGTGCGCACCCACCGGGCCCACGGCGCGGGTGAACTCACCAAGCTCGTACGGGACGCGGCGGCCCAGCAGGACGGCCCGGTCCTCATCGACGTGCCCGTGACCACCGAGCTCCCCTCCCTCTGATCCCTCCGAAGCCCGGCCGCCGCGCCGCCCGGGCGCCGGCCTGCCCCCACCACCGTCAGAAGGCCCTCATGTCCCCCGACACCCCTCTGCTGTCGCGCCTGCGCACCCTCCTCACCGACCACGCCGACGTCCTGCACACCGACCCGGAGACCCTCGCCGCGCACGCCCGCGACGCCGCGCCGTTCTCCGAGGCCGGGACCCCGGCCGTCGTCGCCTTCCCGCGCACCGCCGAGCAGGTCCGGCACATCATGCGCACCGCCTACGAACTCGGCGTCCCCGTCGTCCCGCAGGGCGCCCGCACCGGCCTCGCGGGCGCCGCGAACGCGATCGACGGCTGCGTCGTGCTGAGCACCGCCCGGATGGACCGCATCCTGGACATCGACCCCGCCAACCGGCTCGTACGCTGCGAGCCCGGCGTGGTCACCAAGCGGCTCAACGACGCCGTCGCCGAGCACGGCCTCTCCTACCCGCCCGACCCCGCCTCCTGGGAGCACTGCACCATCGGCGGGAACATCGCCACGGGCGCCGGCGGCATCTGCTGCGTCAAGTACGGGGTCACCGCCGACTACGTCCGCGGCCTGGACCTCGTCCTCGCCGACGGCCGCCGGATGCGGACCGGCCGGGACACGGCGAAGGGGGTCGCGGGGTACGACCTGACGCGCCTGCTCGTCGGCTCCGAGGGCACCCTGGCCGTCATCGTCGGCGCCACGCTCGGGCTGCGCCCCGTACGGCCGCCCGCGCTGGCCATGCTCGCCCAGTTCCCCACCCTGACGGCGGCCGGGGACGCCGTCGCCTCGATCACCGCGGCGGGACACGTCCCCTCCGCGCTCGAACTCCTGGACCGGGCCACCTCGCAGGCCGTCGCCGACCACGGACACCCGATGATGACCCCGGGCGCCGCGGCCACTCTGATCATCGAGAGCGACACCGCCGAGCCGGCCCGCGACCTCGCGTCGATGGCCCTCCTGTGCAAGGAGGCCGGGGCGCGCAACGTGGTCACGGCCTCCGGCGCCGAGGAGTCCCGGCAGGTCATCGAGGCCCGGCGGCTGGTCACCCCGGCCCTGGGCGCGTTCGCCGCGACCCTCGGCGGCCGGCCGACCGCGTTCATCGAGGACGTGGCCGTACCGCGCTCCGAACTGGCCAAGTTCATGGGCACGATCGAGGAGATCGCCGTACGGAACCGGCTGCGCGTCTTCACCCTCGGCCACGCGGGCGACGGCAACCTGCACCCGACGGTCGTCTTCGACGAATCGGACGCGGACGAGTTCCGCCGCGCCCGGACCGCGTACGACGACATCATGGCCGCGGGGCTCGCCCTCGGCGGCACCAGCACCGGCGAGCACGGCATCGGCACCCTCAAGCGCGAGTGGCTGACCCGCGAGCTCGACCCGGTGAGCCTGGAACTCCAGCGCGGGCTCAAGCGCCTGTTCGACCCGAAGAACCTGCTCAACCCCGGCAAGGTCGTGGAGGCATGAGCGAGGCCACGGCCCGCTCCGGGGCCGCCGACGAGGGCGCCACCGGGACACCCGCGATCCCGGACCAGGCCTCGGCCCCGGGCTCCGGCCCGCTCCCCGTACGCCGGCCCGCCCGGGCCGGGCGCGCCGAGACCGTCCGCTTCGCCGCCACGCACACCGTGCAGGCGTTCGTCCGCGGGGCCTTCCAGCTGCGGCCCCGTGTGCTGGCGGCGCAGGCGGCCCTCGGCCAGCAGGGCTGGTCGGCCGCGACCCTGCGGGCCATGCGCGCCCGGCACGGCGGGGCGCCCGTGGAGGTGCGCGGGCTGTCCGGGCCGCTGCTGGTCCTGCTGGACCAGGCCGACGTCCGGCGCTTCTACGAACTGCCCGTGCGCACCCTCGCCCTGGACGCGCCCGACAAGTACAGGGCGTTGTCGCTGCTGGAGCCCACCGGCGTCATCTGCTCCCACGGCGACACCCGTGAGGAGCGCCGGCGCGTCAATGACGAGGTGCTCGCGGCCGACCGGCCCGTGCACCCCTCGTGCGAGGAGTTCCGGGCGATGATCGCGCAGGAGGCTCCCGCCCTGCTCCGGAACTCCGAGCTGGACTTCCCGCCGCTGCGGCGCACGGTCGCCCGGATCGTGCGCCGGATGGTCCTCGGCGACGCGGCCGCGGGCGACGAGGAGCTCGCCCGATGGCTGCTCGCGATCCGCGAGGAGTCGAACTGGATGCGGATGCGCAAGAGGCGGGCCACGGCCGCGGAGGCGCTGTACCGCAAGGCCGCCGCCCGCGTCGAGGAGTACGCCGCCCGCGCGGAGCCGCACGCCCTGACCGCGCTCGCCCGCAACCATCCGGCGGCCCGGGGACCCGGCGCCGCCGCCCTGGACGCGGTGGGCCAGGCCCACCACTGGCTGCTCGCGCTCGACGCCGTCGCCCCGATCGTGGCCCGGACGCTGCTGCTGCTCGCCGCGCATCCGGCCGAACAGGAGGCCCTGCGGGCCGAGGTGGACGGCGGGGGCGCGGAACTGCCCCGGCTGCGGGCCTGTGTGGAGGAGACCCTGCGGCTGTTCCCGGTCGTGCCGGACCTCCTGCGGGTCACCCGCGCCGAGACCGAGTGGGGCGGGGTGCCCTATCCGGCGGGGACGGCGGTGCTCGTACCGGCCCTGTTCCACCAGCGCGACCCCGAACACGTGCCGGCCGCCCACCAGTTCGTACCGGCCCGGTGGCTGCGGTCCGGGGCGGCGCAGGACATCCGGATGGCCCCGTTCAGCCACGGCGGCGGGCGCTGCCCGGGAGAGCACCTGGGCCTGCTGACGGCTGCCCTGCTGACCGCGGAGGTCCTGCGGGGCCATCGGGTCACCGGCGGCAGGCCGGCGGTGGACCCGTGCCGTCCGCTGCCCGGCATCCTCGCCTCGGCCGGCATCCGGCTCACCCTCGCCCCGCGCTGAGCGCGTACGGCGGCGCGGGACCGGCCGGCCGCCGGGCCCGCGCCGCACGTCCGGCCCGCCGCCCAGACCCCACCACGCCAGGCCCCGCGCGGCCGCTGCCCCGCCCGGATCGGCCGCCGCTCCGCCATGCCGCGGAGCGGTACCGCCTCCCGCTTCTTCCGGCTCCACGACCGCTGACAGCCCCCGACCGCTGAGGAACGCCATGACCGACACCACCTCCACCGCGCCGAGCGGGGCCCCGGGCCAGGGGACCCCCGCGGAACCGGCCGTCCCCGCGCAGACCGTCCACCCCTGCCCGGCCCCCTCGTACGGCCCGCCCGGGCTCCTCGAACGCCTCGGCTCGGCCGCCTTCGCCCGTGTCAACCGCACCCGCGAATGGCACGAACTGCCGTTGCCCCTCGGGCTGCTGAACCTCCGGGTGCTCCGCGACGACCTGCGCCGCAAGAACCTGTACGACACCTACGGCGCGGGCGGGGAGCGGCGCCGGCGTCCGACCCGGACGCTCGCGCCCTTCCGCTCGTACGACGGCTCGGGCTACGACCCGTACGACGAGGACATGGGCCGCGTCGGCACCCGGCTCGACCGCAACGCCCCGCTCCACCTGGTCTTCCCGGATTCCGAGGAGGAGCTGATGTCGCCGAGCCCGCGCGAGATCAGCCGGCAACTGCTGGCCCGCGAGGGGTTCGTGCCCGCGCCCACCCTCAACCTGCTGGCCGCCGCCTGGATCCAGTTCGAGAACCACGGGTGGGCCAACCACGGCGACAACGAGGAGGCCGAACCCTTCACCGTCCCGCTCGCCGAGGACGACGACTGGGCCGAGCTCGGCGGCGGCTGCCCGATGCGCGTGAACCGCACCCGCCCGGACCCGGTCGCGCACACCGCGTCCGACACGCCGCCCACGTACGAGAACACCGTCACGCACTGGTGGGACGGCTCGCAGCTCTACGGCTCCGACGAGGCCCGCTGCCGGGCCCTGCGCACGGGCGAGGACGGGCGGCTGGTCCTGGAGGACGGCCGGCTGCCCGCCGACCCGCGGCCCGGCAGGTCCTGCCTGGACTGGACGGGCATGAACAGCGACTACTGGGCCGGTCTGTCGTTGCTGCACACGCTCTTCGCCAAGGAGCACAACGCGATCTGCGACTACCTGCGCGCCCACTACCCGACCTGGGACGACGAACGGCTCTTCCACACCGCGAGGCTGGTCAACACGGCGCTGATGGCGAAGATCCACACGGTGGAGTGGACCCCGGGCATCCTCGACACGCCGGTGCTGCGGCACGCGATGGACGCCAACTGGTACGGGGTGCTGCCGCGCTGGGTCAGGCGGACGTACGGGCGCGTCGGCAAGGGCGAGATGCTCAGCGGCATCCTCGGCTCGCCCACCGATCACCACGCGGCGCCGTTCTCGATGACGGAGGAGTTCGTCTCCGCGTACCGGCTGCACCCTCTGATCCCCGACGAGCTGGTCGTACGGGACCACCGCGCCGGCACCGTCCGCGCGAAGATCGGCTTCGAGGAGATGCAGGGACGGGCCACCCGTACCGCGGTCGACACGTACGGCATGAGCGACCTGTTCCACAGCTTCGGCACGGCCCACCCCGGGGCCCTCGTCCTGCACAACCACCCCGACGCGCTGCGCAATCTGACCCGGCTCACCGGCGAGCACGTCGACCTGGGCACGGTCGACGTCCTGCGCGACCGCGAGCGCGGGATCCCCCGCTACAACGCGTACCGGCAGATGCTGCGCAAGCGTCCGGTGACCTCCTTCGAGGAGCTGACGGGCGGGCACCCGGGCGACACGCCGCTGCTGAAGGAGCTGTACGAGGGGCGGCTGGACCGGGTGGACACGCTGGTCGGCAATCTCGCCGAGCCGCGGCCGGCCGGGTTCGGGTTCAGCGACTCCCTCTTCCGGATCTTCATCCTGATGGCGAGCAGGCGGCTGAAGAGCGACCGCTTCTTCACCACCGACTACCGGCCCGAGGTGTACACCGCGGAGGGCCTGGACTGGGTGGACCGCAACGGCATGGTCTCGGTGCTCCTGCGCCACCACCCCGAACTGGGCCCGGCGCTGGACGGCGTGGCCAATGCCTTCGCCCCGTGGCGGGCCCTGTGACGGCCCCACTCGCGGTCGTACTCCGCCGCTGACGGGCGGGGACACAATGGGCGGGTGAGCGGGTGGGCGCAGGAGCGGCGCCCACCCGTACCTCCCACCCGCACCACCCACCCGTACGACCCGCCCGAACCCCCGCACCACCACTCCACCCCGTTCCTGTCGTCCGCGTCGGAAGCGAGCGCGCCGTGAGCCACCACCACGAGCACCACGACGGATCGTCCCGGTCGCCGCTGCGGCACCGGCTCGCACACCGGCTCGGCCATCTGGCCCACGCGTTCACCCCGCACCATCACGAGCCCGCGGCCAAGGTGGACGCGGCGATGGAGACCTCCCGGCAGGGCATGCGCACGCTGTGGCAGTCCCTGGGCGTCCTCGGACTGACCACGGCCGTTCAGGCCGGTGTCGTCGCCCTGTCCGGGTCGGTGGCCCTGCTCGGCGACACCGTCCACAACGCGGCCGACGCCCTGACCGCCGTACCGCTCGCCATCGCGTTCGTACTCGGGCGGCGCGCGGCGAACCGCCGCTACACGTACGGCTACGGCCGCGCCGAGGACCTGGCCGGGATCGTGGTCGTCCTCATCATCGCGGCCTCCTGCGCCTTCGCCGGGTACCAGGCCGTGGACCGGCTCCTGCACCCCCGCGGGATCGGGCAGCCGTGGGCGGTCGCGGGGGCCGCGGTGGCCGGCTTCCTCGGCAACGAGTGGGTGGCCCGGCAGCGCATCCGCACCGGCCGCCGGATCGGTTCCGCGGCGCTCGTCGCCGACGGACTGCACGCCCGTACGGACGGGTTCACCTCCCTCGCCGTCCTCCTCGGCGCGGGCGGCGCCGCGGCCGGCTGGCAGGGCGCCGACCCGGTCGTCGGCCTGCTCATCACCGCGGCCCTCCTCGTGGTGGTGCGCGACGCCGCGCGCGAGGTCTGCCGGCGGCTCATGGACTCGGTCGATCCGGCGCTGGTCGACACCGCTCATGACGCGCTGCTCGCGGTGGCGGGGGTACGGGGCACCGGTCAGGTCCGCATGCGGTGGATCGGGCACGCGCTGCGGGCGGAAGCGGACATCGTCGTCGATCCGCACCTCACGGTGGTGCAGGCCCACGCGCTTGCCGTCGAGGCCGAACACGCCCTGATCCACGCCGTTCCGAGGCTGACCGCGGCCACGGTCCACATCGACCACACCGCCGGGCACGAGGACCCGCACGCGGCCTTGGCCCACCACGCGGGCCCGGCCGGCTGACGCCGGGGCCGGGAGCGCGTCAGCGGCGTGTATGGAGTGGGCCGTTTCCCGTCAAGGTGGCGTCAGGGACCGGCGCGAGGAGGCCGCGGGCGGGGATAGCTTCGACATCGCGCCCCGCACTGCCTCCCCGCACCGGGGCGCGTCCATCGCCTCTTGCGGTTCCTCAGGGAGGGCCCCATGTGTCTGTTCCGGTACGAAGACGATCCCGAGCCCGAGGAACGGGTCCCGGCCGGACTCCTGTACGTGCCCGTCCGGCCGGGAAGGGGAGCGGAGGCGGTGATCCGCCTGTTCCGCACTCCGCTGGGCGCCCGTACGGCCGTCGGCTTCACGCGCTCGGACCTGCTGGCCGCCACCCTCGGCGAGGGCCAGGGGTACATCCGGTTGTCGGAGTCCGTGCTGCGGGAGCTGTGCGCACCGCTCGGCGCGGATCTGCTCACCGTCGACCCGACGCTGTCGGCCCCGGCGCCCGCCCAGGGGGCCGCCGGGACTGCGGCCGCCGCGGCGGCGCCGCTCCGGGCGGGCCGGCTCCCGGCCCAGGCCGCCTGAGGGGAGGAGCGCCATGACCACCGTCACGCTGTCCGGGACGGCCGCGGGTTCCACGGACGGGCTGTCCGTCTGGCCGGCCTCGACGACCCGGCTGCCGCACGGCGGCCTCGCCGTCGGCGGGGTACCGCTGACCGAGATCGCCGACCGCTTCGACACCCCGGCGTACGTACTGGACGAGGGCGAGGTGCGAACCCGCTGCCGCACCTACCGCGACGCCTTCCCGGACGCCGAAGTGCTGTACGCCGCCAAGGCCTTCCTGTCCCGCGCCATGGTCCACTGGGTCGCCGAGGAGGGCCTCGGGCTCGACGTCTGCTCGGCGGGCGAGCTCGAACTCGCCGTCACCGCCGGTTTCCCCCCGGAGCGCGTCCTCCTGCACGGGAACGCCAAATCGCCGCGCGACATCGAGGCCGCCCTGCGGCTGGGCGTCGGCCGGATCGTCATCGACAGCGCGTCCGAGATCGCCCGGCTCGCGGCGGCCGTGGGGCCGGGCGGGCACCAGAAGGTCCTGGTCCGGATCGTCCCGGGCATCTCGGCCGGCGGCCACGAGAAGATCCGTACCGGCACCGACGGCCAGAAGTTCGGGCTGTCCCTCACCGACGGCTCGGCGCAGCACGCGGTCACCCGCATCCTCGGCCAGCCGCAGCTGGAACTCGTCGGCCTGCACTGCCACATCGGCTCGCAGATCACCGAGGTCAAGCCGTACCTGACGGCGGTGCGCCGGGCGGTCGGGCTGATGGCCCGCATCCGAGACGCCCACGGCGTCACGCTGCCCGAGCTCGACATGGGCGGCGGCCACGGCATCGCGTACTGCCCGGGCGAGCCCGCGCTCGACCTCACGGCGCTGGCCGGCCGGCTGCGCGCCGAGCTCGTCGAGAGCTGCGCGGCCGCGGGGCTCCCCGTGCCCCGGCTCGCCATCGAGCCGGGGCGGGCGATCGCCGGCCCGGCGGGCATCGCCCTGTACCGGGTGCTCGCGGTGAAGCGCACCGGGGAGCGGGTGTTCGTGGCCGTGGACGGCGGCATGAGCGACAACCCCAGGCCCGCGTTGTACGGGGTGCGCTACGCGCCCCGCCTGATCGGCCGCCCTTCCGCGGCCGTGCCGTGCACGGCCACGGTGGTCGGCCGGCACTGCGAGGCGGGCGACGTCCTCGCCGCCGACGTGGAACTCCCGGCCGACGTCCGTCCGGGGGATCTCCTGGCCGTTCCGGTGGCCGGTGCCTACCAGCTGTCCATGGCCTCCGGCTACAACCTGGTGGGCCGTCCCCCGGTCGTCGCCGTGGGGGGCGGTGCGGCGCGGCTCCTCATGCGCCGCGAGACCCTGGACGACTTCCGCCGCCGCGACGTCGGCGACTGAGGTCCGCCGGGGGTACCGACCGGCCCGCCGGCCGGCCGGTGCCCCCGGCCCAACCGCCTCGGCCCGCACCGCCTCGGCCCGCACCGCGCCGGGCCGGTCCGATCGCCGGGAGGGGGCGTCCGGGCCACCATGGAGGGTGATCGTGTCCGCGGAACCCCGGCCGGGAGGCGCCCGATGGTGCACAGCGAGGCAACAGCAGCGGCGGACGTCCTGGTGGCGGGCGCCGGCCCCGTCGGGCTGACCGCGGCCGCCGAGCTCAGACGGCGCGGGATCTCCTGCCGGATCGTCGACCGGCTCCCGGCCCGGCTGCCCTATGCCAAGGCCGTGGGGATCCAGCCGCGGACCCTGGAGATCTGGGATCGGATGGGTTTCGTCCGGGCCGCGCTGGAGGCCGCCGTCCCGATGCGCGGGCAGCTGGCGTACATGAACGGCGTGGAGCAGTTCCGACTGGACCTGGTGCTGCCGCCCGAGGTCCCGTACCGCTTCGCCGCCCTGCCGCAGTACGAGACCGAGCGGATCATCGAGGAGTTCCTGGAGGGGTTCGGGACGCGCGTCGAGCGCGGCACCGAACTGGTGTCGTTCGTCCAGGACGCCGACGGGGTGACCTGCCGGCTCACCACCCCCGGCGGCGAGGAGGAGGTCCGCACCCGGTTCCTGGTGGGCTGCGACGGCGCGCACAGCACCGTCCGCAAGGGGCTCGGCCTGGCCTTCAAGGGCGGCGCCTTCCCCGAGGAGTACATGCTGGCCGACGTCGAGGTGGACTGGGACCTGCCGTACGGGTACGGGGTGCGGGCCATGCACCGCGATGACCGGGGCGCCGTCGACGACCTGCTGGTGTGCATCCCGCTGCCGGGAGACCGCCGCTACCGGGTGTCGATGCTGGTGCCGCCCGAGCTCTCCACCGCTCCCCCGCAGGGCGGTGACGCGGTGGCGCACGGACTGGAGGGCGGCCGGGTCCCCGAACTCGGGCACGTCCAGGCCGTGTTGGACCGGCTGTCCCCGCAGCCCACGACGGCCTCCGCCCTGCGCTGGTCGTCCGTGTTCCGCATCAGCCACCGGCTGGTCGACCGGTACGGGGAGGGCCGGGTCTTCGTGGCCGGGGACGCGGCGCACATCCACCCGCCGACGGGGGCGCAGGGCATGAACACCGGGATCCAGGACGCCTGGAACCTGGCCTGGAAGCTGGCGCTGACCGTGGAGGGCGCCGGCGCCCCGGGCCTGCTCGCGAGTTACGACGCCGAGCGCCGTCCGGTGGGCGAGGAGGTCGTCGGCCGTACGGTCCGGCACGCCGCCGAGGGTGTCCAGGCCGACCCGCAGGACGCGGACACGCTCATGATGCGCGAGGCCCAGCTGCTCGTCGGCTACCGCGGCAGCCCCCTCGTACAGGCGACCGGTCCCGGGGACGGCAACGGGTCCGGGGATGGCGACGGGTCCGGGCCGCGCCCCGGGGACCGGGCGCCGGACTGCGGCGGCCTCTCGGGGCACATCGCCGCGTATCCGCTGCGGTTGTACGACCTGCTGCGCGGGCGCGAGCACGTGCTGCTGCTGTACGGGCCGGGGCCGGCCCTGGACGGCCTCGCCGAGTTCTCCTCGGCGGCAGGGGGCTTCGCACCGGACCGGGTCCAGGTGTGCGCGATCCTCGCCGAGGCCGCGCCCGAGGCCGACCGGGGGGCGCCGGTGCCCGTGTACCGGGACGGCCGGGGCGAGTTCGCCCGGATGTACGGGGTGCGGGAGCCGGCGGCGTTCGTGGTGCGGCCGGACGGCTACCTCGGGGCCAGGCTGTGCCCGCCGACCGTCTCGGGGCTGGCCGCGTACTTCTCCGGGGTGTTCGGGAGCTGAACCGGCTCGCCGGGCCCCTCGGCCACGGTGAACCCCTTGGCGAGGAGCCACGCCGCGAGGCCCACCTCCCAGGCGAACACCGGGAGGGCGCTCAGCGATCCGGCCGCGGAGACCTGCGGGTACGCGCCGAACAGCACGGCTGTCGCGGACGCGTCGATCAGTGCGCCGCCGACGAGTCCCAGCACGGCGAGGGGCCGCGGGACGAGCCGTGAGCGGTACGTCAGGGAAGCCAGGACGAGGGTGTTCGCGCCGAGGATGAAGTCGGGCCCGAAGAGGAACGTCCAGTCGTGGACCGCCACCAGGGCGTCGTCCGCCGTGACCAGGGACGGGGCGTCGGCGCCCGGCACCGCCGCGGCATCCCGGCGCAGGGTCACCACCGACAGCACGCTGATCATGCCGACGAGGATGACGGCCGCCTCCAGGAGCCGGCCGCAGACGTAGCCGAGCGCGGCGCCCTCGTTCCGCCGTTTGACGACCGGGTAGAGGGCGACCCCGGTGCCGATGACGGCGACCGCGAGGACGAACGACGAGGAGGGCGAGGCGATGACGAGCCGGCCGGAGGCGGCGCCCCGGGCGCCCCTGAGCAGGGACCGGGTGCTGCGCGCCGCCGTGGCGCCGGCCGACGGCACCGGGATCGAGGCGCTGAGCATGCGACGGCTCGCCCAGGAGCTGGGCGTGGTGCCGATGGCCCTCTACAAGCACGTCGCCAACAAGGGACAGCTCCTGGACGGCATGGTGGAGGCCGTCGTGGCCGGGATCGACCCGCCGGCCCCCGGATCCGACCGGCAGGGCGCGGTCCGGCAGCGGATCCTCTCCGCCCGCGCCGCGCTGCTGGGGCATCCCTGGGCGGCCCAGGTCATCCGCTCGCGCAGCGGTCCGACCCCGGCGGTCCTCGCCTACCTGGACTCGGTGATCGGCATGTTCCGGGCCGGCGGTTTCCCGGTCGACCTCACCCACCACGCGACGCACGCGCTGGGCGGGCGCGTCCTCGGCTTCACCCAGGAGGTGTTGGACGCCGCCCCGGACCCGGATCCGGCACGTCGGCCGCCGATGCCGCCGGAGGCCGTGGCCGGCTATCCCCACGTCGCGGAGCCGGCCGGGGCCGCGGCACACGACGGGGACTCCGTCGTGGGCGGCGGCTGTGACGACCAGTTCGAGTTCGAGTTCGCGCTGGACCTGCTCCTCGACGGTTTCGAACGGCTGCGGCTGCGGGGCTGGACCTCGGACGGCCGGCGAGCCGGGGGTGACCTGATCGCGTAGGCTCGGCCAATGGCCAAGTACTTCGACGTGCACCCCGAGAACCCCCAGCAGCGCACCATCGCCAGTGTCGCCGACAGCATCCGCTCCGGCGCGCTCGTCGCGTACCCGACGGACTCCTGCTACGCGCTGGGCTGCCAGCTCGGCAACCGTGACGGTCTCGCCCGGATCCGCTCCATCCGTCATCTGGACGACCGTCACCACTTCACCCTGGTGTGCCAGGACTTCGCCCAGCTGGGCCAGTTGGTGCAGGTCGACAACGACGTGTTCCGCGCGATCAAGGCGACCACGCCCGGCAGTTACACCTCCATCCTCCCCGCCACGAAGGAAGTGCCGCGCCAGCTGCTGCACCCGAAGAAGAAGACGGTCGGCGTACGGATCCCCGACCACGCGGTGACGCAGGCCCTGCTCGCCGAGCTCGGCGAGCCCCTGCTGTCCAGCACCCTGCTCCTGCCGGACGAGCCGGAGCCGCTGACGCAGGGCTGGGAGATCAAGGAGCGCCTCGACTACCTCGTGGACATCGTGGTCGACTCCGGTGACTGCGGGACCGAGCCCACCACCGTCATCGACTTCTCCGGCGGCGAGGCCGAGATTGTACGGCGCGGGGCGGGCGACACCACGCGCTTCGAGTAGTACGGACGGCAACCGCCCGCCGCTCGGCCCGGATCCGGGGCGAGCGGCGGGCGGACCGGTGTACCGGGGCCACCGGTTCCTGCCGGAACGGGCGTGTCAGCAGCCGAAGTCGATCTTCCGGAACGAGGCGTAGTGGTCCGAGGTGTAGTAATCCTCCTCCCACTGCTGTCCGGTGATGATCCGTCGTGCCCCGCGGGTCGGCGAGCCCGGGGTGATCACGGTGTACTCGTGGTAGTAGCCGCTGCCGCGGGCCGGCAGCAGCCGCTCGCGGTTCTGGAACACGACGCCGTCCTGGGAGTACGGGAACGGGCCGCCCTGGTCGATGAGGTCGAGGGTGTCGTGCGCCTGGGTGGGCAGCGCCGAGTAGCAGACGCTGCCGACCGCGGCAGCGGAGGCGGCAGCCGCGGAGACGGGGGCGGAGGCGGGAGCGGGAGCGGCCGAGGCGGCCGGTCCGGTGAGGAGGGCGCCGGCGATCGCAGCCGCGCCGACGAGGGTCACGAAGCGTGGGGGGATTCTCATGCGGCCCATGATGACGCGCGTAGAGCAGCCCTCGTCAACGGCAACTCCGTTGAGTTTCCTGGCTGTTCACCGGCGGTGGCCGGTGCGTGGTTCGGACGTCGGCGCCGCGTAAGGCGCGCGCAACCTCCGGGGCCGCGCGGCGCCGGTGGCAGGATGATCGCCAGTCGATCGAGAGAGGTGCCGCACCATGGCCGTCGTCCACCGGACCACGATGACCCCCGGCAAGCTGGAGCTGCTCGCCGCCTGGCTTCCCGGCCGGCCCTGGTACCGGGGCCCCGGTACCGGGACCGCCCCGCAGCCCGCCCGGGCCGGGGGTTTCCGGCTCGACGACCCGCGGGGCGAGGTCGGGATCGAGTTCATGGCGGTTTCCGACGGTGCGGGAGACCGGCAGGTCACGTACCTCGTGCCCCTCACGTACCGCGGCGCACCGCTGGACGGGGCGGAGCGGGCCCTGATCGGCACCTCGGAACACGGGGTGCTGGGACGCCGCTGGATCTACGACGGGACCCACGACCCGGTCCTCGTCGAGCGGTTGTACGCGCTCGTCCGCGGCGAGGCGGTACCGCAGGCGCAGAGCGAGAGCGACACCCCCGACCCGACCGTCGCGGGCTGGTCGGCGCAGACCGGCCCCAGCGGCCCGGCCTCGATCCTCACCGTGTCCGACGGGCCGGACACGACCGACGTGCTCGTGCGGACCCCGGCCGGGGAGCTGACCCTCTCCGTACGGCGGGTCCTGCGGCCCGCGCCGGAGCCGGACGGCGGCGCCGCGCCGCTGCTCGGACACGTCACGGCGGAGTGGACGCTGGCGGACGGCACGAGGGCGCGCGGCCGGTACGCGGAGATCCGCGCGTAGGGGTGCGAGGGCGCGGACCGGGCCCTGCGCGCATCATGGGAGGTGGGGAACGCTCCCTTTCGCCTGGAAGAGGAGGGCGCGGATGAGTTCCGACCGCTACGAGCTGGTGTTTTCCGAGGGTCCGGACATGAGCGAGGACGTCGTCGTGGTGACGGCCACCGGCCAGGCCGGGCCGGGTGGCCACCCCGTCTACGCGGACGCGACCGGCATCGTCCGTGCGGAGATCAGCGACCAGGAGGAGGTGCGCGTCCTGGCCTCCGGTGGCGGCCAGGACCCGGCCCGCGTGGTCCGCGTCCGCCCACTGCCCTGACCCGCCCGGCACCCGCCCGGTCCGCCCCGAACGCACGGTTGCTCCGTACGAGTTCTCTTGGGTGCCCGTTCGGTCGCACCATCCGAGCGCATGATCATCATTTAGCCGCGCAATCGTTTTGATGCTCCCAACGGGCCGTGGGCGAGCTGGGAAGGCTGCGTGGCGATGTCATCGACGCACCGTGCACAAAAGGAACGACGGGCACAGAAGGAACGACGGGCACGCAAGGCCCTAGGGGTACCGGGGACCAGGACATGGAGCGTGGTGGCGGCCGTGACCGGCGCCGCCCTCGTCGTCGCCGCGGCGCCGGGCCGGGCACCCGAGCCCGATGCCGCCGGGCGGCCGGGCGGCGGCCCGGACGCCGCCGTGACCCTGCTCGTCGGGCGGGCCCTGGACCGGGGGGAGGGCGGGATCGCCGCGCGGTGCGCCCTGGAGGCCTTCCGCGACGGCCTGTGCACCGGCTGGCGCCGCCAGCGCGTCCGGGCCACCTCCCGGGGAGCCGGCTCGGTCCTGCGCGGGCCGGCCTCGCGCGAGACCGGCGGGGCGGGCCGTACGGTCGTCCTCCCCACCAACTCCGGCGGTCCGCTCGACATCGCGCTCGCCGAGGCGGGGCAGCTCACCGACGTCACCGTCCACGACGGCCACGGGCGCTACGTGGGCGGCGAACTCGCCGCGAGGAGCCGCCACTGGACCAACACCGAGCCGCTGCGCGCGGGCGAGCTCTACACCGTGCGGGTCGGCGCCCAGGACGCGGCGGGCACCCCCGTCGGCGTCACCCTGGCCTTCCGGACCGCGCCGCCGCCGGACGAGGGCCGGCTGACGGTGGAGTTCGGGCCGAGGCCGGGCACGTACGGCGCCGGGCAGATCGTGACGGCCGCCCTGAGCCGGCCGGTTCCCGCCGCCGACCGGACCGCCCGGGCCCGGGTCGAGCGGGCGCTCCAGGTCACCTCGGAGCCGGCCGTCGAAGGCGGCTGGTACTGGGTGGACGATTCGACGCTGCACTACCGGCCGCGTACCTACTGGCCGGCGCACGCCGAGGTGCGCGTGACGAGCGGACTCGACGGGGTCGAGGTCGGCGACCACGGCTACGGCGGCCCCTCCGACTCCACCGCGTTCACCATCGGGGACCGGATCGAGGCCGTCACCGACGCCGAGGCGCACGAGATGACCGTACGCCGCAACGGCACGGTGATCCGGACGATCCCGGTCACCACCGGCAAGGCCGGGTTCCGTACCCGCAGCGGCATCAAGGTCGTGCTGGGCAAGGAGTACCAGGTCCGGATGCGCGGGGACTCCGTCGGCATCAAGCGGGGCACGAGCGAGTTCTACGACCTGCCCGTCTTCTACGCGACCCGGGTGACCTGGAGCGGTGAGTACGTGCACGCCGCGCCCTGGTCGGTCGCTTCGCAGGGCGAGGAGAACGTGAGCCACGGCTGTACGGGCATGAGCACGGCGGAGGCGGCCTGGTTCTTCCAGACCGTACGGGAGGGGGACATCGTGCAGGTCGTGAACAGCGAGGGCGAGCCGATGGCGCCGTTCGCGAACGGTTTCGGCGACTGGAACCTGGACTGGCGGACCTGGCGGGCGGGCAGCGCCCTCAGCGGCGACGCCCCCGTCCCGGCCGCCGTCCTCCCGGCGGTGTCCCACCCCGCGGGATCCCGGCTGCGCCCCCTGACGTGAGCCGCGCGCGACGCGGCGCCCGTGCCGTACCCGGCAGATCCGCCGGGTACGGCACGGGCGTCAGGCGGCGGGGCGGTGAGGGCTACTTCGGGGTGGGGCAGACCTGCCAGGCGAGGTGGTAAAGGGTGCTCACGCTCGCATCCGTGGAGTCCATCGCCATGAAGCTGGTGGCGGTCTGCGGATTGGACGTGCCCGCATTCACGCGCAGTTCGGTATTGATGTTGAAGTTGCGTTTCTCCCCGCACGGCGCCCAGACCAGGTCGGCGTACTCGGTCTTGTCGCTCGCCTGCCAGTTGTCGTTGTGCGGGCCGTTGAACTGATGGGTGCGCTGGGTCGTCTGGGGCATTCCCTGGAAGTAGTAGTTCGCACGTTCCTGGCCCCACGCACCGGGCTGGAGAAATGCGAATCCGCGGTAATCCGCCTGGACGATGGCATAGGTGAATCCCGAAGGAACGTGGACGCGGAGATTGAGCTGGCAGTTCTTGCGGAATGCCGTGGGCGGCGCACCGGGACCCACCTGGGCGAGGTAGTCACTGTAGGTGATGGTGAAGGCCGTGTTGTCGGGGGCGACGGCCACCTCGGCGGTGCCCTCCCGGCAGCCGGATCCGTTCACGGTGGCGAGTTCGATCACGATCTTGTCGGGCGGAGCGGTGATCTGCGGGGTGTGGCCGGCGGCCCCGGCGGAGGTGGCCGCCGTGGCGATCAGCACGGCGGCCGCGCCGCCGGTGAGCAGGGTACGAGACAGGGAATGAGACATCGTTGTCACTCCTGATCATCGATCGGTGTTTCCTGCGCTCACTCCGCGTCAGGCCGCCGCCGGGCATTCCTTCCACTCGAAGTGGTAGACCGTGCTCACGCTGCCGTCCGTCGAGTCCATGCTCATGAAGCTCAGGGCCTGCGGGTTCGACGTCCCCGCGTAGACCCGCAGTTCGCTGTTGACGTTGAGGTTCCGCTCCTCGCCGCAGGGCGCGAAGACCAGGTCCTGGTAGTCGGTCTGGTCGCTCGCCTGCCAGTCGTCGGAGTACGGGCCGCCGAACTGGTGGTTCGTACGGGCCGTCTGCGGCATGCCCTGGAAGTAGTAGTTGCCGCGCTGCTGCCCGTAGGCCCCGCGCTGGAGGTGGGCGAAGCCGCGGTAGTCGGCGCGGGCGATGGCGTACGTGAACCCCTGCGGTACGTGCACCCGGAGGGCGAGCTGGCAGTTCTTCCGGAACTCCGTGCCGCCGGAGCCGGCGCCGGCCTGGGCGAGGTAGTTGCTGTACGTGACGCTGAACGAGGTGTTGTCGGAGGCGGTGGTGACGCCGGCGGTCCCCTGCGGGCACCCGGAGCCGTTGACGCCGACCACCTCGACGGTGATTCTGCCAGGCGGTGTGGACGGGGTGTCGGCGTGTGCGGGAAGGGCCAGGGCGCATAACGCCGTGACCGCCGCGCCGACGGTGAATCTGCGGAGCAACATCGTCGTTTCCCCATTCCTCGCTCGAATTTCGGCATGCACATGCCACCACAGGGCGTGGGTGCCGGGAAGGACGCGAAACGGCCAATGCCAGGGGGCCGCACCCGCCTGGCCGAATTCCGGCGCCACGGGACGCGGGACCTGGAATCCGCGATCCGCGGGGAGGAGCGGCTCCGAAACCGCTCGCGGCGACCGCTCAAGCCTGGAGGGCCACGGCGAGGAGCAGGGCGGCCATGCCCACGGCCGACCAGGCCAGGTAGTCCCCGACCAGCCAGGCCAGGTAGTCCCCGACCAGCCCCGAATGCAGGCGGCGCAGCGGCACGAGCACGGCGGACGCCCGCCGGCCCGGCGCCGCGCCGGACGGCCACCACAGCGCGGCCCCGGCCGGCAGGCACACCAGGGCCGCCGAGGCCAGGCCGAGGCCCGCGCCGGCCGCGGTCCACCCCAGGGGGGCCCGCTCCACGGCCCCGGAGCCCGGTGTCCGTCCGCCCGCCGTCCCGCCGCCCGCGGCGGCCGGGTAGCCGGCCTGGTCGGTGAAGAGCTCCGCGCCGTGGCCCAGGCTCTGCGCGAGCGCCGGTACCGCGCCGACGAGCAGCCCCAGGAGGAGCAGTACGGCCGGAACCACGACCGTGGGCGGGTGGTGCGCCGACCTCCGCGGCTCCCGTACCTCTGGCTCCTTCCCCTCCCCACTGGTCTCGGCACCGGCGGGTCCCGTGCGCGGGGGCCGTCCGGCGCCCCAGAAGATCCGGGCGGCCGCCCTCAGCAGGGCGCCGCCGGTCACCGCCGAGGTCAGGAGGAACACCGGCAGCAGTGCGTGGCCCGCCGCCTCCTCGCCGAGCGCCTTGCCCAGCCCCGCGCCGAACGGCGGGAGCCCGGCCAGGGTCAGGGCGCCGAGGGCGAACAGCAGGCCCACGGCCCGATGCGCACGCGCCTTGCCGTGGAGGCCGTGCTCGTCCACCGATCCGTACTGGTCGAGCAGCACCCCGCACAGCCCGAAGAGCGCCGCCTTCGCGCAGCCGTGGCCGGCCACGTACACGGCCGTGGCGCCGGTGCCCGCCGGGGTCAGCAGGATCAGCAGCGGGGTCAGTGCCGTCCCGACCGCCGGCTGGGAAAGTGCGACGTCAGGGGCTTGGAGTACGAGGAACAGGAGGCTCAGCGCGAGGCCGTGTCTTTCGGATCAGGGTGGATCAGGCCGGGCGTCTGGTGCCGTGCGTCGCAAGGCCGAGGAGGGAGCCGACGTGGTGTGTCGGCGACCGACGAGAACGCCGCGAGGCGCGGTGCCAGGTGCCCCGGGTCCGCCATGATCCGAAAGACACGGCCTCGCCCGAGCACCGCGAGGGCCGCGGCCTGGCGTACGGGTTCGCGGCACAGGACGGCCAGGGTCGCGGCCGCCACGACGAGCAGCAGGGCGACCGTGGTCAGCGCGTCATCCATCGCGGCTCCCCTTCTCCTCGGTCGCGGTGGCCTTGCCGACGGCGATGATGGTCACGGTCCCTCCGACGGCGAACAGCAGCCCGATCAGCAGCGTCTTGACGGCCGCCCGTCCCGGGCCCTGCTCCAGGGCCACGGCGCAGGCGATCAGCGGGACCCCGAGCCCGTTGGCCGGGGCGAGCGCGTGGAGCCGGTCGAGGCCGCCCCGGCCGCTCAGCAGCACCGTCGCCGCCGCGGCCGCGAGCCGCGAGCAGGCAGGCGACGCCCAGCCACGGCAGGACCGCTGCCACCGTGTGCACGGGGGCCATCTCAGCCGTCCTCGCGGGACGCGCCGGAGTCGGCGCCGGCGAAGCGGGTGAAGACCAGCACACCGGCCGGGACAGCACCGCGAAGACGAGGGCGAGGTCCTGGTAGGACGGCCGGTCGTAGGCCATCGGCAGCAGCAGGAGGAGGGCGCCGGTCACCGTGCCGGCCAGGCAGAGACCGGCCAGCCGCTGGACGACGCCGCCCCGGGACGCGGCCCACAGGCCCGCCGGCCAGGCGACGAGCAGGACGAGCGCGGC
Source organism: Streptomyces roseus (assembly GCF_001044425.1). Lineage (GTDB taxonomy): Bacteria > Actinomycetota > Actinomycetes > Streptomycetales > Streptomycetaceae > Streptomyces > Streptomyces roseus. The sequence goes on from NZ_LFML01000110.1 coordinate 43,807, forward strand.
CGCCGACCAGGTGTGCGCCGGGAGCGGGCTCACCGCGCGCCGTCCCGGCCGGCCAGCGCGTGCTGCGGCCCGCCTCCCGGATCGGCTCCGAAGCTGTGGAGGAGGGCTTCCGCTCCCTCGTCGGGCAGGTCGGTGACGCACGTGTCGGCGGACCATCCGAGCACGATCCCCGCCCAGCCGGGGCCGGCCCCCGCACGCGAGCGGAGCCGCCGGATCCGGCCGGATCCCGCTTCCGGTCGCCCGCCCGGCCCCGCTCCCCGGCCCGCCACGACGCCCGCCAGTACGGCGAGCCCC
>NZ_LFML01000111.1:0-20425 GCF_001044425.1 Streptomyces roseus
TGCCTGGCCGGACGGGGTGCCCGACAGCCCGGGCCGGGGTTCGTTCCGGTGCTGTTGCAGAGCTGATGCCTGCGCGTCGGCTTTAAGGTAGGCGCATGACAGAGATACCGGACGGGATGGCCGGCGAACCCCAGGGCAAGCCGATCTCGGCCTCGCGGACCACGCTCAGCCACATCATGACGGCCAACGACACCAACCTCCTCGGCACGGTGCACGGCGGCGTGATCATGAAACTGGTCGACGACGCGGCCGGCGCCGTCGCCGGGCGCCACTCGGGCGGCCCCGCCGTGACCGCGTCCATGGACGAGATGGCCTTCCTCGCCCCCGTCCGCGTGGGCGACCTCGTCCACGTGAAGGCGCAGGTCAACTGGACCGGCCGTTCCTCCATGGAGATCGGCGTACGGGTCCTGGCCGAGCGGTGGAACGAGTCCACCCCCGCCACCCAGGTCGGCAGCGCCTACCTCGTCTTCACCGCCGTCGACGCCGACGGCAAGCCCCGCACGGTCCCGCCGGTGCTCCCCGAGACCGACCAGGACCGGCGCCGCAACCAGGAGGCCCAGATCCGCCGCACGCACCGGCTCGCCCGGCGCCGCGCGATCATGGCACTGCGCGAGGAGCGCGCCGCCCAGGGCTTCGACGACCACTGATCGGAGGCCGGGCCCGCGGCCAGAGGACCCGTACCAGGCCACCGGGGGCTACTTCCCGCAGATCACCTGGTCGCCCGTGACCGCCGCGTACTCCCCCTGGTACGGCTCCTCGGGCCGCACCGGCACCACCTTCCGGTAGTCCGCGCCGGCGATGACCAGCACCGTCCGGCCCTGGCCCGGCACCGCCCGCAGCTCGCTGCCGGGCAGCGCGGTCGACACCGTACGGGCCGAGCGGTCCCAGCGCGGGTCGTAGACGATCACGGTGCGCTTGACGTCGCGGCTCGCGCCGGTGCCCGGGGTCCGGGTGGTGTCGAAGCCGGTGGCGCGCAGCGCCGCGTCCACGCGGCCGCCGAGCCCGTCGATCCGGGTGCCGTTCTCCACCCGTACCCGGATCTGCCCCGGCGGTACGTCCACCGGGATCGCGGGCTGCTGCTGCGGGGTGCCGGCGGGCGGGCGTCCGGGTGCGGCGGGGGTCAGCAGGGGCCGGTCCAGGCGCAGCGCCTCGAACAGCTTCGCGGCCTTCGGCTCGTCCCACTTCACCGTCGAGCCGATGCCCTTGACGGGGTACGAGGGGTTCCCGATCGGGACCGAGGCGAACTCCGAGGAGGCGGGGGTGAAATCGCGCAGGGCCTGGCCCAGGGCCAGCATCTGCTCCGAGCCGAAGCCGCGGTCGGCCCGGACCGAACCCAGAAGGGTGGAGCTGACCTCCTTGAACTTGACCGGGTTCAGCAGGATCCCGCCGCCTGCGGCCTGCTTGATCAGGGCCGCCACGAACTTCTGCTGGCGCTGCATCCGGCCGAGATCGGCGGCTCCGTCCACATGGCGCGAGCGCACGTACTGCAGGGCCTGTCCGCCGCTGAGCCGGTGGCTGCCCGGCGTCAGGTCGAGGCCGGTGTTCTGGTCGTGCAGGGCCTTGGCGGTGCAGATCTCCACGCCGCCCATCGCGTCGACCGTCTTCATGAAGCTGGTGAAGTCGACCTCCAGGTAGTGGTCGATCTTCACGTGGGTCATGTTCTCGACGGTCCGCACGGTCAGCTGCGGCCCGCCCTCCGCGTACGCGGCGTTCAGCTTCACCGGGTGCGGCCCGTGCTGCTTCCCGCTGGACTCGTCGAGGTGCGCGGGCAGCTCCGCGTAGCTGTCGCGGGGCAGGCTGACCACGCTGGCCCGCTCCCGGTCGGCGGAGAGGTGCACCAGCATGACGGTGTCGGTGCAGTGGCAAGGGGCGCCGCCGAGGCGGTACTCGCGCTTGTCCGCCGGGGTGATCTTGTCCCGTCCGTCGGTGCCGACCAGCAGGAAGTTCAGACCGTGGCCGGCCTGCGGCCGGTTCTTCATGTCCTTGAACGGGTCCACCCGCTCGATCCCGGTGTCCAGGCCGGTCATCACCGCGTGCCCGATCGCCCCGGAGCCCAGCACCGCCACCGCCAGCCCGGCCGCCAGCCGGACCCCCCACCGGGGGCGGGCGTTCCCCCGGCGCCGCTTCGGAGCACCTCCGCGCCGTGCGCGCTGCGGCTGCGGGGGCCGGGCGGGTCGGGTGGGGCGGTGCGGCTGGGGCACGGGGGACACCTCCGCGGGGGCAGCAGGACCTACGGGGCCGAACCAGATATATCGGAGCCGGCCCCATCGGACCGGACACATCGGTCAGATCGTCAGAACAGTAGGCCCATACGATCAGCCTCTGTCCCTACCGATCATGCGGCGCGCACCCGTTTCCCCCGTACGCGGTAACGTGACACCGATACCCGACCTTGAAGGACCACATGCCCGCCCAGCAGCCCGCAGTCTCGGTGATCATGCCGGTGCTCAACGAGGAGCGCCATCTGCGTGACTCCGTCCGCCACATCCTCGGACAGGAGTACTCCGGTGAAATGGAGGTGGTGATCGCGCTCGGGCCGTCCACGGACCGCACCGACGAGATCGCCGCCGAGCTCGTACGCGAGACGGCATCCGGTGAACGAGCCCGCGTCGTCACCGTTCCGAACCCCTCCGGCCGCACTCCGGCCGCCCTCAACGCCGCCATCAAGGCCTCGCGCCACCCGATCGTGGTACGCGTCGACGGCCACGGCATGCTGTCGCCGAACTACATCGCCACCGCGGTCCGCCTCCTGGAGGAGACCGGCGCGCAGAACGTCGGCGGCATCATGCACGCCGAGGGCGAGAACGCCTGGGAGGACGCGGTCGCCGCCGCGATGACCTCCCGGATCGGCGTCGGCAACGCGGCCTTCCACACCGGGGGCAAGGCCGGCCCGGCCGACACCGTCTACCTGGGGGTCTTCCGCCGCGAGGCGCTGGATCTGGCGGGCGGCTACAACGAGGAGTTCATCCGCGCCCAGGACTGGGAGCTGAACTTCCGCATCCGCGAGGCCGGCGGCCTGATCTGGTTCTCGCCCGAGCTGAAGGTCCAGTACCGCCCGCGGCCCTCCGTGCGGGCGCTCGCCAAGCAGTACAAGGACTACGGCCGCTGGCGCCACGTCGTGGCCCGCTACCACTCGGGCTCGATCAACCTGCGCTACCTCGCCTCGCCGACCGCGCTGTGCGCGATCGCCGCCGGTGTCGTGGTCGGCGCGGCCGTCAGCCCGTGGGGCTTCGTGGTCCCGGCCGGCTACCTCGCCGCGATCACCGTGGGCTCGATCCCGGCCGGCAAGGGGCTCTCGCTCGCGGCCCGGGCGCAGATCCCGGTGGCCATGGCCACCATGCACATGTCCTGGGGCTTCGGCTTCCTGACCAGCCCGCGCGCGCTCGCGGCCAAGGTCATCGCCAGCCGCCGCCCGGCGGTGCGCCGGGACCTGGCCGGCGGGGTCTGAGCAGGCCGGGCACGCACGTACGGAAGAAGGGGCCCGGTGGCGCTGTCGCCGCCGGGCCCCTTCGTGCGTACGGGTCCTACCAGGTGAAGCCCGGCTGGACCGCCATGCACTCCTTGTCGTCGTCGCCGTTGAGCGGACGGGCGGAGTCCGGCGCCTTGGTCGGGGCGGGCGGCGGCAGGGCGGGCGCGCTGCCGCTGCGCCAGTCCTTGCCGACGAACAGCACGATCCCGGTGACGTCGTCGGACTTCTCCACGGCGGTGGCCGGCAGGCCGAGCGCGGTGGCCACGGCCGCCGCGTCAGAGGCCTGGCCGGGGCCGGAGAAGCGGACCACGGTGGCGTCCTCGGCCCCGGTCTGCTGGGCGGACTGGGCCTTGGCGAAGCCCTTCCCGACGAGGATCGCGGCGACCTCGTCGGCCCGGCCCTTGACCCGGGCCTGCGCCCCGTCCTTGCCGCCGGTCGCGTTGCGCACGCTGACCGCGATCTTCGCCGGGGGCGTGGCCGGTTCGGCGGCGGGCTGGGAGGGCGCCGTGGCGGGAGCGGTAGGGGAGGGGGCGCCCGGCGAGGGCGCGGTGGTGCCCGGGTTCCCGGAGCCCTTGCCGTCGAGCGCGATGTCCTCGCGGACCATCCGGAACAGGCCCTCGGCCTCGACCGGCTTCGGCTCGACCCGGCCCTCCTCGCGGGTGCTGTACACCCACGGCATGGTGGTCATGGTGATCCGCCCGGTGGGGACCTTCTTGAGCTCCATGCTGAGGTCGTACAGCTTGTCGATCTTGTCGAGGCCGGGGTCGACGACCATGGCCTTGATGGCCGCCTGCGCCAGGCTGTTGAGCTTCACCGGGTTGCTGAGCTTGGCGTTCTTGCGGAACTCGCGCGCCATCGAGTTCATGTACATGTGCTGGGCGTGGGTGCGGCCGAGGTCGGTGCCGTCCTCGAACCCGTAGCGGGTGCGCAGCCACTGCAGGGCCTGCTCGCCCTGGATGGTGCTCGTACCGGCGGGCAGCTTGAGGCCGGAGCCCTTGCCGTCGCGGGTGCGCGACTCCACGTTCTGCTGGACGCAGACCGGGACGCCGCCGATGGCGTCCGCCATCGTCACCACGCCCTTGAAGTCGATCATCATGAAGTGGTCGATCGGGATGTGCGTGAGCTCGGTCCAGGCGGCGACCGTGCAGCCCGGGCCACCCCGGCCGAGGGACTCGTTGGTCTGCACGAGGCCCTTGCTGGCCTGGTGGACCTTGCCGCCCGGCTCGGTGCACTTCGGCATCATCAGCATCGTGTCGCGGGGCATGGACACGACCGACATGTTGCTGCGGTCCGCCGACAGGTGCAGCAGCATCTGCACGTCCGCGAGGGGCGGTCCGCCGAAGGTGTCCCTGGCACCGCCGAGGGCCTGGTTGGCGGCGTCGTCACGGGCGTCGGAGCCGATGAGGAGGATGTTCAGGGGGGTCTGGCCGAAGGCGTTGGGCTTGGAGCCGCCCAGCTTGTTCTCGCCGAGGTTCAGGACGTCCGTCTTGATGCTGCCGTTGAGGTGGCGGTAGTAGAGGTAGCCGCCCGCCGCCGTCGCGAGTATGAGGAACGACAGGACGGAGGAGACCCAGCGCAGCGCCCGCCGCCGGCCGCGCCGCTTGGGGGTGCCGCCGCCGGACCCGTCTCCGGGTGGGGGGACGGCGCCGGACGCGCCGGATCCGCCGCCGGATATCTCACCGGGCTGGGCGGGCGCCCCCTCCCCTCGCACGCTGCTGTGCCTCACACGTCCCCCTCAAGATTCACTTCGTGTCATGGTGTGCCGGTCGCACCGGCACGGGCCGGCTCGTACGCCTTGCTCGGTCGTGCTCGGCCGGCCGGCCCGGCCTTCCCCAGTCGGCGTGCTTCGCGAGTCGGCCTGCTTCGCGAGCCGGCCTACTTCGCGCAGATCGCCTTGTCCGCTTCGACCCGCTGGATGTCCTCCGGCGCCTTCTGCGGCGCCGTCATCGATACCCCCGCCCCCTTGAAGTCGGCGCCGAGCGTCAGCTTCATCGGGGTCTTGGACGCGGCGTCCGCCGAGCCCATCTTCAGTGCCGTGGCCGGCAGCCCCATCAGGTCGGCCAGCGCCCGGGCCTGGTCGGCCTGGTTGGGCGCGTACTCCAGCTGCGTCGCGTCGAGCTTGGCGGGCGCGTTGCCGCGGTTGCTGGACTTGTTCACGCCCTTGCTGTTCTGCAGCCAGGTCACGGTGGTCGAGGCCGCGCCGCCCGGGCCGCCGCCGTTGTAGACGTCCACCCGTACGTCGCCGGCGGGCGCGCGGTTGCCCTGGAGCAGGGCGTCCGCCTTGCTCTTGGCCTCCGCGTCGGCCGCGTCCTTCGCCGCCTGCTCCTTCTTCTCGACCTCCGTCAGCGAGACGTCGGCCTGGATCATCTTCAGCAGGGGGTCGGCCACGCGCTGGTCGACGACGACGGTCGCCTTCTTGCCCTCGGGCTCGGCCGGGTTGTCGAGCACCGGGAGCGTGGTGAAGGTGATGTTCTTCAGGTCGATGTCCTTCAACTCACCGGCGAGGTTGGTGAGTTTGTCGATCGACCCTATGCCCGAGTCGACGGTCAGCGACTTGGTGGCCGCCTCCGCGAGGGAGAAGAACTTCTTCGGACTGGTCAGCGTCTCCTTCGACTTCATCTCGCGCATCATCGAGCCCAGGAACTGCTGCTGGGTCTTGATCCGGTCGAGGTCGCCGTGGTTGCCGAACGAGTGCCGGGTCCGTACGAAGGCCAGGGCCTGCTCACCCTGCAGCCGGTGCTCGCCGGCGTCCAGCTTCAGCTTGGAGTCCTTGTCGTCCACGGGCTTCGCGAGGCAGACCGGAACACCGCCGACCGCCGTGCTCAGCACCTTCACCGCGTTGAAGTCGACCATCATGAAGTTGTCGACGGTGACCCCGGTGAGCTCCTTGACCGTACGCATGGTGCAGCCCGGGTCGCGGCCCTCCTGGCCGAGGCTGACGTTGAACCGCGTCGTCTTCTGGCCGGGGATGGTCTTCGTCGACCCGTCGGGCTGCTTCGTCGGGCAGGCCGGGATGTTCGTGATCAGGTCGCGCGGGATGGACAGCGCGGTGGCGTTGCTGCGGTCCTTGGAGACGTGGAAGAGGATCGTGGTGTCGGCGTGGCCGACGCTGTCCGCGTCCCCGTAGCCCTCGTTGCCCTCGCCGCTGCGCTTGTCGGTGCCGATGACCAGGATGTTGATGGGCTGGTCCTTTTTGAAACCGCCCGTGCCCGCGTCGCCGACGTCGGTGACGTTGAGGTTGCCGTTCAGGTGGTCGTAGTAGAGGTACGCGCCCACCGAACCGGCGACCAGCAGGAAGGCCAGGGTGCCACCGGTGACGACCAGGATCCTCTTGCGCCGGCCGCCGCCACCGCCGCCCTTGCGCGGCCGGCCGCCGCGCCTTCCGGGCGGGCCCTCGCCGCGCCGCGGCGCGGGCACTGCCGGAGAGGGGGCCTTGGGGGCCTTGGGGGCGCCGGGCGCGGCAGTACGCGTCGAGGACGGTCTGCGGGGGGCGGCGACGGAGGGCTGCTGCTGCGCAGCGGAACGGTCCAGTCGCAGTTCGTAGTTGCCAGTGCGGGGGTTGAGCACCCACTGGTCTGCGGGGTCGATTTCTTCCGCCCGCCCACGGCTTTGCGCATCCACGGTTGCTCGAATCCTCCGTCGGTGCCTCGCGACACGTCTCCCCCAAGACGCTCGGTCAACGATCCGGCTGCTGGTGCACGGCCTCTTGGTCTGGTCGGGGCACCGGATCGCTCACCTTATCCGCCCCAGTTGACCGCAAACCATGGTGGTGACAAATTCCACTCCCCTTATAACGGCCCAAACCACCCAAGGCATTCGGTTCGGGCACCGCCTTTTGGGATTGCTTTACCGGCAATCGGCCGTGCCCGCCGTGGTTCCCGTGAAGGTGGGGACGGGCGCGGGGGTGGTTCCGGTTCCCTTCGAGGGCTCCGGGGACACGCCGTCGGCGGCGCGGGGGTTCTGCGAGGCGCGCCCGGTTTCGGCCGCCGTAGGGGCCGTCGTGGGCGTCGTGGGGGCCGTCGGAGGGGCCGTGGGGCTCGGCGGGGCCACGGTGAGCGGCTTGTCCGCCCGCAGGCGCTCGAAGAGTTGGGCCGCCTCCGGCTGCACCAGCTCGTCCCGGTTCGGGTCGGCGGCGTACGGGCGCCGCGGTACGGTCAGGAACTTGACCTGCTCGGCCGGTATGTCCCGCACGCCGCGTACCAGTTCGTACAGGCCGCGCAGCGAGGCCAGCCCGGGGTCGGTGGTGACCGAGGAGGTCGCCGCGTCCAGCAGCGGGTACAGCCGCCCCGGGTTCAGCAGCACCCCGGTGCTCTGCACCTTCTTGACCAGCGAGCCGAGGAACTGCTGCTGGCGCTCCATCCGTTCGGTGTCGCTGCCGTTGCCGAGGCTGTACCGCGCGCGGACGAAGCCGAGGGCCTGCTCGCCGTGCAGGGTCTGCCGGCCGGCCGGGAGCTTCAGCTTCGCCTCGGAGTCCTTCATCGGCTGGTCGAGACAGATCTCCACCCCGCCGACCGCGTCGACCATCCTCTTGAACCCGCCGAAATCCACCACCATGTGGTGATCAATCCTGATTCCGGTGAGTTTCTCCGCCGTACGGATGGTGCAGGCGGCCCCGCCCCACTCGTACGCCCAGTTGAACTGGGCGAACCGTTCGGCGCCGCGGCTGCCGTCCGCCGTCAGACAGGCGGGGATCTGCGTCATCAGGTCCCGGGGTATCGAGACCGCCGTCGCGCTCCTGCGGTCCGCCGACAGGTGCAGCAGGATCGCGGTGTCCGAGCGCTCGGTGCCGCGGTCCCGGCCGTAGCCGGCGTTCTCCTTGCCGGAGCGCGAGTCGGAGCCGATGACCAGGATGTTCTGCGAACCGCCCACGCTGTGGGTGGGGCGCTCGCGCTCGTAGCGCTCCAGCTCGGCCGCCGCGGAGGTGTCCTCGGTGATGTTCCCGTCGAGCTTGCGGTAGATCCACCAGCCGACCGCCGCCCCGCACAGGACGAGCAGGGCCAGCCCGAGGGCGATCCAGCGCAGCAGGCGGCGCCGGCGGCCGCGCGGAGGCTTCGAGGAGCCTCCGGCCGCATCGGTGCCGCCCGGTATGCCTGCGCTGTCCGCCACTGGCGCTCCGTCCCATGACCTCACGCGTACGAGCCGTCCGACCGAAACGACGGCCTCAGCCGATCGTGCCCCGCCCCCACTCGGACGGCCCGGGGACAGCGCCCTGTCTAGACCCATGCGGGTGACAGATGGCTCCCGCTGCCCGCCCACCGCACGCCAACGGCCCCCGGCGGACGCCGGGGGCCGTTGGCGGAGGTCCGAAACCGCGGACCTGCGGTGCAGCGGAGGGGGTTACGGCAGGTTGCGGGCCATCACGATGCGCTGGACCTGGTTCGTGCCCTCGTAGATCTGGGTGATCTTCGCGTCGCGCATCATGCGCTCCACCGGGTAGTCACGGGTGTAGCCGTAGCCGCCGAGGAGCTGGACGGCGTCCGTGGTGACCTCCATGGCGATGTCGGAGGCGAAGCACTTGGCCGCCGCGCCGAGGTACGTCAGGTCGGCGTCACCGCGCTCGGAGGCGGCTGCGGCCTGGTAGGTCAGGGCGCGGGCGGCCGAGACCTTCATGGCCATGTCCGCGAGCATGAACTGCACGCCCTGGAAGTCGCCGATCGGCTTGCCGAACTGCTTGCGCTCCTGGACGTAGCCCTTGGCGTAGTCCAGGGCGCCCTGGGCGATGCCGAGCGCCTGGGCCGCGATGGTGATGCGGGTGTGGTCCAGGGTCTTCATCGCGGTGGCGAAGCCGGTGCCCTCGGCGCCGATCATGCGGTCGGCGGGGATCCGCACGTTGTCGAGGTAGACCTCGCGGGTCGGGGAGCCCTTGATGCCGAGCTTCTTCTCCGGGGCCCCGAAGGAGACGCCCTCGTCGGACTTCTCGACGACGAACGCGCTGATGCCCTTGGAGCGCTTCTCCGGGTCGGTGACGGCCATCACCGTGTAGTACTCGGAGACGCCCGCGTTGGTGATCCAGCGCTTGACGCCGTTGAGCACCCAGAAGTCCCCGTCGCGCACGGCGCGGGTCTTCATGCCGGCCGCGTCGGAGCCCGCGTCGGGCTCGGAGAGGCAGTACGAGAACATGCCGTCGCCCTTGGCCAGCGGGCCGAGGTACTTCTTCTTCAGGTCCTCGGAGCCGGAGAGGATCACGGGGAGCGAGCCGAGCTTGTTCACGGCCGGGATCAGGGAGGAGGACGCGCAGACGCGGGCCACTTCCTCGATCACGATCACGGTGGCCAGCGCGTCCGCGCCCGCGCCGCCGTAGCTCTCGGGGACGTGGACGGCGTGCAGGTCGTTGGCGACCAGCGCGTCGTGCGCCTCCTGCGGGAAGCGGGCCTCCTCGTCGACCGCGGCGGCGAACGGCAGGATCTTCGCCTCGGCGAGCGAGCGGACGGACTCGCGGAGCATGTCGTGCTCCTCGGCCGGGCGGTACAGGTCGAAGTCGGCAGAACCCGCCAAGACTCTCACTCCCCAAGTGTGATGCGTGATGCTAACTACCGTTAAGTAACCCAAATCTTAGTGTCCGGCGTCCCGCCAGCGATATGTACGCAGTACGTGAGCTGCGTGACAGCCGGGTCTCCTGGGGAACGTCCCCCCTGAGCGGCCCGACTATGCTCAGTGGCCGCAAACGGCCCCGCACCTCTGGAGCACCCATGGCCCCCCTCAGGATCACTGTGATCGGCACCGGCTACCTCGGCGCCACCCACGCCGCGGCGATGGCGGAGCTGGGCTTCGAGGTGCTCGGGCTGGACGTGGTCCCCGAGAAGATCGAGATGCTGTCCGCGGGCCGGGTGCCGATGTACGAGCCCGGTCTGGAGGAGCTCCTCGCCGCGCACGTGGAGGGCCTGCCGGGCTCTACCGGGCGGCTGCGCTTCACGCAGTCCTGGGAGGAGGTCGGCGCCTTCGGCGACGTCCACTTCGTCTGCGTGAACACCCCTCAGAAGCACGGCGAGTACGCGTGCGACATGAGTTACGTCGACTCCGCGGTCGAATCCCTCGCCCCGCACCTGACCCGCCCGGTCCTGGTCGTCGGCAAGTCCACCGTGCCGGTGGGCTCGGCGGAGCGCCTCGCCGCGAAGCTGGCCGCGCTGGCCCCGGCGGGCGAAGAGGTCGAGCTGGCCTGGAACCCGGAGTTCCTGCGCGAGGGCTTCGCCGTCCAGGACACCCTGCACCCCGACCGGATCGTGATCGGCGTCCAGGGCGAGCGCGGCGAGAAGGTGCTGCGCGAGGTGTACGGGACGCCGATGGCCGAGGGCAGCCCGCTGGTGGTGACCGACTTCCCGACCGCCGAGCTCGTCAAGACCGCCGCCAACTCCTTCCTCGCCACCAAGATCTCCTTCATCAACGCGATGGCGGAGGTCTGCGAAGCGGCCGGCGGCGACGTGGTCAAGCTGGCGGAGGCCATCGGGCACGACGACCGCATCGGCAGGAAGTTCCTGCGCGCCGGCATCGGCTTCGGCGGCGGCTGCCTGCCCAAGGACATCCGGGCCTTCATGGCGCGCGCCGGAGAGCTCGGCGCGGACCAGGCGCTGACCTTCCTGCGCGAGGTCGACTCGATCAACATGCGCCGCCGCGGCCACATGGTCGAGCTGGCCCGCGAGGCCGTGGGCGGATCCTTCCTCGGCAAGCGGGTCGCGGTCCTCGGTGCGACCTTCAAGCCGGACTCCGACGACGTGCGCGACTCCCCCGCGCTGAACGTGGCCGGGCAGATCCACCTCCAGGGCGGCCAGGTCACCGTCTACGACCCGAAGGGCATGGACAACGCCCGCCGCGTCTTCCCGACCCTCGGGTACGCGGACTCGGCGCTGGAGGCGGCCCGCGGCGCGGAGGTCGTCCTGCACCTCACCGAGTGGCGCGAGTTCCGCGACCTCGACCCGGTGGCGCTGGGCGCGGTCGTCACCGACCGCCTGATCCTCGACGGCCGCAACGCCCTGGACACCGACCGCTGGCGCGCGGCCGGCTGGACGTACCGCGCGATGGGCCGCCCGCGCGCGTGACGTCCACCGGCCGGCCTAAGCCGGTCTGCGGTGCTGGGCGGCGCGGGCCGTGAACTCCGCGTCGCGCAGCACCCGCTGGGCGTTGCCCCAGGTCAGCAGGGCCAGATCGGTCTCCGACCAGCCCCGCTCCAGGAGCTCCGCGACCAACCGCGGATAGCCCGAGGGGTCGGTCAGACCGGCGGGCCGGGGGACGCCCGGCTCGGTGCCGAAGGTGGCGCCGAGGCCGACGCAGTCCGGTCCGGCCACGGCCCGTACGTGCTCCACGTGGTCGGCGACCGCGTGGAGGGAGTCGCCGGTCTGGGCCGCGTCGAAGGTGACCATCGCCAGCCCCTGCGCGGCCCGCAGGGCCAGCAGCACCTCGTCGGTCACGTTCCCGGGATGCGGCTTCAGCGCCGCCGCCGCGGTGTGCGAGACGATCACCGAGGCCTTGGAGGCCCCCGCGAGCTGGCAGGCCACCTCCGGGCTGCAGCCGGTCAGGTCCACCAGCATCCCCAGCCGGTTCATCTCCTTGACCACCTCGTGGCCGAAGGGGGTCAGCTCGTCCCGGGCCCAGGGCGCGCCCGCGGGCGCGAGGATCCGTACGCCCAGCGCGTGGAAGGCGCGCAGCGCGCCCAGGGAGCCGGTCAGCGTACGGCCGGGCACGGGACCCAGGAACGAGGCGATCCGGCCCCGGTTGCGGGCGTCGGCCATGTCGTCCGCGGTCAGCGCGAGGCACAGGCCGTCCGGGTAGCGGCGCATCAGGGCCAGCGCCATGTCGATCTGGTCGAGGGTGTCGGACAGCACCTGGTCGGCGGTCCCGTCCTCGTGCGGCAGCAGCGACCAGAACTGGGCGCCGACCCCTCCGGCGCGCAGCCGCGGGATGTCGGTGTCCACACCGCTGTCGGGGGTGTCGATGTCGTGGTACGGGCTCTGGCGCAGCGTCCAGACGAGGGTGTTGTGCCCGTCCGTGACGGGGTGTTCGGACAGCAGCGCGACGGCCCGTTCCAGGGCGCTGCCCGTCACCGGGGCGGCCGGGTCCCCGGCTCCCGTCGATCCTGGGCCCGCGGGGACCGTGTCGGCGGTGTACGCGGAGTGCGCCGCGTAATCGGTGTGCGGTTCATCCTGCAGGTCGGCCATGGCGTTCGGCTCCGGTCTCGGCGGCAGCAGGGAGAGAGATGCTGCCACGGTGACACGCGGGGCGGCCGGGCCGCCCGGCGGATGTGGCGTTCGGGTGTCCCGCGCGGGTCACACCCCCTCGCCGCAGCCGCCGGGAGGACCGGCGCCGGGGAGCGGCGGCGGCTACAGCACCGCGTTGGAGGGGCCGCGGGACGCCGAGAGCCCGCGCGCCACCGCCTCCGCGTCGCGCAGCGCGCGTACGGCGTTGGACCAGGTCAGCTTGGCCAGGTCGGCCCGGGACCAGCCGCGCGTGAGCAGCTCCGCGATCAGGTTCGGGTAGCCGGCCACGTCGTCCAGCCCGGCCGGGGTGAAGGCCGTGCCGTCGTAGTCCCCGCCGATGCCGATGTGGTCGACTCCGGCCACCTCGCGCATGTGGTCCAGGTGGTCGGCGACGGTGGCGGCGGTGGCCACCGGGCGCGGCCGCCGCTCCTCGAAGGCGCGGTGCAGGGCCATCGCCTCGGGCGAGGTGTCCAGGTGGTGGAAGCCGTGCGCGCGCAGGTTCTCGTCCGCGGCCAGGGTCCACTCGACGGCCGCCGGGAGGATGAACTTGGGTACGAAGGTGGCCATCGCGACGCCGCCGTTGGCCGGCAGCCGCTCCAGCACGTCGTCCGGGATGTTGCGCGGGTGGTCGCACATGGCCAGCGCGGACGAGTGGGAGAAGATCACCGGCGCGGCCGAGACGTCGAGCGCGTCGCGCATCGTCGTCGCGGCGACGTGCGAGAGGTCGACGAGCATGCCGATGCGGTTCATCTCGCGGACGACCTCGCGGCCGAAGTCGCTCAGGCCTCCGTGGCGCGGCTCGTCGGTCGCCGAGTCGGCCCAGTCGATCGTGTCGTTGTGCGTGAGCGTCATGTACCGCACGCCCAGCCGGTGCAGGGCGCGCAGCGTGGCCAGCGAGTTGTTGATGGAGTGGCCGCCCTCGGCGCCCATCAGCGAGGCGATCTTGCCGTCGGCGCGGGCCGCCTCCATGTCGTCGGCCGTCAGCGCCCGTACGAGGTCCGCCGGGTAACGGTCGATCAGCTGGGCGACGGCGTCGATCTGCTCCAGGGTGGCGCTGACGGCGGTGTCGCCCGCGTAGTCGGAGCGCACGTACACCGACCAGAACTGCGCGCCGACGCCGCCGGCGCGCAGCCGGGGGATGTCGGTGTGCAGCCGGCCGCTCTGGTCGTCGGCGATGTCGCGCCGGGCCAGGTCGTAGCGGACCTGCTCGCGCAGCGCCCACGGCAGGTCGTTGTGCCCGTCGACGACCGGGTGCTCGGCGAGCAGCTCCCGCGCCTCGCTCAGGCGCTGCGCGGCGCTCACTTGCCGAATCCGAAGGAGTCGGCGCCCGCGACCTTCGTCCGCAGGCGCTTGCCCTTCTCGGTGGCCTGGTCGTTCAGCTCCTGCTGGAACTCCTTCATGCGGGTGAGCAGCTCCGGGTCGTGGGCGGCCAGCATCCGCACGGCCAGCAGCCCGGCGTTGCGCGCGCCGGCGACGGAGACGGTGGCGACGGGAACCCCGGCGGGCATCTGGACGATCGAGAGCAGGGAGTCCATGCCGTCGAGGTACTTCAGCGGCACGGGTACGCCGATGACCGGCAGCGGGGTGACGGAGGCGAGCATGCCGGGCAGGTGGGCGGCGCCGCCGGCCCCGGCGATGATCGCCTTGAGGCCGCGCCCGGCGGCCTGCTCCCCGTACGCGACCATCTCGCGCGGCATCCGGTGGGCCGAGACCACGTCGACCTCGTAGGGGATCTCGAACTCGTCGAGGGCCTGGGCGGCGGCCTCCATGACGGGCCAGTCGGAGTCCGAGCCCATGACGATGCCGATGACGGGCCCTGCGCTGGAGCTGCTCATGCGGTGATCGTTCCCCTGAGGTAGCCGGCTGCGTGGCGTGCGCGTTCCAGCACATCGTCCAGGTCGTCGCCGTAGGTGTTGACGTGGCCGACCTTGCGGCCGTGCTTCACGTCCTTGCCGTACATGTGGATCTTGAGCTGCGGGTCGTGGGCCATGCAGTGCAGGTACGCCGCGTACATGTCGGGGTAGTCCCCGCCGAGCACGTTCGCCATGACCGTCCAGCGGGCCCGCGGGCGGGGGTCGCCCAGGGGGAGGTCCAGGACCGCCCGTACGTGGTTGGCGAACTGGGAGGTGATCGCGCCGTCCTGGGTCCAGTGGCCGCTGTTGTGCGGGCGCATCGCCAGCTCGTTGACGAGGATCCGGCCGTCGGCGGTCTCGAACAGCTCCACGGCCAGGTGGCCGGTCACGCCGAGCTCCTTGGCGATGTGGAGGGCGAGTGCCTGGGCCTCGCCCGCGAGGGCCTCGGAGAGGCCGGGCGCGGGGGCGATCACCGTGTCGCACACGCCGTCGACCTGGACGGACTCGACCACCGGGTAGGCCACGGCCTGGCCGTGCGGGGAGCGGACGATGTTGGCCGCGAGCTCGCGGACGAAGTCGACCTTCTCCTCCGCGAGGACCGGCACGCCCGCCTTGAAGGGGGCCTCGGCGTCCTCGGGGGTCCGGACGAACCACACGCCCTTGCCGTCGTAGCCGCCGCGCACGGTCTTGAGGATGACCGGGAAGCCGCCCACCTCGGCCGCGAAGGCCACCGCGTCCGCGGGATCGCTCACGATCCGGTGCCGGGGGCTCGGAGCGCCGATCTCGTCGAGCCTCGCGCGCATCACCCCCTTGTCGGCGGCGTGCATCAGCGCGTCGGGGCCCGGGCGGACGGGGATGCCGTCCGCTTCCAGGACCCGCAGGTGCTCGATGGGCACGTGCTCGTGGTCGAAAGTGATCACGTCGCAGCCGCGCGCGAAGGCGCGCAACGTCTCCAGGTCGCGATAGTCGCCGATGACGACGTCGTTCACGACCTGGGCCGCCGAGTCCTGCGGGGTGTCACTGAGGAGCTTGAATCTGATGCCGAGGGGGATGCCCGCCTCGTGGGTCATGCGGGCGAGCTGACCGCCGCCGACCATGCCGACTACCGGGAACGTCACCACTCCAGGGTATCCGCCGGTATTGCGCCATCCGGACCTGACCCTGGCCCGTTCCAGTCGACGCGCGTAGCATCCGGGCGCCCGTGTGCCGTGTGTCGCACGGTGTGCGAAGGCACAGACGTGCCCCCGGGGCGACACTTAGCATGAGCGGGTCGACCGAAGACGACGGAACGCCCCCACGACGCCCCCGACCGGGGCGGTGACGACAGGACTGATCCATCACATGAGCCAGCCGCAGCAGGGTTCCGCCCTCGAACGCGTCCGCGGCCTCGCCCGCGAGGTCGCGAAGTTCGGGGCCGTCGGCGGCGTCGGTGTGCTCGTCAACCTGGGCGTCTTCAACCTGATCCGGCACACCACCGACCTCCAGGTGGTCCGGGCGAGCGTCATAGCCACCGTCGTGGCCATCATCACCAACTACCTGGGCTTCCGGTACTTCACCTACCGCGACCGCGCCCGCACCGGCGGCTCCCGCGAGCTGCCCCTGTTCGTGGCCTTCAGCGTGATCGGCCTGGTGATCGAGAACGGGGTGCTGTACGCCGCGACCTACGGGTTCGGCTGGGACGGCCCCGTCGCCACGAACGTGTTCAAGTTCATCGGCATCGGCACCGCCACCGTGTTCCGCTTCTGGTCGTACCGGACCTGGGTCTTCAAGGCCCTGCCGGAGCCCCGGCCGGAGAGCGTCGAGGTCGCGGCCGTGGTCTCCTCGCCGCGCGGCGGAGCCGCGGGCAGCACGCGCGCCCCCGAGCCCGCCGCCAAGTAGCGCGGCGCCCCGGGGCTGCCCCGGCGCTCAGCGCACCGTCTGCTCCGGCGCCGGCCGCTCCGGGGCCGTGCGGCTCAGGAACAGCGCGAACACCGGCGGCTGCGTCTGCAGCAGCTCCAGGCGCCCCCCGTCGGCCTCCGCGAGGTCCCGGGCCACCGCTAGCCCGATCCCGGTGGAATTGCGCCCGCTGATCGCCCGCTCGAAGATCCTGTTGCCGAGGTCCGGCGGGACCCCCGGCCCCTCGTCCGTGACCTCCAGCACCGCCTGGTTCCCGATCACGCGGGTACGCAGCGCGACCGTGCCGCCCCCGTGCATCAGCGCGTTCTCCACGAGCGTCGCCAGCACCTGCGAGACCGCGCCCGGGGTGCCGACGGCCCGCATGCCCGTCTTGCCGGAGCGCACGATGGCCCGCCCGGCGCTGCGGTAGGCCGGGCGCCACTCCTCCACCTGCTGCTTGACGACCTCGTCCAGGTCGAAGGGGACGGCGGAGCCCGTCCGCGGGTCCCGCGAGTTCGTCAGCAGCCGCTCGACCACGTCGGTGAGCCGCTCCACCTGGGTCAGGGCGATCGTCGCCTCTTCCCGCACGGTCTCCAGGTCGTCGGTGACCGTGATCTCCTCCAGCCGCATCGACAGGGCCGTGAGCGGGGTGCGCAGCTGGTGCGAGGCGTCCGCGGCCAGCCTCCGCTCGGCGGTCAGCATCCGGCCGATCCGCTCCGCGCTGGAGTCCAGTACGTCCGCCACCCGGTCCAGCTCGGGCACCCCGTACCGCTTGTGCCGGGGCCGCGGGTCGCCCGAGCCCAGCCGCTCGGCGGTCTCGGCGAGGTCGGTGAGGGGCGAGGCCAGCCGGTTGGCCTGCCGTACGGCGAGCAGTACGGCGGCCACGACGGCGAGCAGGGCCACCGCTCCGACCACGGCCAGGGTCCGCCCGACCTCCCGGGTCACCGTGGAACGGGACTCCTCGACCACGACGGTCTCGCCCTGCTCCCCCTTGGCGGTGCCGCGGATGACGCTGTCGGGGATCCGGTCGCCGACCTCCACGGGCGGCTGCCCGGGGACGGTGATCCGGGCGTAGCCGCCCATGTCGAGCTGTTCGGCGAGGGCGTGGGCGTCGATGGGCTTGCGCTCCAGGACGCTCGCTTCGACCATGCCGACCAGGCGCAGCGCCTCGGACTCGATGCGGTCCTGGGCGCTGCTGGTGATCGTGCGGGTCTCCACGATCACCAGGGAGATCCCGAAGACGGCGATGACGACGAGCACCACGGCGAGCGTGGAGTTGATCAGGCGGCGGCGCATGGTCCGGGAGGCCGCTCAGCTCTTCTCGAAGCGGAAGCCGACCCCGCGGACGGTGGCGATGTAGCGCGGGTTGGCGGCGTCGTCGCCGAGCTTCTTGCGCAGCCAGGAGATGTGCATGTCGAGGGTCTTGGTGGAGGACCACCAGGTGGTGTCCCAGACCTCGCGCATCAGCTGGTCGCGGGTGACGACCCGGCCGGCGTCGCGGACCAGGACCCGGAGCAGGTCGAACTCCTTGGCCGTGAGCTGGAGCTCCTCCTCCCCCATCCACGCGCGGTGCGATTCGACGTCGATCCGCACGCCATGGGTGGCGGGGGCCTGGGTGGCGTCGCCCGCGCCGCGCCGCAGCAGGGCCCGGACCCGGGCCAGCAGCTCGGCCAGGCGGAAGGGCTTGGTCACGTAGTCGTCGGCGCCGGCGTCCAGGCCGACGACCGTGTCGACCTCGTCCGCGCGGGCGGTGAGCACGAGGATGGGGAAGCCGTGGCCCTCGGCGCGCAGCCGGCGGGCGACTTCGAGGCCGTCCATGCCCGGCAGGCCCAGATCCAGGACGACGAGGTCGACGCCGCCCTGGAGTCCCGCGTCCAGGGCGGTGGGGCCGTCCTCCCGGACCTCGACCTCGTACCCCTCCCTGCGCAGGGCGCGGGCCAGGGGCTCCGAGATGGAAGCGTCGTCCTCGGCGAGCAGTACACGCGTCATGTGGGTGATGGTAGTGCGCGGCGGGTGCCCGCAGGGGCGTGCCCGAAGACCCCTTTCGATCTGGGCTCATGAACTACTGACGGCCTTCGAATACGATCAAACGGTTCCCCGGAATCCTGTGATCCATATCTCAAGTCCTTCCATATGCCGCAGTGTCCTGTCGTATGGTGGCGAGACGCCTGATGCACTACCCAGGGGATCTTTGTGCCGAAAAGCGAGCCAAAGACCTCAAATTCTGCTCTGGTCGGTTTCAACCGGCCCAGATGACAGTGAATGACCTGTGGGCCGGGCCCCGCGCGCCACATGTGTGCGCCGGGGCGTGGATCCCGGTTACGGATGTCCCCTGCCCCCTTCCTCACGGACGGGGGCAGACCCCTGGGCGTGGGGTGGGACACCCGTCGCCGGTGCCGGCCACCCCCCACCGGGCGCTGTTCCGCTCACGAAGCGAAGCGTCCCGAGCAAGCAAGGATCGACCATGGCTTCCAGCCTGACGAAGGACTCGGCGGACCCGTCTACCGAGAAGACCTTCTTCGGCCACCCCCGTGGCCTGGCCACTCTGTTCATGACCGAGATGTGGGAGCGCTTCTCCTACTACGGCATGCGTGCACTCCTGGTGTACTACCTGGTCTCGGGCGGCGCCGACGCCGCGACGGGCAGCCAGGGTGGCGGTCTGGCCATGACCGCGGCCACCACCACGGCCATCTACTCCGTGTACGTCTCGATGGTCTACCTGATGGCCATGCCGGGCGGCTGGTTCGGTGACCGCGTCTGGGGCGCCCGCAAGACGGTCGCCATCGCAGGCTTCGTGATCATGGCCGGTCACCTCTCGCTCGCCCTCCCGGGCCAGGCGATGTTCTTCGTCGGACTGATCCTCGTCGCGGTGGGCTCCGGTCTGCTGAAGGCCAACATCTCCACGATGGTCGGCCACCTGTACGACGGCCCGGAGGACCCGCGCCGTGACGGTGGCTTCACGCTGTTCTACGTCGGCATCAACCTCGGCGCCTTCGTCGCCCCGCTGGTCGTCGGCACGGTCGGCAAGGAGCACAACTGGCACCTGGGCTTCGCCCTCGCCGCCGTCGGCATGGGCCTGGGTCTGACCCAGTTCCTGCTCGGCACCAAGCACCTGAGCCCGAAGAGCAGCATCGTCCCGAACCCGCTCTCGGCACAGGAGCGCAAGGCCGTCCTGACCAAGGTCGTCCTCGCGGTCGTGGCCATCGCCGTCTTCTACGGCGCCGTCGTCGCCCTCGGCGCCTACACGCTGAACTGGGCCCTGGTCCCGCTGACGCTGGCCGGTCTGTTCATCCCGATCGCCGTCCTGACCCGCATCAAGCGCGACAAGGACCTGTCGGGCGCCGAGCAGTCGAAGATGACCGCGTACATCTGGTTCTTCATCGCGGCCGCCGTCTTCTGGATGATCTACGACCAGGGTGGCTCGACGCTGTCCCTGTTCGCGGACGACAAGACCGCCGACACCGTCTTCGGCCTCGGCTTCTCGGCCACCTGGTACCAGTCGCTGAACCCGCTGTTCGTGATGGCGCTGGCCCCCGTCTTCGCCTGGCTGTGGGTGTGGCTGGCGCGCAAGAACCAGGAGCCGAACACCATCGTGAAGTTCGCGATGGGCCTGGTCCTGATCGGTGCCTCGTTCTTCGTCTTCATCGTCCCGATGGGCATGGCCGGCGACGGCACCAAGGTCTCCCCGATGTGGCTGGTCTCGATCTACATGATCCAGACCATCGGTGAGCTGTGCGTCTCCCCGGTCGGCCTCTCGGTCACCACGAAGATGGCCCCGCAGAAGTACGCCTCCCAGATGATGGGTGTCTGGTTCCTCGCGGTCACCGCCGGCGACTGCATCACCAGCCTCCTGTCCATCGGCGGCGTCGACCTGAACGGCACCTGGGTGATCGCCTTCCAGGCGCTCGCCGCGGCCCTGGCCGGCTTCGCGGTCTACGCGTACCGCAAGAAGGTCCAGGCACTGATGGGCGCCGTGCACTGACGCACCCCCTCCCGCGCGCGCGGCGGCCCGGCACACCTCCTGGTGTGCCGGGCCGCCG